>JAAVHZ010000006.1 GCA_014799465.1 Lachnospiraceae bacterium | reverse complement strand
TGAAGATATTGAAACCTCTTTATATTCCGTAGTTGTGTTTTTCTTATATACATAAGTGACGGTGATGTCTGACTCTGTATATTTTCCTTTGGCATTAGCCGGACTCGTCTTTAATGTATAGCCTTCTATCTCAGCTTCTGCCGTCTCATAGTCTGCTCCTACGGTTCCTGTCAGTGTAGTTGATGCCTTTATTTCATTGTCCGACTCATCTACGTATCTTACTATTACCTTTCCTGTCTTTTCAGTTACTTGATTTTTCTGATATACATAGGTCACTGTAATATCTGATTCTGTATATTTTCCTTTTGCATTTTCAGGACTCGTCTTTAATGTATATCCTTCTATCTCAGCTTCTGCTGTCTCATAGTCCGCTCCTACCATTCCTGTCAGTGTAGTTGATGCCTTTATTTCATTATCCGACTCATCTACGTATCTTACTATAACCTTTCCTGTTTTTTCATTTATATCGTTTTTCTGATATACATAGGTCACTATAATATCTTCCTCTGTATATTTTCCTTTTGCATTTTCAGGACTCGCCTTTAATGTATATCCTGCTATATTAGCTTCTGCTGTCTCATAGTCCTCTCCTACTACTCCTGTCAGTGTTTTTGATGTCTTTATTTCATTATCCGACTCATCTACATATCTTACTATGACTTTTCCCTTTTTTTCAGGCGTTGGGGTTGTAGATTTCTGATATACATAGGTCACTGTAATATCTGTCTCTTCATATACTCCTGTTGCATTATCAGGATTGGACTTTAATGTATATCCTTCTACCTTAACTGCTGCTGTTGTATAGACAACTCCTACAGTTCCTGTCAGCACTTTTGATTGTTCTACTTCATTGCCGGACTCATCTACATATTTGACTATGACCTTTCCTTCTTTTTCATTTGAAGCATTTGTTGGAATTTCATCCTTTACTATATTTCCGGAATTATCAATGCATGCATTTATAACCGGTTTCAAATCGTCAGTCTGGTTACTGCCATCACTGAACACTACATTTATGTCCGTCTGTCCATCCGGCCAGCTTACACCATAAATTCCTTCTTTCTCATCTGTCAGAATCATAGTTTCTCCAGGCCATGCCTTATTTTTCCAAGTAACCGTACCTGCTGCATCTTTAGCCCATAAATATGCATATACCTTATCTCCCCAGCCTGACGGCTTTTTAAAGTATATTGCATTTCCATGTACTTCAGCACCTTTTACCTGTACATCTATTGTTGCAGATACACCGGAAACTGTGCTGACAGTTATCGTAGTTTTTCCTGCCTTTACTGCTGTTATTATACCGTTACTGCTTACTTTTGCTACTGAAGTATCGGCTGAACTCCATGTAAGTGCCGCATAATTAGGACTTGCATTTCCCGGAACAATCGTAGTTGTTATTTTTTCTGCTTTTCCTTCTTCCAAAGTTACCGCATTTTTACTTAAAACAATTGATGTTACTTTAATTCCTGATGCTTTTACTGTTACCTGTGCTTTTGCTACGAGACCTGAATTATTAGTATAATCTGCTGATTCGGCATTACTGGTAGCTGCATAAATTGTAGCAGCTCCTTCGCCTTTTCCTGTTACCTTACCGTTTCCGCTTACTGTAGCTACGGATGTATCGCTGGATGACCATGTTATTATCTTATTAGTAGCATCTGCAGGTGATACTTCCGCTGTAAATGTACAAGTTTCTCCAAGGTCAAGAGTGCATGTTGTCTCTCCTGTCATGGTAATACCTGTAGGCTTTATTGTATCTACTTTTACATCTCCGCCTTCACCTGACATATAATCGCTGTGTCCTTCTATCAGCCCTGGTGCCTTAGTAAGAGCTGTATCCAGAACATATACTCTCAAATCACCTTTGCCATTTATACCGCTGGTACTAAGTGTTCCGTCTGTAACATTCTTAACATCACCTGTAATAGCATCTGTATACTTACCATTTGGTATACCTGTAAACTCAGCATCGCTTGTTAATGCTATTAATGCAAAACTATCTGTTGTAGAATCCGTATAACGTCTCTTATATGCAAATTTGCCTTCACAGCCTTCCGTTGAATACTGTCCTTTTCTAAGTGCCGGAACAGAAGCACGTAATCTGTTAAGTCTCTGAATATGAAGTGACAAAGGATGATTAAGCGTGTCTTTCATGGCTCCTGTAGCATTGGTATACCTTGCAAAGTCTGCCACATCCACACTTCCTTCAATATAATCTCCAAAATATGCTCTTCCTGTCTCGTTAATAGCAATATTTGGTCCCTTATCTATAGGTGCACCTTTCATAAACTCAACTTCGCTTCCATAATAGATACATGGAATACCTCTGAATGTAAACATAAGGCTCAGATTCTCAGCCCATTGCTCCTGCGAGCCTGCATATCTCTCATCTTCAGGTGCATGATCCGGTGCATAATCGTGAGAATCTACATATACCACATTATAGGTGGCATCGTTATACCACTTATCAGAACTTACGGCAATGTTGTAAGCACCTGATGCCTCCTTAAAATTCCAATGCATAGGGAAATCAATTACATCCAGTCCTGACGACATAGAATAATCAGGTGTATGATATTCATTCCCTTTAAGGAATGCATTATCGCTTGTCGGCTGTTTAGCTATATCTGCTGCCGTAGAATTATCTTCATAATGTGCCTCCGCAGAAGCCATGTTTGTTTCATACGCTTTTAAATCATTTTCATCATCTATCCATGGATATTCCTTTGATTCCTTCCATGTGTAGAACGGTGTGGACAGTGCCGGTACTTCCCTGTACCAAACGCTGCTGTATCTGGTACACACTTCGCCAAACATATAAAAATTACGTTCACCGGTAGTTCCATGAACATCGTTATATATATCATTTAACTGACTTATAAATCCATTGTTCAGTGAAAGTCTTGACATATGTCTTACCGTGTCTACACGGAATGCATCTACCCCCATCTTTATGTACTGTCCATACGCTTCCACAAGATATTTGTATACTATCGGATTTTCCGTATTAAGATCCACACAGTCTCCTGCTATCTGTGCCAGCTGACAGGTATAATCATCCCAGTTAAAGTTACCAAAATGATGCCACAGATTTTTCTCGTCCTTTCCTGTGCCCTGTAAATCTTTCATATAGTCCAGTCTCATCTGATACTGAAGACCTGGTTCCAATGAAAAATAATCCATAGGGAAGAAAGCCGGATTTGGCAGCATACATTCTGTTATCTCAGCAAGATTAGCATTATCATCCCTTGAGAATAAATTCAAAAGATTTTCCTCTCCGAAATTACCGGTATGATTAAACACAACATCCTGAATAATCTTCATACCTCTGGCATGAACCGCATCAATAAGATCCTGATAAGTACAGTCATCAGATTCATATCTTGAATCTACTTCCTTAAAATTTAGTGCATGATAACCATGATAATCATATCCACTTGCATTCTTCACTATAGGAGTAATCCAAATTGCCGTAAATCCAAGTGCCTTAATATAATCAAGTTTCTCAATAAGACCTTTGAAATCGCCCTTCCATGGTGTTTCATCCCCATTATAACTAGTTCCCTCCCAAGATTGCACATTGTTGGACGGATCTCCGTCAAAAAATCTTGTAGTCATTACAAAATAAATGGTTTCATCCCTAAAATCCTGCATACTACTGTTGGGATTGTACCACATATTTGTATCCTGTGAGTCCTCTTCAAGAGCAGCCTCAGCCTCCTCTGCCGGCTGTGCATCCTTTACACCCTGATCCGCATATGCCAATTGGATACTGCTAATTACACCATCTGTAAATATAGCAGAACATACCATCAAAAATGTAAGAATGGATGCTAAAATTTTCATGCTACATTTCCTAAAACCCATTTTACCATCTCCTTTAAAAATTTTTGTTGCATAACTCCCCTTTCTATACTCAACTTGCGTGTCAAGTTAAGTTTCTATAGCTATAACTATATTTTAATACTGATTTATATACATTGTCAATCTTAAATATTCAACATATTATATGGATTTTCCTTCTATTTTAAATATGGATATCTGATTATAACTGCCCGCCATGATAGCTCTTATATCCTTCTCCATAAATCTCACTGGCAGAAGATATTATCATAAATGCCCTGTCATCTACCTCCGCCACAATCCTGCTTACCTTCGGCAATCTGTGTTTTTTCATTACACACATAATTACCTGCCTTTTTCTTCCGGTATATGCACCTATTCCCTGTATCTCCGTAACTCCTATATCTATCTCATCCAGTATCCTTCTTGTAATATCCTTTTCCTTATCACTTATCACAAACAGAAGTTTTGCCTCATCTTTTCCATACAATACTATATCCAGAACTGTTGAACATATGAATGCAGATATTCCTGCATACATTCCCACCTCAAAATTTTTAAAAACTATGGCTGATATTACAATTACAGTCAAATCTGATATTAAAAACAATGTTCCGGTTTTTATATATGGATATTTTTTTCTTATGCATTTTATAATTACATCCATTCCGCCTGTTGTACCGCCCATTTTAAATACAACACCAATGCCCACGGCAACACATACAGCACCTGCCGTTGCAGCCAGTATCCTGTCTGTAGTTATTGGATCAAATCCCTGAAATACATTCATCCAGAAAGAACCGGATATTACTGCAATGATTGTTGATACCATTACCTTTTTGCCTAATTTCCAAAGTCCTATGCACATTACAGGAATATTTATAAAAAATGATAACGTGCCTACTGCAAATGGTGTAAATCTGTTTAATATTATTGATATACCAGTGACTCCTCCAGGTGCCAGATTGTTCGGATTAAGAAAAAGGCTGATTCCCGCAGCATATACTGCGGAACCAGCCAATATCACAATATATCTGATACAGACGTTTAAACTTTTCATGACAATCCTCCTGTGACTAACCTATGATAACCTCACAATTGTTTCTTCACTTGAAGTATTGACACTCTGACAGGATTTATACAGCAAACTGACTATTATATAATTCTGCGTAAAATCCCTTCTGCTTAAGCAGCGTTTCATGGTTTCCCTGTTCTATAATATTACCATCTTTCATAACAAGTATTATATCTGCGGACTGTATGGTTGATAGCCTGTGTGCCACGATAAAACTTGTACGTCCTTCCATCATCACTGCAAATGCATTCTGTATCTTTAATTCTGTTCTCGTATCTATCGAAGATGTTGCCTCATCAAGTATAAGCATAGGCGGCAGACAAAGCATTACTCTTGCAATGCATAAAAGCTGCTTTTGTCCCTGTGAAAGGCTTCCCCCGTCCTCTCCTATAACTGTATCATAGCCCTTAGACATTCTCTTTATAAAACTATGACAATGAGAAGCCTTTGCAGCCTGTATTATTTCATCATCCGTTGCATCCGGTTTTCCAAATGCAATATTTTCCCGTATAGTTCCTGATTTGAGCCATGTCTCCTGCAGTACCATTCCATACGAAGTCCTAAGGCTCGCCCTTGTAATATGTCTTATATCTTCTCCATCAATTTTAATACTTCCGCTATCCACATCATAAAATCTCATAAGCAGATTTATAACTGTAGTTTTGCCACATCCTGTAGGTCCCACTATGGCAACTCTCTGTCCCGGCTTCACATTAAGATTAAAATCCTGTATAAGCTTCTGCTCTGGTCTGTATGAAAAATACACATTTTCAAGTAATACATTTCCGTCTGCATTATTTAACACTGATGCATCATCAGGCTCAGGACTTTGAGGTTCTTCTTCTATAAGTTCAAATATTCTTGCAGCACATGCCAATGCATTCTGTAATTCAGTTATTACTCCTGATATTTCATTAAACGGCTTTGTATACTGGTTTGCATAACTTAAAAGACATGATAACTGTCCTACTGATATGCCCCCTGTTATTGCGGATATGGCACCTGTTATACCTACCCCCGTATATACCAGACTGTTTACGAATCTCGTACATGGATTAGTAAGTGATGAATAGAATATCGCCCTTAATGAGTATTTTCCCAGTCTTTCATTAATTTCATCAAACTTCTCCATCGCCTCATCTTCATGGCAATATGCCTGAACAACCTTCTGGTTTCCTATCATTTCATCTATGAAAGAGGTCTGCTCTCCTCTTGTCTCTGACTGTATTTTAAACATGTCAAATGTTTTCTTCGCTATAAAATTTGCCACTAAAAGAGATACCGGAGTTATTATCACTACCACAAGTGTAATTTTCACATTTATAGTGAGCATAAATATAAGCGTTCCGAATATCGTCATTACCCCTGTAAATAATTGGGTAAATCCCATAAGAAGCCCCTCTGAAAACTGGTCTGCATCAGCTATAACACGACTGACTATATCTCCATTTGAATGTGCGTCCACATACTTCAAAGGCAGAATCTCTATCTTTTTAAATGCTTCATTTCTTATATCCTGTACTATATTATATGCCATCCTGTTATTGCATATATTCATTCCCCATTGAGATACTGCCGTAATTATTATTACTACTGCTGCCTTCTTAAATATTCCCAGAATACCTCCAAAATCCACCATTCCTTTATCAACTATCAAATCTATCGCATCACCTGTAAGTATAGGCAGATAAAGGGTAAGTGCCACTGTAATAGCCGCAAATATTATTGATAATACCATATAGAACCAATACTTTTTAATATATCTCAAAACTTTTACAAATATCTGCTTATTCATTACCGACCACCGCCTTTCCTGACTGCTGTGAATCATTTATTTCTTTGTATATACTGCATTTTTCAAGCAATTCCTGATGCGTTCCAATGCCTGCAACTTTACCGTCATCCATAACTATTATCCTGTCTGCCGACCTTATCGAAGATGTTCTTTGTGATACAATAAATACTGTAGGATTATATGTCAACTGACTTATAGATTTCCTAAGCTTTGCATCTGTTGCATAGTCAAGTGCTGATGCACTGTCATCCAATATAAGGATTTCCGGATTTTTAACTATTGCCCTTGCTATTGTCAGTCTTTGTCTCTGTCCTCCCGACAGATTCTTTCCTCCCTGACTTACTCTTGCATCCAGCCTTCCTTCTTTATTATCCACAAACTCTTTTGACTGCGATATTGCCAATGCATTTTCCATTTCCTCTTCAGTGGCATTTTCATTTCCCCATTTAAGATTATCTCTTATAGTTCCCTTGAACAATACTGCCTTCTGGAGAACTATACCCACTTTATCACGAAGTTTCGTTAAATCATAATCCTTAACATTTACCCCATTAACTTTAACTTCACCTGATACTGCATCATAAAATCTTGGAATCATATTAACAACAGAAGATTTACCTGAGCCGGTACCACCTATAATGCCTACAGTTTCACCCTTCTTCGCCTTAAATGTAATGTTGCTTAAAGCCTCTTCGCCTTCATCATTATACCTTAAACTTACATTATTAAACTCTACCGCATATTCCGTATCTTTTTCATTTACAGGATTATTCGTATTGCTCATTGATGAATGTATATCCATTATGTCTGATATCCTGTTAGCACAGGCAAGTGATTTTGTTACAGTTATAATCAGATTGGCAAGTTTTATCAGTTCCACAAGTATCTGTGACATATAATTCACCAGTGCCACCACCTGACCCTGTGTAATATTTCCGTTATCTACACGAACTGCACCTGTATATATCAATACCAATATACCTGCATTTATAATAATATATGTTACAGGATTCATTAATCCTGTTATTCTTCCCACAAACATCTGAAGTCCTGTCAGTTCATCATGTGCATTATGAAACTTTTCCTTCTCTTCCTCTTCCTTATTAAATGCACGTATAACCCTTATTCCGGCAAGATTTTCCCTTGTTATGCCAAGAACTCTGTCAAGCTGTACCTGAACTTTGCGATATAGCGGAATACTTAATGCCATTATCAAAAACACTACTATCGACAAAAGAGGTATGATAACCACAAATACTAATGCTGCCTTTACATCAATGGTAAATGCCATTATCATTGCACCAAATACAATAAACGGAGAACGCAAAAACAGCCTGAGCACCATGTTTACTCCAGACTGCACCTGATTCACGTCGCTTGTCATACGTGTAATCATTGTAGATGTTCCTATATCATCCATTTCAGAAAATGAAAGACTCTGTATATGTGCAAACAGTGCATGCCTTAACTTTGTTGAGAATCCAACGGCTGCTTTTGCTGCAAAATACTGTGCAGTAACAGAACATATAAGCCCTATAACTCCCAATGCCACCATTATAATGCACATTTTCACTATATATCCTCTGTCTTTGTTTGCTATACCGGTATCAATAATAGCAGCCATTACTAATGGTACAAACAGTTCAAACGATGCTTCAAGTAATTTGAATAGTGGTCCTAAGATGCTTTCCTTTTTATAGTCTTTTAAATATTGTAATAAATTTTTCATTATATCAGCCCTGACTTTCCAATACTACAGTATTCTTTTACTTTCTGACCTGCATTTATATAAAATTCATCCGTATAATGTGCAGGAAATGGTCCCCATTTATGATTTGCATATCCCATATTATCTTCACATTTTATCAAATTATAATTCTTTCCATCCTCACTGCATTCATTTAGAATCTGTTTCATTATTCCATAAAGTCTTTCTAATCTTTTATTTATTTTTACAATCTCCTGTTTATCCTCATATTCTGATACTTTTCCATCATCATCAATCATATTTTGAGCATAATAAGTTTCTATCATTATTATCTTATCTATTGGAAATCTCTTTAATAATTCATGTATTGACTTTTCAAAGTATTTTTTTACTTCTTCGTCTGTATATTCGTCAATAGATAATTCCCGGTATCCTGATACCTTATCTTTAAGATATTTGTTAAAATAATTTTCAAAATGTCCTGTTTTTACACAACGGTATGTACTATTATTTATTACAAATTCAGCAAAGTCAAACCTCTCTTCAATCAAATCCATAACAACATAATCTGCATCCGCTTCTTTCGCCATATCAAGACAGCTTTTTGAAACCTCTGTTACCATCATCTTTACTTCCCATGGAAAATCATCAAGATATTCCATATCCAGTTCTTCATATTTTAACGGATATCCTTCTAATGGCATTAATGCATATGACATCCTCTGGATGTTTAATGTTACATGAAAATCTTCCTCTGATGTATGATTAAAAATATCTCTGGAAATGCATGAACCAAATGTAAATATCTTTATCAATTTTATCCTCCATTCTTACCAAACCTGCCTACTGTTTTTAATTACATTTATATTAAAAAAATAGAGATTTCAGATTCATAATACAATCCAAAATCCCTGATTTACTGCGGGTAACAGGACTTGAACCTGCACGTCTGCTGACACTAGAACCTAAATCTAGCGCGTCTGCCAATTCCGCCATACCCGCATACATTCATAATATTATCACGATATGATATGAAAAGTCAATAATTTTTCTAATTATTACTTTTTAAATCTATATTCGCAACTAAAATTATAGCCTCACCAAACAAAAACAGTACCAGTACAGGCTTATGATTTACATGCTGTTCAAATGCAAAAATAAAATACTTTTCGGGATTTTCATTCTTATAAAATAGCTCAAACTCTTCTCCCTCTTTATACTTGCTGCTGTCTGTAGTCAATGTATTCTTACATTCTTTTCCATCCGCATAATATCTTATGGAAACATCCCTTTTTCTTCCTTTTGCATTTTCCACCTTCAATATCTCTGCCTCTGCACCAGTATAGAATCCTGCATTTATTTTACTTTGTTTATTAATATCACTGCTCAACGTAAACATTCCTAACCATGCAGCTATCGTTATAACTACGAACGACTGTCTTGCAACCCGTTTTATATAAGATGGCTTTTTAATGGCAAAATCTTCATATGAAGTCTTTTTTATAAAGGTAAAATCTTTTATGGAACTGTCAGGATTCTCTGATACAAATTCTATGTATTTAAAAAGATTTTCCCATTCATTATATACCTTTCTTACAGATATATTCACAGTCTTTTTTGTACTGTTACCCATACATGATGCAGAGAATTTTATTCTTTCATTATTCCTGCCTTTAACCTTTACATCACAAAGTTCCACCACATATCCCTGAGAAAACATCTCATCTATCTGCTCTTCATTACTTAAATCTTCAATAGTCTTCTTAATCTTCATCATAAGTTCAAATGTTCCTTGAAGCCTGCCCAATCCTTTCCCTGTAATGTCTCCTATTTTGCTGCCCAGCCCCATATAGCTCATTGCAAATGCGAACATTTTAAATCTGTAAAGTTTTCCGTTCTTACCTATGGCATATACCATAAACATTTCCCTTAACCATTTAATCATAAATACCAATATTATAGCCATAAGCATAAATGCTATAACATAATATATATTACCGTACATATCATCTGATATATACATTATATAACATGAAAATAGTCCCATAACTAATCCTGCTGCCGGAAATATAAACAATACCAGCTTTATAATATCCATTATTCCAATTACTCTGTTTTCTTTTTTATCTATTGATGAATACGTAAATATTTTCTCAAACATGATTTTCCTCCGGTTTTATATAAAAAATCCAATGACACCTGAAATAATGCTTATTGCAAATCCGGCTGCCACATCCTTAACAAAATGAACTCCTGCCGTTACTCTCATAACTGCAATAGTAAAGCTTATTATTAAAAGAATAACTCCCAGCCATATGTTTAAATACAGACCCGCCATAGATATTATAACCGCAGATACCACATGACGGCTCGGAAATGACTGCCCCTTCTTATCTTTCTTTATCAGAGGCGGAATTCCTGTTACCTCATATGGTCTTGGTTCATTTAACAATTTTCTTATAACCGTAATTCCCAAAAGCACTATAAGCGGAACATCTATCACCTTACGCAGCCTCATATCTCTGTTCACAAACAAATATATTATCATAAATCCATAAATAACAAACACTATAGCAGGCATCAGCCTGTATAATACTTCAAATACACTTCTGCTTCTCTCATGCTTTTCCAAATATTGTCTAATCATTATTTTGGTTCCTTTTCATATTTTGATAAATACATTTAATATTTACATTATAAAATACCGGAGACAGTTCCACAAGGGAAATGTTTCCGGTATTATTCATGCTTGCTGAATTTTAAACCAATACATAATTATAAATTGCAAAAAAATGTAAAATACTTCCTGCCAATACAAAGAAATGCCATATTGAATGCATATATTTGACTTTACTTCCTATTCCATATACAACTGCACCCACCGTATATGCAATGCCTCCGGCTACTAAAAGCTTTATTCCCGACATACTGACTGCCATTAAAAGCGGCTTAAATGTAAATACTACTGCCCATCCCATTGCCAGATAACAAATCATGGATATAACCTTAAACTTCTCCATATCAATAGCATTTAAGATGATTCCGATTACTGCCGTTCCCCATATTATACTAAATAATGTCCATCCCACAGTTCCATGCAGTGCAACCAATGTAAATGGTGTGTAAGTTCCGGCAATAAGCAAGAATATTGTACAGTGGTCAAATACTCTCATAACCCTTTTTGCATTATTAGGTTTCAATGCGTGATATATGCATGACATACTATACAAAACAATAATTGAAATTCCAAAAATCCAACTGCTTGTAAGTGCCAATCCATTGTTCAAAGATGCTGACCTTATTACACACAAACAAAGTGCTGCTATTCCCAGTGCTGCTCCTGCACCATGTGATATAGAACTTATCAGTTCTTCTCCTAATGTATATTTTGGTATCTCAATCTTGTATAGCCTTACCTGCTTTTTATTCATTGAATAGTCCATATTTTAAACCACCTTTCACACCACATACATAGTTTTTATAATATATATCATGTAGTTTCGATAACTACATTATACGTTATTTATTTCTTTTGTCAAGCGATTTAAAAAATATTTTTATTTATATATTATTCTCTATATGGCGGACGCCCGACAATGGCATGGCTGAACTGTTACTTTATATGTAGCGGTTCAGCCATAAAGGGAGAAATTTCAACTTAATATTACAAATGCTATCGAAATTATAAACATGATTAGAATCAGTGCCAGATATACCAATATCGGTTTTCTTATTTTTTTGTTATATTGCTGCCCTGTCGTTTCCCGGTCTTTTTCATTGAAAATATTTATTAATTCTTCTGCCTTATCCTTATCTTCTTCATTTATAAATATTTCCTGCCCAAATACCGAAAAACCGGAAGTAATATTCATATAACTGCCGGCTCCATTTTCCATATAATAACAATTAATACCATTTTCTTTTAACATTTGTATAGTCAGTTCTGCCTGCATTTTATTTTCTGTAGAAATCAATTTAATTATTCCCATTGTAAAGACCTCCCTTTGTAACTATTTCTCCAATTTTTTCATTTTAAATTCTACTTACCTATATTTATCATACTATAAATATCTATATAAAATAAACTCCTTTTTATCAAACTGCATTTTTAAAATTCAATCGACTTGTGTATATGCTTATGTTAAAATAATACCATTAAACAATTAAAAAGTAGGTTTAGAAAGTCGAGGTGTATATGATGAATAAAACATATAAAGAAATGAGCTTATTTTTGCTTATCGCTTTTTTGCTTCCTCTCATATCCATCATACTTCAATCAATTATAACTAACACCTTGATTAAATTTGTACTTTACGGAATTGAAGCTGCTTCTCCAAGCATTGCAGCTACTATTGTAATTATGATAAACAAAAGATGTAAAGACTTTTTTAAGAACATGTTTCACTCAAGGCACTTAGTAATCGCTATATTTCTTCCAGTTATCATTTCATGCGTAACAATGCTTCTGGCAAAATTAATTTTTTGCTTTTGGTTCAGGACTGATTTTATATTATATAGTATTTCTTTTACTCAATTAATTGTTATATTATGGGCATTTATTGCAGAAGAAATAGGCTGGCGAGGCTATTTAGAACCTTTACTTGAAAAGAAAATATTTGTAAAGAGTATGGTGCCTTTTATTGTAGGTACAGTATGGTGCTTATGGCATTACCACTATTTCTTGATGAATGGAATACAAGTCCCAATTATACTATTTTCAATTGGTTGTATAATTGAAAGTTACATATATAGCTTTTTGATGGATTGTACAAATGATAATTTAATATCCGCAATGACATATCATTTTTCATGGAATTTAGCTGTACATATATTTGCAATAAATCCTGTTGATAATAACGGTAATACATTTCCATATTTAATTATGACTATCTTAGAAGCATTTGTGTTATTGATATTTCTTTGTCATAATAAAATCTATTTCCGCAAAGAAAAACATTAAACATTTAGGAAATCTAATTGCTTTTCTTCTGCCCTATCCGCAAATATCAAACACATTTATTTACAACTCTTTCCCATAATTGCAACACACAAAAATTCAATGCAAATATGATAGAAACAGGAATATGATTATGATATTATATTAGCAGTACAAGCCATAACTATATGGAAGCAGATATGAAAAAAGACCAAAATTTGATTGAGGAGAAGATTATGCTTGATTTAAACGAATGTAAAATTATGAAGCAGGGGATTTTGCTATATGACAATGTATTAGAGTATAGCGTTATTATTATAGAAAGTACTATTTTATATGGCACAGGAGATTTTGAGGATCCCCCTGAAATTGCGGACGACAGGGAATGTCTTTGTTACTATGCCTGGTGTGATACTCCCCATAGTCGAAACGAATTTTGTTCCGGCTGGCATACAGCCTTTATGTCTGTGAATGAAGCGATGAATGCGATTGAAAAAGAACCTTATTTTTCACACTGGATTAGCTGATATGGATAAATCATAAATTGGTATCTGATGTACAGAAAAGAGGAATATATATGAGTGAACGACCTGTTTTAGATAGGAATTTAGATAGTAAAACATTCCGTGATTTCTATTATTTGAAAGAGGAATTAGTAAACTTTTGCAGAGAAAATGGTATTCCTGCTTCAGGAGGAAAATGGAAATAGCAGACAGGATTGCTTATTTTCTTGATACGGGTAAGTTAATGTCTGCTCCAACAGCAAGAAAAAAATCAGCAACAATATCTACCATTAGTGAAGATACAAAAATTGAAGCAGACTTCGTTTGTTCGGAAAAGCATAGAGCATTTTTTAAAGAACATATTGGAAGTGTTTTTTCATTCAATGTAGTTTTTCAAAAATGGTTAAAGAATAATACGGGAAAAACTTATAAAGAAGCGATTGCTGCTTACTATCAAATTCTTGAGGATAAGAAAAAAGGGAAATCAAAAATTGATAAGCAGTTCGAGTACAATACTTATATTCGAGATTTTTTTGCAGACAATCAAGGAAAATCTTTAGAGGAAGCAATTAAGTGTTGGAAATACAAAAAGCAATTACAAGGACATAATCGCTATGAAAGAACAGACCTTATAGCACTTGAATGACAATTTCCAATTTTATCAGACTGAAAAACTGAATATTGAGGAGGTAAATATGATACTTGAAACAGAACGATTATATATGCGGGAGATGAATCAAGCTGATTTTAATTCTTTGTGCAAAATATTGCAAGATGAAGATACAATGTATGCATATAATGGGGCATTTAGCGATAAAGAAGTACAGGAATGGCTTGACAGACAGATTTCCCGTTATCAAAAATTGAACTTCGGATTGTGGTCAGTGATTTTAAAAGAAAACGACGAAATGATAGGTCAGTGCGGACTTACAATGCAGCCATGGAAAGAAACGGAAGTTCTTGAAATAGGTTATCTTTTAAATAGGTCATATTGGCATAAAGGTTATGCAACAGAAGCTGCAAAGGCTTGTAAAAAGTATGCTTTTGAAATATTAAAAGCAGATGAAGTTTGTTCTATCATTAGAGATACAAATATTGCCTCTCAAAACGTAGCTATTAGAAATGGTATGACAATTGCAGATACTTGGACAAAACACTATCGAGGTTTAGATATGCCACATTACCGGTATGTCATAATTCAAAGTCAGGAGGATATTTTATGACAAAATATGAAGTTCTGCTATGTATATTTTACTATTTGGATAAGGAGTATTTCGCTGATAAAAACAAGAGTGAAGAATATATCTATTATATCAGTAATATAAATCCTGATATATGGGCAGATGATGGGACAGCAGACCCGGCATATTATGAAGATTATTTAAAAATATGCAATTCATTTTTTAATGATTCTGAATGTTCACTTGAAGATGGATTAAAATACGCAAAAAAATATTTAAATGAATATAATGTGTATGAACACACTAAATTTTCATCAAATATTGATGAGGTAGTAACTATTTTCAGCAAATGCACATTGTCTGAATGGGAAAAGATATATGATTGGGTGATAAGTCACAGAAAAAAGAAAAAAAATACAAACTGATGATACTGGTTTTCATTGTTAGGGAATATAAAGAATATCCACATATAAAAGTACGAATTTTAACTTCTTGTGAAATAGTATGGTATATGAGCGAACGCCAGATTTTAGTTTATCAGGCAAATGCAGAGAGAGATAAACTGGAATTCTGATAAGACATAATTTATGGCATTTATTAACTGTTATATCCTTTTCCTTCATGTTATGAACTCTCATAAGGGCAAAAATAAGAGAAAGAAAAACCTGTAACAAATTATAACACAGAATAAATTGGGCAGGAAGAACTGATTGAAATGCTTTCACAATATTTTAGGGAAAGGATAAATAAGATGAATATCATATATGCAGAATACAACATACACCATGACAGTATAGACATAGCAACTACCTCAGGATATCTTCTTAGGATTGACTGCTGGGAAGCTGAGAAAAGATTAAAAACTACTCCCTGCTCTGAATGTGCTTTAAATGCCCTTGCTATTGATGAACCATTAGAATATGCTCGTCTTTACCTTGAGGGCAATATGCAGATGTGGGTAGATGCAGAGGATTCTCTGGAATTATGGTAATAGACAAGACTTTAGGGATAGCACCCTATTTTTTGTAATACAGAGGGGCGGCAGCACTTTAGGCTGTCGCTCCTTGATTACCCACCAGTAAAACCGGACGGAGCTGTCAACGGATGTGCGAAGCGGCGTTCATTTTACCGTTGAATGATCTGGCTGGTTTTGCTATCTTTTTGAAATAGCTGAATCAACCAAACCATAATTCCTACCGCTTGTTATTCCAGTACATCAGTGATAGTTATTTAGTTTTTAATTAATTGGATAAACAAAAGTAATTTAATCAACCTTAAAACGAATTACAACATTTCCTGCATTAGCTACTTCTCCCGCAGTCTGTATTGCTTTTTCCAAATCATCAATTCCAAATTCATGCGTGATGATACTTTCCAGATTCCATCTGCCGCTTGCCATAATCTCCTGTACATCCCATACATCCTCCGGCATATATCCACCAGAACCAATGATGCTTTTCTGTGAATATGTCATATGCAAAAGGTCTAGTTCCCTAATTGCATTATTTACAGCCACAGTCACAAATCTGCTTTCAATCTTGCCAAGTTCTATAAATTGCTCCAAGATATTTTCCGCACCCGCCGCATCTAACCAACAGTCAATGTTCGCAGTCTCTCCCTTTAAGGATGGAGCTGTACCAAATATGTGATTTGCTTTTACTCGAAAATCTTCCTTATCCATATTGCATATTTCAAAGCCAAGATTCTTCGCCATAGTAAGCCTATAATCAGAAAGATCACATACCATAACATTATTCATGCCAAAATACATAAAAGCTACTGCTGCAGCAATGCCTATGGTTCCGGCACCAAATACCACTGCATTCTGTCCTTTGACATAAACAGATTTTTTTGTTGCCTCATCCATTCCAGCTGGGATCATGCCTCTTCTGGCGGCTCTACAGCCAACAGTAAACGGTTCAATCAAACTGGCTAATTTATCAGATATTCTCTCATCTACGGGATAGAGGGAATGCTCTCTTTTTGCTTCCGGCACTAATATATATTCTGAAAATCCACCGATTGTCCCCGCTCTTGTAGTATCGTTCTTAGCATATCTTGGATAAGGATATACCCTCTCCCCTACTGAAAAATCAAACACATCCTTTCCCATTTTTACTACTCTTGACACAGTCTCATGTCCAAATTCCCCACCAATGTTTACCCTGTGTCCGGTGTTTGGTCCATGTTTATAGACAGCCACATCAGTGCCACATATACTGGAATAAAGATTCTGAACCAATACATCTCTGTCTCCCACCTCTGGCATTTCAAGCTCCCTTATTTCTATATTTTTTTGTCCTAAATAAATTCCTGCCTTCATTTTTCCTCCCATTCTGTTGTTGCGGCGGTATTTAAGCGAATTTCTTTATAACCTTTTACAATCATAACAACAGTCATAAAATTGATAATTACAAATGCCCCAAATCCTGTTGTAATCCCCATGACACGATTAAAATCCGGATCATCTCCAAAAGTACTTAACATTGCCGCTTGAAGCGAAAAAATGGATATTACTGCAACAGCAAGGTTGAGCACTTTGTTTGCGAGATATATTGGATCATTCATTTTTCTGTACTTATGCACATTCCGTATAGCTATAACCATCGAATAAAAGGTATATGTTGCCACACCATAAATTAGATAACCAGGATAATGTATACTCCCCTCCCCTTTTCGTATTAAAATACTCATTCCTACAAGTGCAATCGTAAACAGCAGCAGAAGCCAACCGCACTGGCAGTATTTTTTCCATCTTTTATGCGTATCTACATGTTTCGTTCCCTTTACCAAAAGCAATCTCATAAAACTTAAAAGAATATAATAAAATGCCAACGTTCCCATCCATACCGAATGATAAACAAATCCGCATACTGTCTTAAAAACTGCATAAATTACATTTATCGCAAAATTAAAGTACAGCGTCATTTCTGCTCTGTATGCACTTTCTTTCATGAATTTAGAAAATGACTGTTTAAGTAATCCTTTCATCCACTAATACCCTCCGTAGGAAGTGCATATTTTATAATAAAACCAGTAATAACTTCCACCGACTCCGCACAGTCCTTTCGTAGCCATTCCGTCACAATTCCCATAATTCCTTTAATGTAAAAGGCTAACATATAATTTCTCTCTTCTTTCGGAATACGGAAACGCTCCATTATGGGGTTAAACAGATATTCAAACATTTTTTCAAAAGAAGCATAGGAATGGAATGCTTCTGGTCTTGTCAACGCTGCCGCAAACAGTCTTTTATGATCTTTTATAAATTCCAGATATGGTGTAAGATAGCAGGGCGTTATAAAAATAAGCTCCTCTAGTTTTCCACTTTTAATCTTCTCTATGGTTGTCTCCGCATCTGTTGTAAAATATCCGAGAAATTGAGCATTTATATATTCCAATGCCTCGATTAGAAGATCTCTCGTAGTTTCATAGTGAAGGTAGAAAGTAGAACGGTTTACTCCTGCAAGGCCACAAATTTCTTTTACGGTGATGTATTCAAAATCCTTTTTTTCCAAGAGGGAGATAAGTGCCTCATCCATCTTAGCGGCAGTATTAAAATATTTGCTTTCCGATTTATTCAAGATTCATCCCCCTCCTTTCGTCATTTATCAGTTTTCCTCATAAATTATCGCTGATCTGCTTCGCAAGCTCAAGGATTTCAAACGCATATTTCTGTTTCCCATTTTCCACTAACTTTTTATAAATGACATAGTTAATTCCCATTCCTACAAGTCCCAGTATTCCAATGATAACACCGAGTGCCATAAATACTATAGTTCCTCCGCCAATTACATTCATGGAAAGACACATTCCGACACCAGCAATTAGAGCAGTTACAATACCAAATGTATAAGCAAATACATTTGCTGGCAGCTTTGCTTTTCTATCCAGTTTCTTCAGTGCCAATACCTTTGAAGTTTCCTTTGGTGCATACTCGTTTACAAGTGCTTCTGCATAAATCTTATCTGTGTTCATAACTTATATCCTCCTTTTATTTGATAACTTAATTATAGGAGAGACTAAGGCTGAACTGAACATCACAAATCATCAAATGTGTTGATTTCATAAAAGATATGTGCAATGGCAGATAATCTATGGACTACAAGAAAATTTCATATTCTTTTAACTTGTCGCTCTATGAAGCTTTGAAATTATACCATATATCACCTCCAATCACAACAAAATATCCCTGCTCCTTTCTCTGCTCTTGCAGCTCGATTGCCTGTTTCGTTTCCTTTTACAAAATAATTTAAAAAGCGGATAACTTCTCGGAAAAGAGTTGCTATCCGCTTCTTTGGTATGGAAAATTTTTAGTTATTCCTCCACAGACCCAAAGGAAAGCACTGTAAATTTTTCCTCGGTCAGCTCAATCAGCTTTTCTTAGGTGAGCTTTTCGATATACATTTCTATCTTGCTTCTTTGTCTTTTCTCTTTGTAGTCTGTTTTGACTGTCGTGCAGATTCCTCTCTTTGATAACTCTGTATTCTGTCACGCACAGTATCACTCTGGTGGTAGAATATAAATAGTACAAGTTAGACGTGAACAATTCTTAATATAGATGTATAATAAAAAATATGGAGGAATTGATTATGTCAACACAGTACACAGAAGAATTCAAAAAAGATGCAGTAACATATTGGAAGGAGCACCATGAACTTGGCATTAGTAAATGTGCAAAGAATCTGGGTATTAGTAAAAGTGCTTTATCGACTTGGACAAAGAAATTTGATCAAAATGATGACACAGTCCCAACAAGAGGCCGGGGTAATTATGAAAGTGATGAAGCAAAGGAAATAGCCCGTTTAAAGAAAGAATTAAGAGATACTCAGGATGCTTTAGACATATTAAAAAAAGCAATCAGCATACTTGGAAAACCTTGAAACCGCTGAAACAGAAGATGGATTAAAGGAATCAGGTGAATGCCGGCTGAATGTTGCTGGTGTGCTGAGAATTTTAGGCGTTTCAAGAAGTGGATATAATAACTGGAAGAAAAGGCTTCCATCTAAAAGAGAGCTTAGAAAAAACGCACTAAAAGAAAGAATTCTTGAGATATATAATAAATCACATCAAAATTATGGAGCACCTAAAATTACAGAATGCTTAAAAAGATTATCACCGAATGAATTCGAGGAGAAATATCATAAAGAATTAAGAAAAATGAAATTAATTGCAGGATAAAAGGATGTTATGAAAAAAGTTCACGTTTAATTTGTACTTTTTCTTGACAGAATACCACCTACACAACAAACCTATTATCAAACGGAGCACAGCCAAAAGATGTGCAGGAGCTTTTAGGACACTCGGACGTAAGCACTACCATGAATGTCTATGCACACGCTACAAGGGAGGTTAAGCGGGATTCTGCAAAACTCTTGGATAAGGTTGTGGGAATGAATTAGGAACAAAAACTGAATAAGAAAAACTTTCCCTTGTAACTTGCCCATGAGGGCAAAAACAAGGGAAAAGGATACATATTTTGAGGTTGGTATTGTACAAAGCCTTGAAAATAGGGGAAACTTATGGAAAAAGCTTACAAACTTGAATTTATGGTTCTATGCCCCATTCAGATTTTATTGTATGCTCACAATAAAAATGTAGTTCTGCTATTGCATCTAAGGTACACACTCCGCCATTCCATTTGAAGGTGACGATATTCAGATTTTCATTATCAATATGCTGAACATCAAAATCCCATGCCCCGTTGTTGTCAAGCTTTTTGATATAGGTCAGTGTGATTTCATGCAAATCGCTTTCTTCGGGTGCATATATTTTCAGTCTTGCATATTGAAAATGATTTGGGTCTTTTGCGTGACGCTTTTCTTCCCATTCCTCTACTATATATTTTTTATACATAAAAACTCCTTGTCTAAATTCAGATTCTGTTAATTTCTACAAATCCCAATTTGTAGAAATACTTTAAACTCTTTTGTCTGTTACTTCTCCAATAACCGCTTATATAAATTATCTATACATATGGCACCAAATGGAGCTGTAATCAAAATGGATAATACTGCAACGGTTACAACTATATTCCCACAGTCCAATCCTATTGACAACGGTATTGCACCAATAGCCGCTTGGACTGTTGCTTTCGGAGTGTAAGCTACCATACAGAAGAGTCTTTCTTTTTTTGATAAATCTGTTTTTACTAATGATAATGCCACACCACTCATTCTAAATATTAATGCTCCAATAATAAGCAATACAACAAATATGCCTGCTGATTCGGCATATTTCAAATCAACAGTTGTGCCAACTAACACAAACAGAAATACTTCTGCCCCAATCCACAGTTTATTATATTTTGCAGATAATCGTGAAGCTAAGACATCATATTTTTGTTTCAACATTATACCCATACTCATAATAGCAAGTAACCCAGAAATCGGAATACTTCCTTCTAATCTATTTTGTACTTCCAAAAGCAAGAAAGAAATACTAAGTATTATCAGTATTTTCACTGAATCTCTCATATGATTCTTCTTAAAGAATAAAACCAATAATATTCCTACACCACTTCCGAGAATGATACCCAAAACAATAGAAATTGGAATCTGGATAAAACTTGATATAGACATTTTACCTGTAGATGCTAACGCAGTGAATACTGTAAATACTACGATAACAAACACATCATCTACCGATGCACCTGCCAGAATCAGTTGTGGAATACTTTTATTTTTTCCATACCCCTCATCAATCAGTCGAATCATTCTTGGTACAACAACAGCAGGAGACACAGCAGCAATTACACTTCCCATAATAGCCGCTTCTAACACAGATACTTTAAGCAAAATTGGTGCTAAAACAACTGTCCCTAATATTTCTACACATGCAGGAAGAAAACACATAAAAACTGCCGGTCTGCCAACTTTTTTTAAATCTGAAATGTCAAGAGACAGCCCGGCTCTTGTAAGGATTATTACCAAAGCTATCTGCCTCAAATCTCCTGAAATCATAAGAATTGATTCATCAATTAAATTCAATGAATACGGGCTGAGTATAATCCCTACGATAATCATTCCGAGTAAACTTGGTAATCTGCATTTTGAAAAAATCCACCCCACTAATAATCCTAATAATAAAATCATTGCAATACTAGTTAACATATAAACCTCCTAAACCAAAAAAATAAAAAAGCTGACAATTCCTGCATAATAATTTTGCAGAAGTCATCAGCATCAAATGCGGTTTAGGGGTTTATACCCATGGGAATCTGTTTTACTATAATCATCTCATTTTCGTTAAACTGCATTTAAATCCCCTGCACATTCTCCTTTTGCAGTTCACCTCTCTCTTCTTCCATTACGTTTTGTTTTAACGTTTCAATATCCAAAAAGAGCAGATGTATCGGATTTTCTCTGTTATTTTTACAACTTTTTTCATTCCTTTATAATTCCCGAAAGATTATCCCTAATTCTCCTCACCACTTCTGCATTATTCATAGAATATATATGTATATTGGTAATTCCGTTAGCAATAAGATCTATAATCTGCTGGGAAGCATATATTACTCCCGCCTGCAGCAAAGCATCTTTATCATCTGCAAATCTGTCTGTAATATTTTTTAAACTCTCCGGCAATCTGCATCCTGAAAGCCTTATTACATTATCTACCTGTGATGCTCTGGTAATAGGCATAATTCCGGGTATGACAGGAACCTTTATTCCGGCACTTTCAGCTCTGTTCAGAAAATCATAAAATATATTATTATCAAAAAACATTTGCGTTGTTAAAAACTCACATCCGGCATCTACCTTTTTCTTAAGATTCTCTATATCCTGACTTTTACCAGATGCATCCGGATGCCCTTCAGGATAACATGCTCCTCCAATGCAGAATCCACCGAATTTTTTTATCTCCTCTACCAAATCTGAAGCATAATGATAATCCGTAAATGGCTCACCATCCATCCACTTAGGTTTATCGCCTCTTAATGCTAAAATGTTTTCAACTCCTGCATTTTTCATATTTAGTAAAGAATTCCGTATAGACTCTTTTGTTGCACCCACACATGTCAGGTGGGCAATCGTTGTAACACCATATTCCTTCTGAATACCTTCTGCAATAGCAAGCGTATTATCACTTGTGCTTCCTCCTGCACCATATGTTACACTCATATAATCTGGTTTCAATTCGGCAACATCGTAAGCTGCCTGCTTAACACTTTCAAAAGCCGAATCCGCTTTTGGTGGAAATACTTCAAACGAAAGTGTAATACTCTTTTCTTTTAAAACTTTACTTAATTTCATAATTCTTTCCTCATCTGATACCATACAACATTCCCATGAACCGAACCGGAAATACCTTCATTTACAAAACCAAACTTTTCATAATAGTGAATAAGTTCCTTCTTACATCTCAGGACAAGCCCTTTTCGATTCTCTTTTTCTGCTTCCTTAATCATCTTATTTATCAGTATCGAGGCATATCCTCTGTTTTGATATTCAGGATATGTCTCTACTCCAAAAATCATCTGCCAGTCACCATGTTCATTATGCATATCTTCATTATGATACATTTCATACTGTAAATCAAGCTCATTTGTTACCTCCTGCACAAACCCATGGAATATTCAGATGCATTAACCTTTATATTTCTTATTGTTCTCCTGTCACCACAGACTTTACAATTATAATTTATCTTTTCAAACTTTGCAATACGGGTTCTCATTGACAAGCCATCCACTATAAACATTTTGCCTGTCAGAAGTTCTCCAATATCTAAAATATATTTAATAGCTTCCAATGCCTGAATACTTCCGACCATTCCTGCTACTGCACCTATAATACCTGCCTGACTACAGTTAGGTATCGTCCCACGCTCAGGTATTTCTTCAAAAATGCAGCGGTAACAAGGATTTTCTCCCGGTACATATGTCATTACCTGACCTTCAAACTGTATTATTCCTGCATGGCAGAATGGTTTACTATGTAGTACACATACATCATTAATTAAAAATTTAGTTTCAAAATTATCTACGGCATCTATAACAAAATCATATTCTTCTATAATCTCTTCTGCATTATCAGCATCTAAAAAATATGGATATGTTTTTACCATAATATCATTATTTAGATTTAGCATCATTTTCTTTGCAGACTCTGCTTTATTCATATTTTCCGTTTCTATATTATGTATAATCTGTCTTTGCAGATTAGATATATTTACAATATCGGCATCCATAATTCCAATTGTTCCAACTCCTGCAGCTGCAAGATATAATGCAGCCGGTGCACCAAGCCCTCCGGCTCCTATGATTAGTACATGGGCTTTTTTCAGTTTTTTCTGTCCTTCACTGCCTACCTGCGGCAAAATAATCTGTCTGTCATATCTTCTGATTTCTTCTTCACTGAGTTCTTCCATATTATGCAGCAGCCATTCCCTATATCCTCCCGACAGATTATATGCATGATATCCCTTTTGCCGTAATTTCTTAGCTGCAGAAATACTCTGTTCACCATAACTGCAATACACGATAAGCAGCTTGTTCTGTGGCAGTAACCAAATGGTGTCATCCTTACCATTCCAATACAGGGCACTGGTTATATGCCCATGCTCATAAGCAATTTTGCTTCGAGTATCAACGAATACAAAATCATCCTTTATCATTTCATCAATCTGCTGCAGTGCTATATCTATATCATCTCCTAATTCCATCTGTCAGATAATCTCCCTTACTTTCCTATATACAGCTTCTGCCAATAAGCCATGACCTTCTTCGTTTAAATGCTCTCTGTCCTCACTGCTTGGCTCAGCAAATACAGCGGCGTCAAGAAAAAATGTATTCTCTTTTTCTGATACTCTTTTATATACATCTGCTAATCCTTTCGACACTTTCACTGAATCAGGCGAAAATTCCGGATCATATTCATTTGCCCACACATTTTCACCAAGATGAATGGGTGATATAAGCAATATTTTACTGTCCTTTGAATATAAACGTATTTGTCCTATTATCCTTGCTATTCCCTTGCCAATAACATTGGCAGTAGCACCATATACTGTCTTGCAGTCATTTGTACCAAGCATAACTATTATAACATCTACAGGACCATTTGTTTCTAAAGCAGATGAAATCAATTTTAATCCATTTCTATTATCACGTAAAGGGTCATCAAATATTGTAGTTCTTCCACATAATCCTTCTTCTATTACGTGATATTCCTCTAATCCAAGTTTATTATTCAACAGGCTGGTCCATCGGATTCCCCATGGATATCTTCCACCACTTTTAGGTATAAGACCATATGTATTAGAATCACCAAAACACAATATATGCTTCACATTACCACCTCAAATCGTATTAATTTTTAAACTAAGTTCCTGTTCTTTAGCACTTACCCTTGTTCCCTTTTCTATTGATTTTGTAACAAATGTATTACCACCTACTACAACATTTTCTTCAATCGTAGTATCCCCTCCCAGAATAGAGGCACCGGGATGTATATCGATACCGGTTACGCCGTGTGCATATTCTGACATAATTCTGGGAATCATCGGCACATCCAGCAAAAACAGTTCATGTGCAATTCTATATACAGAAATGGCGTACACTCCCGGATAAGAAAGAATCACCTCGTCTTTGCTTCCTGCCGCCGGATCACCCTCATATGCCGCCCGAATATTTTAACACTACCATAATCTGCTTTTTCAAATGAAATATAACGTCTTCAATTGTTGCGGACATATTGTTTTTAAGGCTGTATATCTTATATACCTTATCACTGTAATAACCCGGATAAAGAATTTTTAACAATTTCTCTACCCTGTCCTCGTTTAACCTGTTCATATCAATACTCCTCTTCTTCTTCTTTTTCAGATATATCATCTACCGGCTCTTCCAAACCTTCTATAACAATATTATTTTTCTTGGCATAATCCCATAATGCTGCATGGATTGCTTCCTCGGCAAGCAGGGAGCAATGTACTTTTACAGGCGGTAATCCGTCTAATGCCTCCATAACCGCCTTATTGGTAACTTCCAATGCTTCCTGAACCGTCTTTCCTTTTACCAGTTCTGTCGCCATACTGCTGGTGGCTACCGCTGCACCGCATCCAAATGTCTTAAATTTAACATCCCTTATAATACCCTGCTCATCAATATCAAAGTACATACGCATAATATCGCCGCACTTTGCATTTCCCACTGTACCAACACCACTTGCATTCTCTATTTCTCCTACATTTCTCGGATTATTAAAATGGTCCATAACTTTCTCACTATACATTTAATACCTCTTTCTTCTGCTTTTTGCAGATATAATTTTGTTACTTGTTTTGGTTTTTTACAAAGTCTTCATACAATGGAGACATACTGCGTAATCTTGTAATTATTTTCTTAAGTTCATCCACTACAAAATCAATATCCTCTAATGTAGTTTCCTCTGAAAGAGTGAGTCTTAATGAACCATGTGCAATCTCATGCGGCAGTCCAATGGCAAGCAGTACATGTGACGGGTCTAACGAACCTGATGTACACGCTGAGCCGCTGGAAGCACACACTCCCAACTGGTCTAACAGAATCAGCATTGATTCACCCTCAACAAATCTAAAACAAAAATTCACATTATTTGGCAGTCTGTCCGTTCTGTGTCCATTTAATCTTGTATATGAAATTTCAGATAAAACTCTATCTATCAGATAATCTCTTATAGCTGTCTCCTTTACATTTCTTTCTTCCATTGTTTTTCCTGCAATTTGTGCAGCCTTTCCAAATCCTACTATTCCCGGAACATTAGACGTGCCTGCCCTTCTTCTTCTTTCCTGTGCCCCGCCATGAATAAATGAGCGAATCTTTACTCCTTTACGGATATACATAATTCCTATTCCTTTGGGCCCGTTAAATTTATGACCGCTTGCAGAGAGCATATCTATGTTCATTTCATCTACATTTATCGGGATATGACCATATGCCTGAACTGCATCTGTATGGAATAGCACACCATTTTCATGGGCAATCCTTCCTATTTCTGCAACAGGTTCAATAGTTCCTATTTCATTGTTTGCCGTCATTATTGATATCAGTATGGTATCAGAGCGAATGGCTTCTTCTAATTCTTTAAGAGATATTTTTCCATCCTCATCTACATCAAGATAAGTCACTTCGTACCCATGTTCCTCCAAGTATTTGCATGTATGCAGAATGGCATGGTGCTCTATTTTACTTGTTATTATATGTTTACCCTTTGACGCATAAGCATCCGCTGCCGCCTTTAATGCCCAGTTGTCAGACTCTGTTCCACCACCTGTAAAATATATTTCCTCTGTCTTAGCTCCTATAAGCTCTGCTGCCTGCTCTCTGGCATTATCCACCGCTTTCTTTCCTTCATCTGCAAAACTATATACTGCTGAAGGATTACTATATGTCTGCCTGAAGTAAGGCAGCATTTCATTTAACACTTCTTCACTTACTTGTGTAGTCGCTGCATTATCCAGATAAATAACTTTACTCATTTTATTTGCCTTCTTTCCTTTGAAATTTATATTACATACTGGTCTGCCAGCAATCCGTTCTGCCATTCCAGCATATCCTCCAGTGTAACTCCTTCCAGAACCTCATTCATAGCCGTATCCAGCTTTTCCCAAAGCCTGTAGCTTACACAGGTACTCTTACTGTCACATTGGATTCCATTTTCACCAACACAGTCTGCCGATGACATATTTCCTTCTACTGCTTTAAGAATACGTCCTACCGTATACTCTCCCGTCTTATAGCTAAGCACATATCCTCCATGTGCTCCTCTGATACTTTTGACTAAAGCTGCTTTGTGCAGTGCCGCAATAATCTGTTCCAAATACTTTTCTGATATATTCTGCCTTGAAGCAATATCTTTGACTTTTATCGGTTCTCCATGGTTATAAACTGCTAAATCCAGCATTATCTTTATTGCATTTTTTCCTCTTGTTGATATTTTCATATGCCCTCCTTATATATATGTCTGTCCGCTTTTTATATTATACCATTCCACTAGGAATTGTATAATAGTTTTTTCCTATAACCTATACAAGATTTTTATTTTACAATTAAAACAGAGCAGAAAAAATTTTCTTCCTGCTCTGCAATCTTCCAAATATTTTATTGTCAACTCACAAATGCTGGTATTTCCTACATTTAGGGAACATCTATTCCGTAAAATATTGCTCTTTTCGCATCGTTTTCAAAGTTTTCAGTAGCAAATTAGTTGCAGTAACTGCACCGAAAATTTTTCCATCGGATTGATATAATCTACTTTTTATTATTCACAATGCACTGTATCTGAAATTACTTGAAATGCAGAAGGCATTTACCGGGACTGATGCTGACACCATAGCTACTTTTACACCTGATTCACTTCCTTTATTGGAAGTATATTAAATAATTACAGACTGAATATATCAATATGCTTACAACTATTATTGACTTGTTTCAATTCATAGGCAATGTAATCACTAGCATTTTCTAAATCTTCCTCTGCCAACTCCGTAATCTTAATTTGATATTGCCTCATCTCTATATTTCTTCTCCAATCTGTCACACACAGTATTAAAGTTTTTTGTCTTTCCCGCTTTTATCTGCTCCAAGCCTGCCATTACAAGCTCTCGAACTTCTTTTTTCTGTTCATCCAAAGCTCTTTGGTAATCTTCTTTTAATGCTACAGCCATATAATCAGTCCTTTCTGTTTTTATCAGCACAGCATAAAATAAAGATTCACTCTTACTACTTATATGATACCCTAGTTAAATAATATTTGCAACATATTCCCTTTTAATGTTCTTTTTCTATCGGACATCCTTTAATGTATAAAATATATTTAAATTTCCTATTCCAAGGACAATTTGTCTTGTAACAATTAAATCTTCATAAGTCATTACCGTTGTATGGGCAGACAATCATCCGATACTTTCATTTAATTTTCTAAGAATATCCACTGCATCCTCCAATAAAATTTTGTTTTGTTTAACATTTTTTTGTATATATCCTCTCAATTCAGATAATGGATGCAAACTATGTGAACATTTATCAAGCAGAAAAACACACTCGAAAGTTTGCTTAATATTATATAAACACCACAATTCAAATAATTTGTTTGAAAAATCGTCATAATATCTCAAAATACTCGAACTCGCAAAGCTTTTTATATATCATTCTAATTTTTATCGTTTGTCTATACATAATTGTATAGATAGTATTTGAATTTCTCATATTATTCCTCGTAACTTTAAAAGTAGTACCAAATCAGTACCAGCACCATTTTTCATCATTATCATGATATCCGGTGGCTTACATTCTCCTTTGTCAACCTACAAATCCCAATCAAAGAATAATGTGAATGTGGTTTATCAATCCATCTATGCATTATGACTCTGATTTCAATAAAAAGCAAACACTTTTTATGACACTATGTTTCAATATCAAACAGTAAATACATCATTTTCATCTTCTCAAAATCAGGGCTACTGCTTCTTTTAAATCATCACTAAATTCTTCCAGATCATCCATTGAAATGACCTTATCATTAATCAGTCCTGCGATGTCCCAAAACATGTCAGATTTTCTTAACTCAATGCAAACACCTGGCGTTTTTCTGTCTCTCTTAATCCTTTTCTCTATCTCCCAAAACTTGGTGGATGCAGGCAAGTCGCTACATAAATAGTCCGCATATTCCTTTACCAACTGCTCCATGTAATGTTCCTGCCATTCACCAATTTTCTCCCTATATAATTTCCAGTCTCTTTTTGATGGCTCAACCATTTTCCATTTCCTCCATCTAAGCATTAAAGGCAATCATACATATGCCAAATATAAGCAAATTTTGTCCTATACACAGCAATTCCATGTCCGCTATTTTGATAAAATACTTATCTCATTGCACTTTTCACGCCATTCCTTACTTTATTCAATTCTTATATACCTTCTGTTTTTTGTGGTTGCAGTGCAGGTTAATCTGCCCATTGCCACCAGTTCGTTCAGCAGCTGTCTTGTCCTTGGTCCTTTTAATCCTATTTTTTCAGCAATCTCTTCTGTCTTATACAATACTTCTTGCATTTCTGCTGATATTTCTGCTGATTCTGCTGATTTTTCTGCTACTTTTTTTGCTGATTGTTCTCCATGTTCCGGAATCATTTTAAGATAAAGCGTCACCTGATTAAGGGCGGTATCTTCTATCAGTTCCGGTTTCACCCAACCTTCTTCTTTTCAAGTTGCCAATATAGAGGGAAAGCCGGAACCTGCGTTGTCTCCAAATCCAACCATTCTAAGCATAGTCTGCATATGCGGATTTCTTGATTTTGAATTCCCGCCCCGGTAAATATCCTCTAAAGGAAGCTTCAGAATACCCGGATTCGTAAATTCAAAACCATTTGACCTTTTTATTACTTTCAGAACACCTGCATCCATCAAATAGTCGGCATGTATAATAAGATTCACAAATGCTTCCCTTACTGCTTTGTGTATCGGAGTCTCATCTATCCGCTGTATTCCCTCAAGTTTAAATTGGTAACTTCTTTTTTAACTAATCGAACTCTTTTTCCTGTCCATCGCAAGTCCTGTTTTACATTTCTTTTTCTTGTAAAATTGTATCATTTTGATTCGTTTCCATTTCTCATTTATATGATTTTAAAGCTGGTGTACCCAAATTGTACCCAGTAAATCTTTTTGCTATGCAAACTCTGGCTGACCAGAAATGAAATCTTCCAATTCATTTATGTATATATCTGGTATTTCAAAAAATTTGAACGGATTAAGTTGAAAAATATAATCATTTTCTATATGATTCGTTTCATTTACAAATTTACACGCAGCTGGATACTTTCTGCGTAATTTTATTAATAATCCATCATATCTTTCAAATAACAATCTAATTGCAATTATCTTGCTATAAGTATCGTCCCCGTCAATTAGCAACATCAACTTTTCCTTAGTTAGCTCATTAACTATATCCTCATAAGTACCATTGCCAAGGAATTTTGATAAAGCATTACATCCTTCCGAAAGTATATTATCTTCCAAAACTGCTCCGTCTTTATTTATAGGTTCTGTTCTGCCATGTATAATATTTGACAACACTTCATAAATTGAACTTATAGAAAAATTTGAATCTGTCATTTCGACATACTTTCTTAAATTTACTACTCGTACAGCCATATTATATGCATCGTCTTGAGCAATTTTCTTAGCCAACTCCACAGAATTTAACAAGTCTGCCTTTTCAATCTGATACTCTTTTACACTTCCTTCCTCTTTCTGAATGAGCCTTGCATCTACTGACGTTTCTAATCCATATTTTTTAAAGAAATCACCATAAATGTAATCAATTACTGGTTGTATTTCATGCGTCAGCATTAAAACAGTTTTTCCTTTAAAACTATCTTTCTTATTGTCAAACAATCTTCTTATTATTGCAAATTTTTTATCTTTATCAAAGGATGTAATAGGATCATCTAAGACAATCAAATCTGCGTTTTCACTTATCGCCTGAAACATAAACATAACAAGTGAAAAAGCATTTCGTTCTCCCCAACTCAAATGTTCTTCTGGTTTCAGAACCCTATCCTGTTCAGTCATATCTGTTGGCACTAAATAAGATATTGCTTTGTTTTCTCCATCCCCTTTTATTACAAAATTATACGGAAAACCTGCCAAGGTAAAAAATTGATTAATATCCTCTTTTCTATTCGCAATCAACTCTTCCAATTTCTTTTCATGTTGCACAAATAATCCTTTCAGTTTTCCTGTATTCTTCTTTAATTCTTCAACATTATTATATATGGTTTCTACAAGTTGTTTTATTAACTCTGTAGTATAAAACTTCATTAACTGTCTTGATTCAATAACCATTTCATCCAAACTATTTTCTATAATCTGTAACTGTTCATGTGTTACATTCATTGGTCTAAATGAAACGATTCTATTGATTTTAGTTAAAAGATAATTTGTTTCTATAGCCAACTGTTGCAATTCAGAAAAAAGAGCATCCTCTTTACTCTTATTCCCTATATATTCCTGCATAGCCTCTACTGCACTAACATCAATATAACCTGCCTCTACAGCATCCTGAAGATATTCTAATACCGCACTTGCCGTAGATAATGCAGAACTTTTAAATACTTTGGAAATAATCTCATTCTCTTTGATGATCTTATCCGATTCCATATGATGAGTGCAAAACGGACACGATTCACCATTCATTTGTTTTATACCATCATTTCTCCACTTTGCCCATTTAGATACTGTTCCCATATCTCTATTTTCATAAAAGGGACTATATGACTTTATTTCAGAATAATTTTCAAATCCGCCACCATTTCCTTTCAAAAATTCTCCTACCCCGCCTCTTTTTTGAATTTTTCCGTTGGAAAATTTAATAGTATCAAAATATTTAGGAAGAAAGCCATACAATTCTTTGACATCCTCATTTTCTTCAAATATATTTTGCAATTTTGCAAGCAACACATTTATCTCCTCTTTTAATTGCTCACACTTATCAGAGTGCAAAAATACTTTATAAGAATTTTCCAAAAAACTTGCACCCTGAAATAGATATGAATTAATGTATGTTTCGTCAAATACCCTTACATTTGAATATGGCATTTCAGCAACATCCGGTTGATGTTCCTCATCATTTTCTTCAATCCCATATGGACGCAACTTAGCCATTTTTTCTGCATCATCACTTGCCTTTGCAAAAATAGCTTTGCAAACTGTTGATTTACCAGTTCCATTAGCACCATACTTTATATTTAATGCATTTTCCTCAAGATGTATATCTGCATCAGCAATACAGTTACAATTTCTTATTTTTATAGTTGTACCCATTCTTTATCCCTTTCTCTATAACGCACATTATAATTTCTATTCTTCCCTCTGCTCCAACTGCTCCTTCGCATTTGCTATCGCCTGTAACAACTTCTTCTCCAACACCTCTTTTGGCGGCATTTTAGTCAAATATTGTGCCACATGAATGCTCCCATTATCAAGCTCCATCAATTCTATCGTTTCCTGCGATTTCTCTGCACACAATATCAAAGCAATCGGTTTTTCCTCGCCTTCTGCCCTCTCGTATTTTTCAAGCCAGCGAAGATACAATTCGACTTGTCCCTTATCCTGCGGCTCAAATTCCCCTAATTTCAATTCTATCAGCACCAAACGTCGTAATGTCCGATGAAAGAAAAGCAAATCCATAAAATAGTCTTTACCATCAAGGACAAAATGCTTTTGACGTGCTAAAAATGCAAAATCTGAACCCATTTCTAAAATAAATTTTTCCAATTGAGCAAGAATAGCATTTTCCAAGTCTTTTTCACTATAAGTATCTTTCAAGCCAAGGAAGTCTAACATATATGGATCTCGATAAAACATATCCACTGACATTTTCTTTTCTTCACTCAATTCTGCAATCTCATTTTTTATCGTTTCATCAGGCTTTTTTGAGATTGCTGTTCGCTCATAAAGCATGGATTTTTTGCGTTCACGCAATGTGCGGACTGACCAGTTTTCATTTTTACACATTACAGCATAAAAATTCCTTTTCAGTTCATCTTTAATCGGCAATATTTCAATAAAATGCGACCACGTCAATTGTTGCGACAGTGTCGCAACTTTTTCATAATCCGGAAATTCTTGATAAAAATTTATCATACGAGAAATAGCCGATCTATTAAATCCGGTTCCATAATCTACAGATAATCTGTTACTGATTTCAATAACTACCTTTTTCCCATATTCCGGTTTATTAACACCCGTTATTTCCTCTGTTAGTTTTTTCCTAATTCCCCAATACAAAGAAATCATTGCATCATTAACAGTACTTTTGACGTCACACTTTTTTCGCTTTATCAAATCATTTATATCATCATATACATGATCAAAATTATCCGACAATACTATTTCATCTCTCATGAATACCGCCTTCCCAAAAATTGCGACAGTGTCACAACTTTTAATAAAGTTAATGTATTTCCTAATTCAAAAGATATTTTCCATGATAGCCGATAAGAGAAACTTAAAATCAGAGCCTGTTTATCAACACTTGGAATATCTGATATGTAATTTCAAAAACAATAATCAATCATTACTTGTAATGTTACTAACCAATTTGTGCAGTTCCTTTTGAATAGATTCCTCAACTATATGGTTTTCCATTATTCCATTCTCTGGTTTTTTCTTCATAGTAAGTAAAAAGGCCGTAACATTCATCTGATTATCTTCTGAAAGTGTTAAGAAATTATTCGTTGTTACATATACTTGAATACGTTGATAAGCTTCATCTACGTCAATAAATTCTTCAATATTTTTAAGATTCACTTGCCACGTTTTAGATGTTATTCTTCCCGATACTTTTCCATTTGATGTGCAATAACTTAAAACTCTAACAAGAGATATTTCATCCGTAATTATTGACTTCTTTTTACTTGCAGCAAGTTCAGGATCTATTTTTCCTAATATCCATAAAAAATTCAACCCATTATACCGGTCCAACGCCGATCCTGATTCTAGTGTTTCAATTGCACGTTTTTTGAAAATTTCCTCCAATTCTATAACTTGATCTAATGTAATTATTTGTTCATCCTTAACCGTATTATACTCTTCACTATTCTTACAATCTGAGGCAACTATAATTAGGGGCAGGCTGAATCAGAAATTGTTCGTAAATCTTTATCTGTTCATATTTTCAAAAATTTCTTGGATATCTCTTGCTATTTCCACGCGTGTTTCACATAATACTTTACTGGCAAAACAATGCATAAGTTTTGATACGTTGTGTGATTTGTATATATGTTTACTCATACATACTTCTTTCCACTTATATTTTATCACTTTTTTACTCTATATAAAAGTTTCTTATGCCCTAAGGGGCTAGGAATTTATTTTAAGCATTCAAAATTTGTTTTCTCTATGATTATTCCTTTAAAAGTGCCAGACGACAGCTTTATAGTAATTTAGCTAAAGCCAGTACTTGAGTTTCTTAATGGTATCGCAAAAATATCATCTTATTTGAAACACAGATTCCTCAGATTTTACGTAGATAGTACTCAGATATCAAAACAGAAATTATTGAAACAATTCTACCGCACCAAAATCAGTTGGTTTTAATGCTTTATTGCTTCCAGAATACCCATAATATCCTCTAATATATATCCGTAAATTACGTATATACGATGTCATATATAACGGAATTTTGGAAGTCTAAATTAGTAAAAAAACATGATTTTTGTCGCTAAACCACCTTGCAAATCCTGAAACTGTAAGGATTTGATGCCATTTCCAGAGTACATACGCCAGAGAATATATTTAGCGGCATAATCTATCTATGTAATAACTTGAGGTTTTGTGTTAAAATTTAATAATATTCAACCTACATTTTCTAATCCAAATGTAGCAAAAACGCCCCCAGCCATGTGTATTATTACCCATAGCCAAGGGCGTTTCTATTATAGATTTTTCACAGTCATGCAAGCCACGGAAAAATGATCCTGATACCTGTAAACCGCCAGATGACAAGAATATTGCGGCTGAAATAAGTGTTATCAATTTGTTATCAAAAGACCTTTCCAAAGCTCGCAAATCCGCATAAACACAGCATTTCTCACATTTTTCATCTTATTCTAACTCAGTGATACCGGGCGGATTCGAACCGCCAACTTCGGTTTTGCAAACCTATGCCTTTCCAACGGCTACGGCATCATATTATATTCTAATATATAAAGCAAAACCGAAGGTATCTGCTAAACCAATTAACAAACCTCCGGTTTTGCGGTAAGTTCTTTATTATATAATTTTATGTTTTATCTATATGAGTACCACATTTTAGTTGTTATTAAACAAAGGTGTTGATAAATACCTGTCTCCTGAATCAGGAAGCAATGCAACTATTGTCTTTCCTGCATTTTCCGGTCTTGATGCAAGAATTGATGCTGCTTTAAGTGCTGCACCGGATGAAATACCAACAAGAATACCTTCACTTACTGCAAATGCCTTTCCTTCTGCAAATGCATCGTCATTCTCTATTGTAATAATTTCATCATATATCTTTGTATTAAGTACATCAGGTACGAATCCTGCACCAATTCCCTGAATCTTATGTGCACCAGGATTTCCCGTTGAAAGTACAGGGCTTCCTGCCGGCTCTACAGCCACAATTTTAACATCAGGATTCTTTTCTTTTAAATACTCTCCTACACCTGTTATGGTACCGCCTGTACCGACACCGGCTACAAATATATCAACTTTGCCATCTGTCTGCTCCCATATTTCAGGACCTGTAGTAGCCTTATGTACTGCCGGATTTGCAGGATTTACAAACTGTCCCAAAATAACTGAATCTTTAATTTCGCCATTCAACTCTTCAGCCTTAGCAATAGCACCTTTCATTCCTTTGGCACCTTCCGTAAGTACCAGTTCTGCACCATATGCCTTTAAAAGATTTCTTCTTTCCACGCTCATGGTATCAGGAAGTGTAAGAATTGCCCTGTATCCTTTTGCTGCCGCAACTGCTGCAAGACCAATTCCTGTATTACCGCTTGTAGGCTCAATAATTGTTGATCCTTCTTTCAGTATACCTTTCTTTTCTGCATCTTCAATCATTGCCAATGCGATACGATCCTTTACCGAACCTGCCGGATTCAAATATTCCAGTTTTGCAAGAACAGTTGCATTTGTAATACCTGCCTTTGAAGCATATCTGTTCAACTTCAATATTGGTGTTCCTCCGATTAATTCCAATGCACTTTCTTTAATTTGACTCATAATAATACCTCCATTTTTTAATTTAATATTCTTGAACAGTCCATCATTACTCTGCGTAAAAAAGCAGCTGCCACATGATTACGACAACTGCCTACAATCCCATGATGTAAATCAGATACATAATGTATGTGAAAAGAAAACCGTACATTTGTCCCTTTTTTTATTTCCTGGCTATTTAATAGGTTTTGTAGGTTTTGTTCTATGCTACAGATTATACATTGGAGATTTTACCTTGTCAACAGAATTTCTCAAATATTTTAATAGATATTTCCTTTCATGCATTATAGCATTTGCCTATTATCTATACGACATCATTCCATAGTTAAAATTATAAACTTGCATAATCCAAAAACAGCAGCCTCATCTTCTCCTTGCTGTCAATAAATTCATTTTTATGATTTGTTCCGATATATATCTGCTTTCCGTCCTTATAGGCTATCAATGTATTCATGGGTATACATTCCCACAAATTATTATCAAGAGGTCTGGTGGAGATAATAACTGCATCCTCTTTTTTACATCTGTACAAACTGTTACTGTAATTTGTATGTACATACATCAGTTCACTGTCAAACAAAATAAGATTTACCTTGTTCTCCGGTGTTATTTCACATAGAATCTTGTCTATCACTTGAAACCTTTCTTCCGATGACATTTCTTTTTCCTCTAAATTTATCCTGTCTATAATATATGTTAATATCCTCTCACTGTCTGTCTGACCCTGCTGGATGTTTACAAAACGGTTCAGCACATCACAGTCAAAAATAGTACCATTATGAGCCAGTGTCCATGTCCTGTTATTATTATCTCTCATTACAAATGGATGTGTATTTTCATAATTGATATTTCCCCTTGTGGCAAGTCGTATGTGTGCAATCATTTTATCTGCTTCCACTTTTGACTGCAGCCGCTGTTTCAGGTAAATACTTTTATGAGATGCTTCAGGCTGCTTTTCCAAAGATACGGCATTTCCATAGAAAAACGCCATCCCCCATCCATTAGGGTGCTCTGTTCCATGAGAGAAAAATTCTGACAAAAGTTCATTTAATATCAGGGTTCTGCCGGAATTTACACCAAATAATTCACACATTTAATATCCCTGCCTTTCCTTTATAAGATTTAAGGCTTTTTTCACATATCCATTCCCGAACTGCTTTCTTATTTTCCATGCATACCGGTTCTCTGCTTCTGTAAACTTTTCATATTCAAACTGAAGTATTTCATCTACGTTCAGGTTAAGCTTACTATAGAATTCCTTCATCATTTCAATCACTTTTAATGCTGCATTTGCTACAGAATATATTTCTCCCGAAGGTGTCAGTATTTTAACAGTTTTCAAGTCATAACGGGCAGCATTTTTAAAGTTCTGTACCGCCTGAATCTGGTCTTTATCATTAAATGGCTGTGCCGGTGTAGATGCAAGCCATACCATTAAAAGCTGTGCAAACACCACATCTTTTTCCTCCAGCCCCACATTCACAAGGGGATTCAAATCAAACATTCTAAGTTCTATATGATTTACACCATTCTCTCTTAATGAATCCAGATTATTTTCTCCTGCCGGTTTCAAACGAATCGGATAGTACAATTCGGAGGCTGCCTTAAGCAGTCCTTTATCCACATACCTTTGTATGCTGTCTGCATAGGACATGATATCTTTGTAATTTAATATTGGTGCAAACTCATTCCAATATCCCATTTCACTACATCTCACAGATGCCATACCTGTAAACACATCCCTGTCATAAATCCCTTTTTCAACAAAGGAACTGTCCAAAATGGGACTTGCAGCAGTTACGGCTACAAGCAGCCACCCATATGCTGCCATACGCCTTGCAAGCCTAAGATAAAACTGATTTTTGTATTCCTTATAATTAGTTTCACTATGAAGTTTAAAATCTGTTTTTAATAATTCTTCTGAAAATGAATAATTTACATGAATACCGGAAAATGTCATCTTATACCGGCCATACTTAGATGCCAGATACTCCCTGTATGCGGTTTTTGATACGCTTATTCCTTCAAAAACCGCAACCGGTATATCTCTTTCATTTTCTATATATGGAGGATTGGAAAACACCCACAGATATTCTCTTTCATCCATACTTCTCAGTTTTTCGTATATACGTTTATTATGAAACTCCAATTCTTCCAAAGCAGCTTTGACACTTGTATGTACTGATGTATTAATCTCTGTCTGGTTTTCACAGAAGTCTTTTACAATGTGTTCATCATCTTGAAACGGATGGCACGAATGGGATAATGTACCGTCACCCAAAATCCTAAGGCTCTCCTTTTCTAATCCAAAATTCCCATCTAAGAGCCGGTTTCTCACTTCTTCATCCTCTATATGTAACATTTCCATCGCCTTCCTTTCAGCTATTTACTTAATGCTTCCCTTATTCGTCCTAATGCTTCTTCAACCACACTTCTTGGGCATGCTACATTAATCCTTTGAAACCCTTTGCCACATTCTCCAAAAATTTTTCCACTGTCCAGCCAAAGCTTTGCCTTATATATAATTAATTTTTCTAATTCTTCTGCACTTAAACCTGTTCCTCTAAAATCAAGCCACACAAGATATGTCCCTTCCAAATCAATCATCTTAACTCCGGAAAGATTTTCTTCCACATAATTTCTTGTAAACTCAATATTATCTTTAACATAAGAAAGCATCGCCTGATACCATTCTTCTCCATGACTATATGCCGCCTCGCATGCAACAAGTCCCATAACCCCAAGCTGGCTTGTTCCTGCTGCATCCAGTTCTTTACGGAATTTTTGTTTCAAATCATGATTAGGTATGAAAATATTCGACATCATCATAGATGCAAGGTTAAAAGTCTTGCTGGGCGATGTACAGGTAATGCTTATATCCCCATATTCTTTTTTGAGGTCCGCAAATACAATGTGCTTTCCCTTGAATATAAAATCCTGATGAATTTCATCACTTACAACAATAACCCCATACTTTACACATATATCTCCCAATCTGATTAATTCTTCTTCTGTCCATACCCTGCCCACCGGATTATGCGGATTACAAAGGAAAAAGAGCTTTATTTTTTCTTCTGCGATTTTTTTCTCAAAATCTTCAAAATCTATATGATAGCGGTTATCTTCTCCAAGATACAAGGTGTTGCTTACAACTTTTCTCCCATTATCTTCAATAACTTCTGAAAACGGATAATACACCGGAAGCTGTATAAGTACACTGTCTCCCGGTTCTGTATATGCCTTTACCGCCATTGCAAGTGCAAATACAATTCCAGGTGTTTTAACAAGCCACTTTTCCTGTACCTCCCAGTTATGGTGATTTTTCATCCACTTCCTTACAATTTCAAAATACGGTGTCTGCACTTCGCTATATCCGAATATTCCCTGTTTCGCCCGTTCAACCAGAGCATCCTCAATATAAGAAGACGTCTCAAAGTCCATATCAGCAACCCATAACGGCAGCACATCTTCAGGCATACCACGCCTTTTAGCAAAATCGTATTTCAAACATCGTGTATTTTTTCTGTTTATAATTTTATTAAAATCAAGATTTCTCTCTGCCATTCAATTCACCATCCAATTCATCAAATACTTTTTCTAATTCGTCCAACAGGTCTTTTACATCCTCTATTCCCACCGAAAGTCTCAGTGTACTTTCTGTAATTCCGTTTTTCTCACGTATCTCTTTTGGAACATCAGCGTGTGTCTGGGTTGTGGGATATGTAATCAATGTTTCCACACCTCCAAGACTTTCTGCAAATTTAATCATTCTTACTTTTTCCAATATTCCTAAGGCAAACTCCTTACTTTCAAGCTGAAATGTAAGCATTGCACCAAATCCTTTTGCCTGCCTTTTCATAATTTCATACCCCAGATGCTCCTGCAGTCCCGGATATATAACCTTTGTTACTTCACTGCGTCCCTTTAACCATTCTGCAATTACTATTGCGTTTTGCTGTGACTTTTCCATACGGATACCAAGTGTTTTAATTCCCCGAAGTATCAGCCAACTGTCAAATGGTGCAAGACCTGCTCCGGTGGTCTTTATTAAAAACCTGAATTTCTCACTTATATCCTCTCTGTTTGTAACCAAAAAGCCTGCCAGTGTATCATTATGTCCACCCAGATATTTTGTTCCGCTGTGAACAACAATATCTGCCCCCAAATCCAACGGATTCTGAAAATATGGAGATAAAAATGTATTATCAACAATAAGTAGTATGTTATTTCTTTTAGCAATCTTTGAAAGTGCTTCTATATCCGTAACATTCATCATCGGATTGGTAGGTGTTTCGATATATACTGCTTTCGTGCTTTCATTGATATAGCTTTCCACATCTTCTTTATAGCAGTCAATACTTGAAAATGTGATGCCATTTTTCTCAGATACATTGTTAAAAAGCCTGATGCTTCCTCCATACAAATCCGCATCCACAATAAGATGGTCTCCCGGTCTGAATAATTCCATCAACAGCGTAATTGCTGCCATACCCGTAGAAAATGCCAGTGCATCTATTCCATTTTCCAAGGTCGCCACCACCTTTTCCAAATGGCTTCTTGTGGGATTCTGAAGCCTGCTGTAATCATAGCCGGTACTTCTACCCACACCTTTATGTGCATAAGTAGCAGTCTGGTAAATAGGATAGCTGATTGCACCATAATTGTCACTGCTGCCTTCCTCTTCTTCTAAATGTAAACACTTTGTTTCAATACCTCTTGCCATTATATTTCCTCCTGTCATTCCAATGTTTTGTCTTTGAATTTCGAAATTTCTTCCAAATACTTCTGCCCTATTTTACTTATAGCTGCGTTTTTTACTGCAATATATCCTATTGTCATCTTTTCTTCTGATTTTAGTTTTATTGCACAATAATCTTCTCCATTTAATTCCTCACATATAATTCCTGAACATAATGTATATCCATTTAATCCAACCATTAAATTCAGCAGCGTTGCCCTGTCATTTGCCCTTATAAACCGCTTATATTGATATGTACTTAATACTTCTTCTGCAAAATAAAATGAGTTATGTTCTCCCTGTGCAAACCCAAGACAGGGATATTCTTCCAAATCCTCTAAAGTCAGCTCTTTCGCATTTGCAAGCGGATGATTTTTCCACATATAGACATATATTCCACACTCCAACAGAGGCTCGAACTGTAATCCTGCATCAGTAAAAATCTTAGTAAGTACACTTCTGTTATAATCATTTATATACAATATTCCTACTTCACTCTTATGATTTTTTACATTTTCAATTACTTCATAAGTTTTAGTTTCATGTATCTCAAATTCATATTCATCCATTCCAAACTGCTTCACCAGTTCCACAAACGCATTTACCGCAAATGTATAGTGCTGCATGGATACACTGAATGTCTTCTTTACTTTTGTATGTGATATATATTTTGCATCAAGAAGCTCATACTGCTCCATAACCGACTTCGCATACCCAATAAACTCCGCACCCTTTGTAGTCAGCGTTATGCCATTTTTTGAACGGATAAATATATCAAATCCTACTTCATTTTCAAGAGAACGAATCGCAGATGACAGACTGGGCTGTGAAATAAACAGTGCCTTCGCAGCATCATTTAACGAATTACTTCCTGCAACCGTGATTACATATTTTAATTGAACTAAAGTCATTAAACCATCTCCTATTTATCATATATTTATAGTATAGTTTAATATTACAACATATAATATCAAACTATATACCTTCTGTATATTACATTATTCCTTGAACCCATTATAGGTTTTAACAATACATAAAAGACAGTCACTATAACTGTCTTTTACTCTTTTATATTATAATTCCGCCGCCAAACACATAATCATCTTTATAAAGCACAAGTGCCTGTCCCGGTGTCACTGCACGCTGTGGCGTGTCAAACACACATTTAAGTGTGTCATTATCAATCATGGTAACGGTACATTCTGCTCCGATGTGGTTATACCTGATTTTTCCTTTTAGTTTTGTATATGGCAATATTTCTGGTTCAGCCATACAGTTAATATGATTTGCATAAACCGTATCGGTAAATGTATCATTGTTTTTTCCCAACACTACTTCGTTAGTTTCCGAACGTATATTTATTACATATAATGGTTCTCCTGCAGATATTCCCAGCCCTTTTCTCTGTCCGATTGTGTAATGAATTATTCCTTTGTGCCTGCCGATAAAATTTCCTTCAATATCAACAAAATTTCCTTCTTCCGCTTTATACCCGGTTTCTTCTGTAATAAACGAAGCATAGTTGCCATCGGGCACAAAACATATATCCTGACTGTCCGGCTTATCCGCCACATCCAATCCGATTTCTTTCGCTATTTTTCTAATTTCTTCCTTTGTATAATCGCCAACCGGCATAAGTGTCCTTGATAACTGCTGCTGCGTAAGATTATACAAAGCATATGTCTGATCTTTTAAATCCGTAACCGAGTTTTTGATTATATACCTTCCATTAGATAACGTCCCTATTCTTGCATAATGACCTGTTGCTATATAATCTGCTCCTATATCCATGCTACGCTTTAAAAGTGACTCCCATTTCACATATCTGTTACATGCTATACACGGATTAGGTGTTCTTCCTGCCGCATATTCTTTTACGAAATAATCTATAACATTTTCTTTGAACTCACTCTTAAAATTCATTACATAATAAGGTATATCAAGTAATCGTGCCACCCTGGCTGTATCTTCTACAGCACTTAATCCGCAACACCCACCATTTTCCTCTATTATTTTATCATCTTTATCCTGCCATATCTGCATTGTCACCCCTATAACTTCATATCCTTGCTTTTTTAACAGATATGCTGCTACGGAAGAATCCACACCACCTGACATTCCCACAACAACTTTACTCATACTTTCTGCCTCTCATATTATTTTCTGTTCTACGGATGTACAACTCCTCAGCTTATAAATTTTTGTATTCATTACTTGTAAAACGATGATATGTTATTCCAAACTCATTTTGTTCAATATAATACACATACGGCTCAACGGTCTCATCTTTTAAATATAATACTTCTGTTGCTCCGCCAGCTTCATGCTCTACACATAGTTCAGTACTATTTTCCATTGCATATTCTTCAAAAATACGAAATATAATATTCATATTCTGACTTTTTAACGCCTCTAAAAACTTCTTTAAAAAATCCGGTTCAGGTATATTCTGCTCGACATATCTACACCCTTCTTTTCCTATACATATGCAAAATCTGTCATCATCATGGCTGACTGTAATTTCACCCAAACATTCCGCATGAACCGAAAGATACTTTTTTATATATTCTTTCAGTTCAGTACAACTTATATCATTACTTATTTTCAAATATTCATATAATGAAGTCTTTGGATAATAAAGTTTCATATCAGAACCAATACTTCCTAACTTTATCTGCCACTCCTTCATGGTATCCATGATATGCTTTTCTAAAGTCATATGTTTACTCCTCCAAGATATTTCTGTTTACTGTCAGAAATACAAATACCCCACAGCAATCTGCGGGGTGTAAAACTTGCACCGGAGATGTGGAGTATTTGACATTCGTGGGTGCTGTCGGACTCAGCATTCCGGCTGCGAGAATAAACAGAGAATATACGTGCCGCCTTTCGTTTTTATTCATACTATTTCTATAGGTTATATTATATATCCTATTTATTCTTCTGTCAAATACTTTATCTAAGTCTGAAATGAGGTAAATTATTGATATATAATTTACCCATTGCAACTGGCATGCTCAAATTTATAATATTTGGCATTTTACACACTGCCACTTGTGGTGTAATATGTATGAAAACAAAATTTATATAAGAAATGAGGTATTATTATGAAAAATAATCAAACTTTTAAAATCTGTATTACAGCAGTTTTCATTGCTCTTGTATACATAGCTACTGCATTTATACAAATTCCGATACCACTTGGTTATGCCCATCTGGGTAACAGTATAATTCTGCTGGCATCACTTTTGCTTACACCACGGATTGCCTGCATTTCAGGCGGGATTGGTTCATGCATGGCAGATATACTTACCGGATTCCCTATATGGGCAGTACCCACATTGATTATTAAAATCGGTATAGCCCTTATTGCAAGCTCAATCTTTTCATTAGGCAAAAAAAACAGATCCATTTACTCTAAAAGAACTTTTGCAGGTGCCGCTGCTTCCATGATTTTTATGACAGCAGGATATACCGTTGCCGGTGCCATTCTTTATGGCTCTGTTGCATCAGGACTGTCTTCGGCACCTGGGCTTTTTGCCGAAGGTGTTTTTAATATAATTGTATTCTATGCTATTGGAATTATTTTGGATAAAGCAGGCATTAAGAGATTGATTTCACAATTTTAGAATGTTTCTTTCACCCTCGCAGCGGTCTTTGCCTGCGAGGATAGAAGGATTGTAGTCTTAAATTATTACTCTTTTAAAAAGTCACTGAATTCTTTTAATTCCTTTTTCTTTTCTTCCGAAAGATTGTTAAATTCGGTATTCTGAACCGCTCCCTCTAATGTATATAAATGTACCAGACAGACTTGAGGATATTTCTCTTTTAGCTTTAAAAATGCCTGTTTACTTCCTGACTCAATAAGTTTCTCCGATGAATCTATTCCAACAGCGGTCAGTTTTTTTGCCATTTCTTTACCAATATTCATCATAGATGTTAATTCTGACATATTTTTTTCTCCTTTAACTTATTATAAAAGTTTTTCTTTGGCATGTGCATAATATATTCTCTTTTGATTATAGCCCATAATCAGTTCCCCCTCAATACCAAAATCACTTAATAGGTGCCCTTCCATAAAAAACAACAGACTATCATAGTCAAATCCTCCATAAATTCTGATTGTGATTTGATGATTTTTAAGGTAAGTATAAGGCGTAATTTTTTCTTGTTAAAATACTCGCTTTATTCGCTTAATCGTATATGATTATATCTATAGAATAATATATAAAAATATTTTGTAACAAATTGCACTTGAAAGGAACTAACAATATGAGGTGTAAAATATGGATAAAGCGAAAATTGATGAAATATATCAAAAAAATGCAGCAATGATATATAAATATCTATGCGGATTAACACATGATACCGGGCTTGCCGAGGAATTAACACAGGAAACATTTTTTCAAGCAATAAAAGGAATTGACAAATTTAGAGGTGATTGTAAAATTTCCGTCTGGCTATGTCAGATTGCAAAAAATTTGTGGTATAAGGAACTTGAAAAAAGAAACAAACACAAAACTGTGGAATTGGACGATACAATCCCTTCCAATGAAAACATTGAATACCATTGTCTGAATCATTTGGAAAAAATAGAAATTTTCCGCCTTATGCACAACTTAGATGATGTAACGAGAGAGGTCATGTATCTACGGCTTGCAGGAGATTTACAATTTTCTGAAATTGCAAGTATTATGGAGAAAACAGAAACTTGGGCAAGAGTAACTTATTACAGGGGAAAACAAAAATTGATGAAAGGAATGAAAGAATGGACAGAGAATTAGCTTGTGAGATTGTAAAAGATTTGCTTCCTCTTTATGTGGATGGAATGGTAAGTGATGTTTCCAAAAAGAGCATAGAAAACCATTTAGAATATTGTACAGATTGTAATGAGGTATATAACAATATGGCTTTTAATTTGGAAATGGAAAAACAGCCGTCAGAGGTTCAAGATGTCAAAAGATTTTTGAAAAAAACAAAACGAATGTATTTTTTATATGGTTTGTGTGGTCTTAGCTTTATTTCCATACTTGTCTGCATGATAGTAGATTTGGCATTAAACAAAGGAATCACATGGTCTTTAATTGCAGGAAGTGCTGTTATATTTGCAGATGCTTTCGTATATGTCATTTCAGCCAGTAAAAAGAACAAAGGCTGTTTTACTATGATTGTGATAAGCATTGGCATATTCTGTCTGCTATCTGTTATACAGATTACCAGATATTATCTTATGGATGTGGGAACATTTTGGATTTTCCGCTATGGTTTTCCTATCATGTTGTTATGGTTGGGTGTTCTCTGGATTCCAGTGCTTTCAAGGGCATTCTTAAAATGGAATATCTGGGATTGTATCGCATTGTTTATGTTATTGGTAATCATAGGAAATTATATTACCAAACTGATTACAGGAGATTATGTATGGAATGATGTACTCCGTATGCGGGGGTTTATAGGTAATGCACTTGGAGAGGTTATTGGAATAATCTTGTTTGGAATTATTGGGAGGATTAAAAAATGGAGAAAATAATTACAGTACAAAATCTAAGAAAAGTATATAAAAAAGAAACTGCCGTTGAAAATGTATGTTTTGAACTTATGCCCGGAAATATTATGGGACTATTGGGGACAAATGGGGCGGGCAAGACCACAACATTAAAGATGATTACGAACTTATGCTCCAAAGACAAAGGAAAAATAATAATAGATGATATATCATTAGACAGCAATCCGGGACTTGCTCTGTCAAAAGTGGGGGCGGCACTTGACACACCTAGTTTTTATCAAGAATTAACCGCAAGAGAAAATATAGAATGTTTTGCACGTTTATATAAGAATATCCCTAACGGGCAGGTCATGGAATTACTTGATTATGTCGGACTTAGTACACAGGCTGAAAAAAAAGTAAAGAAATTTTCTCTTGGAATGAAACAAAGACTGGCATTAGCAAGAGCTATGTTGGGACAGCCAAAACTAATCATTTTAGACGAACCTGCAAATGGACTAGACCCGCAAGGACAAATCAGCCTTTACCGACTGATTTGTGATATGGCAAAAGATAAAAAAACAACATTTATTGTTTCCTCACACCAACTACATGACATGGAGAAATTTTGCACAGATATTTTAATTTTGGATAAAGGAAAAAGTATCTTGCAGGGAAAAACGGAAGAAATTTTATCCGAAACAACAAATATTGTTGACTTCATATTGGAAGAAACAGAGGTTGTGGAAAATGTCCTCTCCCATTTCCGAGGAATAAGCCTGACATCACATAAAGGAAATCAGTTTACAGTTAAACTTGAAAGTATTTGTTTAGATGAATTTATCAAAAAACTTGTAGAAAACAATTTACATATCCGTTATCTTTCTATGCGAAAAAATTCATTACAGGATCTTTTTCTGAAATTGACAGGAGGCGTTAAACAATGTATCCATTAACGAAATTATATGCACAGAAAATGTTCCGACTAAAGTTGATTTACATTTTCTTTGCCTGCTTTTTTACAGCTTCTTTCTTTTATGCCTTTCTTATCTCAACACCGCAAATGGAAGAACTGTTAAATATCAACATTAGAATTGTTGGGAGAGAAAATTTCCCTGAATTTATGATGAGATTTTATGTGGGAACAGTTGGTATTCTTTTTAATGTATTTCTGTTGACTTTATTTATTTGCGAAGAAGATAGGAGTAAAATACTTTATCAGCCTTTATTGCACGGAGAAAGCCGCAGCAGAATGATACAGTCAAAAACTTATGTTGCTGTTAGTATGTCAATAGTTTTTGTTTTATTAATAGCTATTATAAATTATACGACAGCCTTTATACGGTGGGGATATAAAATTTTTGAAACAGCAGCCGTAATCAGAACCATCGAAAAATATCTGTTATCGGGTATCTATATGTCATGTATAACCCTTGGAATTATTGCACTTTGTATTTGTACCCGTAACACATGGAAAACGATATTTTTTGTAGCTATTTATATTTTAACAGACTCATTTATTTACAGTTCCAATATTTTATTTTTACAAAAAATATGGATTGGATATTATCTTAATCTTTGGGCTTTTTCATATGAATATCAAAAAATGCCGTTAAAAGAAATGCTTTGGGAAGTATTCATTATGGTACTGTATGGAATTATGTTTTATCAAGTTTCCTTATACAGAACAAAAAAAATAGATTTTTGAATGAGGTAGAAAAATGATTACAAGATTATTGAGCATACAATTCGAACGATTAAAAAGACAAAAGTTATTATATTTATATTTTGTTGTAATGGCAGCAATTATAATTTCTAATGCACTTCAATGCACAGGCAGTCCGCAAGATAATGGCATGGGATATTATGCAGGCGGAAGATTTCCAACGATGTGTATGCAGTCACATATTGATATTATTGGTCCATTATTCATCAGTTTTTTTAGTGCGGTATTAATCTGTGGTGAAAAGGCAAGCGGTATGTTTAAGCAGCCTTTGTTAAATGGTGTTTCCAAAAAGCAACTGTTAATAGCAAAAACTGTCAGCATTTTTATTATTGCATTGATATGTTTTTTGTTTGTAATTATATTTAGTATCGGAACCGGCTTTTTATTATGGGGAAATCATGTATTCGATAATGTACAGGAATACTTTTTGCAAATACTTTTATTAGCTTTTCCACAGATGACAATGGTTCTGTTTTTAGTGCTTTTGTCCTTATATATGTCTAATATATCCGGTATGATGTGTGCTTCACTGATTATTTTATTGGTCAACAATTTGTTTAGTCAGTTTTTCGGAAATTACATATTGTTTGCAGATTTTATGTATTATTTATATGCCTTTTCCGGATATAATGGAATGGCATTAGAGGGCAACATTATTGTACTGGGTATCGTTGTCAATATCGTAACCGGAATTATTCTTGTTTATGGTATCAGCAGACGCACAAGCAATATGATGATATGATAAGGCGTAATGTGTTTCTAATTCTTACACATTATCTAAGTCATAATTCTTTTTTGACAAAATTTATTATTTTTCTATACAAAACTATAAATTAGAGAAAAACTGATTAAATAAACTTTTTTCATATATTTGTAATATCAGTCATCAACCACCACTTCAAGTCAACATCATAAACTTAAGAGAATCTGCTCTGCTATAGGCAGATTCTTTTACTTATGGTAAAATATATGCAGAGGTGCTTATGAAAAAATCATATATAAAAAGATTTCGGAACAGATTCTTTCCAGTCTAACAAGGGAAACAATAAAGAAAAGTTCACTTGCGATAAATTTAGTGTTTTCAAAGGTTTACGGATATTTTAATAACAACACCCCATTGCTACCCAATGCCATGCTGACAACCTTGGCATCAAGTTTCTGTAATTTGATTATATCATTAATTTTTTCTGCGCCTAATTGCAAAATAAACTGATCGTCATTGCATAATATAATTTTTAACATACGAAATACGCCCATTTTCCCAGATAACAATAAAAAATTATCCGACTGCCTTTGCAACCCCTTCTCTCGTCTTATCATTTTTCCATTATCTATTTACTGCTGTACCCATGCACTATTGCGCTTTTTATTCACTAATTTCCTGATACACTTTAGACAATTTCTCAACAATTTGAGTGCATTCCTCTTCCCGTCCAATATGGTTTTCCCTTAGATAATCCTGCCATCTCTGTTTAGAGTACTCTGTTACCAATTCAGCATAACACAAATAGAACATCCCTATCGAATTGTAAAAAATACTATCCACATTATCGTCCAAAATTTTTTTTGCAAGACCGACTGCCAAATCCTTTTTATGCTCTAATAACAATTTCACATCTCCTACAGTCTTAATTCCAAGCCATCTACATTTATTCAAGGCACTCTGAATATTTTCTGCAACAGAGTCTATTTCTATTCCTGTACAATCCATAATTTCCTGATTCAACGAAATATATCCCTTATCCGTATCGAGCAGAATCTGCAGCGATACCGCATCAAGCCTAACTTCCTCACCCTGCTCATCACTTTGAATTTTTTCAGAAACCTCCAATTCATATTTTGAAATCTTTTGCCGAATCTCCTGAAACTCTTTGTCTGCCATTTCCAACAATCCCGCCAATCGGGAAAAATCACGGACAATTTCACTCGGTACCTCAATATTGCTCTTGTACCCCATATCATGCTCCATCTCCGCCCAGGAATGTTGCAGGATGGAACGAATCTGCACTTCTATTTTCAGTTTTCCCAGATTTTCATATTCAGGCAATACTGCTCTCCTGTCATCGAGACAGATCACATAATGCAGTGAAAGATAACCGAAAACATTCGGCTCAAGTGTCTTTCTCTTATCGATACTGTTTTCTTTGTCCACCTTAAACTCCCGCTCAATGAGTTCCGCAACCCGGTCTACATCATCAGCATAATAGGTAATAATACGAACACCTCCAATGTCCGTGATATCCGACAACGTCTTATATTTCTCTCCCTTTCGTCGGATTTTCTCAGAAAGACTGTCCGCATCTTTGATTCGGTACACAGCGGATGCGTATTTGATACCGTCTTTCTTCATTAAGCCTTCTGTAATCTGAAGAATAGAGGCACTTAGATGCTCATACAATCCTTTTTTCTGTGTATATTCGCTCATAATATTATCTTTTGCAGAAAATGTACTCATAATCCCCTCCATTAATGCCGGTTTTACAGCCTTTTCCTATTTTATCGTCAAACTCTTTCAACTATACTACCCATTTGTGTCTATGAATGCATTGTATTTTTCTACATTTTATCACAAGATTCCAAAGAATGCCAACTTATTTTTTTGAATATCCAGCATCAAAATATAAGCTTTTGTTTACTATTTCGACTAATAAATAAGATAAATTAAATTTAGTTGGTGAGCTACAATTTTCTGTTCCTGATTAGCCCCATGTCAGTACAACACCTTTTTTCTCATCCAATAAAAACTGCTGTTTTATTTCATTTCCCCATTCCTTTGCGTTTGCCAGTTCATTCTGTGCCATGACCCCCGCTAACACATGTGGTACATAAGTTTCTTCCAAGTATGCAATTTTATCTTCTATTGGTTTTAGTTCCACTGCCTTTACCTCATCCTCAATATGATAGAATTTCGTTGCCCCGACCACAAGGGATATCACTTTTGTAAGCAGCCATGCAAGGGATACCTCTGTCATGGTAACACCATGTTTCTCTACAATTTCTTTTACCCGTCCTATGATTACACCATCCTGTTCCTTTGTTGCATCATATTTGAATTTTGCATAGCTGTCCTCCTGCATCCGCTTACTGTCCTCTCCCGGCTTTTTCGCAAGCCTGCCACTTGCTAAAGCACTATAGGGAGTCATGGCAATATTGTCCTCATAACAAAACGGAGCCATCTCACGTTCTTCTTCCCTGAAAATCAAATTATAATGCCCCTGCACAGATACAAACTTTGTAAATCCTTCTTTTTCAGCCAGTGCATTTGCTTTGGCAAGCTGCCATGCATAACAGTTGGAAATCCCGATATAATATGCCTTTCCAGCCTTTACCACGGCATTCAGTCCCTCTAAAATATCATAGATAGGTGTCTGATTGATCCTGTGCAGATAATAGAGATCTACATAATCCGTCTGAAGTCGTTTAAGAGAAGCCTCCAGATGCTTCCTAAGAGCATCATAGGCAGAACCACCACGCATTACTTCTCCTATCCCGATAAACATTTTTGTTGCAAGCACAATATCTTTTCTGCGTCCCTTAATCCCCTTGCCTACAATTTTCTCATTATGTCCTGTCTGCATCATGTAAGAACCATAAGCCTCTGAAGTATCAAGGAAATTACAGCCATAATCCAAAGCCTTTCTGATAGCTTCAATGCTGTAATCCTCTGATGGAATTTTACCATAATCATGAGAAAATCCCATACAGCCCATTCCAATCTCCGATACAGACAGACTGCCTAACTGCCGCATCTTCATAGCTGCTACCTCTCTTTCCTGATTCCTAAATCGCCCGATTGATTCTTGAACTCCTTTTATTTTTATGTTACCATGTAACCAGAGTTACATATTTCCTAATTGTAATTATATTTAATTTGCCGTTACAAATCAATGGACTCATTTTTGTAATCAGACACATAAGTAACTCTTTTTCAAAAAGCGTTACATAAAATTTTAGGAGGGTATCATGAAACTTAACGGAACGGAAGATTTGCGCATTCGCAGAACTGTCACCAATATAAAAAATGCCTTTGAGACACTTATTTGTGAAAAAGAATATGATTCCATCACAGTAAAGGAATTGTCTGAACGGGCTATGATTAATAAAAAAACATTTTATCAGTATTACAACAATTTGGATGAATTGCTACGCGAATTGAAAACAGATTTTTCTTCACGCTATCTAGATACGATAGCCGATTACAGAATCCCCGAAGATATGGATAAAATTAACCGGGCATTTTTCACTTTTTCTGCTTCTGCAGGTGAAGTTTATGACCGGATTACCTGCAGTGGCAGTTACAGTGTTATACAAAAGGATCTCATGGAGCAGACCATGAATAACCGCTGGCATGATTCACATTGGTTTCAATCGTTTGACGAATATACACAGAGAATCATTCTCCAGTATGTACAGGTTTCAACCATTGGAATTTACCGCCAGTGGGTAATGGATGATAAAAAAATGCCTTTGGAAGAACTGATACAGTTATCTTGCCGCTTGATATATCAGGGAATCAATAATTTCCAATAATACTATCAAATCTCAACGCAGACTTCTATAAAATCAAATCATCCTAAAATGCTCCAATCCATCTCATTCAAATTTAATTCCCCTCAATATGATGCTTGACATTAAGTTTGGACAATAAACATACTGTCTCAATCCCCGTAGTCTGCGGAAACATATCCACCGCACACGCCTTTAATACCCTATACCCCGCCTCCTGAAGCACTGCCAAATCCCTCACCAGACTGGTAGGCTTACACGATACATACACCATCCTCGGCACACCAAAATCAATAATTTTCTTTAATGCCTTAGGATTAATTCCATCCCTCGGCGGGTCTAATACTATAAGGTCAGGTTTTTCCTCTATCTCATCAATCACCTTTAGAACATCCCCTGCTATAAAACGGCAGTTATCAAGATTATTAAGTGCTGCATTCTCCCTTGCTGCCTCAACAGCCTCTTCCACAATCTCTACTCCCACCACTTTATCTGCTACCGGTGCTAAAACCTGTGCAATAGTACCTGTTCCGCTGTAAAGGTCGAAAACCGTCTTATTCTCCACATCACCAATATATTCCCTTGCCTTTTCATAAAGTTTCTCTGCCCCCAGAGAATTCGTCTGAAAAAATGAAAATGTAGATACCTTAAACTTCAACCCCAGTATTTCCTCATACAAAAAATCCTGACCATACAAAATCTCCATCCTGTCACACTTTACCGCATCTGCCGCACTATCATTATAAATATGGGTAATCCCTGCAATTTTGCCATTAAGCTCAAGTTTCAAAAGCCTGTCCGTAAGCGGAGCAAGATTCATATCATCCTGTGTGGACGTTACAATATTTACCGTCATTTCACCTGTAGTTACCGCTCTTCTAACCAAAAGATGCCTGAGATACCCCTGATGCCTCATTTTATGAAAATATTTTGTTCCGTTTTCCTTAAAAAAATCCAGAACCGTACAAAGTACCTTATTATAATCCTCATTTACAATAAGACATTCAGAAGTAGTCACAATATCATAAAAACTGTCCTTCTTATGCATACCTAATGCCAGCGGACCATTCATATATTCATCACCAAAAGAAAATTCCATTTTATTTCTATAACCGAATTCCTGCGGACTTCCGATAATTCCCTCATACTCATAATCAGAACAAACACTGTCTAACAGCTTTTTAACAAGTTCAGATTTAAGTTTAAGCTGATTCTCATAACCCATACTCTGGTAAGTACAGCCTCCACACATACCAAAATGCATACAAGGCGGATTCCTATCTTCCAATTCAGAGGCAGTTATAACATTCATAAGTCTGCCTTCACATTTTCCCTTACGCTTTTTAGTAAGGCGGTATTCTATCTTTTGACCCGGTAATGTTCCCTTTACGGTAATCCTGTTCGTATCTCCATCTTCAGTATAAGTCACAATGCCTTTATTCGGGAACTGTATCTCTTCCACAATTCCTTCGTATATATTACCTTTCTTCATCCTAATCCTCCATGAACTATTAAAAACAGACCATACAACTGTATGGTCTGTAAATTGATGTTAGTAATTATTCATCATCTTCTTCAAAGAAATCGTCATCAAACTCATCTTCAAAATCATCATCAAAGTCATCCATGTAATCCGGCTTAAGATATTTGTATAAACCATATGCCGCTAATGCAACTACAACTATTGCACCTACTATTGCTAAAATGCATGTAAGATTACACTTATTGTCTTCTTTCTTCTCCTGTCTTCCAAGTAATTCATTAAGTTTTGCCATACTGGCTATGTTTTCTAACCTATCCATACTCACGTTCCTTCCTTCTCATAATATAATTTAGTATATCACATCATTACTATTTTTACTACTATTTTTAATCTGAGTTTTTGAATTTTACAATTATAAATCAAACTTTTTTAAGTTTTGCAAAGGAAGCAAACATTTTTTTAACCCCTGCTTTATCAAAATTAACTGTAACTTCATAATCTCTTCCACCCTCAGTAATATCTACTACAGTGCCTTCACCAAACTTAATATGCTTTACCCTGTCACCATTAGTATACTCAAGATTTGCTTCTTTATTAACTTTAAATTGCTTTGTTTCAAATGCTTTTGACTTAAATATCGGTTTTGCGGCAGATGTCTGTGTAGGTTTAACTATCTTAGACTTCTCCATTTTCTCAATCTGTTTACCTGTATCCAGCAGTTCTAATGGAATCTCCTTTAAAAACCTTGACATTTTATTATACTGTGTCTCACCACGTATCATCCTCTGCTTCGCACAACTTATATGAAGCTGCTCCATTGCCCTTGTAATTGCAACATAGCACAGTCTTCTTTCCTCTTCAATTTCCAATGGGTCATCAGCAGTTATAGTCATATAACTTGGAAACAGTCCATCTTCCATTCCACACAAAAATACATTTGGAAATTCCAGTCCTTTCGCACTGTGAATCGTCATAAGCACAACATAATCACTATCTGCATCCAGACTGTCAATGTCAGCCACCAGTGCTACCTCTTCAAGAAATCCGCTGAGTGTAGGTTCCTCTGCTTTTTCCTGATAATCCACTGCTTTAGAGATTAATTCCTCTATATTTAATATTCTTTCCTCAGCCTCATCAGTATTTTCTGCCCGAAGTTCACTGACATAACCTGTATCTTCTATAATTTCTTCAATAAGCTCACTTACAGATATTAAATTCCGTTTAGTTCTGAGCATCTGTATAAATCCTGCAAACTTCCTGACCTTTGACTCCGAACGCCCTATTGCATTAAGGCATTCCTCCTGCCTTATAGAATCATAAAAACTATATCCATTATAATCTGCATATGTCTGGATTTTATCTATCGTAGCTGCTCCTATTCCACGTTTCGGTATATTTATAATCCTTTTTACCGCCAAGTCATCCATACCGTTATCCACTGTTTTCAGGTATGCCAGAACATCCTTTATCTCTTTTCTCTGATAAAAGTTAATCCCGCCCACAATCTTATACGGAATATTATTTTTCATAAAGACTTCTTCCAAAAGTCTGGACTGGGCATTAGTTCTATACAGACATGCACAATCCCTATATGTGTGCCCTTCCTTTTCCACATACTTCTTTATCTCTGTTGCTGCCATAGCAGCCTCTTCCTGAGCCGTATCTAAATATCTGAAGAATATCTTGTCACCTTCTTTGTGGTCTGTCCACAGTTTCTTATCTTTTCTCTCAGTGTTATGCTTTATAACTTCATTAGCCGCATTTAAAATATTCTGGGTTGAACGGTAATTTTGCTCCAGCTTTATAACAAATGTATCTGAAAATACTTCCTCGAAATTAAGGATATTCTTAATATTAGCTCCCCTGAACTTATATATGGACTGGTCATCATCACCAACTACGCACAGATTACGGTGCTTCTTTGCAAGAAGACTGATAAATTTGAACTGCACAGTATTGGTGTCCTGATACTCATCCACCATTATATATTTAAACCTATCCTGATAAGACTCCAATATATCAGGATTATTCTGAAATAACTCAACCGTTTTTACTATTAAATCATCAAAATCTAATGCATTATTATTCTTTAACTGCTCCTGATAAGACTTGTATGCTTCAATAATACGCTTTTTACTGAAATCATTCTGATTAATCATCGCAAACTGCTCAGGAGATATGAACTCATCTTTTGCCTTTGAAATCTGGGATAAAATATTTCTCTCTTTATAAATTTTAGTATCAATATTAAGTCTTTTGCATACATCTTTCATAACGGATTTCTGGTCATCCGTATCATAAATGGTAAAATTATTTGAATATCCCAGCCTGTCTATGTATCTTCTTAATATTCTTACACAGGTTGAATGAAATGTACTGACCCATATTTGGTCAGAACCAAATCCTACAATATTATTTACCCTTTCTTTCATTTCACCGGCTGCCTTATTTGTAAATGTTATAGCCATTATATTCCAAGGGTTAATTCCTTTTTCTTCAATTAAATATGCTATTCTGTGGGTCAGCACTCTCGTTTTTCCTGAACCTGCTCCCGCCAAAATAAGCAGGGGTCCCTCTGTACGAAAAACCGCCTGCTGCTGCATATCATTCAATGTATCATATATGCTCATATCTTTTTCCTTTTCTAAATAAATCTTATGAAAGTTTTGTGCCGCAATTAGAACAGAAATTTGCACCATTAGTTTTAGTACCGCAGTTAGGACAGAAATTCGGAACCTGTCCTGAAGGTGCCTGCTGAACTGTATTATTATTGACAGCTCCCTGCATTGCATTAGCCATCTGCTGTCCCATCATCATACCTACCTGCATTCCGGCAACATTATTTGCCATAGTTGATGACATATTTCCATTCTCCATGCCATTTGCCATAGACATCTGTATATGCCTGTTCATATCTCCCATCATACTTTCCGAAGCAGCCCTTTCCTGCATCTTTCTGACGCTTTCAGGATAACTGAAACTTTCTATATTGAATCCTGTAATAGATATTCCAAGCTTAACCATTTCCATGTCAAGGTCTGTCTTTATACCATTTCCAATATCAAATGAATTTGCCTGAAGGTTAAACATATCTTTTCCTTCTCTGGAAATCCACTTCATAAGAAGCTGGTCTGTCATTGCAATAACTCTTTCTTTAACATCTTCAACTGTGTACTGTTTCTTAATTCCCGCAACCTTTTCTATAAGTGCCAGATAATCATCCACCTTAAAGTTAAAAGTTCCAAAAGCCCTTATAGGCATACCTCCCGGAAGATTAGGAGTCGGAATACTTATGGCATTTTTTGTACCCCATTTAACAGTAAATTCTTTAGTATTAATAAACAGAACTTCCGCTCTTATTCCACTGTTAAATCCAAACTTAAAGCCTTTAAGTGTTGATAAAAAAGGTACTATCTGTGACTCAACATCAAAGCGGCCCTCATCCTTAAATATACCTTCTATTTTTCCATTATATATAAATATTGCATCCTGACCGGAATGTATAATAAGCTTGCTGCCTTTCTTTATCTCATCATTATTCCATTTCCAGAAAATAACATCATCTCTATTCTCATTCCATTCAATAACATTAGCCAACTGATTTCCAAAAAGTCCCATTTAAAAATCCTCCTGAACCTGCTTTATACTATGATTCGAGTATCAAAACCATTACAGGTAAATTTTACCATTCAATTCTGATACTCGAATTCTGTTCATACACCGTAAAATTAATTATTTACCAAGCTGTGCCTTTAATGCTGCCAGTTCATCATCAACTGCCGATGATTCCGCTGTATCATATTTACTTGCAAGGTTTTCAATATCAGATTCTTCTGTTGTTGAATTCAGCTCAGCCATTGCATTTGCCTCATCTAACATTTTATTAGCTTTTGCTTCCATTTTATCAAAAGCTGACATACTATTCTGTGCTCCTGCATAACTGGAACCAATCTTATTAAGCCTTTCCTGAGTTTTTGCAACTGCAATCTTAGCTTTGATTGAATCCTTTCTGGAATTAAGCTCATTTATATCACCCACAAGTTTATCATGCATCTGACACATCTTTGCCGCATTAGCTGACGCAAGGTCATAAGCCTGCTGTAATCCTGCCTGTTTTTCAACAAGCTGGTTCTTTTTTGCCAAAAACTGCTTTGCATCCCCATCATTTCCTGCAATTACGGCTTTTTCAGCATATTGCTGATATTTTGTAATATCTGCAGCACACTCATCCAATTCCCTTCTGCATCTCTGCTCATCTGCCATTACTGATGCAGTCTCTGCCTTTACCTTACCCAAATCACTTTCAAGATTTCTTAAGTATTGATCAATCATTTTCTCCGGATCTTCTGCCTTGTCTAATAATGCATTAATATTAGCTGACATTATATCCTTGAATCTCGTAATAATTCCCATTTTGACTTCCTCCTCTTTGTATTAATTTCAGCTCAATTATACAATATTAGCGTCAAAAAGTCACTATTTAATTCCCTTGATTACTTTTTTTGAAAAATGAAATTATCTAAGCATCAAGTATGCATTGTGCATAAACTTGTTCTTCAAGATTATCTTTAATTTCATTTATATCCAACTCTATCTTTCTAATACTAAAATAATCACTTGGTAAACTATCTACAAATTCACTACACAACTGAAAAATTTCCGAGGTTCTGTTTTTTTTGATACATTTGCACACTTCTTTTTTTAAAGAAACAAATTCTTCTTGTATGTCTATATCTTCATTTATAGTATCATATACTAAGAGAATATCTTTAAACACTTCATTCCTTTTCTTAGGAAAATAAGGTTTTTTTAACTCTTCTAATATTGTATTCGATACATTTCCAATATTACTTTCAATTGCAACAACTTTTTTCCCTGCTGCAATCATCAGTTCATCTGTAATATCAAAATATACTTTTAATATTTCTATATGAACTCCAACTTCAAAAGTAACTATCCGATCATCAGGCAATTGAATTGCCGTAAAAACCATTTCAACAGATACAGCCCCATCATGATGACGGTTATCACTACATCTAATATAAAATGCCAGTTTATCCGAATATCTTTTTATGTAATATATACACCTTTTACCTAGAAATACCTTTTTATATCCTTTATCCTTTAAAACTTTTCCTGTCGTCCTTTCTATATCATCCTTAAACATACTAATCTCCTTTAATTTAATTCCCATACTCAAATGCCCATTTTAATCCAAAGCCAATACATACTTAATCGCTGCACCCTGTTCTTGTTCTGTTTCAATCAATATAACATTTGAAAAAATAACAATTGAAGCCATTCCATTCCCAATCACTTCATTGATTGCGTTTTCTATTGGTAAAATCCTTCCATCAATATCTGATTCCCAAGAAATCACATACCCGTCTTTATCCTTTGTATATTTTTTATTAATTTTTCTAATTCATTAACGCTAATTGAATTTCCCGCATAAACAACTTTATTTTTATCTATATACTCTAATGTATTGTGACAAAATCGACTAATTGCATTTTTTCTTTTTTTCTTACTGGTTAATTCGTATAATATTCTTTCACGTTTACCTTTTGCAATATAATTATTAACAAATTCTAATTCAAATTTATTGTTCATTATACATCACTACAAAAATCTTTCTTTAATATGGTTAAAATAGTGTCCATCTATCCATTCAAACACTTCCGGCTCTTCTTCATCATTTACATTAAAGTTTCCATTTGCAAATTCTCTCGGGATTACATCTAATAATAATTCTCGAAAACTTGCTGCTATTACATACGATATATTGCTTTCTCTATCTAATGTAATAATTTGACCAATATTTCCTTCAGTATCAGGAGCTAAATCCATTGCCAAAAAGGAACCTCCACCATCACTCGCAATCGGAAGCCACATCGAATTGTATTGTCCTTCTTTTATCTTACCTTTTTGAAATGATATAAACTTTTTGGGATATTTTTCAAAAAACTTATACTCTCCCATAATGTTCTCAATTGACATTAATTCAAATCCAAGAATACTTCCAACATAGTCTGATTCACCATTTACTATACTATAAAAATTCAAAAAGTCTTTTGGTAATCTATTATTTACCATCTTATTCATCTCATCTAATACTACCGGATTCGCCGGAGGTCCAAATGCCTCAGCTACATTTGGTAAATACCGCGAAAGTTCTCCAAAAAAAATCTGACAAATATTATCCATACATACAACTCCTATTAAAATACTTCTATTTCATATTTTGAATATACTTCATCGTTTGCTCATCTGGTATAATTCCTAACCTTTTATATCTCCATATTGCATTCTCTCTATAATCATCATCCAACTCATCATAAGAATACTCTACCTCATATTTCCCATCATCCCATAATGAAACTATCAAACTTTTCCATATTTTTTGCCCATTTTTCCGCAATTCATCTTGAATTTCATCTGCAATATCATCTAATTCAGATAAAATATTGTTGTATTGATATCGTTCCATTATTTCTTCTTCAATAAGATCAGAAACTAGTTTAAATGTTCTATCCTTCTGAAAATAAATACCAATTGAGTTGTGCCTTTCATCCTTACGGAATCTGATAACTATCTGCTTCCAGCCTACCTTGGGCAAAGAATTTACAACTTCTCCCATTTTACCATAATATTCTTTGAAATTTTCTATCATTTTATTTTCCTCCATTACTATTTTGCAGATATTTCTTATTATACACTAAAGATAAAGAGGATTCATTATATTGAGGAAATTTTTTTAAAGTTGTTTACAATTTGTCTGCTGAAAAGGCATTAGTATGAGTCAAATACCCCGCAGCAAGCTGACGGGCATCAAATTTGCAACGCAGCAAGCTGCGGGGTATTTGACCCTTGCGGCAGTCGCCAAATGTCTGCAAGCAGCCACTTGGCTCGTTGCTCGCGGGAATAAAAATGCGAAGGCTCAAGATAAATAATACTTGTAATATAGTTTTTAATACTATATAATCTTATCTAAAAGTGATAATAAAATATCAATCCGCCATATCACAGAAAGGTGAGAAATATGTCTGTTAATACACAAAATATTATTGATGAGGTCATAAACAGCCTTGAATTAATAAATGCCGATGATATACCGGCTATTGATTTATACATGGATCAGGTAACTACTTTTATGGAAAAACACCTGAAAGGTTCCAAACGATATGAAAGCGATAAAATTCTTACAAAAACTATGATAAATAACTATGCCAAAAATAACCTTATCCCATCTCCGGAGAAAAAAAGATATTCAAAAGAACATGTGCTGATGCTGGTATTTATATACTATTTTAAAAATATTATGTCCATAAATGATATTAAGACTCTGCTTAATCCCATATCTGACAAATATTTTCATCAGGATTCAGGTATGAAACTGGAAGATATTTATAAAGAAGTATGCACTATTGAAAAAGATGAACTGGTAAAACTTAAGTCAGACCTTAAAGACAAATTAGAACTGTCAGCAACTACATTCATGGACTGCCCTGAAAATGAAAAAAAATTTTTACAGTTGTTTTCCATGATATGTGCACTGAGCTATGACGTATATGTAAAAAAACAGCTTATCGAAAACATTATTGATGCCATCGCAGAAGAAAAAAATTCCGTATCAGATTCTAAAAAAGATAACAAAAAATAAAAATTCAGGTGATTATATTATCACCCGAATTTTTATTCACCAACTCTCCCAAATACAATTTCATATCCGTCATTTCCATAGTTTAAAGAGCGATTCACCCTGCTTATGGTAGCCGTAGAAGCTCCGGTCTTTTCTGAAATGTCATGATATGTCCTTTTATCCTTAAGCATTTTCGCAACCTCAAACCTTTGTGATATTGACAGCAACTCATTTACTGTACAAATATCCTCAAAAAACCGATAACATTCCGACTTATCCTTTAACGTTAGAATCGCCTCAAACAAATCATCTACCGCTTCTGTATGTATTTTATCCGTCATACCTCTCTCCAATCCGCCATAAATGCAAGAATATATTTAATATATTACCATACTAAAGCGTTAAAATCCAGTTTTTTTTACTCTCTATATTTATTCATAAATGTTTTTAATCTCTCCGGATAATAATTCAATATTAACTCATCCGGAAACCCTGATTTCTTCAAAAATTCCAATGATTCTTTATTCCTTCCCACATTTCCAATACAATGTGCATCACTGCCAATAACCACCGGATAATTATTTTTCATGCATAACTCAATTATTTTCTCAATGTTTTTTCTGGTATTCTTTCTCCAGCAGTTTTCTGTAAGAGAATTATTATTTATCTCCAAAAGTGTATGGTTTTCTATTGCTGCATTTATAACTGTTTCATAATCTACAGGGATATTATCATCATCCATATGTCCTATTATATTTACATATGGATTCTCTATTGCTCCTGTTACTGCACTCGTATTTTCCGCAATACTGCCTGATGTATAACATATTCCGTTATGTATGCTGGCTATAGCAATATCCATATTTTTTAGCAGCTCAGTTTCCATATCAACACTGCCTTTATAATCCATAATATTCAATTCAACACCATACAAAACTTCTATACCATTATATTCCTGTTTCAAATCGTCAAGCTGCTCAAAATATTCTTTCTTACATGTTCCCGGCATCATAATGGAATGATCTGTTATTCCATACAATGTTATTCCTCTTCTAACTGCCGCTTCTATCATCTCTTCTACTGTATTATCCGCATGTCCGCTTGCAACAGTATGAGTGTGTAAATCTGCCTGATATATCATACTAAATGTTCCTCCTTTTTAATACATTCTAAAAGGAGTCCTGTACAACCAGAACTCCTATAAATATATTTATTTTCCTGTTTTAACTTTTACAACATTACTGAATGAACTATACATCTTACCCTTTGAAGAATATTTTGTATACATTCTAACTTTTACATAATAAGTCTTTCCTCTCTGTACACCTCTTATTACTGCGTTTGTCTTTTTAGAATTAATGGTAAATGTGCTCCTCTTAGCAAATTTCTTACTTGTAGAATAGCATACTTCATATCCTGAAGCACTTTTTACCGGTTTAATATTTACAATAATTTTATTGCCTATATTATATGTAGCTGATTTAATTACAGGTTTTGATAAATCTACTTTCTTCCAATGTGCATATAATGTCTGATTTGAAGCCTGATTAAACACTGTTCTTGCAGTTATGAGCCTGCCGCCGTTTTTCTTAGTATACCATCCTTCAAAAACAAAATTTTTCCTTTCTGCTACTGGAAGAACTCCATATTTTTCATCATAAACTACATAAATACTTTTATTTATCTTTTTACCGCCATTTGTATCAAAGTTAACTTTATACATCTTTGCAGACCAAACTGCATTTATTGTAATATCTTCAATTATATAATCAAAACTCTCATCCCACTCAAGGTCATATCCTTCTCTTTCTAAATCAGGCTCTTCTGCTGCTTCGCCTTCTGCAACATCCTGTTCAGAAACAATTTCATCACCATCCATAAATGTTACTGTATAATAAACCTGCTCATCATCATCCCATTCATCATCAGTGTTCCAATCGTCATCTTCATCTAAATCATCATCCCATTCCCAATCATCATCGTCTTCTAAATCATCATCCCATTCCCAATCATCATCGTCTTCTAAATCATCATCCCATTTCCAATCATCATCGTCTTCTAAATCATCATCCCATTCCCAATCATCATCGTCTTCTAAGTCATCATCCCACTCCCAATCATCATCGTCTTCTAAGTCATCATCCCATTCCCAATCATCATTATTCCGATAACCATAATTAGAAATTTCTCCACTTTTAATGTCAAATTCTGATGCAAGTACCGTACAACTAAATACCTGCTGAATCATCAATACTGCTGCTACTGCCATTACAAAATTCTTTCTTAATAATTTTTTCATTATTGAACCTCCATTTTTTTCTGTTTTTTGGTAGCAAAGTCAGTTTGACTAATCCATTGCAAATAAAAAACCGTTATCCTTTAAAGAATAACAGTCTGGTTTCATAATAATACAAATTGCAACTGGCTGTCATTTTAAAGACCCTATAGCTTTGCGTCACAGACTTTCGTCTGCTTTGCCGATATCAAATTACAAGGGAGATTATAGCACCATAAATTTAATTGTCAAGACTTTTTTTAAAAAATTCTTAATTTTATATTTTTACATTTTATACTGTTATTAAAAACCACATCCGGATAAACTTTTCATATCTTAAAATATTTCTCCTTTTTAATACATTTTAAAAGGAGTCCTGTATAACCAGAACTCCTATAAATATATTTATTTTCCTGTTTTAACTTTTACAACATTACTGAATGAACTATACACCTTACTCTTTGAAGAATATTTTGTATACACTCTAACTTTTACATAATAAGTCTTTCCTCTCTGTACACCTTTTATTACTGCGTTTGTCTTTTTAGAATTAATAGTAAATGTACTCTTCTTAGCAAATTTCTTACTTGTAGAATAGCATACTTCATATCCTAAAGCACTTTTTACCGGTTTAATATTTACAATAATTTTATTGCCTCTATTATATTTAGCTGATTTAATTACAGGTTTTGATAAAACTACTTTCTTCCAATGTGCATATAATGTCTGATCTGAAACCTTATTGAACACTGTTTTTGCAGTTATGAGCTTGCCGCCTTTTTTCTTAGTATACCATCCTTCAAAAACAAAATTTTTCTTTTCTGCTACCGGAAGAACTCCATATTTTTCATTATAAACTACATAAATACTTTTATTTATTTTTTTACCGCCATTTGTATTAAAATTAACTTTATACATTTTTGCAGACCAAACTGCATTTATTGTAATATCCTCAGTTATAGAGTCAAAACTTTTATCCCACTCAAGGTCATATCCTTTTTTTTCTATATCTGGTTCTTCTGCTGCTTCACCTTCTGCAACATCCTGTTCAGAAACAATTTCATCACCATCCATAAATGTTACTGTATAATAAACCTGCTCATCATCATCCCAGTCATCATCAGTGTTCCAATCGTCATCGTCTTCCCAATCATCATCGTCTTCTAAATCATCATCCCATTCCCAATCATCATCGTCTTCTAAATCATCATCCCATTCCCAATCATCATCATCTTCTAAATCATCATCCCATTCCCAATCATCATCGTCTTCTAAATCATCATCCCATTCCCAATCATCATCGTCTTCTAAATCATCATCCCATTCCCAATCATCATCATCTTCTAAGTCATCATCCCATTCCCAATCATAATTATCACTGTAACCATAATTAGAAATTTCTTCACCTTTAATGTCAAATTCTGATGCAAGTACCGTACAACTAAATACCTGCTGAATCATCAATACTGCTGCTACTGCCATTACAAAATTCTTTCTTAATAATTTTTTCATTATTGAGCCTCCATTTCTTTACTGTTTTTCGGTAACAAATTCTGTTTGACTAATCCATTGCAAATCAAAAACTGTTATCCTCTAAAAAATAACAGTCTGGATTCATAATAATACAAATTACAATTATAGCTATATTATATCATTGCAATTTAAATTATCAATACTTTTTTAAATTTCTATTCCTTGACATCACTTATTTAATATGATATGCTATTTAGCGGTTGATATTTAACCAAGTATATTTTTTTTCGGAGGTAATCTAATGAAAGGTACAGTTAAGTGGTTTAACAATCAGAAAGGATACGGATTCATTTCTGACGAAGAGGGAAATGATGTATTCGTTCACTATTCAGGACTCAACATGGAAGGTTTCAAGTCTTTAGACGAAGGTGCTTCAGTTGAATTCGAGGTTGTTAACGGAGCTAAAGGCCCACAGGCTACAAACGTAACAAAATTATAATCAAGCCAAGTGTATACATGATGTGCCTTTTTTCTATAATATATTTATATGAATTAAGTTATATTTTGTTTTACAGGAAATGATTGTAAAAAAGCTATCTGAATAGATAGCTTTTTTTACGTTTTATTCTCATAAGCAATTAACTTATAGATTTATTATAGAATTCTTTTAATTCTGACACTGTAAATGTATAATCCGTGTTGCAGAAATTACAATTAACCGAAACTTCCTTCCCATCATTTATCATATCCTGCAATTCTTTTCTTCCTATACTTATAAGTGCTTTTGCCACACGCTGTCTGCTGCAGTTACACTTATATGCCGGAGATATCCTGTCATTAATTTTTAAACCAAGTTCACCTGTCACCTCATTCAAAATATCTTCCGGAGACATTCCACTCTCAAGCATATCTGTAACAGAAGTTATCTTTGATATTTTTTCCTCCAAAAATGAAATCACCTTGTCATCTGCAAACGGCATAAGCTGAATTATGAATCCTCCTGCCTGCTTTACCGTATTATCCTTTTCCATAAGCACGCCCAATGCCACTGAAGAAGGAATTTGCTCTGATGACGCAAAATAGTATGTCAGGTCCTCTGCAACCTCACTTGTAGTCAGATTAATCTGACTTGAATAAGGTTCTTTCATTCCTAAATCCTTTGTAACTGTCATGGTTCCATAACCTATCGCCGCACCCACATCCAGCTTTCCAAGATAATTAGGCGGTATAACTATATTAGGATTCCCCACATATCCTTTAACATCAGCCGAAGAATCCGCTGTAACCGTTATCCCATTAATCGGTCCGTCCCCCCTCATTCTTATGGTAAGAATATCTTTCTCCCCCTTCATCATACTTCCCATCATAGATGCACCCATAAGCAGCCTTCCAAATGCTGCCGTAGCTACCGGGCTCGTTCCATGAATCTGTCTTGCCTTCTCCACCATTTCTCTTGCAGTTATTGCAAATGCCCTAATCTGGTCATCTGCTGCAGTTGCCCTTACTATATAATCACTCATGATTTTTCCTCCTGCCTTTTTGTATTTCTCTTGCTACTACATACATTCTTTCGCTATTTCTATTTACATCATTCTCCGTAAAAGCCTCCATAGCCGTTACAAATTCCATGCCTGACTTTTCAATCAGCTCTTTCACCTTTTCAACTGTATATGCTTTTTGATAATGTATTTCTTCAAATCTGTCATATTTCCCATTATTATCTTCCATATATATAGTAAGATAATATTCATTTATCATCTCGTCCGCATCATACATATTTTCCCAGATAAAACTGCTGTTATATCTGTTTTCTGCAATTATACTGTCACCAATCTCTTCATATTTGTGAACGGTATTCATATCAAATATAAATATTCCACCTTCATCAAGATAACTATTAACCAGTGTAAAGACTTTTAATAAATCCTCTTCTTCTGTAATGTAATTCATAGAATCACAGATACTGACCACTGCCTCTACAGTACCATACAATTCCAGTTCTCTCATATCCTGATTAATGTATAATATGTCATGACCGGATTTATCTTTCTTTTCTATTGCTATATTAAGCATCTCCTCAGAAATATCCACACCAATCATATCATAACCGCTGCCTGCAAGTATTTCCGTCATACTGCCTGTCCCGCACCCAAGTTCCAACACTGTTCCGGAATGAACACCAAATTTTCTTAAAAGATTAATAAGATATGTTCCCCACTCCTGATACGGAACATTATCCATAAACATATCATAAACAGCGGCAAATCCTGTATATGTTTCCATTTTATCATACCTTTCTGTTCATAAAATTTCACCCAAAATAATACATATCAAAACAATACTGTAATAGTATCAGCTTTTTTAATCAAATGCAAGGTTGATTATTCTTTAGATTTAACTTATACTTGTAACATATTTAATACATTTGAGGATATGACATGAAAACAAATATAATATATCGGCAGATTCGCCGAATAAGTATGATAAACTTAATAATTCCGGTAATCTTATCTGTTATTCTTGTGATATTTTATTTTCATATTCCATTTGAAGATATGTTATCACCCGTACATCTTGAATCAGCAGACCAGTCTGATTCATTTTATTCGAAAAATATCAGATTTGTAAATATATCATTCAGCAAATTGTACTATACGGGATATGACTGCATAAAGAACGGAAGTATTTCAGGTTATTACTATTATAGCTTAGATAACGGAAAATGTACATTTGTACTGGTAGATTCAAAAAGAATCAGCAAACCGGATGAAGTAATCAAAGGATATTCCATGGATGCCTCATTAGAAAAGCATAATCACTTAATCGACCAGATGATTTCCAGCTTTTCAAAGGATTTAAAATGGACCAAAGACGGATTATCGGCTGCATCTTCCATTAGTTATATAAATGAAACAGGATTTAACTCATCCTTATATTTATTTCTGGGAATATGCCTGTTTATATTATCAACTTTATTTCTCAGCTATATAATAATAAATATTTTGTATATAATTGCCCCCGGCATATGCCCACCATGTATCAAATTTAAAAAGATGTCCGGCGACATAAAAAGACTAATCCGTGTAGACAACGAGCTTAAAAAATCCGTATGCATGAAAACCGGCAACACAACTATCACCAACCATTATCTTGTATATATGAGCAATCTAAATGTAGAAATAGTGCCACTAAATAAAATAGACTATATAAATATACACATTTCGCACCACAACTTTCCACACACTGCTCATAAATATACAATTTCATTTCACTGCAAATACAAAGTCAGAATATCACTTAACCATATATCTGAAACCGACTTCAACGCAATAACCGACTACCTAAAAACCCTTAACCTAAATATAAAAAAGAAAGAGTGAAAGACAAATACATACTTTCACTCTTTTCATCATTCCACCAAACATCAATCTCAAATCACTGCCACTGCCAACGCAAGTTGGCACAACAATAACCTAAAACTATACCGGAAGAATCGCCCCAAGGCGATTCTTCTGCGTGTGACATAGAAAATCTAAGGCAGTGTCTTTTACTGCCTTAGATTTTCTTCACACGCTCTTCACACGCTATTTGCCACAGCAGAATTTATATTTTTTACCGCTTCCACAAGGACATGGGTCATTTCTTCCCACTTTTTTACCCTTCACTACGGTATGTGAACTCTTCTGTTCCTTATATAACTCTTTTCTTCTGTCTTCAGGTATAAGGTCATCCCAAGCTTCCAATGTATATAACCATTCAGCCTTAGCCTCTACCATATTCTTATACAGAAGTTCTTTGTCAAAATGAAGACTTACTACAGTATCTTCTGTCATTGTCTCTATAGGATTTTCCTCAACAAGACTGTCATTGATTCCATCAAGGAAACCTACCATGATTAATAGTTCTGTACCGTATTTCTCTGCAAGCTCTTTTACTGTTCCGCTTACCACTTCATCAGGAGTAGCAAGAATCTGCTCATATATTCCTTTTTCAATGTTAAAATAATTTGCCCAAAAACGATTACTCTCCTGCTGGCTCTTCTCTGCTGAATATGCAATTCCACGCCATGTTTCAAGTAAAGTCAATTCTTGATTATCTGCCATTTCTTTAAATTCCTTCCTTTGTTTCTTTGTTTTTACAACTAATGAACAGTATATACCATTTTTAAAAAATTTTCAAACTTTTTTGTATAATATACTTATTTTTGTTTATACTTTAATTAGGCTTTACAAGCTGTTACAAAAGAAGATAAGAATACTTATCCTCCCCTTTTTTAGAGCAGTAGAGATACTGCTCTTTTTTATGCCATATTATGTAACAATTCAGCCATGCTATAACGGCGGTTCTTGTAAAAAGTCAATATATTCTTTTTCAGTAACAGGACGTGAATAGTAATATCCTTGCAGATAATTACATCCCATTCTTTTAAGGATATCCGCCTGTTCTAACGTCTCTACCCCTTCTGCCACTATCTTCAGTTCCAGACTTCTCAGCATCGCCACAGTATATTTAAGAATCTTTAAAGCCTTACTATCATCCATAGCCGCCCATACAATGCTCTTATCAATTTTTACAATTCTAAACGGCAGCTCAATAAGGTAATTTGTGGTTGAAAATCCCGTACCATAATCATCCATAGAAAATGTTATTCCTTTATCAATAAGCGTATTCATATTATTAACCAATATTTCATTGTTGCCAAAATTTGCCGTTTCTGTAATTTCAAGATTTATTCTGGAATAATCTATCTGATAATAATCCATGATTTCCAGAAGCCTTCCCGCCAAATCCTCCTGCATACACTGTACAACAGACAAATTCACTTCAACAAATTGTATTCCCAGTCTCAACGAATCCTCACTGTTCAGAAATCTGCAAACCTTATCAAATACAATTTCTCCCAGTTTAATAATTGAACCGGTTTTTTCTGCAATAGGAATAAATTCATCAGGAAAAATGATACCCATTTCTTCATCAGTCATACGAACCAACGCCTCTGCCGAAGAAAAACTTTTAGCCTTAACATCATATATTGGCTGGTAGTAAACCTGAAAGCTATCATTTTCCATAGCATTTTTTATTATATGTTCTATTCTGGTCTCTCTGTTCTTTTTATTCAGAAACTCCCTGTTCACATATACTACATTATTAAATGTATTTTCTACTGCCTCCTGAATAGAATAATCAATAGCATACATTATTTCCTCAATAGTATTTACATGATCCGGATATTTTGCCAAACAGATGTGTGGTGTAAGGACTACATCAACACCTGATACATCCCATGGAGAACTGAATCTTTTATTTATTTTCTCTACAATCTCTTCTGCGTTATTCCTGCTTGTAATCAGTGCGAAACGTATTCCGGATAAATGAAAAATCTTTTTTTTCTGAAAATTTTTATGTAAAAAATCTGCAACTGAAGCAATCAGATCTTTACCATTCGATACTCCAAGTACTTCATTAATATATTTGAATCCATCCAATTCAAAGGCAACTATTGTAAATGGTCTGCCACCCTTTACATTCATCCTGCACATCTTTATAAATGCCTTCTGATTCAATGTCTTAATATCATTTTCCACATATTCTCCGGGATTCTGAATAGATAAATACATTAGTAAAAGTGATATGGTACATGCAAAATTTGTAAGAAGCAGCCTTTCATTATACATTTGATATATAACGACCATAATAGATGCCACTGAATAAAAATATACGGCATTTCTTTGTTCAACACTTAACATATATCTAAATTTTATAGTCATCATTAAACAGTTTATCAACACAAATAATGCCATACCATATAATAAATACAGCCCTATTCCTCTTTCATAAACACCGCTTTTAGTATATCGGAATATAAATCCCGTAAACGGACTTGAACATATCAATAATAATTCAATTACCACTACACCAATTGCCAGATATTTTTCCACAACTGTAATTTCTCCGTTTTGTGTGACAAACAGTATATACAGATAGTAGCAAACCGGAATCATGTTCAGGCTTATAAAATAAATAACAGATACAATACAACTAAGCCATATGGGTATTTTACCTGTTTCTGCCGCATAACAGCTATATGCTGAAACAATATCAAAAACGGCTGATAAGAATGCACTAATTAACAAATATTTAAATATCTTTGTTGAATTATCAGGATAACTCTTTTTTGTAAAAAACAATATTGCCACAATAAGCAGTATAACACATGCAGCTATATCATAATGTATTATCCAATGCATCTTATCAGCCCCTTTCTTCATTTGTTTATACAATTTGTTTATACAAATTGTTTATGCAGATTTTTTCTGCCTATTATCTGATTTATCTGTGCATAGAGAAAGAATCCATATCATAGTTGCTTAAGTTATCGCAAATTGTACGGTCATCTGCTTCCGCAATCAATCCGTCTCTTGCTTTCTTAGCCTCAATCTCACCCTTATGTCTGCTAGGTCCGCCTACACAGCCTCCCTGACAAATCATTCCTTCCACAAAGTCATCCTGTAATTTGCCCATCTTTAACAGCGTAAGTGCCTTTTTACATTCTGCCGCTCCGCTGCAGGTCATAACTTTAATATCCGTATTCTCTCCGGTTTCTTTAAGGCTCTGTACTACGGCTGCTGTAACACCGCCGCCATTTCCAAATCTCTTACCGAATACACTGGCTTCCTGTGTGGAATTTTCCTCCGGTTCAAGCTGAACATTTTTCGCCTTAAGAATTGCCCTGATTTCTCCAAAAGTCAGCACATAATCCGCATTTCCAGTAATTCCATGATCCTGTGCCTCACTCTTCTTTGCAATACAAGGTCCGATAAATACTGTTACCGCATCTGAATCCTGTGCCTTGACCATCCTTGACACTGCACACATCGGTGATATGGTAGATGACATATTATCAAGTACTTCAGGAAAATGCTTCTTAATCATATTTACAAATGCAGGACAGCATGATGTCGTCATCTTCTTGCCTTCCTTGTAAGCCTCAGCCCATTCTGCCGCCTCTGCTGACGCAGTCATATCACCGCCGAGACCAACTTCTATCATACCTGAAAATCCAACTTCTTTAAGTGCTCTCTTCCAACTTGCCATTGTAATATCACTGCCGAACTGACCTTCTGTAGCAGGAGCTAACATGGCAACTACTTTTTTGCCGTCTTTAATATCATTAATTACGTCAACAATATGTGTCTTAGAGCCAATGGCACCAAATGGGCAGCTATGTATACATGCTCCGCACTGTATACACTTTTCCTCATCAATCCGGCATATACCATTTTCATCCATTTTCATTGCATCTACAGGACAGTTTCTCTTACATGGTCTGACTAAGTCCGCAATCGCATTGTAAGGACATGATTTTGCACAAAGACCACACTCTTTACATTTTGAAGGGTCAATGTATGCACGGTCACGCCCCATGGAGATAGCACCAAATTTACAAGCATGCTGACATGCTTTACCCATACATTTACGGCAGTTATCGGTAACAACATATCTTGAAATCGGACATCCTTCACAAGCTGCTGAAATTACCTGTATAATGTTTCCGCCTTTTGAACCGTCAGGACATTTTCCTTCTGCCAGATTAATACGCTGTCTTATTATTTCTCTTTCTTTATATATGCAACATCTGAACTGTGCCTGTGGTCCCGGTATCATTTTATATGGAAGCTGCTCTTTTTCACTATCCAGTTTTCCATCAAACGCAAGTTTAGCAACCTGATGAAGTACTTCGTGTTTCACTCTTAATAATGTGGCATCGTTTGTTATCATACTTTTCTCCATTCTTTAAAAATAAATGGCGACCACCAAATAAATGATGACCGCCATAACCATTGCTGCTATTTCTGTACTGCTTCTTTAATCTTCTCTGTCAAAAGCGGAACTATCTTATTCAAATCTCCAACAATTCCATAATCTGCTACGTCAAAAATCGGAGCTGTCTCATCTTTATTAATAGCAATAATAATGTCTGACTCTTCCATACCTGCTGTATGCTGTATAGCACCTGAAATACCGATTGCAAAATATACCTGTGGGCGAACAGTCTTACCTGTCTGTCCAACCTGTAATTCTTTTGGTTTCCAACCGTTATCAACAACTGCACGTGAGCAGCTTACTGTACCACCTAATGCTTCTGCCAGGTCATCCAACAATTTGAAATTTTCTGCACTTCCTAAGCCTCTGCCGCCTGATACGAGAATTTTTGCATCCATAATGTCTACGATATCTGAAACTTCCTTAACAATCTCAAGAATCTCAACATATTTATCATCAGGTGTGAATCCCGGATTGTATTCAATAACTTCTGCCTTAGCACCCTTAACAGGCTCAATCTTCTGCATAACACCTGCACGTACCGTAGCCATCTGTGGGCGGTTATTCGGGCATGCGATTGTAGCAATTGTATTTCCGCCAAATGCAGGACGGGTCATAAGTAACTGATTGTGCTTCTGCTCATCCTCTTTTCCAGGGATTGCGTTAATTGGGAAATCTCCAATCTCAAGTACTGTACAGTCTGCTGTAAGTCCTGTCTTAACTCTTGCTGATACTCTAGGTGCCAAATCTCTTCCGATTGCAGTAGCACCTACAAGCATAATCTCTGGTTTGTATTCATTAATTACAGATGAAAGTGCATGTGCATATGGCTCTGTTCTGTAATCTTTTAATTCAGGGTCATCTACAACGATTACCTTATCTGCACCGTATTCTGCCAACTGGTCTGTAAGTCCTTTAATATCTGAACCGATTAATACTGCCGTAACTTCTGTATTTAATTTGCCTGCCAGCTCTTTTGCCTTACCAAGTAATTCAAATGCAATACTGCTTATCTCATTGTCAACCTGCTGAGCATAGACAAATACGCCTTTATATTCCTCTAAATTCATTCCTGTCACCACTCTTCCTTCCAAAAATTATATTACATGCTTTTCTGTCAATTTGTTCATGATGTAGTCAACTGCTTCATCTGTTTCAAGTGCAACTTTCTCTCCTGCACCTTTTCTCACCTTATCTGATGCTTTAGCAATCTTTGTTGGTGAACCTGCAAGACCGAGGTCAGAATCATCTACATCTTTAAGGTCATTTCTTCCCCAAACTGTAATTTCTGCATCATATGCATCGAAAATTCCACCCGGTGTCATGTAACGTGGAACATTTAATTCTGAAAGAGCTGTTATAAGACATGGCATCTTAGCTTTTAATACATGATGTCTGTCTTCATACTGACGATTAACAATTACATAATCCCCGTCAATCTTTATATCCTGTGCATATGAAATTACAGGTATATTAAGATGTTCTGAAATCTGTGGACCAACCTGTGCAGTATCTCCGTCAATAGCCTGACGTCCTGTAATAATTAAATCATACTCAAGATTTCTTATTGCACCTGCTATTGTGGTAGATGTAGCCCATGTATCGGCTCCACCTAATACTCTGTCAGTTACAAGAATACCTTTATCGGCTCCCATAGCCATTGCCTCACGAAGCACCTCTTCTGCCTTTGGAAGTCCCATTGTAACAACTGTTACTTCTGCACCATACTGATCTTTTAATCTGAGTGCTGCCTCAAGTCCGGCTTTATCATCCGGATTCATGATTGTCAACATTGCAGCTCTGTCCAAAGTACCGTCAGGATTGAACTTTACTCCGCCTTTGGTATCTGGAACCTGTTTTATACATACAACGATTTTCACGGTATTTTCACTCCTTAATTTTTATTATATTTGGTTTAATCCATTATTTCAATAGACTTCCTGAGATTACCATTCTCTGAACCTCGCTGGTTCCTTCATATATCTCTGTAATCTTAGCATCACGCATCATACGCTCAACATCATATTCTCTGATGTATCCATATCCGCCGTGTAACTGAACTGCCTTAGTAGTAACTTCCATAGCCACTTCTGCCGCATACAGTTTAGCCATAGCTGCTTCTACAGAATAAGAAGTCTTATGGTCAGCCTGATACTGTGCCTTCTTCATTGCAGCTTTGTAAACCAGCATTCTTGCAGCCTCAACCTTTGTAGCCATATCTGCGAGCTGGAACTGTGTATTCTGCTGAGCAGCAATCGAACGTCCGAACTGCTTTCTTTCCTTAGTGTACTCGATTGTACGCTCTAATGCACCTTCAGCAATACCAAGTGCCTGTGCTGCAATACCGATACGTCCTCCGTCAAGTGTATGCATGGCGATTGGGAAACCTTTTCCTCTTGCACCTAACATATTAGCTGCCGGAATCCTGCAATCTTGGAAGATTAATTCATATGTAGCTGAACCACGGATACCCATTTTCTTCTCTTTTGTTCCAAAAGTAAATCCCGGAGTATCTTTCTCAACTATAAATGCAGAGAATTTCTTCTGCTTTCTTCCTCTCTTGTCCTCAACAATATCTGTATATGCAATGATTATATAAATGTCAGCTACTTTACCGTTTGTAATAAAGCATTTTGAACCATTTAATACCCACTCATCTCCGTCTAATACTGCCTTTGTCTGAACACCCTGTGCGTCTGTACCTGCACCCGGCTCTGTAAGACCGAAAGCACCTAACTTCTCACCTTTTGCAAGTGGAACTAAATATTTCTCTTTCTGCTCAGGTGTACCATATGTCTGGATAGGGTCTGCACAAAGTGAAGTATGTGCTGATACAACAACACCTGTTGTACCGCAGACCTTCGAAAGTTCCTCTACACACATAACATATGTTAACGGGTCACAACCCTGTCCGCCAAATTCTTTCTCAATTGGAATTCCCATAAAACCATATTTCTGCATTTTAGCTACAATATCTTTTGGGAACTGCTCTGTCTCATCAGTTTCCTGTGCGAAAGGCTTAACTTCTGTCTCGGCAAATTCTTTAAAAAGCGATCTTGCCATTTCATGTTTTTTACTTAAAGAAAAATCCACGATTTTGTTCCTCCTAAACTTTAATTTTTTTCTTCTTATTTTGAATAATCGTAGAAACCGATTCCTGTCTTTCTACCTAATTTACCTGCCCTTACCATCTTCTTAAGAAGCGGATGTGGACGGTATTTAGAATCACCTGTCTCTGCCTGAAGTACTTCCATAATTGCAAGTACAATATCAAGACCTACCAAATCACCTAACGCTAAAGGTCCCATTGGATGATTTGCACCTAACTGCATTGCTGTATCAATACCTTCTACAGAAGCAACACCGTCAGCATAGATGCCGATTGCTTCATTTATCATTGGAATTAAGATTCTGTTTACAACGAATCCGGCAGCTTCTTTTACTTCTACAGGAGTCTTACCGATTTCTTTAGAAATCTCAACGATTTTATCTCTCATTTCATCAGGAGTATTCTCACCCTGAATAACTTCTACCAGCTTCATTACAGGTGCAGGGTTGAAGAAATGCATTCCTATAACCGGACGGTCAAGCCCCTGACCAATCTCAGTAATTGAAAGTGAAGATGTATTTGTAGCAAAAATACAGTCTGCCTTACAGATATCCTGTAATTCCTTAAATGTCTGCTTTTTGATATCCATAACTTCAAGTGCAGCCTCTACTACAAGGTCACAGTCTGTACAGATTGTCTTAACACCTGTTGTAATCTTTGCTAAAATCTTATCAGCATCTTCCTGTGCCATCTTTCCTTTTGCAACACGTTTCTCAAAACCTTTTGCAATTTTGTTCTTACCGTTTGCAGCAAACTCTTCATTAATGTCGCAAAGAAATACTTCATATCCTTCTGTCTGTGCAAATGCCTGTGCAATTCCGGAACCCATTGTTCCTGCTCCAATAATACCTACCTTCATTATATCCTCCTTTTTCTGCCGTCTTATGCGGCGTTAAATTAATATCTATTATTTATTTAAGAAAGCTTCCACTTTTCTCTTCTCTAAAAATGCTGCCATTCCCTCTTTCTGGTCATAGCTTTCAAAGCAGTCACCAAAAAGTTTTTCTTCTATTACAATAGCCTCATCCATATCTGTCTGTAATCCGTCATTAATAGCCTTTTTACAGTTACGTACTGCAATAGGTGCATTCTTTGCAATTCCTGCTGCCAGTTTCTTTGCTGCCGGCATTAACTCTTCCAGTGTATATACTGCATTTACAAGACCGATTCTGTATGCTTCATCTGCCTTGATATTTCTTCCTGAATAAATCATCTGCTTTGCCATACCTACACCAACGATTCTTGCAAGTCTCTGTGTACCACCGAATCCCGGTGTAATTCCAAGACCCACTTCCGGCTGACCGAATACGGCATTATCAGAACAAATTCTGATATCACAGCTCATTGATATCTCACATCCGCCGCCAAGTGCAAATCCGTTTATTGCTGCAATAACAGGAATAGGGAATGTTTCTATTTTACGGAATACATCATTTCCCTTCTTACCAAAAGCTTCACCTTCTGCCTTTGTAAGTGTGCTCATTTCTCCTATATCTGCACCTGCCACAAATGATTTCTCACCTGCACCTGTAAGGATAAGTGCTCTGATTTCATTAATATCAACATCATCAAAAGTCTTATCAAGTTCTTCAAGTACAGTACTGTTTAATGCATTTAATGCCTTTGGACGGTTAATTGTAATAATACCAACCTGTCCCTCAACTTCATAAGTTACGAATTCCATTATGTGTCTCCTTCCATATTTAACATTTTATGTCTTATAGAATATATAACAACAGTGTCTTATCTCGTTAATATCTGATAAAATATCTCCAAGATAAGACACTAGGAAGAATCAGCCGGATAAAAGCTGATTCCTCCCCACTGATTAATCTCTTTCTACTATTGTTGAGCAGCCCATTCCACCGCCGATACACAGTGTAGCAAGACCTTTCTTAGCATCTGCTTTCTGCATCTCATGCAATAATGTAACGAGAATACGGCAGCCTGATGCTCCTACCGGATGTCCAAGTGCAATAGCACCACCGTTTACATTTAACTTGCTTAAATCAAATCCAAGGTCTTTGCCTACTGCCACTGACTGAGCAGCAAAAGCCTCATTAGCTTCGATTAAGTCCATATCATTTATAGAAAGACCTGTCTTTTCAAGAACCTTCTTAGTAGATGCTACAGGACCTACACCCATGATTGATGGGTCAACACCGCCAAGTGCACCTGCTACAAATGTAGCCATAGGCTTAACACCAAGTTCTTTTGCTTTTTCTTCACTCATTACTACGATTGCAGCAGCTCCGTCGTTGATACCTGAAGCATTTCCTGCTGTAACTACGCCGCCTTCTTTACCGCTGCAGCATTTAAGGTTTGAAAGTGACTCTGCTGTTGTACCTGCACGAGGACCTTCGTCAGTATCAAATACAACTGTACCTTTCTTTGTCTTAATCTCAACAGGTACAATTTCATCTTTAAATTTGCCTGCTGCTATAGCTGCTTCGCATTTCTGCTGGCTGTTTGCTGCAAATTCGTCTAACTCTTCTCTTGTAAGACCCCATTTCTCAGCTACATTTTCAGCAGTAATCATCATATGGTAACCGTTAAATGCATCCCATAATGCATCATTTACCATTGTATCAATTAATTTTCCATTGTTCATTCTGTATCCGAAACGTCCCTGCATCATAGCATATGGTGCCATTGACATATTTTCCATTCCGCCTGCAACAACGATGTCAGCATCTCCTGCCTGAATCATCTGAGCAGCCATATTTACACAGTTAAGACCTGAACCACATACAACGTTTACTGTAACTGCCGGTGTCTCTATAGGCAATCCTGCTTTAATAGATGCCTGACGTGCAACGTTCTGTCCGAGACCTGCCTGAATTACACATCCCATATATACATGATCAACCTGATCAGCCGGTACTCCTGCCCTGCTCAATGCTTCTTTAATAACGATAGAACCAAGAACCGGTGCCGGTGTTGTACTTAATCCACCACCCATTTTTCCGATTGCTGTACGGCAAGCACCTGCTAATACTACTTTTTTTGACATTTTAAATATCCTCCTTTATAAATATATTATGCTATATTATATAGCCTGCATACTGTTTGGAAAATAACGCTTTTTAAGCATTTCTTCCACATTCTTTGGAACGAACCGTGACACATCACCACCATAAAATGCAACTTCTTTTACAATAGTAGAACTTAAGAAAGCATACTCCAGACTGGTAGTAAAGAACATGGTTTCAACCTCAGGTTCAATACTGTGATTAGTCTGTGCTATCTGCATTTCACTTTCGAAATCAGTAACTGCCCTAAGACCTCTTATTATAATATTTGCATCATTTTTTCTTGCGAAATCCACTGTCATTCCTTCAAAATACCGGACGGTTACATTAGGAAGCCCTTTTATAACTTCTCTTATCATATCAAGCCTTTCTTCTATCGTAAATGTAGGTGTTTTGTTCTTATTTACAAGAACTCCTATAACCAATTCATCCACAACTTTTGAAGAACGCTTTATTATGTCCAGATGGCCCAATGTTACCGGATCAAAACTTCCGGGATATATAGCCTTGGTCATAATGTACCTCATTTCATGCTTATTAACGCTACGTTCTAATAATAACATTTTTATAGGAAATCGTCAAATATTTATCAATCTTTTTAAAGTTTTTTTATAAATACATGACAGCATGTTGCATATCTTGTACTCAACAGTATGATTTTATTGAAAAATTTGAACTTTGGTGCGGTTTTATTTGATATTAATTTTAATATATAATAAAATATTTATATATTAAAATTTTATAAAGATGTGGAGGATGATAATGAATTTAATAAGGAATTAATGACCCATGATAAAATGATGATAATTACAAAAGTTAAAATACTCAAATCGGTTTGGGTAATTAAGATACATACTGCAGAAGATAATAATAGTCGAATTATTGGAAAATCAAGAATGTCTACGATAATACAGGAGGTATCTTTATGAAAAATTATTCAAAAAAAAATATTAGCAGGTATTTTGACAGTAATTATGATTTTGGCAAGTATTGATTTAAGTCAATTTGTATCCATACAGGCAGCGACTGAGTATGATACATTATATCTGATTGACAATACTGCCGGTAAGTGGGTAAAAAATGATAACGCTAAAATTAAAGCAATTGATAATACCAACGGACACACTGAATATTGGATGGAACAAAAGGACGAAATTACATGGAGCGTAAAGATTCCTAAGAATGCATATAACATTACTTTTAACCGTTATGGTGAGGATAAAACAACTCAATGGAATTCATGGAGTGACGGAGGCAGAGATAATAATAATGCATATTATGTGGATGGAAGTGAGTATGGTCATTGGGGTATTATGGAAGGAATCGAAGAATACTTTCATGAAGGAGATATTATATATCTTGATGTATCAGAATTTGCACAATGGGAAAATGATGATGCATTAATGTATGTTAATTTTACAAATGCAACTAAGGATGAAAATAGCGGATATGATGTATTGATATCCGGTGCAGATAAAAATATGTACAATCCTAAGAAAGTTGAAAATAGGATAGAAAATGGTATATATCAGTATGTTGTTACACAGGAAAATGAAGGCTCTGATAAATTAAGATTTTGGAGGTGAAATGATAGCACCTTATGGAATTTTTCAGTAGTCCTCTCTTATGAAGATTATTTAAAAGGATTAAATTGTGTAAAAGTAACAGGATGGGATAATAAAGGAACCACTGAAAAAATGGTACCTGATTTGAATTTTGATGAAGATTATTTAATTGTTCAAAGTGCAATCAGTGAACTTGAGATAGAATATAAAAATAATGATACAAAATATTCTGTAACGGATAATCTTAGTCTTGTGACAGAACTGAATGGAGCAACGATTGAGTGGTCAAGCAGTAATGAAGATGTTATTACAGATGAAGGTGTTGTAAGCAGACCATGCAATGAATCAACAGAAGTTATTTTAACAGCAAATGTTAAGAGTAATTCTTGTTTTGAAACAAAACAGTTTGAAGTATATGTTATTAAAAATAAATATGTAAATTATAATACAGATTATATTGAAGATATAGATTCATTTGAAATGTTATATCTTTATAATGATGGTAATGTGGATAATCTTGAAGTATATATAAATGATGATGGGTATATTGAATATATTATGGGGTCATTCTCAGATATTATGGTTGAATCACCGGAAGAAGCTATTTTATCCTTATATACGATAAAATCTCTTATGGGGTGTAAATCACCAAAGGATGAATTTAGATGGGTATCGACTAATAAAGACAATTATGGGGCGGCATTTCGGTTTGAACAGGTTTATAACGGTATTCCCATTTATGGAACGAGTATAGTTGTATCAACAAACCAGTTAGGATATACATCATCTTTGCAGAGTTCTTTCGTTAGTGATATAAATATCAATACAGCACCAAAATTATCTGAAAGTGAAGCGAAACAGAAGGTTATGGAATATGGATATAGAGATGCGGATGTAGAAAAGTTATATGTTTATATGGATAATTCAATTCCAAAACTGGTATGGAATGTTTATGCTAAAGGTGCAGACGGTTCACAGTATAATATTCTTATTGATGCAGCTGGTGGAGAAGTTTTATTTGAAAATTTGAATAGTCTAAATGAATTTGAATTTGGAAGTACTATAGGAACAGGAATAAGCGAACTTGGAAATCGGGAGCAATTTTCAGTTGCATATCGTACAGTGGGAACAGGTACATATAAATTTACTGAATTTAAGTTAAGAGATGCTGCAAGAAACATAGAAGTTTATGATTTTGAGGGTAGCAAAGATAACCGTCTGGATTCAGATAAAGTAATTGTAAAGCCAAGTAATACATGGGAGCCTGACGAAGTATCAGCTATGGCTAATGTTTCTAAAGCGTATGATTTTTATCTGAATAATTTTGGCAGAAAAGGATTTGATGATAAAAATTCAAAAATACCAGTTATTATTAATGATACAAACAGGGGTACTAATTCGGGTTATAATCCTAAAAATGAATCTTTGAATTTCGGAAGTGGCGGAGACTATATTTTTAGTGCTGCGGCTGCACTTGATACCGTTGGTCATGAATTTACACATGGTGTAATAAATCATGTTTCTCCTTTAGCCTTATATTACTTTAATGCACCGGGAGCAATTGAGGAAGGATATGCTGATATTTTCGGCTATTTCATCGAAGGGGATGATGATGATGAATGGCTGCACAGGGAAGACAATACAAGTAATGCAAGAGCACTTCGAAATATGTCTAATCCGGCTGAATTTGAGCAGCCTAGTACTATTGGTGATCAATATTATCAAGATTTTGCAGAAGACCATAGTGATAATGGAGGCGTACATACAAATAACACTATCGTTTCACATGCCTGTTACCTGATGTGGAATAATGGTATCAGAAACAAGACAAGGTTAGCGGAACTTTGGTATCATTCATTGTTTAAGGGGTATGATAGAAATTCCAAATTTTATTCAGTAAGAATGAATGTACTTGCAGCAGCATATGATATGAGAATGTCTGCTGAGGAAATCGGGATTATAAAAGCAGCTTTTGATGAAGTAGGAATAGATGGAAAAAGCAAAGTTGATATAGAGGGAACAAATACTTTGTCAGGAAAGGTTGTTCAGGCTGACACAGATATGATATTAGGAAATAATCAGCCACTTTATCTTGCTGTTGTTTCTATTTTCAGAGTAGGAGAAGATAAACTTTTAACTGCACCCGAGTATACTGTAACTTCAAGTGATGGAACTTTCTATTTTAACAATATAGTACCTGGAACATATGAATTAACAATAAGCAAAGACGGATACTATACAACTACTCAAATAGTTAGTTTGAGTTCAACCAAATTGGATAATTACTGTAGTACAGTTGAATTAATTCCTCTTTCATCTAAAAATACAGGACAGGCAAAGGGAAGAATAACGGATTCATTAACAGGTTATGGAGTTGAAGGTTTAAATTTAAGAATACGTAAAGGAATAAATAAAAAAACAGGAAAGCTTGTGGCGGAAGTCCAAAGCCAATCACAGGGACTATATGAAACACCGGAATTGGACGCAGGGCACTATTGCATTGAAGTTGTTGATAACAGTATGGATAGTGAATTGCAGGAAAATAAGGATAAATATTATACAACTTATTTTAATATTAAGGTAATTGGAGGCCATGTAATCCCAAATCAAAATGCTACAGTATCAACTTCACTAAATTCCGAACAGTTGAGAATTGTACTTGAATGGGGAGCTGCCCCACGCGATTTGGATTCACATCTGATTGGACCGACAAGCAGTGGAAGCATATTTCATATATATTATGCGGATAAAAAGTATTCAGAAGGAAATACAATAATTGCTAATTTAGATTTGGATGACACATCAGGTTATGGACCGGAAACAACAACGATATACAATCCGATAGAAGGTACATATACATTTTATGTATACAATTTTTCCAGTTCTCCGGATATGTCTGAATCTGGAGCAAGCGTTAAAGTTTATAACGGCAGCACTAATGAACCACAATATGTGTTTAATATTCCTATAAATAAGTCAGGAAAATATTGGACTGTGTTTAAATATAATTCTAAAACAAGAAAAATTGTACCTGTTAATATTGTGGGCACGAAGGTTGCCGATTAAATGGAGATGAGTAAGCAGATGAAAAAACCAGTTTTGTTTATAATGGTTATTTGTATGATATTTATTACAGGATGCGGATTTTGAAAAAGCGGAAAAGATGGACAGACAGAAAACATTGAGGTAAATCAAAAGATAGTATTGATATATGAGCATGTAAATTATGCCGAAGCACCCACATGTAGAGGATTTTATGTTAATAGTGCCGGGCATAAGATACAGTTTGATTTCTCGGAAATTGCAAAAAACTTTTGGGAGGAAAAAACAGGTTCTAAACGTTTTATTAGTGATGATGATATATATCAACTTCTTTTAGAAACTGAAGAAACTGACAGTGAAGAATTTTTAACTTCCGAAGACGTTTCAAAATGTTATAAACTGTTATCAAAAATAAGTGATGACTATGATATTGATGCGAAATGTGCAGGAAAAGATGCAGGCAGTTATTGTTGGTATGGTGTGTTAGATGATGGTGTAAATTCACCTGAATTTATTCTGTTATCGGAAACAGGTGACTGGGAACGTGTTAATACTGATAAAAATGCAAAGAAGATTATGAAAATTTTGAAAAAAAAGCAATGGAACATCAAATTTCCAATCTCATAAACAGTGGGGGATTTTACCCTTGCAGCAGCCTCCAAGGTCACGCAAGCTCGACTTTGGCTCGCTGCCAAAATGAATAAACTGTAAGGAGGCAGTAGATGAGAAAAATAATCTTGTTTTTAATATTTATTACTATGATATTTATTACAGGGTGTGGGAGTCCATTTACAGAAATCAAAAAGGACGAAACTGTAGAAAATATTGTGGTAAATCAAAAGATAGTATTAATATATAAATATGTAAATTATGCCGAAACACCAACATGTAGAGGATTCTATGTTAATAGTGATGGACATAAGATACAGTTTGATTTCTCGGAAATTGCAAAAAGCTTTTGGAAGGAAAAAACAGGTTCTCAACGTTTTATTAGTAATGATGATATAAATCAACTTCTTTTAGAAACCGAAGAAACTGACAGTGAAGAATTTTTAACTTCCGAAGATGTTTCAAAATGTTATAAACTGTTATCAAAAATAAGTGATGACTATGATATTGACGAAAAGAGTTATGGTGCTGACCGAGGCAGCTATTGCTGGTATGGCGTGTTAGATGATGGTGTAAATCCACCTAATTTTATTCTGCTATCGGAAACAGGTGACTGGGAATGTGTTAATACTGATAAAAATGCAAAGAAGATTATTAAAATACTAGAAAAGGCAGAGTAAAAACCATTACACTAACAATACAAAAAAACGAGGGAATCCCAAAAGCCATAAAACGGCTTGAGGGATTCCCTAATTTTGTACTAAATTTATTCTAGAATTTCATATGTACATCCCGTTTCTTCTTCTCATCAGTCTCCTTAAAAAAATCAATCTTTCTGCATCCTGTAATTACAGCAATTATGCTTGCAGGAAAAGCAACTATTTTTTGGTTATATAGTGCAATATTAGAATTGAGTACACGCTTTGCGGCACTTAAATGCTCATTTGTTACGGCAATCTGACTTTGAAGTTCCTTAAAAAGTTCATTAGAATATAACTGCGGATATGATTCAGCTACAACCTTAAGGTTCTCCAGAACTTTCTCCTGATTTTCCATTACTGCACGGCTCTGCTGCATACTCATTCCTGAACGAGCCTGAACAAGCTGAAGCATCAGACCTTTTTCATGTGTTGCATATCCTTTCGCAACATTTAATGATTCTGTCAGAATATCGTATCTTTTTATTAACGCAATATCTATTCCTGATTTTGCCTCATCTATTTTCACTTTCATCATTTTAATTCTGTTTCCGGTGAAAATCGCCCAAAAAATCAATATTACCATTACTATAATAAGTATTATCATTGGTTCCATTTAATCATTCTCCTTTTCATTTTATCGTATTTGTAAAATTATTCTTAATGCTGCCATTTATGGTATTCTCCAAAACTTCCGCCATTCTCAGCACTTTTTTAACTTCTCCTTTTGCTTCTTGCAAGTACTCTGTTTCCCTATCATTAAAATACATTTTTTTAGGAAATATAATATTATCGGTATTTAAAGAAATCACCACATTATTTCCACTGATATACACACCTACCTGATTATATTTTTTCTTCATCTCAAGCAGTTGCTCCATTACATATGGACTTAGAACATAAAAAGCAGACTGCTCACTTGTAGCATAGACATCAAAATTATCATTAAACATTATATTTTCTGTTTCAATTTTTCTTTCTCCTTTTCTCCTGCTGACATAGCCATCATCAGTTTCCACATTAATCACTGCCATCCTTCTGGTAGCAAATATTCTCACTGTTCCCTGTAATTCAGTTGCATAGTTTACTATATACACCTGACCCTTATATATGGTTTCATAATATGTACGGTTATCTTTGTCCTCCTTAGACCTAAGAAGATGTATATCAGAAAAACCATATTCCTTTCCTTCCTTTTGGTAACTTAACACTCCTAATTTTCTATAAGTATCATGACGTGGTATAATGCCTTTTTCATATAATGCTTCAGGTTGAATGCATTTATCCCTATCAAACATGGCATTAGGTACTAATTCAGCAATCACCTTTTTCAGTATCTTTTCATCATATTCCTTTTCTTTTAATGCTTTTACCTTTTTAGACTTTTCAAAGATTATATAACAAGCACCCGTTACAATACACGCCAAAACAAATTTAATAATAAATAATATATGGTTTAAAGTGATTCCGCCTTCATCTGATATTGCAATTAACTCCTGTTTAAATACCCAACCAATTGCCCACAGTGCCAAAATCCCAAATACTATCATCATAACATTTGAAAATGCACTGTCACCACTCTTTTTATTTCTGTTTTTCATACAAATTCCTATTCTCTTTCCTAGTCTAAATCATTTATCAGAATGAAATGATTCATTTTTTCATATGTCTGCAAATTTATTTTGAATACTGCCATTTATCATATTCTCCAAAACTTCTGTGACTTTTTAAAATCTACTTATAAATGGTAACATACAAATCGGCATTCTACAATAGGTAAACCGCATAACCCATTCCAAATATAAAAGTGAATTTTTGTATAATATATCTATATTTTTATTTTATTTCTTCAGTCAAATACCCCGCAGCAAGCTGTGGGGTATTTGACCCTCGCGGCAGTCGCCAAATGTCTGCAAGCAGCCACTTGGCTCGTTGCTCGCGGGAATAAAACATATTTCTTGACCGCATATTCCAATAATGATAGAATACATTTTAGATTATTTTAAAAGCATATTTTACATATATGGAGGTTAAAAAAATGGATTATAATCAACTTTATTCACAAAAACTTGTTACTGCTGAAGAGGCTGCAAAAGCTGTTAGTTCTGGTAATTGGGTAGATTACGGCTGGACTGTTAACACTCCTGTAGCTGTAGATGCTGCACTGGCTAAACGAATGAATGAACTTACAGATGTTAATTTTCGTGGTGGAATACTTATGTGGGTTCCTGAAATATTTAAAATTGACAATCCTGTAGAACATCTTACATGGAACTCATGGCATATGGGCGGTATAGAGCGTAAAGCCGCATCACAAGGATTTTCTTTTTATGCACCTATCAGATACTCAGAACTTCCGAGATATTATCGTGAATCTCAGACTCCTCCTGATGTTGCCATTTTTCAGGTTGCACCAATGGATTCCCACGGTTACTTTAATTTTGGACCGAGTGCATCACATCTTGCAGCTGCTTGTGAGATGGCAAAAACCATTATTGTTGAAGTAAACCAGAATATGCCTCGCTGCATAGGCGGTTTTGAAGAAGGAATCCATATCTCTAAAGTTGATATGATTGTTGAAGGTGATAATCCTTCCATAGCTGAAATGGGCGGAAGCTCAGCCGCTACAGAAGTAGATGAGGCAGTGGCAAAGCTAATTGTTGAAGAAATTCCTGACGGAGCATGCCTCCAGCTTGGAATAGGCGGTATGCCGAATGCTGTAGGTTCTCTTATAGCAAAATCTGATTTAAAAAATCTTGGTGTACATACAGAAATGTATGTAGACGCATTTGTTGATATAGCAAAAGCAGGCAAAATAAACGGTTCAATGAAAAATATAGATAAAGGACGCCAGACTTATGCATTTGCAGCAGGTACAAAGAAACTTTATGACTATATTGATGATAACCCTGAGTGTATGAGTGCACCGGTTGATTATACAAATGATATCAGGAGCATTTCTGCACTTGATAACTTTATGTCAATAAATAATGCCGTTAATCTGGATTTATTCGGACAGATTAATGCCGAATCAGCCGGAACAAAAAATATAAGTGGTGCAGGCGGACAGCTTGACTTTGTACTGGGTGCCTATCTTTCAAAAGGCGGAAAGAGCTTTATCTGCTGCTCATCCACATTTACAACTAAAGACGGACAATTAAAATCACGTATCCTGCCAACCCTTGAACCGGGTTCAATAGTTACTGATACAAGGGCAAATGTCCACTATCTTGTAACTGAATACGGAAAGGTAAACCTTAAAGGTCTTTCTTCATGGCAGAAATGTGAAGCCATTATTTCTGTGGCACATCCTGATTTCAGAGACGAGCTGATTAAAGATGCAGAAAAAATGAATATTTGGAAACGCAGTAATAAAAGGTAAGTTTGATGAAAAAATTTAAGCAAATAACAGCCATTATAGGAATACTTGCATTATTAAGCCTTTATATTATATCATTTCTGCTCGCCGTTTTTGGTGATGCAGACACCACAAAGTTATTTAATGCGTCTGTATACGCAACTATAGGTATACCGATATTTATATGGATAATGATATGGATTGCAAAAGTGCTTAGTAAATTTAATAAAGATGGGTGAATTTTACCCTATCCCTTAATTATGTGGAAAACAGCCGTAAGCCTTAGGCATTATGGCTGTTTTTTGGTAATAGTCCGGCAAATTATGAATGGCATAATCTATATATCTGATTCTCAAGTGTGATGTGTGCAAGGTTGCTGTAACTCCAAATGTATAGCACATGAAAATATCATTTATTCTTTCCTTCAGCACTAAAAAAGCATCCTACCCTATTAAATTCAGGATAAACCTAATAATGTTAATAAGGCAAAATGCTTATCGCCAAAGGATATTAACTTTTCCTTACTTTACTTTTCCTTACTTTACTTTCCCACTCTGATTATCCGCACTCCAGTTTCCTTATCTTATAAGATGCGGCTTTGTAAGTATGAGTAGTGGATGCTGTTACGGTTATGGTGCATATGCCTGTGCCCTTTTCATCTTTTCGTTAAAAGCTGATTCTGTTATATTCATACGCTTCGCTGCCTCCTCCGATTTGATAAGTCCGTCTCCTACAAGTTCACATAACATTTCCAATGCCCCCTCTTCTTTTCCTTTCTCCAAACCATCCAGCCAGTTTTCCTCAAACGCTTTACACATATTAATCTCCTCCTTGTCCTTATACTTTTCCAATCCCTTTATATTGCCACTTCCGGTTATATTTGCTATTGCCAGAAATGTGTCACTATCTATATTTGCACATTCTCTATGTGTTTCTATGTATTTACTCATTTTTATTTTGCTATTCTTACAGAAATACAGTCCACTGAATGTTCTAAGTTCTGTTTTAAAATTATCACTGTCTTTATAATCTTTAATGTTCACAAAATTAATTTTATAGTCTGGTACAAACTGTCGCATTATCTCTGTCCGTGGCTCAAATCTCAGCATATCGTGTATACTCCTTGCTCCATCCCACTCGTCTTCTCCCCAATATGCCACAAGAACCACTACCGGAAGTATCCTGTCCGTCTTCTTTACTTTTGAAAGGTACTCTCCACCGCTCTTCAGCTTGTGATTCTTATTTTGGGATTTAATATCCCTTAACTGTGCATCATATGCCAATGCCTGTTGTAACATCACCCTCAAAGGCATGGAATAATCAATGTATTCCTGATTCTCAAGTATAATAAGTGCAAGGCTGCTATCCTCAAATGTATATTTCATGGAAATATCATTTATCCTTTCCATAAATCCATTCTCATCTGACACTGACATTACTGTAGGCGAGTTTTCCAACCGATTAGGGTCTATAACCTGACTTCCGCCCATTAGTGTACAATTAAACAGGTCTGCAAATCTTCTCTTATCCGAAAGATAAGACTTCAAACTAATATCATTCCTTCCCATACATTTTCCTCCTTACATTTACTACAGGAAGTTCCGGCTCCGTTATGCCTTGTGTACTCTCCTGCCGTTATTCCTCTTTGTTTTGAAATAAAAGCACGATTCCACTATGACATTTTCCGATAACCAGATATGCAAAATAAGATATTAGATATGAAACTTATGCTTTGTAGATATATTATCATAATGTCGTATGATTGTCAACACATTGTATATGATTTTCAGATATTCAAAACCATATTTACAACATAAAAAGCATCCTGTCTCATTAAAGATTAATAAGACAGGACACTTACCCTCAAGAGATATTTTCTTTTTCCTTACTTTACTTTCCCACTCTGCTTAACCGCACTCCAGTCTCCGTACAGTTTATTTGTCTTTCCGTTTACTTTTACATTCCGGTATGCCCTTATGCGTATATAATATTTCTTTCCTTTTGCCAGTTTCCGTATCTTATATGATGTTGTCTTGTTCTTACTTATATTTTTTATTATTGTATCTTTTTTGGTAAATTTCTTTGATGCGGAACACTGCAGTTCATATCCCGTACATTTTGTATCTTTTTTCCATGTGACATTCAATGTTCTGCTGCCTGCCGCTTTTAATTTTGTTACCTTGTTTTTCTTTGGTTTTACGGTTATGGTTATCTTTGCTAATGCGGCTTTGTAAGTATCGGTGGCAGATGCGGTTACCGTTATGGTGCATATGCCTGTTCCTTTTATGGTAACCTTGCCGTTTTTATCTGCAACAGCTATGGTTTTGTTGGAAGTAGTGTATTTTAATTTCCCATTTCCTTTGGTAAGTTTTGCGTTCAGTTTAAATGCTTTTGCCCCATATGTTTTTGTATAGGATTTGGTAACTTTTATAGTCTGTGATTTCTTCTTTACAGTAGTTTTTTCTGTTGTCGGTTCTTCTGTTGTTGACTTCTCCGGTGTTGATTGCTCTGTTACCTGCTCTTCTTCTGTTGTTGGCTCCTCCTTCGTTGTCATCTCTTCTTTCGTTATTTGCTCTTCTGTACTTGGCTGCTCTGTTGTTACCTCTTCTGTACTTGACTGTTCCGTTGTCTGCTCTTCTGTACTTGGTTTTTCCGTCGTCTGCTCTTCCGTACTTGGCTCCTCCGTTGTTGGTTCTTCTGTACTTGGTTTTTCTATAACACTCACTGTCCCATCACTGCACACCGTTCCTGCATAGGTGTAGAGATTAGATGATGAGAGATTCAGATTCAAAGCCACTCGCACACCATTATCATTGTTCTTAACACTATAGCCGTAATCGTTAATGTAGCCATTATTGTTAACATATGCTGCACTATTACTATAGCCGCCCGGCGTGCGAAGCCACCAATAGCAGTTCCCTTCTTTTACTCCCATTGCTTTGGCATAATCACTGCTCTTGCTTCTTCTTGATATATCAAATACAAACCTATCCTTTGAAAAACCATACGCCTTTGCTTCTTTTGTATAAATCTCCGATTCTGACAGCAGAAACAGTTTATCCACGGTATCATTTCCACCTTCTGTACCATATTCCAGATTGTCATTATTCACTACATTTGTATCTGCTATTGCTGACTGTTCTTTTGTTGTAAATGCACTATCTATAAAGTTACTGCTACTGTAGTTTATCCCCTCCTGATTCATGTCACCATTATATCCGTTCAGCCAACTCCTTATTGTACTTGTCTCCCATGTTGTATCGTTCCATACTGTATTATATTTCCTATCATCCAGCACTATGTCAGATAACAGCATTATGTTACTTCCGTCTGTTTTTAACACCCTCCATTTCACAGGCTCATACTTGAAATAATGGTATGTGGTATCATCTTCCCAACCATAATAACTGCTACTTCCGCTTGTTGCACAAGTTGCATCACCTTTTAACATCCTGCGGTACTTTGTACCATTTACAACAGCATCTCCATTGCCATCCCAGCCTTCCGCACTCTGTAAAGCAGAATATTCACTGTCTGTATCTTTAACCTCTGTCTGAGGATAGATTCCGAAATACACACAGTCCCATTTTGCATTCTGCCCTCTTTGTGCATCTGTTACATTTACAATTCTTGGATTTGATATATTTTCTTCTGCTTTTCCGCTTTCATCCATAATACCATCACTGCATACTGTTCCTGCATAGGTGTAGATATTAGATGATGACAGATTCAGATTCAAAGCCACTCGCACACCATAACGACTGCTGTTGACATCATATCCGTCATAGCTAATGTAGCCGTTATCGTGAACAGATACTGCACTATCACTATAGCCACCCGGAGAGCGAAGCCACCAAACACAATTCCCTTCTTCAGATTTAAAGCTATATACTCCCATAGCTTTGGCATAATCACTGATTTTGCATCTTCTTGCCTCATCATAATTTTCTCTGTCTTGTGCAAATCCATATATGGATGCAGTATCAGTACATACTTCTGACTCCGACAACAGGAACAGTTTATCCGTAGTGTTATTTCCACCTTCGATATCATAATTCAAATTATTATTATTTATTACATTAGTATCTACTATTGCTGACTGTTCTTCAGGCGTAAATGCACTGTCTATAAAGTTACTGCTGACATAGTTTATGCGTTCCTGGTTGATATCAGCATTATACCCATTCAGCCAGCTCCTTATTGTACTTGTCTCCCATGTTGTATCTTTCTCTTCTGTATTATATTTCCTGTCATCAAGTGCTATGTCAGACAACAGCATTGCATTACTTCCATCCGTTTCCAACACCCTCCATTTCACAGGCTCATACCTGAAATAATGGTATGTGGCACTATCTTCCCAATCATAATAACTGCCGCTTCCGCTTGTGGCATAAGTTGCATCACCTTTCAGAATCCTGCGGTACTTTGTACCGTTTACAACATTGTTATTTATAACATTGTCATTCATGACAATATCTCCATTATCATCCCAGCCTTCCGCACTCTGCAGAGCCTCATACTCACTGTCACCTGCCTTAACTTCCGTCTGCGGATAGCTTCCAAAATACACACAGTCCCATGTGACCTTCTGTCCTGCACACATTGCATCCATATCCACCACTGGATTATGCAGTACTATTTCATCCTCCGCATTTATTTTCCCTGTAAATGGCACTCCTGCGAGCACCGACACTGCCATTGTTAGTGACATTATACCTGACAGTATCTGTTTATTGACATTTTTAACCATTCAAATTTCCTCCTTTATCCTTCAGTCTGAAAAGACCGTATTCCGATTTAAATTACATTCCAGTTTAATTATAAATACTCTGATTCCGTTTGACAATATGATTCAAAAATATTGACAGACTTTTTGTAAAAAAGGCCAGATGCATTATCTGGAAATTTGCATGCCGAACCTGTAGCTAAGTGAAATATTTCACCCCACTGTAATCTTCTCATTTTAATCCATTTCAGTTAAATTAAAATCCGCCCTGACAGTTTATGCAGACAGCCACTTAAGTCTTCCGGTTTAAACTGTTGCTTTTTAAATTTGTAATCCGTAATATTGACTAATCCATAACTATTTGATACACTGAAGTTTCAACTGAATATTTTACCTTCGGTATATGACCGGCAAAATCCGGCATAACCAGACCGGCTTGGCAAGATATGAAAATATAACTACCAGGAGGAAGCAAGAATGATTACGATGGAACACATATGCAAATCGTACAAGATTGCAAAAAGAAATGCAGGATTTGGTGAAGCCTGCAAAGCACTTTTTCACCGTGAATATGAAGTGATTCACGCTCTTAATGATGTGAATTTTACCATTGATGATGGAGAGATGGTAGGTTACATCGGTCCGAATGGAGCTGGAAAAAGCTCTACTATTAAAATCCTTAGCGGAATATTGACACCTGACAGCGGAAATGTTCTTATTGATGGGAGAATCCCTTACAAGAACAGAATTGAACACGTCAAAAATATCGGAGTTGTGTTCGGTCAGCGTTCACAATTGTGGTGGGATGTTCCGGTTATAGATTCTTTTGAATTATTAAAGGATATTTATTCTATATCAAATTCCAAATATAATAACAACCTCGAGGAATTGACAGAGTTACTGTGTTTGAAGGAGTTACTGCGTACTCCGACACGCCAGTTGTCATTAGGGCAGCGTATGAAATGTGAAATAGCCGCTTCCCTTCTTCATAGTCCAAAAATCCTGTTTCTTGATGAACCCACAATCGGACTTGATGCTGTATCCAAACTCGCCGTACGGGATTTTATCCTAAAACAGAATAAAACCCATAAAACTACGGTAATTCTGACTACACATGATATGCAGGATATAGAAGCATTGACAAATCGTATTATTTTAATCGGAAAAGGTCAGATTTTAATAGATGGAACATTAAAAGATATTAAAAACAATAGCAATAATATAGACGAGACTGTGGCAGAACTGTATCGTACATATAATATATAGGAGGAAATGTGTTATGAAAAAATATATTTCTTTTTTCCGCATGCGGTTTACAGTAGGATTGCAATACAGGACTGCAGCACTTGCCGGAATTGTAACCCAGTTTGTATGGGGCTTTATGGAAATTATGGTATTTAAAGCATTTTATCAGGCAGATACATCTGCATTTCCAATGAGCTTTTCCTCAACTGCTTCATATATCTGGCTGCAGCAGGCATTCCTTGCATTTTTTGCCGCATGGATGATAGAAAACGAAATTTTTGATTCAATCGTAAACGGAAATATTTCTTATGAATTGTGCCGGCCTGTTAATATTTATAATATGTGGTTTTCCAGAAGTATTGCCAATAGGTTGTCACGTGCCGTTTTAAGATGCTTTCCTATACTGATTGTGGCAATATTTATACCAGACCCATACGGAATATCTACTCCCCCAGGTCTTTTACACTTTTTTCTGTTTATAATCACATTAGTGTTAGGGCTCGCAATGACTGTATCTTTTTGTATGCTGGTTTATGTATTGACATTTTTCACAATATCACCACAAGGATTACGGATGTTATTCACTTCGGCAGTTGAATTTTTTGCAGGAGCTGTTATCCCCCTGCCATTCTTTCCTGGAACTATACAGAATATTTTAGAGTTACTGCCATTTGCGTCTATGCAGAATGTGGCACTTCGTATATATAGCGGAAGTATGAATAACAGTGAAATGAAAAGAGCAATATTCTTACAAATTTTTTGGTTATTGGCAATTACTGCAATCGGAAAATTATTATGTAAAATTGCAGAGAAAAAAATTTGCGTACAGGGAGGTTAGGCATGAGTAAATCTATACGTTTGTACATTCATTATATTTCTATAATAGTAAAATCTATGATGCAGTATAAAACATCTTTTTTATTAACAGCAATAGGGCAGTTTTTAATATCATTTAATGTGTTTTTAGGGATATTCTTTATGTTTCAGAGATTTTCTAAAGTGCAGGATTTTACATACAATGAAGTTTTGTTATGTTTTTCTATTATTTTAATGGAATTTTCAATTGCCGAAATGTTTGCACGCGGGTTTGATACTTTTTCCGGCACTGTGAAAAGCGGTGATTTTGACCGTGTATTGGTACGCCCCCAAAACGAAATAATACAGATTATGGGAAGTGCATTTGAGTTGACACGAATCGGAAGAATGCTACAGGCAATTGTGATGTTTACATATGGTATTTTAAAATGTGAAGTACTATGGGACTATAAAAAAATATTTACCATAGTATTTATGCTAATCGGAGGTACATGCGTTTTCAGCGGCTTATTCTTAATATATGCTGCATTATGTTTTTTCACACTGGACGGATTGGAATTTATAAATGTATTTACCGATGGAGCCAGAGAATTCGGGAAATATCCTATAGGTATTTATGGTAAGAAAATGTTATTATTCACTACATTTTGTATACCTTATGCTTTGATTCAATATTATCCTCTCTTGTACATTTTAGAAAAGAGAACTGATTTGTTCCTGATATTTTTGCCTTTAGCAGCGTGTTTATTTCTGATTCCTGCCATGCTGCTGTGGAAATTTGGGGTAAAACATTACAAATCAAGTGGTTCATAAATACTATATATTTTTCCGCATTTTTATGTTACAATCATAGATTATAATCAGTACTTTGACTTGGAGGATAAATATGTCTGAAAAAAAAATAAGCTTTCAAAGAAGCAAAACAAATTACAAATTTACAAAAAAGGACTGGATAATTCTTATTACAATAACGGTAATATACAGTGCCATTGCTTTATTTAATCTTGGAGATATGGATGCACCTGATACAGGTTGGAACGCATCTGACGGTCAGAACATTATTCTTGATTTTGGTGAAGTAAAAGATATAGAAAGTGTAAGTTATTATATGGGGCAGTATGCTTACTTTAATATGTCTGTAACAGGAAGAAACTCTACATCAGAAATGTGGGACAATTATGGAACTAAAAAAATTGATTCTGTCTTTTCCTGGGGAAGCATAAAAGCAGAAAACTCATGCCGCTATTTGATGATTACATTATCATCTCCCAAAGCTTCTCTTTTTGAGGTGGTTATTAAGGACTCACAAGGTAATATAATAACGCCCGTAAATGCAGATGATTTTTCTAATCTTTTCGATGAACAAGATTTATGTCCTGAAATAAGCACTTTCAGGGATAGTACTTACTTTGATGAAATATACCATGCCCGTACTGCTTATGAGTTTATACATGGTATTACAACATATGAAAATACTCATCCGCCACTGGGCAAAATTTTTATTTCTATCGGAATTTTAATATTTGGAATGAATCCGTTTGGCTGGAGAATTGTAGGAACATTGTTTGGAATTATGATGATACCTGCCATATATACATTTGCAAAGAAAATGTTTGAAAAGACATGGCTCACAACAATTATTTGCCTGCTGTTCACATTTGATTTTATGCATTTTTCGCAGACACGTATTTCAACTATAGATGTATATGTCACATTCTTTATAATACTTATGTATTACTTTATGTACAGGTACGTTTCCATGACATTTTATGATACCGCATTAAAGAAAACATTTATTCCTCTAGGATTATGCGGAATATCAATGGGACTGGGTTGTGCAAGCAAGTGGACCGGTTGTTACGCCGGTGTGGGACTTGCAATAATATTTTTTTATCATATGTTTAAACGCTTTAGGGAGTACAGGTACGCAAAACTTAATCCTAATGGTGAATCAGATGGAATAAGCCATGAATCTGTAATTAAAACATTTCCTAAGTACACAATATATACTTTACTGTTTTGTGTGCTGTTTTTCATAATAATACCGGGAATTATATATGTTCTGTCATATATTCCTTTTGTAAGCTATTACGAAAATAAAAGTCTTATTGAACGTATGCTGGAAAATCAGGTCGATATGTTTAATTACCATTCAGGTCTTAAAGAAGTTCATGCATACTCTTCACACTGGTATCAGTGGCCAACCATGGTAAGACCTATATTGTTTTACTCAAAAGAGATTACTTCAACCATATCTGAAGGTATATCATCTTTTGGCAATCCTGCCGTATGGTGGCTCGGAATACTTGCTGCATCATATGCGGTATACAGAGCCATAGCGTATAATGATAAAAAAGCAGAGTTCCTGCTGGTAAGTTATGCTGCTCAATATGTACCATGGTTTCTTGTAACAAGATACACATTTATATACCATTATTTTCCAAGTACACCATTTGTTGTACTGCTGCTCGGATACTGTATGCATAATTTCTACCATATGCAGACTGCCGAATCTGGAAAGAAAAAAGTTATGATTGGATGCTTCGTATATTGTGGCATTGCCATAGCATTATTTATAATGTTCTATCCTGTAATATCAGGACTTCCAATCAATAAAAATTATGCCATTACATTTTTAAGATGGTTTAGGACATGGACATTAATATTCTGATATAATATTACGCAATTTATATTAGAATGTGACGAAATGGATGGAAAATAAGAAGAAAAAATACACATATGACCAAAGTCCGGTGTCATATGTGTATATCTTAATATAAACACTTTTTGTATTAAAAAAAGCTTGAACTGACAAACAGCCACCCTTCACCATTCAAGCTTTTAATCTATTGATTAATACAAAAAGGGGTATCAATAACAAAACATATTATATCACACAAACTAATCTGACTATTTCGCAAGTCATTCAACTATCCAATATAAGTTACATGAAGTTTTTATGATAACCTCACAACTTTCAGGCAGTCATTAATAATCTCCTCATCATGTGAAACCATGATTATGGTTTTCCCTTCCTTATTAAACTGTTTTAAGATATTCATTATTAATCTTTTATTTCCCGAATCTAAAGAGCCCGTAGGCTCATCTGCTAATATCAATTCAAAGTTTCTCAAAAATGCTCTGGCAATCGCAACTCTCTGCTGTTCTCCACCTGAAAGCTGATATATTTTCTTACTTAAAGGCAATTGAAGTCCTACAGACTCCAATGCATTCTGCATTTCTTTTTGTTTCTCCTGCTTACTTTTCTTAGAGTATATCAACGGAATACTCAGATTATAGTAAATACTTTTGTCATCAACCAGTGCAAAATTCTGAAAAATATAAAAAATTTTATCACGCATAATTTCTTTTCCTTTTCGGCTTGTCATATGTGGCAATGATTCTCCAAACAATTCAATTTTACCACCATCCGCCTGTTCAAACATACCAATTAAATTTAATATTGTACTCTTTCCACTTCCGCTGGGTCCAGCCAGGCATACAAAATCTCCTTTTTTCACTTCCATTGAAAAATCTTTAAATACAATTTTATCCTGAAAACTCTTTTGGACTTTTTCTAATTTGCAGATTGTTTCCATAATTTTATTCTCCTTTCAATGCCTCCACTACTTTATTTTTTTCAGAATATCTAATGCAAAACTGAAATACGGCTACTTCTATTAATACAATTAATGCATCTATGCCAAAATAGCAATACATATTTGCTCCTTTTATCGGATTAGCAACCACAATTCCTGCAGTAATAAACAATAATACGGCAAACTCCCTCCATAAATATTTTCCATATATAGATTGCCAGTTCCAACCGGATATTCTCTTTATCACAAAATCTTTTTTATTTTTATCAAATAAGATAACTGTACTCTGAAAACTATTCAACAGCCATACGAATATTAAAACAGCAAGTAACATTGCTGAAAGCCTTATATTCGCATAAATTGTATTGAGTTTTTGTGCAGCTTCCTCATTACACGAAACAATATGTTTAAGATTGTCATCCAACTGCTGGCTGCTTAACAAATCCTTTAATGATTCATATGTTTTTTTACTGTCGCCTGATATTTTTAGTTTTAACGGATCCGTTGTCCCATTTCCCTGAACACAATATCTGTCTATAGTACAGCTATTATTTGTAGTCATAACCTGAATAACAGGTTCTTCAATCATATTATTGTTTTCAGGATATACGTTTGAATTAAAGCTAAATATCTTCTGATTATCTTTCATCCATATGATTTTAACATTTTGATTTTTTACCACAGCAGAGATTTCTTCTCCATATACATCTTCCGAAGTTTCATAACAGTCTTTTCTGTCTTCCGAAAAGATTTCCACAATCTCTTCCTCCTGTTCTTTATACTTTTCCGGAACAATCAAAATCCAATCTGTTTCTTTTTCTGAAATAGTAATTTCTTTACCATTCTCATCCAAAACAGGGAACTGTATCAAATAGTTTGGATTGACTGTTACAGATTCCCAAGGCATAGGTTCCCCATTTAAGTCAAGATACTCCTGTTCAAAATTTCTGGAATTAATATATATTGCCTCTTTTGCATTCAAACCGGAATACAAATCCTCACTTATTGTTTTTTCCGTAGAACACTGTTCTTGCTCTGTCAAATCATATCCAATATAATAAGGATAGAATACTCCATAATCCTTTGCATTTTCCCAACTCTTATAACTCTGTTTTACTGTATTATACTCCTTGTATTCGGCATAAATATTGCCTCCAATATATAAGACAATAATAATACACACTGCTTTTACCAAATAATTAAAACATAATATATGATTAGTGCTGCTCTTGCCTGTTAATGCATCATGAATATCAACTATATGCTGAAAGAATATTCCTATAATGTAAAGTAATCCAAATAATACTGCCAAAAGCACTATTGTTCTCCAAATAACACTCCACACATATAATGGGTCTCTGCTATAAATTAATAATACTGCTATTCCTGACACCATTCCAATCAAACATACTCCATAGAATCCTTTTTGTAATAAGAAGGTAGTTCTTTTCTCAGTTATTCCGAATAAGTTGTGAACAGCAATCTGCTTATTTTCCCTAAAATAATAATACATACAGCAAAGAATAATCAAAAAAACTGATACCATTTCCATAATAACGTAAAATCCTGAATCGGTATATGGAAGGTCTAATTTATTTTTACCCGCTTCAAAATCCTGATTTTCTAATTCTATACTAAATTCATTCTCCAAACTTTGTTTTAGTTCTTGTATAAATTTCTCTTTTTTGTTTTCATCGAGAAATTCCACATAATATAATCCAGAAGTTTTAAAATAGTTCATCTGTTGATTCAAGGTTCTCAAAGTAATATCCAAATTATGCATATGGGTACTTATTTTGCCAATCTGATTCTCATTTTCTGTATCTCTGGAAGAAATAAAATCCTCACTATCCTCCATTTTTCCATTAATAGTCTTAAATGTTTTTCCGGTTATTTTAAAATAATTAAAATAGTGGCTTTCTCCCGATAAATAAATAAATTTAACTACTTCATAACCGCCGTCTTCTCCATCTTTTAGCAAAGACCGAAATGTATTCGCATTATTTCTATCCGCAGTTTTCTTTAATATCTCATATACTTTTTCCGGGTTATTTATGTTTTCGTTATCCGGCATGGAAAAACTTTTACAATATTTATCTTCTAATCCTGATAATTTTTCAATTTCACGATTTGATTCTGATAATATTCCTATCCCTAATTGAATCACAATAAGAATGCAAATCATTATGCTTATTACTTTTTTCATAATACACCTCATTATTATAGGACTATTGCATTTTAAGAGAGAAACTACAAAATATAAATTTTTACTATATGCAAAATTTTTGTAAATTGTATATTTCTCACTTAATGCAACGGTATAATTTAATAATTACTATTTACAACTATAATATGCCTTTCCTACTGAAAAACGTGAGCCTATAGCTCTTGCATAAGCTGTCTTTCCTTTACCTACCCAACCACTGCTTGCATATGTTGTTCCGATTGAAACACTTGTTCTGTGCGTTTTTGTTGGATGATAATAGGATGAGTAAACCAGCTTTTTATTGAAATCAACTATCTGTGTGCCATAATTCCATATTCCGCCTCCTACATGTGCTGTTGCTGCTAATACCGGAACTGTTGATGTAGCCAATACTCCTGCGACCATTAATGCACTAACTGCTCTCTTTAATTTATTCTTCATCTTAATTTACCTCCATACTTTTCTAATTCGTTATTTTAATCACATAAACTTTTCTATCTGTGAAACCTCTGTTAATTATAAATTTTTCACTTAATACAACCGAATTTAATAATTACTATTTGTAATCATAATTTGCTTGTGTTTGTGCCGTCCATGAACCTGTAGCACTTGCATAAGATGTGTTTCCTTTCCCTACCCAACCACTACTTATATATGTTGTTCCGATTGAAACACTTGATTTATGTTTTTTTGTTCCATGATAATAGTTTGAGTAAACCAGCTTTTTATTTAACCCAACTACCTTTGTGCCATAATCCCATTTTCCTCCTCCCGCATTTGCTGCTAATGCCGGAACTGTTGACGTAGCCAATACTCCTGCGACCATTAATGCACTAACTGCTCTCTTTAATTTATTCTTCATCTTAATTTACCTCCAAAATTTTCTTATTTTAAATTTGTTATTTTAAGCATCTTGGAATGCTTGTTTTTGTTTCTCAAATTTTCCTATAATTAAGAAAACTGAAACAAGTACAATAAATATCACTTCACTCGATGCTATTGTATAATCCTTTTCTAAAGAAACCACAAATGACACAATATACATTATAATAATACTGTATGCTATCCTTCTATTTCTTTTGTATTGATAATCAGCTAATGGATGATTCGGGTTCTTTAATGGTGACCATATCAAAAGAATGATTATTGCCAATCCAAACAATATAATTGCTGTTACGCTCTTATAAAGATTTGAGTTATATTTAAAAATAAACATTGAAACCACATACACACCCACTGACATTGCAAAACATGTTTCACTATGTTTTGCATGGTATCCGCCTGTAAATGTCCTTATCGGAACAAAAAACAATAAAAAACCGATAAAAAATATCAAACTTTTTGCTACTATACTTATCCCCAAAAGGGACAATAAAAGAATTGAATTTAACAAAATAGCCTCAATACTGTAAACATATACATCCCTGTTTTCTATATCCAGTATTTTATTTTTTATCAATATGAATGCAATATCTTCTGCAAAATACCTGAACATTTATGCCTCACCTACTGTTTTTCTTTTTCTGGCTTTACAAGTTCCTTAGGCATCTTTGGTTCATAAAACCCAATCCCTGAAGTTGACTCACTTGTAAGGTTTGCCACAACATTTAGCACTTTTTTTACAAGTTTCATATTCTTACACCTCCTTTTTAATTATTTTTTGATGAAATATATTTCATTTTCTAACAGTATTTATATGTACGTTGTTTTTACTGTACATCAGGATAATAGCACACAACTATATTCCAAAACGAAATGTTGTTTATTTTGTATGTTTTTGTGTTTATTTTGCAATTTTTTATCCGCAAAAAAATAATGCCGGTATTTAACCAGCATTATTTCGCAAAATCTTTTTAGAAATTGGGAAGCAATATTTTAGCAATAACCTCATCCCCTTGTTTTTTAATTGAAAATTCTCCTCCATATTTGTCTACAATGCTCTTTATGCTCCCTATCCCAATGCCATGAAACATTTTTTTAGATTTTGTTGTTTCCAATTTTTTTGAAAACTCTCCAGAATATTTATTAACAATCTTCATAACAAGGAACATTTTCTCTTCCTTTATAGTTAAGTCAATATATGCTTCATCCTCATTGACACTAGCCTCTATTGCATTATCTATCAGATTACCCAATATATTTGCCAGATCCAACTCACTAACATTGCATCTTTCAGGAATAGCAGCATTTACAACAAACGTTATTCCTCTTTTCTCTGCCAGATTTTGTTTTGTGTTAACAATCGTATCAACAATAGAATTTCCCGTCTTTATATAAAACATTTTCCTATCAATTAATTCATTTTCACGACTAAGATATTTCCTTATCTCCTCAATATTTCCGTCATCAGCAAGTTGCATTAATGCTATAACATTATTTTTATAATCATGTACGCTGCTCCTCCATAACTTAAATGCCTGCTCCGTTTCATCAAGTGATTTCTGGAGCATTCTATTTTTCATTTCAATAAGTCCTGCTTTTTGTTCTTGCTCATAACTTTCTCCTGTTTTAATAACAAAATAAAACATGAACAACTCTACTACTATAGATGTAACAAAAAAAGTAGTAAGTAATATTTCTATCTTTGTATTTCCCTTTCCCATATTAAGTTCCACCATAACAAAAAGGGAAATTAATAGAAAAATAGAATAACTACACATAATCACAACATATTTTTTCATCAATATAAATGTCTTTTTGAATATTCTGCTCAATGTGATTATGATAAAAACCAGAAGCGATTTAGACAATAATATACATGCTACTCTCTGTAAACTTTGAACATTAAGTAAATATCCCGCTTCTGAATCTAATATTAAAGCAGTAAAATATGCCGTCATAAAATCAACTGCCGTTAAAATCACAGCATATATTAATGTAAGTAAAATGGATAACGCTATTTTTATTCTATATATAAGTATCTGTATTAAAAAAAGTATAAATATAAATAAAATAGAATTTATATATGAAAAAATATCTATCCTATTCAATATAATTGTTAATAGGCTTCCAACACCCGACCATAAAATCAATAAATATCTTTTTTCCCCAAGTTTCTCCTTTGTCAGAAATATACTGCAGAATACACAACACATGGAAATTTCAATAAAACTCGCAACATATTCCATAATCCAAAAAAATTCATTCATAGCCTATCCCCCCAAAAATTCATTAAAGCTGTTTTCACATTTTTTACTCTGGTTCTGCTTACAATAAGATGTTCTCCATTATCTAATGTAATATCATAACTGGAAAACTTATCAATATATTTGGCATTTGCCACACAACCACTATGTATTCTTATAAAATTCTCATCATTTAATTCTTCACATAATTCCTTTATTGTTTTTCTGACTGCCAACATCTCTCCATTGCTCAAATGTATTCCTATTTTTCTTTCCACCGTTTCAAAATACATAATATCCGAATGCTTGATTCTAGCTTCCGAATCCTCTGTCTTTACAACAATATATGTATCTTTCATCTCTTCCAACCGTAAATGTGCCGCCTTAACGGCAAGAAAAAGTTCCTTGCCTATCCTGTTTTTTCTTATATACCGAAAGGGATTATATTCGATAGACTCAAACACATACTGCTCATATGAAGAGATAAAAATAAGTATAATGTCCGATTTTTTCTCCCTAAGTTTTTTAGCAACTTCAAGCCCTGATATATTTGGCATATCTATATCCAAAAATAAAATATCAAAATCCTCTTTATTATTGTAAATTAAATCCACAACCTTATTTTCATCCGAATAAGGAAACGTTTCTATTGTGATTTTTAATTTACTGGCTACCCTATACAACTCTTTTAGAATCCGCTCTAATGATTCTTGTTCGTCATCACATACTGCAATATTAATTATCATTATAGTACCTCCTCATTACCTTCCCTTCCATAAACTGTTCCCCTTATGGGACATGGATTGTCTTAAGCCCTTATCTTTTGCTAACTGAATAAAACCGGAAGCTGTCGGTTTCTATGACGCTATGAACATTCCATATTCCTTTGGTACATTTAAAATTCCATTCGTTAAATTTTGCATTAGAATTTCTTTTATTATTTGCTTTGGCACATTATTCAACGATGTCATACCAGAAAGCGAATAAATATAATCCACCATATCATCTACATTAGTAACTGCCAATGAATCAACATATTCTAATTTTTCAACTTTCGAAAATGACTTACTTAAAATCTCATATCCATTTTGAAGTGTAAAGTTTTTATTTATATTATCTTCAACACCATACGAGGCAAGGATTTTCGAAAGATACTCTATAATTCCATGTTCTCCATAAGTTGCACAGTAAAAGGAACCGTTTCTCTTTAATACTCGCCGCACCTCAGCTAAACCTGTATATATATCAGGCACATGATATAACATCATATTAGCAATAACAATATCAAATGTCTCATCGTCATAAGGTATCTCTTGAATATCCAAAACCTTATACTCAATATTATCATAATTACCTACATTTTCTTTTGTTGCTGCTACCATTCCTTCAGAAAAATCAGAAAGTATTAGTTTTGAACAATCACTAATTAAAGACTCTCTGTTTTTCCACATATCTCCTGTTCCACAACCCAATTCTAAAACTTTCATTCCTTTATCAATTCTATAATTCGAAACTATCCAGTTTCCAAATCCCATCTTATTTGTTGAATATTTATCATGGATAGATATTCTTGTATTTAGATTTTTTGCAGTAGCATATTGTTGTTTTACAACTGATGTGTCATTTATTTTACTCATAATCACCATCCTAATTTCCTATTGTAATATTTATAAAATTTATTTCTGCAAAAATACAGAAAAACAGCTTCCTACACCATACTCCGAAGAAACCGTCATATATCCTTTTTCTTTTTGCAGTATCATTTTAGACAAATATAAACCTATTCCCGAGCCTTCAATACTCTCCACATCCCTGCTTCTATAAAATCTTTCAAATATCCTGACCAATTCTTCTTTTCTGATACCTCTGCCATTATCACGAATATTGATAACCGTATACATCTCAAGTGGTTCTATGGAAATAAATATATTTCCTCCGGTTTCTGTATATTTTATTGCATTCTCAAGTATATTTTCAAATACCTCTCCTGTCCATTTCCTGTCATGCCACAAAGGACAATCAGGTGTTTCATCCATACTTATTTCTATATTTTTCTTTTCTGCTTTTTCAAAAACATTGTTTACTGCCTGCCGGATAGTTTCTTTTATACCAATCTTTCCTGCATTTAACACAATAGAATTTTGCTCTAACTTCATCATCTTAAACATGGATTGCAGAATCCAGTCAATCTTTTCTGACTGCCCTTTCATTTTCCTCAAAAATGCAGTTCGTTCATTTTCTGTAAGATTTTGATTTTCTAACAATTCCTGATACATCATTACATTTGCAAGTGGTGTTTTCAATTGATGCGACATATTAGAAATCAATCGTTTAACCTGTTCCTTTTCCAATTCCGCCCTGCTGATTTCATAATCCAGCTTATCCTGAATCCTAACCATCCGGTTTGCAAGAACAGATATATCCGATTCGGTTAAATCAGACTGGTTAATTTCTCTTTTACTTAAAACTGCATCTGTCATCTCATCAATAATCCGGCATATCTTTTTACTGTGTAAATAGAAATATACTGCACTAAAAGTTGCCAATACCGCCCAGACCACTAGAAAAAACATTTAATTATACCTCTTTCCATACATAACCTATTCCATGAACAGTCTTAATATATTTGGGATTGGATGCGTCCTCCTCTAACTTCATCCTGAGTCTTCTTATATTAACTGACACAATATTGTCATCAACATACTCACCTTTACTATCCCAAATATGCTCCAAAATCCGTTCTTTAGATAAAACATGGTCTTTATTTTCCATTAAAAGCGAAATCAGCTTAAACTCAATAGAACTTAAATCTATTTCTTCATCACCTTTAAACACTCTGCATCTGCCCATATCAAGAGAATATCCATTGGAATTTATTATAACTGAATTTTTATTTTTAAGAATCCTCTTTATTCTGGCTTTTAATACTGCAAGAGAAAACGGCTTAGTCATATAATCATCTATTCCAAGTTCTAATGCCTTAACTTCATCAACTTCAGAATCTCTTGCAGTCAGCATTAAAACCGGAATGTCAAAACGTGCATGAATAGCAGATACAAAATCAAACCCATTACCATCCGGCAGATTACAATCTAAAATTATGCCGTCAAAATTATTCTGTTCTACCTGCAATATTGCATCAGATGCTAAAGACACTGCAGTAGTTATGTATCCGTCCGCACGAAAAGAAAACTCCAATCCTTCTTTTAAATCTGCATCATCTTCAACTATTAATAATCTGTTCATATTTCACCTGATTTTCTTATAATACTGTCTTTTATCCTTATACATTCTTTTATCTGCCTCATCCATAAGCATTCCCAAATCACTCGGGTTTTCTAAAAAGCTTGCTCCAATAGCGGCACTACAGCCGTTTCTTCCATCCAGCTCTGTACGCATACGAATATCTATTTTATCAAGTTCTTTTTGAGAAATATTGCAGCACAATACTGCAAACTCATCTCCGCCCAGCCTGTATATCGGATATCCTTCTGCAACGCTGCTAATGATATCATACACTTTACGAATCAGATTATCTCCTGCCTCATGTCCGTATGTGTCATTTGTTTTTTTAAGACCATTTATATCAATAAAAAATCCTCCCGCAGACACAATATCACTATCGCTTTCAGGCATTGTATCACGTATAAACGCATTTCTGTTCAATGCTCCGGTCAGTGCATCTGTAAATCCGATCCTTTCCAAATAACTTTCCCTGTCTTTTCTCTCAAGTAATGACTCAAAAAAATATGAAAGCATTTTCAGTATATTTGATATCTCATCTAAATTGCGTGCCTTAGGGTTATCAACCCCAAAATAACCAATCAATTTTCCTTTCTCTATAAGAGGAACAGCAATTAATGAATTAATATTCTGTTGCTTTAAAATACTGTATTCATCCGGAGCAACTTCTTTAATCATTTCCACATCCGGTATTATTACACTTTCATTACAATAAAAATATGGCAGCCATCTTCTTATTATGGACAGCGGAACATTTTGAAGAAAATCCATTTCTCTGGATATACCTTCCTCACACCATTCATATTCATTATTCATATGTTTTGCATGCACACGAAATATATAAGTACGTTGACCATTTAAGTATTTTCCCATAATCTCTAACGTATTGTTAATTGCTACATCCGTTTTCACCGAAGAATGCATCATCTGAATACATTCCATAACAATCTTTTCCCTCTCTGTCTTCCTGTTAAAATTACCATCACCTTTTATTAATGAAAAATCAGCAATAGTAAAATGTACTTCTTTTCCGTTCCACAAAATTAACTTATCCTTTGACTTACACTTATTTCCTGTTATGGGATTATCATATTTCCATTCCAGAAATTTTCCGCGGCAAAGCTTACCATTTGTGCATGTCTCACATGGCTGCTGCTGACCTTGAAGCACCTCATAACATTTTTTCCCCAATATCTGCTCCCGTTTAGTGTACCCTAGTAATTTAAGACCCGCTTTATTTAAATACAGCAATGTATAATCATCCATATCTGCAACATACACTATCTCATTAACGCCATCAAATTCATTGATTATTATCTTCACTTCTTTATCTTACTCCTTTTCAGAATGTCTATAAAATATTTTAGCACATAAGATGTTAGCCAAACAAGGAATTTTTAACAATTCTGCATTACAATTCACTATATATGTAATCAGGCTGTACCTTACAGCCTGTCTGTGCTTAATTACTATTTTTTCCATAAACCATGTTTATTACAATAAGCATAAGCCGAAATAAATTCATCGGTATCTGATAATGCAAATACTGCCTCCTGCTTATCACCGGGATTTAATTTCTTAATCTGGCTTCCTTCCTTTGTCTCAATGGATATCCATTCAATAAAATGTTCTTCCTCCATCGGATGTTCAACTTCTCCGACATTTACCACTACATTTTTGCCCTCAACCTTAACACATGGAACATGCTTTTCAACGGCTGCATCTGTTGTTCCCGGTATCATCTCTTTCATCGGTTTACCACAGCATTCCGTAGGAATCTCCTTACCCTTCACATCAGCAATTATCTTATCACAAGTGTCACAAATATAGTATTTAACTTCCATATTAATGTATCCTTTCAATATTTTTATACATATTATTATCTTTATTATAATTCAATATATTCAGATTGCCAATAATTAACAAAAATACCCGGCTGTATAACCATAAACCGGTTATACAGTCAGGCATTTTAATTATATGCTATTGATATGTTTTACTATTTGTCACTATCCGTACATTGGCTGATTACTACATTCCGCACTTTTTTTCCGCTTACATAACCACATACAGACAATCCGGTCTGAATAATCTGATTATATTTATTAGCAGATAACTCTATTACACTATCATCATCAAAATGTATGGTACATTTATCCTGCATCCCACATTTAGTATCGCATGAAATCCTATACATATTTTTCCTATTTATGGCACCGATTTCTTCCAATATATTTATCATACGATATACCGTTGCCGAACCTATCTTATCATCCATCCTTGATGCTTTATAGTAGATTTCTTTACAACAGGAGCAGTTTTCCTCCAGAATAATGTCCAGAAGTATAAGCCTTTGTTTCGTTATCCTGCATCCTCGCTCTCTTAACTTCTGAATCACAATTTCTTTTTTCATCTGTGTTTTTTCAAAATCCTGCTGCATGTCTTCTTCCTCCTAAAACACTTCTGAACATGTCATCGGCATGGCTTATTTGCAATGTCCCCCGCAATTTGAACAATTTCCTCCACATGATTTTCCATTTTTCTTATCACGTATTATGCTGTATACAGCCAGACCTGCAAGCGCCAATACAATACCACCAACAATAATAGTTCCCATAACAATATCATTCCTTTCCAATATCAGTCTAACCCTTAACTTCAGAAATACAACATCTATCTTGCACCTGCTATTTTTTTCATATCCACATTCAAAGTACGGCTCTCCTTATATGGTCTGAACAGTAAATATATAAATGCTATTACAAATAAGATTGCAAATACTGTTCCTACACCAAACGCCCCTGTTAAAAACAGGTTTCCAATCTGATATATACACAGCGAAACGATATATGCAAGTACAGTCTGATAACCGATTGCAAAAATAAACCATTTCGTATTATTCATTTCCCTTTTAATAGCTCCCATTGCTGCAAAGCAAGGTGCACAAAGTAGATTAAATACAAGGAATGAATAAGCTCCTACTGCTGTCATAGTTGCTGCAAGACTTCCCCATATTTCAGCTCCATCTTCCGCAACTTCTGCATATCCAAACAGTACACCGAATGTACCTACTACATTTTCTTTTGCTATAAGTCCTGTAACGGCTGCAACAGCCATACGCCAATCACCCCATCCAAGTGGTGCAAATATTGGTGCAATCACACTACCGATAGAAGCAAGTATACTGTTATCAAGTTCCTCTGCCTCAAGCATCTTAAATGCTCCGTCTGACCATCCGAATCCCTGTAAAAACCAAAGCACAATTGTAGATAAAAGGATAATTGTTCCTGCCTTCTTTATAAATGACCATCCTCTTTCCCACATGCTTCTGAGTACATTTATAACGGTTGGCATATGGTATGCCGGAAGTTCCATAACAAATGGTGCCGGTTCACCTGCAAACATTTTTGTTTTCTTTAATATAACACCTGAACATATAATTGCTGCTACCCCTACAAAATATGCACTCCATGAAATAAATCCCGAGTTGTTGAAGAATGCACCTGCAATAAGTGCTATTATCGGCAGCTTAGCTCCGCAAGGTACAAATGTAGTAGTCATTATAGTCATCTTCCTGTCTCTGTCATTCTCAATGGTTCTTGATGCCATAATACCCGGAACGCCGCATCCGCTTCCAATCAGCATAGGAATAAATGATTTTCCTGAAAGACCGAATTTACGGAAAAATCTATCCATAATAAATGCTACCCTCGACATATATCCGCACGCCTCAAGAAAGGCAAGGAATATAAATAATACAAGCATTTGAGGTACAAATCCTAAAACCGCACCGACACCGGCTACTATTCCGTCAAGTACAAGTGCCTGCAGCCACTCTGCACAACCTATAGCATTCAGTCCTTTTTCAACTAATGAAGGAATACTCGGAACTTTTATTGATTCAATTCCAAAAAGGTTCCAACCTTCACCAAACACACCATCATTAGCCCAGCTCGTTGCCCAGTCTCCTACCGTTGTAACAGATACATAGTACACAACAAACATTACTGCCGCAAATATTGGAAGTGCCAGCCACCTGTTAGTTACTATCCGGTCAATCTTATCTGATACTGTTTCTTTCTTCTTATTTTTTCTTGTAAAACAGTCTCCGATAATAGATGATATATAGAGGTATCTCTCGTTTGTTATTATACTCTCTGTATCATCATCAAATTCATCTTCCAGTTTTTTAATCTCTTCCTGTACATCAGGTATTTGTGTCATCTGCTCTGCAATCTTATCATCCTTCTCTAAAAGCTTGACTGCAAAAAACCTCTTTTGTTCCTCCGGTATATCAAATCCGAGTTTTTCTTCCACTTTACTTATTACGGACTCAACACCTTCTGAAAACTTATATACCGGAACTGCCACATCTTTTTTCTGTGCAAGTGCAATAGCTTTGTCTGACATCTCCTTTATTCCGGTTCCCTTTAATGCTGATATCTCTACTACTTCACACCCTAATTTTTTACTTAATTTTTGAATATGTATTTTGTCACCTGTTTTTTCAAGTATATCTGTCATATTAACCGCCATAATAACCGGAATTCCAAGTTCCATTATCTGCGTTGAAAGATACAGGTTTCTTTCAATATTTGTTCCATCTATAATATTTATAATGGCATCGGGTCTTTCATTTATAAGATAATTTCTCGCCACCACTTCTTCCAGTGTATATGGTGAAAGTGAATATATACCCGGCAAATCCATAATAGTTACATCTTTATTTCCTTTTAATTTTCCTTCCTTTTTCTCAACTGTAACGCCCGGCCAGTTTCCAACGAACTGGTTAGATCCTGTCAGTGCATTAAATAATGTTGTCTTACCGCAGTTTGGATTACCTGCTAATGCAATTCTTATTGACATCTTTACTACTCCTTTCATTATTACAAACAACGAGCTAATATAACCTATGTAAATACCTTAGAAATCTAATTAGTTGCAACTAACTCACTGTGAAAAAAAATTATTCTACTTCTATCATTTCCGCATCCGCTTTTCTAAGGGATAATTCATATCCTCTTACGGTAATTTCTACCGGATCTCCAAGAGGTGCAAGTTTTCTTACAAATACGTCAACACCTTTTGTAATTCCCATATCCATAATTCTTCTTTTAACAGGACCATCTCCTGATAACTTCTTAACCTTAACAGTCTCACCGCATTTAACTTCTTTTAGTGTTCTCATAAAAACACCCTGCTCCTTTCTCAAACCATTATTTTATTCGCCATATCTTTACCTATTGCGATTCTGGTATCTTTTACATTTACTATCATGTTTCCGTTTATTTGAGAAACTACCGTAACAATACTTCCTGTTACAAATCCAAGATTCTCCAGAAATCTTCTTGTTTCCTCTTTTCCTCCAACCTTTTTAATTGTATTAGGTTCTCCCTCTTTTACCATAGATAACGGCATAATCTCACCCGCTTTCTTTGCTGTTGATAAAGATTTTCATTCCTTCTATAGTTAGAATAATCTAACTCGCAGAAAATGTCAATAGGGATTATTGATATTTTTTTTCATTAACTTTATATAATTTCAATATGTACAGCCAGTCTTCCGACCGGCCATCTATTGAAAGCAACAGACTGTGAGGTTATTAAGGTTATCATATTATTTAATTATTGTGATAAGTCTGTTTGCGGATTTTTAACGGAATAGTTACTCATTTAAATACTCCAGAGGGTTTACCGGAGTACCGTCTTTTGTTAATTTAAAATATAAGTTATATCCTTCTACTTCATAATATGCAGTAGGTGCCGCAAGCGTACCAATTTGTTGGCCTTTTTCTACCATATCACCTTTTTCCGGAATTACGTCTGCCATCTGCCCATATGTTGCAACATATCCGTCTCCAAGGTTTACCGACACCATATTTCCAAATTCACGACTAACCGTTATATCTTCTACTACTCCTGCAGCCGAAGAATAAACAGGTACATTTTCATCACCCTGTATCATCATTCCTGAATTACATTTATACACATCAAGCGTAGGAAAATATATGGTATTATCCATACTATACTCAAGAATTACCTCTCCACTTACAGGCCACTGCATAGATGCGGCCTCATCAAAATGAAGTGTTGACGCTCCTGCGTTTGCCGGTTGTACATCAGGAACTGTTTCAGGCTGCGTTTCCTCTATATGCGAATTAGTATCCTCTGCTGTCTCAGGCGGTACAGTCTGTGCCTGTGTCTGTATTTCTTCCGTAGTAGCTGTTTCTATTTTCTTTGATGTACGGTTCTCAACTATTTCCCTTACTTCGCCAACAGTTGCATATTCTGCCGTAGTCTCATTCAAATCCGCCACCTCCGGTGTCTTTGACGAATTTTTTCTGTTATACACAATACCTGCCGTAAGTGCCAACGCCGATACAAGGCAGAGCATTAATGCAGCCATAAATCCTTTTCTTTTAGCATTCCTGTTTCTCTTCATTTAAATCATACCCTTTCATAATCATAATCTGTCTACTTAACATTCCGTTATTATTCTTACCTTTATTTGAAAGGGTTATTCATTTTTTATTGTTACAAAATTTGTAACCATTCGCCATGCCATTCACAATTTGCCGGATTAAGTGTTTGCTGAAAATATTATTCTCTGCATGGCTGACTTTTTACAAATTTGAAGAGGTCTGTATATTATTACATTTTTCAATTTGTACACCACTGTAATAGTGAGTAAGTATTTCTTTATATAATTTACCTGATTCTGCCATTTTTTGTGCACCATATATACTTAATCCTTTTCCGTGGCCTATTCCTTTTACTACAATTCTTATTGCTTCATTAAATTTTTCTATTGTGAAGCATGGCGAACTTAAATCCATAGACTTATAAAAATTATCTCCGCTTATCTTTATATTTCCAACAGATACTTCAGCCACATATCCTGTAGTATCTTCAGGTGTTACTGTTATTCCTTCCATAGGATTTTCTTTATTTATAACTATATCCGCATTAATGTTTTTTAGTAATGCTTCAAATTCATCAGGAGTGTAATACATTATTGAAAGATAATTGTCCGCCGTAACATCGTCAGGGCTGTCTGCTGATTTAATATATTCCTTGTCACCATTCCTTGTTACTCCGGCACTTACAGAATGATAAAATGCACTTACAGGTTCCCCATTATATGTAACAATATTTTGATTTGTTTCGTTTTGGAGCTTTATAAGACGGTTATACATTTTTTCAAAATCATCACCATACATTTCCTGTAACTGCTCATAAGTAACATATGGAAGTTTTGCTTCCGCCACGGGCAGTCTGTTTCCTTCGCCCATTTTCCTGAATATCTTTGTACGGTCAATGACAATCTGTGCCTTAATAGCTTCATCATGCGTATTGTAATCCAATTGTGCCATTATTGCACATGGTATAAATTCCTCCATGTCCATCTCTTTTCCATCGGGAAATTCAATTATATAACCACTGTAATGCATTTTTACGTCTGCCATCTGTATTTGTCCACTCCATATCATTGTTATAATGCAGGGAAATATAATCGCAAGTACTAGTATTGCAGATACAGTCAATGCCGCACCCATTATTTCATTTTTTACAAGAAAAAATTTTTTCATAATAAAATCCCCCCGCATACACCATAATGATATAGTATATGCGGAGGGATAAATGTCTATTACTATGATTTATCAGTCCATTGTTACCTTTACTTTTTCCAATTTCCAAATATCTTTTACATATTCTTCAATGGTTCTGTCTGATGAGAATTTACCAACATTACTTACATTTAATATAGCTGATTTTGCCCATCCTGACTCATTTCTGTATGCCTCTTCCACCTTTCTTTGTGCCTCGGCATATGATCTGAAATCTTTAAGTATAAAGTATGTGTCAGCTCTGTCACTGCTGTTTGTATTCAGCAGGGAGTCATATATTTCTCTGAATCTTTCAGGGTCTTCCGGTGAGTAAAATCCGTTGATAAGCTGCATCAGCACTTTTCTGATATCCATGTCATTATTAAAGATATCCATAGGATTATATCCGCCGTTGTTCTCATAATTAATTACTTCGTCTGAGCTCATACCAAAGATAAATGCATTTTCTTCTCCGACCTCTTCAACTATTTCCACATTGGCACCATCCATTGTTCCCAATGTAACGGCACCGTTAAGCATAAACTTCATATTTCCCGTACCGGAAGCTTCCTTGCTGGCTGTGGATATCTGTTCGCTGACATCTGCTGCCGCAAATATTATTTCTGCATTTGATACCCTGTAATTTTCTATAAACACTACCTTAATCTTATCATCAATGGATTTATCATTATTAATAACATCTGCAACACTGTTTATAAGCTTAATGGTAAGTTTTGCCCTTCTATATCCTGCTGCCGCCTTGGCACCAAATATAAATGTCCTAGGATAAAATTCCATTTCCGGATTTTCTTTTATCTGGTTATACAGATACATTACATGAAGGATATTGAGAAGCTGACGCTTATATTCATGAAGTCTCTTTACCTGTACATCAAATATTGAGCGTGGATTAACATCTATTCCATTATGCTCTTTTATATATTTTGCCAGACGAACCTTATTCTGATACTTAATATTCATAAATTCCTTCTGGCATTTGCTGTCATCTGCATATATTTCAAGATTCTTTATATGCTCCAGATTTGTAACCCAGTCATCTCCTATTTTTCCTGTTACCCATTCAGCCAATAAAGGATTACCATGCCTTAAAAATCTTCTCTGAGTAATTCCATTTGTCTTATTATTGAACTTATCAGGCATCATCTCATAGAAGTCCCTAAGTTCCTGTTTCTTAAGAATCTCTGTATGCAGCCTTGCCACTCCGTTTACGGAAAATCCTGCACATATGGCAAGATTAGCCATCTTCACCTGTCCGTCATAGATGATGGCCATCTTTCTTATCTTTTCCTGATTTCCCGGATATCTGTTCTGAATCTCTATTACAAATCTTCTGTTAATCTCTTCCACAATCTGGTAACATCTCGGAAGCAGTCTTGAGAACAGCTCTAACGGCCATTTTTCCAGTGCTTCACTCATAATTGTATGATTTGTATATGCACAGCATTTATTTGTAACTTCCCATGCTTCATCCCAGTTAAGATAATACTCATCCATAAGTATTCTCATAAGCTCTGCCACTGCTACTGTAGGATGTGTGTCATTAAGCTGGAATACCACCTTTTCATAAAGCTTTCTAATATCTTTATTTTTATCCATATATTTCTTAATTGCCGTCTGTACACTCGCCGATACGAAGAAATACTGCTGCTTTAATCTTAACTCTTTTCCTGCATAATGCTCATCACACGGATATAATACTTCAACTATGTTCTTTGCAAGATTTTCCTGTTCCGTAGCCTTCTGATAATCTCCTCTGTTAAACGAATCCAGCATAAAATGCTGCATCGGCTCTGCATCCCATATTCTTAAAGTATTTACTACATTATTACCATATCCTACTATTGGAAGGTCGAACGGAACTGCCCTTACTGACTGGTAATTCTCCTGTATAAAGTTATCTCTTCCGTCATATCCCTTCTCTACCCTGATATATCCGCCAAACTTTACTTCACATGCATACTCTTCACGTCTGACTTCAAACGGGTTACCGTTCTTAAGCCAGTTATCAGGTACCTCCACCTGATATCCATTCTCTATCTTCTGCTCAAACATACCATATCTGTATCTTATACCACAGCCATATGCAGGATATCCAAGCGTTGCAAGTGAATCGAGAAAACATGCTGCAAGCCTTCCAAGACCTCCATTGCCCAGTGCGGCATCAGGCTCCTGATCCTCAATCACATCCAAATCCATTCCCATCTCTTCAATGGCTTCTTTTATCTCATCTCTTGCGGAAAGATTTATAATGATATTACCCATTGCCCTTCCCGTAAGGAATTCCATAGAAAGATAGTATACTGTTTTCGCATCACGTTTTTCATATTCCTTATGTGTAGCTATCCACTGGTCAATAATATAATCCTTTAATGCATAAGCAACACCCTGAAATTTTTCAAACTGAGTTGCCTCATCCAGAGTTTTTCTGGATAAAATTTTTACATAATCATTTACTTCCTTTTTGAATTCACTTTTAGAAAATTCAGATCCTATGCTCATTATATGCCTCCAATCATGTGCGTTACGCACTATTTACTACCCGCCAAATATATGTATTTACCTTCTATAGCATAACTATGTACTATTCTACTGTTAAATCATGTTATTTTCAAGTAAAATTATATAATTGAATATAAAAAATGTAACAGTTCAGCCATACCTGCTAATTTTAAAAACAGACTATGGGAAAATAACTCCTATAGCCTGCTTTATAATCTGTTTAATTAATCCTCTGCTTTATGGTATCTTAAAAATAATATTACAATAACAGACGATGACAATGCCGTTGACATTATTAATAAACATACCCGTAGCAGGTTATCACCTGTTCCCACTACGTTTTTATCTTTTGGAGATTTTTTGTCTGTATCTGTATTATCATCTGAATCTGCTGGTTTGTTACTTATAGGTTCTATATGTGCAATTACATCAGTTTTTGCCGCATCACATAATGTTGGCGTACAAACGTAAAATGAACTTATAAATACCAAAACAGACAATATTACTTTTAATCTTTTTCCTATTTTCATACCCAACAGTCCTTATGTACAAAATGAACTTAATTCGTTATTGAAGAAGTATTTACAATTGAGCTGTGAAATACAACACATCCGCTATAATCTCCCGCAATCTCTTTAATATTATAATTATAAAGCTGATTCTGATTAAGACGAATCAGGCATCCTGCGGTCTGTCCTGTTGCATTAAAGAAAGCAACATTAAATCCGTTTTCATCTTTCCTATTATTTGTTATAGAATTCAAATCACTTCCACTGCCTGTATAAAAACTATATTCGAACTTGTTTTTACCATTAGAAACATCAGGATACGAAACTGTCTTCTGTGTTATAAAAAATCTTTCTTCATCATCCATTTTGTAACCCTGGTCTTTTACCTTGACTCTTACATACCAGCCAGATTCCGGCAGTCCTTTCACTTCTGTTGCCTTAATATCGAATTTAACATCTTTAAAATTATCCGTACTGTCATTTTCCGGCTTAACCAGTGTACCAAAATCCAGCTTTTCAGGAATTGTAATAATGTAACTTACATTGCCCGGCTCATCTTCACCTGCAATCTTAGCAGAAACGTCTACTCCGCCTTCATTTGAATTTGGTGTAAGATTCGATGCTGAAACCGAAATCACTGCTGATGCTGCAAACACCATAGAAAAAACTGCTGCGATTACTTTCTTTTTTCCCATTTTCTTTGCTTTCATAATTCTGTTTACTTCCTTTCCATAACTATTAATTTAAACTCTGATTCAGCAGCATTTAACTGTGAATGTGCATCATCTAATGTAACACACTCATAATATACTACTGCATCATATTCTCCACTGTCAAGAGACTGTGAAAGCGGAACTTCTGTTAATCCAAATCCAGGTTTTAGCAATTCTGATTTGTATAATACAGTACCATCTGTAAGCTTAAGTGTTGCATAAAATCCACAATTGTTTTCTTTGGGATTTCCTATACTTAAATGCAGACTTGTGTCTCCTTCATTCATACGTGCAGTACTGTATCCGGGTATCTGTATTCCGGCACTTTCCGGTGCTGATTCACCTTCAACACCGGCATCCCAGCCGTCAGAAATAACGCCTGTAACACCATTTGTCTCATTCTGTTCCCCGGCGGAGAAATAATTATATATAATAACTCCGCCGATTGCCAATACTGCAGCTAATAAAATTATAATTAATGCTATTATTACATTCCTCTTTGATTTACTCAACTTTTCTTCTTCTCCATAAAATAATAACTGCTGCTGATGAAACCGAAACTAAAAGTAACAATAAAATTAAATTCGTTAAATCACCTGTTTTAACGGCATTATTGTCTTTATGTACAACTGTATCCGGTTCTTTGTCAACAGGTGTATTTGAATCTGTTCTATCGCTTTTATCCACAAGGATAAATGATATAGGTTCAGACATTTTAAAGACTGCTGCTCCATTTTCAAAAGACTCCGGCTCACACTCTACAAGCTGACCATCAGAGCCTACACCCATAAGAGATACATTTTCATGTTCAGCAGGCACCGAAATTTCAATATCTCCCTGAATCCACAATTCTGCAAGGATAGGATTCTTATCTTTATCAGTCAGCGATACAGAATATCCCTTAAGTACTTTCTTTTCACCATTAATGTTAATGGAACTGCTTCCATAATTTTTAAGCGGCACTGTATCAATATTTTCATTATCAGTTCCTGCCTTAGTGATATCTGAAACAAGTGCATTATACTCATCACTGTTTTCTTCAAGCAGTTTATAAGATATATTCAGTGACGAATGCATACTTCCCTTTAATGTAATACCATTTTCCAATGTCTTAACCGTCTGTTCAAAAAGGATGTTTTCAATTCTCGGATAACCTTTGTTTACCGTCTCACTTCTGCACCACTTTACAGTATCATCAGTAACTTGGTTAAGTTCCTCTGTAAATGTATCATGCTTCATCTCACTTTGTTTTTTTACAACATTGCTGCTGCCAACTGATTTCACAAGTGAGTCTGTACCTGCTGCATTAAGGCCATTTATGGTAATATAGAAAACACTGTTTACTTTCGGATTATTCTCTGTATCAAAACCATTAAGTCCCGCAATAGAACCTACTGTACTGCCGGATTTTCCATAAACCTTTTCTGAATTGTATGAGCTTTCAATAATACCGCCGTTCTTACCTGCAATACCGCCTGCGGTTTTAGTGGAAAATGAATGGGCGGTTCCTACTGTACCGTTATTTGCACATCCATAGATTTTTCCTGTATTTATTCCTGCAATACCGCCACACTCTGTTCCTGTTATAACGGCTGCGTTGCGGCATCCTATGACCATGCCAGTATTCCTTGCTGCAATACCACCGCTTAATGTACCCTTAATCTCGGAATTTAATTCTGATGCTTTAATAGGTTCTTTCGTTTCCGGATTTTTAAATACAAATGCCGAACCGACATTAATACCATTTGTACAATGGTCAATTGTACCGTTGTTTACGGCTGCAATACTTCCTGCATTTTCGCAGGCTGAAACATACTTATAATTAGTAACAAACAAATTACTTACATTTCCCTTTTCACCGATTATCTCAAAAAGACCGCCATACTTGGAAGAATCTATGTTAAGACCTATAATGCAGTATCCGTTTCCGTTAAATGTTCCGTTAAATGGTTTGTTTTCAGATATCGAACCTATACCTGTCTTCCATGCGGAATCATTTGGAGCAATTATATTATTTTCCAGAACATAACCCTTATCTCCATAAATATCATAATCGCTTCTTACAATCTCTGAGAGTTTTACAAGGTCATCATATGTTCTTATAATAAAATTATCGTCATCATCTATATCAAATGGGTAGACAATCTTTAATCCACAATATGTACAAACACCATTAACAAAATTATGTTCTCCGCAGCTGTCTTCGTTAATGTTAGAATACGCTGCTTCTGATTTGCAGCCCGGACACAGTTTACTATTTACCTTGTATACCGTTTTATGTGTATTATCTAATACAGGGACTTTATCTTCTCCAATGGTCTGATACCATACCTGTTTTCCGGTTGTCACACCATTATTAATAAGAAAGGCAACTTCACCAGAAGCAAATTGTCCGTCATTTTTAGAAACCGCTGTAAGTCCTGATTTACTACCACTTCCAAAAGCAAGGGAAGCCGAACTGTCAAGGTAATAATTATCTGAAATACATCCCGAACCGCTTTTTCTTACCCAGCCTATAACTGCCCCACATTTTGTATTTTTACCGCCATTGCTGACTTTTCCATAGTTGTAACAATTTTTAACGGTAGGAGCAGAATTGTTCAAATATCCAAGAATACCTCCTATACATGCATCTTCCTTAGATGCAGTAACTGTACCCAGATTTGCACAATTGCTGATACGTCCGCCGCCATTTGTATATGCCACTACACCACCTATACAATCCTCTGAATTTGCCAGATTAATCTGACCATAGTAAACACATTTTTCAACAACCGTTATATTGTTCGGAATAGTACCTATAATACCTCCCACATGTTTCTGCTCTTTGTCTGTATTTTTAATATTTACATAGGAAGATACATTTGAAATAGTGGCACCATCTGCATAACCTGCAATACCTCCATTGTCACTTCCTGATGATTCAAGTGTTATATCACCTTTAACGGCAAGATTCTTAATGGTTCCTGCTGATACACTTCCGAACAATCCCGCTTTTGATGAGGTCTTAGTTATTTTTAATGCCGAAACTGTATGATTCTGTCCGTCAAATGTGCCTTTATAACTATTGATTGGTTTCCACTCACGTCCTTCAAGGTCAATATCAGCAGTAATAATACATTTTGCACCTGAGTCCTGCTTATCAAATTCTGCAAGTTCACGGTCACCATTTACCATTGATGCAAACCAGAATAATTGACCGGCATTTTTAATTTTATAAACCTTTGCACTGCTGTCATACTCAGCAGGCTGATAAAATCCGCATTGCATACAAAAACCGTTTTTATTATAAATATGGTCTGTATCTTTTTCACCTATATACAGAACTGCTGCCCTGCTTATATTATTGTAATAATCTCTTACACCTTTTAATTCTTCCATAACACAGCATCTGTAAACCGTTCTGTCAAGGTCTCCTGCATTGGCATCATTTATCACACCGTTTTCCGCAAAGTAAGCAGCATTAAAATTGTTATTATCTGCATTTTGTATATCTTTCCAATCAGAGCGGTAATAATCAACAGTACCTAGCTTCTACCACTGATAATATATTGTATTTTCTTCATCTGTTGGAGAAACATTAATTGTAAATTCAGCACTATCTCCTATATTCCTGTATATATCTACCGGCGGTTTTGTTATATTAGGTTCTTTTTCATCTCCTTTTGTTTTACCATAAGCATAAGGTCCTAATGTACTTGCCGACTTTTTATCATTTATATCGTAATAAGCCTGAAGTTTAAAATAGTATGTAGTATTTTTCTTAAGACCTGTTACAGTATAAGTTTCACTTTTAAACGGAATAATTACATCTTTTCCATTCTCAGTTACAGGCAAATATTCACCTGATGCCGATTTGGAGTAATATATCTTATATGCATATGGCTTTCTTGTATAATTGGTATTAGTATTCCACCTCAATGTTGCTGATGTGTCTGAAGTCTGTGCAACATAAAAATCTTTTGGAAGTGCCGGGCAGGCACCGTCTGCACCTTCTACAAGGCAGCCTATTACACTTGCACCTTTTTCAAGACAGTCCGGTGTCCATTTAACCATTTTTGCCATAAAAGCGTATGCCGAATCAGATGTTCCTGCATATGTGGTTCCTGTCTGTGCAGATGCTGGAAGTGATGCAAACGTAGTAGCGTATGACATACTTTCTGAATTTGAACTTGCCCATGAAGAACCGGTACCAAATGCTGCTGCTTCTGATAATGTAGCACTTCCTGAAATATCTACTATTTCCATTAAATTTAAACCAAATTCAACCGTCTGGTTCATAGAGGTTTTTAGAGAATAACTAAATCCATGTGATTCCCTTGTAGATGTTCCCTCACTTAATGTAGTAGACATATTACTTTTTCCGTTTATGCCAATTGACACACTTCTATCCGAAACCAGTGTTCCTTTGGAATTAGGATTAAGTGATGAAATGTCTGTAATATTTGATGCATAGGTTGATGGATCTCCTACATCACGCCCTTTATATATACTGTCTAAATCAATTAGTTTGAGCTTATTTGCATCATCTGCCGTCCTGTTAAACTCCTCTATTACCTTATTATATGTGGAAACAGGAATACTTGAATGTGCTGGATTGAATTGGACATTAACACACATTTCTGAAAAAGTGCCTTCAATAATATCTCCTTCCTTTGGACAATCCTTACCATCTGGATATAAAAGTTTATAGTTTTCAATATCTTCTTCATCTGCTATGTGTTCCGGTACCCATACATTATAATGATATACAGCTATCGGAACGGTCATAAGGGCAACATAATCCTCCCCTCCTCCGGCATCAAATTTCAGTGTCTCAGATTTCGTATTTGATTTCTGATAGTTTCCTGTATATTGCCACATTGCATCAGCACTTACTCCAAATTTACCTCCATTACCGAAAAATGTACATTTTGCCTGAATTGAAACTGAAGCGCCCAAACCTACATTCCAATTGGTAGTCTGGTCACTTGAAGTACCTGTGGTTACGGAAAAGCTGGTTTGACCTCTTGATGACATTAATGAGCCATAATCCAACTCACTCCAGTATGGTGCACTTAGCATAACACTGTAAACCTGCGGATTAGACCATCCTACAGTCTTGTTTGTATACTTCATATATACTGTATCATTATCCACATCCACCGGACAGAAATTCAGCAGTGTTGCATTATCATCCTCATCCTTTCGGTTAAAATAGTCATTATCAATACATTTAATCTGTATTCCTTTCGCCTGATCATAGTAGCACCAATATATATCAAGATAGATTTTATCATGGTCTCCACTATATTCATCACCATATATTACAAGAGTTTGTTCCGCAACACGGTTCTCCTCAACGAATGAAGCACTTACGGCAAGATGCACAAAAGCATTTGTTGAACCTGTACCTTTGCCAAATTTGGCACTGGTAACAAATTCTCCGTTTTTTATCTGTTCATCTGCAGAATTTCCATCTCCCTGCACAAATGTATAGAATACGCCTTCTACAAATAATGTCTCTTTTTCGTTTGTAGAATTCATTCTTGTTCCTGTTATTGCAACAGGTTCTTTATTCTGGCTGTCTTTCTTTATAAAGTCTAATGCCTGTACTTCCTGCGGCTTGGACCAGGCTTTACAATATTTGTTTCCATCCCAAAGAACAACATCAATCAGGTTTTTTTGGCTATCCATATCTCCCCTTTTGCTGCCATTGGAGAATTTAGTATTTCTGTTTCCTGCAATTACAAGTTCATTCGTTCCATTACCATCAATATCCATTGTTGTGGAAGCGGTGAACTTCATTCTATATGCTTCTGAATCCGCATTGCTGTATGAACCTGAATCACAAAATACCTCTTTAGGATTTCCGTCGCTCATATTGTAAATCGAAGTAATACCGTCATAACAAAAGTCCTTATCTTCACTGTATGGCAAGGAAACATTAATTACAAGGTCATCCTTTCCGGATATATTTGTAGTACTTAGGGATACAATAGGTCTGTTACAGCCATCGCATTTATCAAATTTTGAAGAAATGCCGTTTAACCCGCCTAATTTACTTAAAATTATTTCTTTATCAAATACCAGTTGGATTTTTCCATTTTCTTCTTTCTGTTTATATATATTTATTTTAGGATTTACCGTGCATGGAATGTATACGGCAACCTCATTATAATTATCTGAATTATAATCTCCAACAGCTATTGCCAAATATCCATTTGAATCCTGAATCTGTATATCCTCTACAAACTTACTATTCTGGTCAAGCACATTTGTAACAATGCACTGCTGCTCAAAATCGTATTTATCATCATTAAAAGTATAGAGAACTAATGCCTCTGTACTTGCATCCTTATTCTTTTTATCTAAAAACATACTATTCTGAATTATTGAATCTTTTATGTAATTTTCTGTACTTAAATCGCCAAGCTTTATAGCCACTGTAGCAGATGACTGATATTGCCAGTTATAATTATCTTTATGATTTTTATCATATACATAATTATTTAAAGAAGAAAGTTTATTATCTACAAATTTTGACATTTCCAGATCATCATAAGTTTTTGCATTTTCCATTAAAAATCCTGAAACACCATAGTTTGTATCATATCCTCCCCTTGCCATATAAAGCTCACTTAATATAGAAGGACTATAATCTTCTAATGGATTTGAAGTATCATTCTCATCAAATGCATCCGGAGCTTTAAGCGAAGAAAATCCCAATTCTTTATACTGCTCCCCGGTCATATAATCCGCATTCTGATATTCCGAGGTATTACTCGTATTTTCTGAATTATTAGTTCCCATATAAGTTAAATCTGTCTGTGTACCTTCGGGATTAATTTCCTGTGCTGACGAATAAACACCAGGCATTGAAAATACCATACACATCATTAGTAAAACAGATATAACTCTTTTTTTCACTGTTTCCATAATAATCACCTTTACCTTTTTAATATAATTTTATTTTTTGATTTCTTTTGTAAACCTTTTTATTGATTCCGTAAACCTGATTTCCGGTACGGGTCTGATAATAAAATCAAATATATGCTGCCGTATGGCAACACCTGCAAAGTACTTGTCATCGGTTATCCAGATAACGCAAGCATCAGGATATCTGTATCTGTGTTCCTGAACTATTTCCATTCCTAATGCTCCATCTATAGCTACCACAGCAATATCACAGCCTGAATTTTCCGTCATACGGAAATGTTCATCGTCTGTTTCATGGCGTAAGGAGATATCTGAAATAACTTCAATCATTAATCCTGACAAAAATTCATATTCTGTTTTGCTTTTGGTAAAAACAACTCCATTCATACTGACCTCCTTATCCTAAATGATATAAAGGCATCTTAATCTACACTTTTTAAAAAATCAACCGTTCTGGCAGTAACGTCGCTTTTCTGGCATCTTTGTCATTATTATACTGTTGAAATAAAAACTTATTTATTGTATCATTTGAATACGAAATTTTGAAATTTATGAGGTGATACGATGAACATCGCTGTAGTAGATGACGATATAAGTACGGCACAAAAAATAAGAACAATATTAAGCAGATTTGCCGATACAAAAGGTTTTCAGACAGACATCAGGTCTTTTCAAAGCGGAGAAGAATTTCTTTCATCTTTTGAACCAAATGCATTTAATATTATTTTTATGGATATTTATATGGATAAAATAAGCGGTATTGAAACTGCTAAAACCATTAGAGAATCTGACAACAACTGCCTGATTATTTTTTTAACTACAAGCCTTGAGCATATGCCTGATGCATTTTCCTGCCATGCATTTGATTATGTGGTTAAACCAATAGATAATGAACGCATCTTTAAGGTTATGACTGATGCATTGGAAATTTTTCCTGACCTTTCCAAATATGTTGAATTTATATCTAAAAGGAAGAAAATAAATTTATTACTTTCTGAGATTGTTTCAGTAGCATCAAGTGGACATTATCTGCATATTCAGGACAAAAAACACAACGAATACTCTGTACGCATGACACTTTCGGAATTTATTGAACTTATCAAAAATGATGTCCGCTTTTTAAACGTAAATAAAGGTGTATTGGTAAATATGGACTATATTAAAAATATTGAGGGAAACAACTGTATATTAACAGATAACCGGAAATTCCCAATTAAAGTAAGGGAGTGTGCTTTAATAGAACAAATGTGGTTAGATTATAACTTTAAACAAATACATTTAGGACAAAATCAAAGACCACGGAAATAATTTAACAAGAAAAGGATACTTATACGATGTTCAAAATATATTTATTGAAACTGTTTCAATTTTTAATTATAATTCCTGCAGCATTACTCTGTTATATGCCTATGAAGAATCAGTTGTGGTATGCTCCAAAAAAAATTGTACTTAAAAGCCTGGCAATATTTCTTCTCACAGCACCATTATTGGCAGTTGTATGTTTATATGCAGATTTTAATATTAATTTTATATTTATTCCATATGTAATGCTGCTGTTTTTATACTACAAATCAACATTAAAAGCAGACTTAAGCCGTGCACTTGCAGTTTATATTTTCAGTTTTTCTATATTTTCGTTTACATCAAATCTTTCCTTTGGATTTGATGCTCTCCTTCACCCTGAAAATTCTTATAATGAATATGGATGGGCTCCAAATATTTTTAGAATTGTTATTTCATTACTGCTTATTTTTCTGTTGGCATTTCCACTAAAAAAATATATCCAATACATAATAGATAATTTACAGATTTCCCGTATATGGTATTTAACACTTCCTATATCTATTATGTTTATAATCTTAAACATGGTTTTAGTACCTCACAATTATCAGACAATGTATGTAGGACGGGTATTTACCATGTATTCACTTCTTGAACTTTTTTTATTTATATTATACATTTTTTTATGTGTTATTTTTTACTTTATATGTGTGGAAATGTTATCAAAAATTAAGCTTACCGAGCGTCAAAAATTTTTTGAAATGCAGGAAAGCCAATATAATGAATTAAAAAGCCATATGGAAGATATAAGAAGGCTGCGTCATGACATGCGTCAATCTGTTTATGTTCTTCACAATCTTGCCAAAACAAAAGATTTTGAAAGCATAGATAAGTATCTTACAGAATACGAAACCTCACTGCCGACAACAGATTACAGAAAATATTGTGACAATAATGCAGTAGATGCACTTCTAAATTATTATGCCGGACAGGAATATGAATCCGGAATTAATATGAACTGGCAGATTGACCTGCATGAACTTACTTCTGTATCAGAAACCGATTTATGCAGCATGATAGGAAACCTGATTGAAAATGCCATTCAGGGATGTGCTACCATATCACCTGATGAAAGAAATCATTCCCTTACCATTGTTACAAAAAACAAAAGCAGTCTTTACATTGTTTCCACTAATACATTTGACGGAAATATTAAACAAATTGGTGGAAAGTATATTTCGACGAAAAGAAAAAGTAGTGGTATAGGTATTTCGTCTATCTGCATGACTGTTGAAAAGTATAACGGTACAGCAAAATTTCATCATTCTAATAATGAATTTTATGCTGATATTATGTTAAAAATTGATTGTGAGGTGTAGCACATGGACATAAAAATTAAAAACAGGATTTATCTGTATGCATTCTGTACCATATTAGGTTCATTTACCGGAATAGTTATCTGGGTATTTTTAAAAGTATTATCCGCAGGAACATCATTTATCTGGGAATGGCTTCCTGCACGAATACATATACCCTTTTATACTCTTTGGGTTTGTACAGCCGGAGGTATATTGATTGGAATTATTCATAAAAAATATGGTGATTATCCCGAAGAATTATCAACGGTACTTTCAAAGATGAAAAAAGAAAAATTCTATGAATACCATAATATGAAAATATTAATTATTTCTGCACTTTTTCCTCTTCTTATAGGAAGCAGTGTTGGGCCTGAAGCCGGACTAACCGGAATTATCGTAGGTCTATGCTGTTGGGCAGTTGAAAATCTAAAATTTGCACATAAAAATGCAAAGGAATACTCTGAAATCGGTATGGCAGTTACTTTAAGCGTTCTTTTTCATTCTCCCTTATTCGGCATATTTGCGGTAGAAGAAGTGGAAAAAGAACAGACACTTCCTGAACTTACCAGAACATCAAAGATATTTATTTATGGTCTGGCACTTGCAGCAGGAACGGGAACATATCTTATTTTAAATGCCTTATTCGGAGTTCAGATGGAAGGCTTTCCGTCATTTCCGGCATTTGAACCTGAAGGAATTGATTATCTTATGATAGTAATTTATATTATTTGCGGCTGCCTTCTTGCAAATTTTTATCAGCTTATCCATTATATAAGCCATAAAATTGTAGGAAAAATCCCTGCCATAGTTAAAGAGACCATAGGAGGGTTATGTCTCGGAATAATTGGTCTTTTAGTCCCTGCAGTTATGTTCTCGGGAGAAGAACAAATGGGTACTTTAATGGAAAACTATTCAAAATATATTCCATTATGTCTTATCGGCATAGCTTTTTTAAAAATACTTATGACAAATATCTGTATTGAATCAGACCTGAAAGGCGGACATTTCTTTCCTGTTATATTTGCAGGTGTATGTATGGGATATGGAATAGCCGGATTAGTTTTTCAGGAAAGTGCCGGACACGTTGTATTAGGTGCGGCAATTGTTACAGCAGCCCTTCTTGGCGGAATTATGAAAAAGCCGATTGCGGTGACAATGCTTTTATTCCTGTGCTTTCCGGTTAAAATGTTCGTGTGGATATTCTTGGCGGCTTTGATTGGAAGTAAAGGAATTGTTAAGTAGGGGGGAATGATTATCGTTTACTAAATAATCTGGATTATTTAAAGAGAAAATATGCCAATTTAACTGATGGAGAAGAAATCTGAAATAATGCACCTTATATGAAAAATGCTATGAAGATTTTAAACAATTATTTAAGTGGAAAGAAGTTTATGTTTGGAATATAGATGATTGAGAGGGTGTAATTAGTTTTGTGTCTTTGAGATTCTATTTTCCTCTTGTTTCGAACATAGGTGCTTGCCGGAATCCCTAGTATTTATGGGGCTTTGTGGGCTCTGCCCACACCCAGCATCCAGAATAAGGTAAAAAGCCATAGACACAAAATCAAATACACTACCTAGATTTTGACGGTATGACAACAATTTTATTACTATCACTAAAAATCTCCAAATACTACAATAACACATCCTTCAGCCATATGATTCTCATAGAATATTTTATTCATCTACTATTATCAACTGCATATCTAATTCGAATCAATGGTATTTTACCCTTAAATGCACAGAGAAGTTTCCCACCATTACGACCAATGATTTTTTATTTCATTCAACTTACAGTTTTTAAACTTAGCTATCAAATTTTCAAAATCTCCACCAATTTCAGAATCAGATTCCTTTAAAAATTTGTAATAAGTCTTTGATAAATTAGAAACGTTAAACATTCCATCTAATCCATCTTTCCCATGTTCTTCCTTAGCATTATTATAAATGTCAAAACAAGTATTGAGCACATTCACTACTTGTTCTTTATTTTCATCCTTTAGAAAAACTTCTCTTTTCAACATATTATGAAGATCTAATACTACCCTTTTTCCAATACCAATTTCAAAATATGGAATTTTTTCTACAAATCTTAAAATCAATTGGTCTATTACAGCTTCATTTCCTTGACTTTGAGAAATCTGAATAATTCCAAATAGCATTGTAAATGCAGATGATATGTCTTCTTCATCTACATACATAATCTTTTTTTCAAAAATCATAAACGCACTCTTTACTTCAATATCTGATAAAATTATTTTTATATTTTCCGTATCTACTTCTATGCTATCCATCTGTTCAATGTAATATTTAATTTTATCACCTAACTCTTTATTAAATACTTTAGACACCTTTGCACAAACACATAATAACAAAATAATATCATTAATCATGCAAAATCGTTTTCTTACTTCAGAAGCTTTACCAAAAATATCATATCTATTTTCAATTATGTTCTTTTCATTTTCCACGTATTTACCAAAATATTCTATTAGTTCACATAGCTGCTCCTTTGAAAATATATTATTTTTCTTATATATAATCATCTGATACAATACATTATAATATCCCCATACCTGACCATCTGCAAGATTATCTCCATATATAATACCCGAATTAAAGTTTCTGGATATTTGAGGTTTCAAAAGATAATCAATAATTTTTTGTTCAGCGTTATGCATAGTATCATTCTTCCAAGCTATTGGCAGATATGTATTATTTATAGGTAATCCAAATTCATCTGTATGGCTCCATAACTTACCCACTATTTCTTTCTTATAATCACTACTAATAATTTGCTTCTCAAACAATTTATATTTAATAACACCAGTATCTCTAATTTGTAAGTCTTCAGAATCTAATTCTTCAGCTATAGATTCAAAAAGTCTCTTTTCAAACTGTTGCTCCACATCTTCTACCACAATACATTCATTATCATCAAAATAACTTATAAAACTATAGTCAATCAGCTTGTTATCAAGAATAAAATTAATACACTTTTTAAATACTTTACTATTAAAACTATAATATATAATATTTAATGAGCTTTTTATTAATGAAGCTTTTTTATGCTCGTCTTTAAATGTTGCATCAATTTGTATCAATTTGTTAATTAGCTTCACGATTCTATCTTCATCCAAAACTATAGTCATTTTTGATGCTATATCTGTTAATGTCTTACAATCTACAAATAGCTTCACATTATTTTTTGTTTCTCCTATACATTCTTCCAAAATACAAATTATCTCATCAAAAAACCTTTCAACAAATGATAATTCTGTATCATAAATTCTCTCTCTTGTAAAATACAAATTATATATATTATCATCATTAATTTTTAATATTATATACCATCTCCACAATGGGGATTCACTTGTATTATCAACAGATTTAATTGCTGTTTCTGTTGCATTTTTATGATCTCTATATATTCTTAAACATAATAAATCCTGTAACAACAAATATTTAAAACTTGCTTCCATTTTTTTACCTTCATTAGTACTTCCCATAGTATAACTTATCGTATAAGAATTAGGGTTAAAAGAACTAATTTTACGATTTTGAGGGCGTTGATTTTCAAAAATAGTCTCTATTATAGAATCTTTTGAATTAATAACAATTTTTCTGCAATTAAATATATTATCTTCATATAATGAATCTGAAAATAATTCTTGTCCGTCAAATTTAGTCCAAGCAGATCTCGCTACCAAATTTGCATATCCTATAATAGAGGCATTTTTATTTTCTGAATACTTTTGCTGAGAAACAAATGCCACAGTACTTGTAATAATCTCTTTAGCTTCATCTTTTCTATCTAATTGACATAGTAAACTTGCTTTTTTTAATGCAAACTCATCATAGTTCGATATTTCAATTTTCTCCAAACACTTATATGCTTCATTAATATTTAAAGTGCACATATAAAACTTTACACATTCTATCCAATACTCATTTTTTGTCCCGATAGTATCAAACTCAATGTTATCAACAACTTTTTTTACTTTTAAATAGTCATCAAACTTTCCATCTAATCTATACTTCTGTAGTAAACACATAATTATATCATTCTTAATATTAACTTCAAAATTCGTATCATCAACAATCACTCGTAACTTTTCTGCAAAATCATCATATAATGGATAATTGCATTTTTTTAAAATAGCACAAAAATAATTAATCAGTTCATTTTTTTTATCAAAACTATTTTGATTCAACACAAATCTCAACTGTGATTCTATATACTCCCCAATATTACCAGTCTCATTTAGAGGAAGACAAATATAATCATCTAACTTTTCAGTCAAACGATTCATGACTTTCATCATATCTTTTACATATTTTTCAATATCTAATTTTTCTTTTTTAACAAAAATATTCACATCACTATATGGCTTTTCTTTTAGAATAGTTTCCTTTTTCTTTTCACTTTTTTCTTTTAATAACTCTATAAACTTCTTTATAGCATTATAGTGTCTATTCTTTTCTTTATCATCAACTAAAACTGATAAATCCACAATAGTAATATGGCGTTGCTCTAGCATTTTTCTCTCGGCTGTACCAAGATTATCAAACACTCCACAAAGATATATGGATGGACAATTCTCACCCATATTATCTCTTAACCAGCCTAACCAACTCAAAAAATTAGGATCTGAACCTGAAAACCCTATTAAACATAATCTGGTTTCCAGCATAGATTGCTGAACTGTATTTACGAAAGGAGCATATTTATCAGGATAAGTTCTATAATCTTCCTCTGTAATAATGTAATTACTTGAATGCTCAATACTTCCATGTAATTTTACTAATCTTGGTCTTACACTTCCCGGAAGATCATCTTGTGAATATACAATTTTATAATTTTTTCTGGTTGCTACTTGTTCTATGGCTCTTTCCAAAAGAGTATCATAATTAGTCGTAAATATATCATTCCAGTTTAATTCCAACAAATTTCTATGTAAATCTCCGGGTACATAACTCTTATCAGAAATGCTTCTTTCTATTAAGCTATTTAGTGCTTGTCTATCAAAGGTCACCTCATATTTTTGTGCTAATGTCAAAACATTTTTACCAGAACACTCTTCCCATCTTCTTTTTTCATTTTGTTTTTCAAAAGGATATAGTTCCTCGTACATAGCTTCTGAAAGTTGTGTCCAATCCGGTGGTGTATTCTTCTTATCACCAAGACAATCTGCATTTTTTGAAAACCCGGCACCCACCATTAAAGATGCTGCACCATATATTCCCGGCTCACCTAACCGCTTTCCTATTTCATCAATATATGAATATACAATTTTATCACCCATCTGAATACCTCCCACGCAAATATCTACGCAAACAATTCTATTCTGATTGCTGTCCACTGGAATATTTTTATAACCAATTCAAAACTTTATCTTTAATCTTGGCATACCATTCATTTTCATCCTTTGCTGCTTCCGCTTGTTCCAATGAATATTCAAATATTTCTTTTACCTGTTCTGCATCAGGAACATAACCAGCTCTATAGGATTGTTCAACCATATTAATAAATACATCCAATTCCAGAGGCACTATTACTGATTGCCCACCATAGAATGCAATATTCATTTTATGTAAAGAATAAAAATATGCAATACAAGATTCATTAATCTTTGGAGCAATAAACAAACAATATGCATCTTTTCCTGTTTCTTTCTTCAATTTAGCAAGATGCCTTGAAACCGATTCACCTTCCATCTCATATTGCTTTTGTCCAGACTGCATCGTCACTTCTACTGCCAACCCAAAATCACCATAATCACAAATAATGTCTGCCATATTCCCCTGTGCGGTTGACATTGGCTGACCTTTATCGTCTCTTTTTAAATTTGCTTTTATATCACCACCATCAAGCATAGTCATAGCCCGCCATGTATTCCATTCCAATATTAGTGGTGCATCATATAATGAATTAGATTTAATATCTTCAAATGTTGATATTACATCATTATACTCTTTATATTCCTTTAAGTCTCTCACCTGTTGTTCAAGAATTGCTGCTTTTCTATTTTGGATAGCCTCATCTAACTTATCTTTCAACTGTTCTGTTGTGTTTTTAGATAAATCTTCCGATGATTTTATATTCTCTGAAACCTGTTCAAGTAATCGAATCCTATCATCAGAATACAATACAGGCAGAGATGCATCAAATAAATACTCTTTATATTTTTCTTCATCATTTATAAATATGGGTTTTCTATCCACACTATTTAAAAAGAATCTAACCTCTTTTTTCTTTTCAGGCATTATTGAAAGAGAATGCCCTCTCTGAGATATTTCAACCATACCTGTTGCACGTAAATATCTAAAACATGCATCTGTGTAATCACGTAAATTTCTTGATTTAGTTCTTACAAAATTATCTAATGACTTATCTTTAGATTCTCTTGTTTGTGTATTACCCTTATTTATATCATCTTTAAATATCTTTTCTATTTCTTTATGTAAATATTCACCTCTAAACACTTTGTAACTTGATTTTGCGTATGCTTTCATTCTTCTAAACTGTTTGATTTCAGCTACAATTTCATCAAATTTTAAATAATGTGTCAACTGCATACCAAATATCATTAATTCATCAAAACTTAATGTTCCCAATTCATAAATCAATCTGAATATTTCTAAATATGGCTTTACTTCAAATATTCCCTCAAATTTTTTAGGTTCTTTATGATAAGGAGAAGGTAACTGAAATTTCAATAACTGTCTTAACAAAACTTCTTCTGTTCTTTTTCCACTAATTAGCTGTTTTCCCGGCTCTGTCAACCTTATTGTTGGTTTTAAATCTACAAATCCTAAAGCTTTTGGTGCACGAGTAATACGGTCTCTTGCACTAAGTGCCATATCCTTTGCAGAACCCTTCCCCTGAAAATCCTTTCCTTCTGCTAATTTTTTTATAAATTCTACCTGCGTATCCGGATTCCATACTGTACCTTCAAAATATTTTTCAAGTACTTCTATTTCAGGAATCATCTTTAACGGTGTTCTGGGTGATGTCGTAAAAAATAAAGTCCCTCTTCTCAAATAAGCCATTTAACTCCTCCAATATCTAATAGTTTGTTACAACAATGTGTTTTGCATCTGCCTTAAATCTATTTCTTATATTAACGGCATACGATTTATCATATTCTTCAACAATATATTTACCATACAATTCTTTTGTTAAAGAAGTTTTACCAATTACCAATAATGCTTTACATGAAAGATTTTTAAAATCATTAGCTAATCTTCTATGCTCTTCTTCTCCAAATCCATCTTTGTAACTTTTATTTCCATAATCACTAAATACACAATCATATGGGGGATCTAAAAAAATAAAATCATCATCTTTTGCCATCTCAAAAATTTTAGAATAATCATAATTGTAAATCTCAGTTTTCTGTAAAAGTTTAAAATGTTCATCCGTTATAAGTTTAGTATTAAAATTCTTATACCTGCCAAACGGAACATTATATTCACCATTTGAATTATATCTTATCATTCCTGAATATGCTGTTTTATTAATAAAAAAATACACAACAGACTCCAAATAATCTGTATCTATTTTATGGTTAAAAGCATCTCTCATCAAATAATACAATGCCTCATTTTTATTTTCCACACGTTCATTGGGATTTTTTGCTTTTAATTCTTCATAAGTCTTTTGGTTTTCCTCATACTCTTTTTGCAGTCTGTCAAATTGGATTCTTGCCTCAGGATATTTCTCTTGCATTTCTTTATAAAAAACATATAATTTGCAATTAATATCATTTATTATGGCTTTTTCCGGCTGAAGGTAGAAATACAATGCACCCCCACCCAAAAAAGGCTCTATATATCTCGAATAATCTTTTGGCATATTATTAATAAAATGTACAATCTCTTTCGATTTTCCACCTCTATATTTTATCATCGGATTCATCAAGACTTCCTCCTTAAAATGTGCAAACCATACTCATTCCTAGTGTACTACAGTCCAACGATTTTTTCTATCTAAAATAAAAATATTTTTAACTTAATATAAACAGAGCCAACATTCGCCATAAATCCGGCAATTGTTGACTCTTGTAATTAGTATAGCTCTGTTTTAATAGTTATCCTCTAATTCTTCTTAACTCCCATTGTTACATCCTCACCATTTATATTCCATTCCTTCTCATATCCGTCAACGGAACCTGTAACAATGTCTGTAGCAAGTACTTCTGACTTTATTTCCTCCGCATTTTTATTAAGGACTTCTATTACCTTTTCATTATCCTTTGCATATACGGTAATCTTATCCATAACTTCAAATCCGGCTTCTTTTCTCATAGTCTGAACCTTGCTGATAATCTCTCTTACAAAACCTTCCTCCAAAAGCTCAGGTGTAAGATTTGTATCAAGTACAACCGTAATCTTATTGTCACATTCAGATACATATCCTTCTGTCTGTGCAATGTCAATAAGCAAATCATCTTTTTCCAGTACGACTTCACCGCTCGGAAGTGAAAGCTTTAATGCACCTGATGCATTTACCTCATCCATTGCCGCATTTCCGTCAAGTGACTGAAGTGCCGCCCTGATTTCGCCAAGCTGTTTGCCAAACTTTGGTCCTACAGTCTTTAACTGCGGCTTAAAGCTATATGATGAAAATTCTCTTACATCATCTGTAAATACCACATTTTTAACATTAAGTTCATCTGCAATAATATTTACAAAGAATTCTGATAATTCAAAGTCTGCTTTAACATACATTGTACCTATAGGCTGTCTGTTCTTTATATTAGATGCATTTCTGCATGCCCTTCCCATTACTACCACTTCCAGAAGGTCTTCCATATCATCTTCTAATTTTTTGTCTATAAATGTCTCATTTACTTCAGGGAAATCACACAGATGTATGCTTTCCGGTGCATTCTTATCCACACTTCTTACAAGATTCTGATAAATGTCCTCAGTCATAAAAGGAATCATCGGTGCTGCCGCCTTGCTTATTGTTACAAGTGCAGTATAAAGTGTCATATATGCATTTATTTTATCCTGTTCCATTCCCTTTGCCCAGAAACGCTCTCTGGAGCGGCGTACATACCAGTTGCTCATTTCATCCACGAAATCCTGCAATGCCCTTGCAGCTTCAGGAATTCTGTAATTATCCAGATTATTATCTACCGTTTTTACAACTGTATTTAATTTTGACAAAAGCCATTTATCCATTACACTTAATTTATCATATTCAAGGTTGTAATCCATAGGATTAAATTCATCAATATTTGCATACAGAACATAAAATGCATATGTGTTCCACAATGTTCCCATGAACTTACGCTGTCCTTCCGTAACCGCCTTATCATGGAACCTGTTTGGCAGCCATGGGGCACTGTTGGTATAGAAATACCATCTTATTGCATCTGCACCATGAGTCTCTAATGCATCAAACGGGTCTACCGCATTTCCTTTTGATTTACTCATTTTCTGACCGTTTTCATCCTGTACGTGTCCGAGAACAATAACATTTTTGTAAGGTGCTTTATCAAAAAGCAATGTGGACTCTGCCATAAGCGTATAGAACCATCCTCTTGTCTGGTCTACTGCCTCTGATATAAAATCTGCCGGGAACTGCTGCTCAAATAATTCCTTATTTTCAAACGGATAATGATGCTGTGCAAATGGCATTGCACCTGAATCAAACCAGCAGTCAAGCACCTCCGGAACTCTGTGCATTGTACCACCACATTCAGGACATTTTATGGTAATCTCATCTATATAAGGTCTGTGAAGTTCCACTGTCAATGCATCCTGATTACCGCTCATATCTGCAAGCTCTTTACGGCTTCCGATAGCATGCATATGACCACACTCACACTGCCATACATTTAACGGTGTACCCCAGTAACGGTTACGTGACACACCCCAGTCCTGAATGTTCTCCAGCCAGTTTCCAAAACGTCCCTTACCTATGGAATCAGGAATCCAGTTTACTGTATTATTATTTGCAATCAGCCTGTCCTTTACTGCTGTCATTTTTACGAACCATGACTCTCTTGCATAATAGATAAGCGGAGTATCACATCTCCAGCAGTAAGGATAGTCATGTTCGAACTTAGGTGCATCAAACAGAAGTCCTTTTGCATCCAAATCCTTTAATATTTCAGGGTCAGCTTTCTTTACGAACATTCCTGCATAAGAAGTCTCTTCCGCCATTTCTCCCTTTTCATTAACAAGCTGTACGAACGGAAGGTCATAATTACGTCCGACTTTGGCATCATCCTCACCAAATGCAGGTGCAATATGAACAATACCCGTACCGTCTGTCATAGTAACATAACTGTCACAAGTTACATAGAATGCCTTCTTATTCTGCTTTTTGCAGATATCTCCTGCACAGTCAAATAAAGGCTCATATTCCTTATATTCAAGGTCTTTTCCCTTATAAGTTTCAAGTACCTCATATGCTTTCTGTCCTTCTTCTGCAAGCCCTGATAATACACTGTCCGCAAGTGCTTCTGCCAGATAGTATGTGTATCCGTCCACTGCTTTTACTTTCACATATGTTTCGTCAGGATTCATACATAATGCCACGTTTGAAGGCAGTGTCCACGGTGTAGTGGTCCATACGAGAAAATATGCATCCTCTCCTGCAACTTTAAATCTGGCTATTGCAGAACGCTCTTTTACCAGCTTATATCCCTGTGCCACCTCATGTGAAGACAGAGGCGTACCACACCTTGGGCAATATGGCACAATCTTAAATCCTTTATACAAAAGCTCCTTATCCCATATTTCTTTTAAAGCCCACCATTCTGACTCAATAAAATCATCATTGTATGTGACATAAGGATTATCCATATCTGCCCAGAATCCAACGGTTCCTGAGAAATCTTCCCACATACCTTTATATTTCCATACACTTTCCTTGCACTTTGATATAAACGGATCCAGTCCATATCCTTCTATCTGCTCTTTGCCATCAAGCCCCAGCAGCTTTTCAACCTCTAACTCTACCGGAAGACCATGCGTGTCCCATCCTGCTTTTCTTGGAACCATATAGCCTTTCATGGTTTTGTATCTCGGTATCATATCCTTTATTACTCTTGTAAGCACATGACCTATATGTGGCTTACCATTTGCCGTAGGAGGTCCGTCATAAAATGTATATGTTGGTCCTTCCTTTCTGTTTTCCATACTTTTTTTGAAAATATCATTTTCTTTCCAAAACTTTTCAGTGTTCTTCTCTCTTTCTACAAAGTTAAGATTTGTGGATACTTTTTCGTACACTGCATTTTCCTCCTTTAAAAAAATAAGTCTCCATCCTGTAAAAGGACGAAGACTTTTAATATTCGCTATACCACCTGTTACAATACTTGCTGCATTAAAAATCATAAGCAACGCATATGTCTTCCCTTTAACGGTGGAAATCCGGCAGTTCTTACTGGTATTGTACTGTACTGCATTGTACTGCATTGTACTGCATTGTACTGTACTGTATTGTACTGTATTGCATTGTACTGTACCGTTCAGACTGCAGCTCCGGAGTGATATTCATATATATTCTACTTGTATCCCTTTCCAGCAACGGGACTCTCTGCAACGTTTCAAATATACACTACTGTCTCCATCTAAGCTTTTGCTTCTTTATTTAATCTTTTTTATTATAACCGCATTAGAAATTTGTGTCAAGACGGTTAATCTTTGTTTTCTTTCTGTATCAAATCACATATCTCATCATAATCCGGTGGATTTTCAACTTTATATAGCTCACCATTTATATACATATACTGTTCTTCAAGCTCAGCACCAATAGGATTGGCTTCAAATAAAAGTTTTTTACCATCATACGCATTGAAACACATTCCACCTGCAAATTCCGGTATATCATCCTTTGTTTTAATATATGTAGAGTCCTTTGGAAACATTTTTTTAATCAAAGCTTTGTTTTCCGTAAATAACTCATCATTTCCAACCCACAATGAAAGCCTGTCTATTTTTGTAAAATCTAATTCTTTATTAGCTTGCTCTTTTTTCCAGACATAACAACATGCTACTATAAGTAAAATGCATACAACCATTGATGCAGTTATTATTTTTTTCTTCATAATATCACAATCCCCCTACTTATAATAAAAACAGTATGAATGTTGCCAATAATATGTACTTGAACCCATTCCATAAGCAGTATCATCTCCCAGATATGCCATGCACTCATATTGTTCTGTTGCTGAATTCCAGATTGTAATCCTCGGCTGATTTCGTTCTCCCAAATCTATACCTACCAGAGTAACCAAATGACTGTTATTATTAGATGCTCTTGTCCACATACTGATAGGTTTTCTCCCTTTCAAATTACTCCTTATCCTGTCATAATCCAATGTAGAATCAACCTTTACATAATCTAGTTCATGTTCCTCAAATGCTCTTAAAACTGTTTTATATGTTCCTTCTGCATAACTATGTCCTATATTGTCACATACATTTTTAGCAGTGATATGTTTATCTTTTACATAATTATATATTGTTGCCACTGATGCTGCCCAACATATATATTTTTGTTTACCTTTTATCTTCTGATTTTCAGCATAATCTTTTGAATCAATTAGTATATTTGTTCCTGTGGAAATTATAAAACCTGACTGTACCATGCTATCCTCATCATTACTTTCTGTTAGTTTAACATTAAAATCCACCTTATACTTCTTTTTAAATTCTTTCTTTTTATTTCTGAATTCTTTTTTTGTGAATTTTTGTATTTCTGCCCCATCTACTTTTTCAATATCAGGCTGATTCTCTTCATTTTCAACGCAGATTTCATCCGAATCTCCATAAATAAGACATTCTTCTTCCAAATACCTCTTATCATTCAGTTCGTCTGCCATACATCCACTTATAGAATCCGACCATCCATTTTCTGTTAAGAATATTGCCATAACTAAAACAATCTTTTCCTGACTATTTTTTATAGGAAAGTAATACAACGGTTCCTGAACCTCTTTTTCTACATCATATACTATATAAGGGTCACATAGCTGAAAATCATCCACTTTGCCACTGATACCATATAAATCCACATTATCTAATATTACACCTAACCCGTTTCTATAGTTTTCTTTGGCATAATTATATGCTTCTTCCGGTATATAATCCTCATATAAACTATTTTCCGTGTTCGCATATGCATTAGTATAGTTTAATAAAAATGCTGCTGTTAATAATAGAACAAAAACCCTTTTTAAATTTTTCATTTTACTTCATCCTCTCTTTAATTATTGGTATGATAAAATATTATCACAGTTCTCATGTATCATTCTAAAACATTCTAATAATACCATTTCATACTCACCCCCTCCATAACAACAGAATGTTTTGGCAAAACTATCAACTAATCCTACCATATATTAATAAAACAGTATACCATTTATATATTACACCTTCAAACCATATACTTAAACTTTACCTGCTTTTCGCAAAATATTGATTTCAATAAAGATTTTTGTATCAAATCATCCACTATCTGTTTTCTTACCAAATCGTAATATCCATAAGAAATATCATATATATTATAGTCCTCCTGCATATTGTTAAGTACAATCAAATCATTTTTATATCGCATTTCCCAAAACTTAATCTGATTATCCGTCGGAACACTTTGTCCACGATTACAATGTGCTTTCTTTAACTGTCTGCTTATATCATCTGTTTTCAAATAAAAAATATGTCTTTTTACCAAACCCAACGAACAAAGCAGAGCAGTAACATGTGAAATTGCCTGTTCCCCAATAATTTTATAATTTCTCATCATATCGTTAATAGGATGATGAAGCAGTGAACCATCAAAAATAATAAAATCATATGTTTCGTCTAAAGCAGATGCATAATTACTCCAAACTTCTTTATATACAGAAGTATATTCATTTATCGGAACCAGTCGATTCGGCTTATAGCAGAATTTATTTTCGCACAGCTCTGACAGCATATGCACCATTGTTGATTTTCCTACTCCCGAAACCCCCTCAATAAATACTAACTCTGCCAAAATTACGTTACCTCCCGTCTATTAAAATCGGAATTATCATCTCTTTATTTATGCGATAACAAAAAGTATACTATATACATGGTACAAATTCAAACTTTCTTAAGTTGTATAAGCAAGATTTAATTGAATTGAGTAAGTGTCAGTGATATACTAATCTCATTATAAAATCAAAATACAAAATGGAGATGATTTTTTGTTTGAACAAGATTATATTATGCGTGTTATCAAGGAAATGATAAGAACTATTTTAAAATTACTATTTAATGTTGATACAGATACACCAACAGAAGAATTATTAACCAAAATAGAACAAAGAGAAAATTTAGATTATCTAATAGATTTAGTTGATAATGGAAATATAAATGAAGCTGAAAATAAAATATATGAGTTAGTTTCTGATAAAGATATGGAAACTTTAAAAACAGCATTATTATTTTATTCCTATCTCAATGATAAAACAGATGATTTTCTTAGGGAAAATAATTTCAGCAGGGAAGAAATCAAAGATGGATTAAAAGGTCTTATTTCAAAATATGGCTTAGGCAATTTAACAGATATATTTTTAACAAAATTTTAGTTTTGTATTGCTTATCTGTATTTACAAACCATGAATAAGACCTATTAATCCATATACTTCAAACTCACTCCCTGTTTTTCAAAACCTCAGCAGGAACAATATTCTTCACCCTATGTATTATCATCGGATTAATGATAAAATACAACAAAACAACCGCCACAAAGATTCCCACATATAGCCACAGACTAAATGTCAGATTCATACCACAGGCTACATTAGATATAAGAAGCGGATATATTGCATCTATGGTTAATTTCGCCAATGGAATACTGACCAGTGCACCGGCAGCCACAATGAACAGATTCCCATTCAGATACAGTTTGCGTATTTCCTTCGTTCTGTAACCAAAAATTTTCATTAGAGAAATACCAAATGCAGAACGGTCAATCATAACCTTCATCATTAAATACATAACCACACAGAATATAAATACTGCTGCCGTACACAGCATAATAACCATTGCCTGCATCTTATCCACAAATATATCGGATGCACGGATAATCTCATCTCTTGTAGTAATTGCATATAATTGTTCGGGAGAAATATCCAGCTCATTATCTGAAAATACTACATTGTAATAACCTTTATCTTTTCCGAGCAGGCTGCACATACTGTCAATATCCATAAATACATACAGACCGGAAGCATACTGTGTTATATCCGTAATACGAAACGTATAATCACAGTCTTTCTCCTCATCTGTCAGAATAATTTCATCCCCCACCTCAAGCTGATATTTCTGTGCTGTTGCCGAAGCAAGCACCACCTTATTTTCTCCTTTTTCCGCCTTTACATCAAAATATGGGGTATCCTCTGTAATTCCAAGCAATGTCACTTCCAGATTATATCCATACATTTCCCGTTTCATGGAATATGCAAAAGCTTCTGTTCCGCCCTTAGGAACTTCTTTATCATTATACTTGTAAGTATACATATACTCAAATCTGGTGTCTTGCTTTGTTTCATCACTTAAATGTATCAGCAGAACGGCACAGTTAATGCCAAGCATCAGAATTAACAAACAAATAAACATCCCAAATACTACTGTAAATCCTGTTCTTACTTCCCTAAGCATCTGACGAATCTGAAAACGTTTTACAAATCCTAAATTTCCCAAATTCATGCTATCCCTAAAGCTCTGCTTCTGCTCATTCCGAATCATGCTGAGTGCAGTTCTTGACAAATGCTTTCGAATCACAAAATAATTTACCAAGGCTGCTACCACAGGCGGCATCACAATACTATAGACCAACAGATATGCCGGCTTGATAATGTCAGATACCGGTATTGAAAAATATTGATAGCACTCCCTCATCTGCATCGAAACCCCATATTCAGAGAATCCAAGCATTGTACCAATAACAGCTCCAAAAGATGTCATCAGTACCGGAAGCATTAAATAATGGCAGATAAGATCCCTTCTTCTCACTCCTAACGCATATAACGTTCCGATTACACTACACTCCTTTTCAATTCCATGAATCACAAAGACTGATATGACATATGTAAACAAAATCATAACAATGACACCTGCTATCAGCCCACACAGCTTAGTGATAATCTGATCGTCTCCTGCCGCCCCGATTCTCGGATTGTCCCCTGATTTTAAAAACATAGCCAGTATATTAGTATCAATTAGATCTTTAAGTTCATCATCCGTAATCTTATCATTCAACAAATAGGAATAATAATAGCTTTCTGACTGCTTTCCCTCATTCCCTGCTTTTAAGTTTTCATACGCCCCCTCTTCCACGAAAACAATTCCAAAACTGCCACTGTCTACTGCACTATCCGAAAACTTCTTTAGCGGTGCTTCATAATCCGGTACGGAACCCACTCCGACAACCTCAAAGTCTGTTCCTGATATCATAATACTATCTCCTGGCTTTAACTTATGCTCTTCTGCATAACGTTTTTCCAAAACAAGTTCTTTTGCATTTTCCGCTAAATGTCCCTCATCTAACACAAGAAGATTCACTTTCTCTCTGTTTTTGTATACTCTGACGGTACTTCCATCCTCCTGTAAAAAATCTAAGTAAAACATTTTTTCCAGAGTAATTCCCGTTTCCTTCAGTGCTGTTTCCTCTTTATCAGATAACGGCTCAACTACACAAAATTGCCCGTCTTCTATCTTATGAGCCTCTGCTGATTTCTGTGTCCCTTTTATGATAGTCTCTGCCGCAGCTACCAGACTGATTACAATATACATTCCCAAAATAATCAGAATCCCTAATGCCAGATAACGCAGAAAATTTTCCTTCAAATCCCTAAATATTCTTTTTCTTAATATTCTCTGCATTACAAATCCTCCAATTCTGCTGCCGGAATCCTGTCTGCATTTTCATACTCCTTACTAATCTCCCCGTCTTTAATAATAATCACTTTATGTACCATATTTTTAATAGAATTATTGTGAGTCACCAAAAGCATTGTAGTTCCATATTTTTCATTAATTTTCTCCAATAAAATCAATATATCCCTTGAGGTTTTAGAGTCTAATGCTCCCGTTGGCTCATCCAGAAGCAAAAGCTTAGGATTTTTAATCAGTGCCCTGGCAATGGCACACCGCTGCTGCTGCCCTCCTGAAAGCTGTGCTGGAAATTTATTCTGATGTTCCTTTAATCCTAACGTTTCCAAAAGTTCTTCCATATCCAGCGGCTGTTTTGAAAGATACTCACATACCTGAATATTTTCCATGACAGTCAGATTCGGCACCAAATTGTAAAATTGAAAAATAAATCCAAGATTCTCTCTCCGATACTCTGAAAGTTCCTCCTGCTTCAATCCTGCAATCTCTTTTCCATCCACCTTTATAGAACCGGAATCCAATGTATCCAGCCCTCCTATACAATTCAGAAATGTAGACTTTCCGGAACCGCTGGTTCCCTGTATGACACACATCTGTCCCTGTTTCAAACCAGTTGAAATTCCCTTAAGCACCTCTATATAACTTCCTGCTTTTCCATAGCTTTTTTTCATGTCCTTTACTTCGAGGTACATCATGTCATCCTCCTTTAATTAATAATATTTCCTAGTACATAACACTGTTATCTTTATGGTATATTTCTCTGCCACAACCAGCTTTATGACCCACAGCAGTATAATATATCTTTTGGGCTACTTATTTGAAAACAATCCCATCCACCCTGATAAAATGTACTTCATAATAGGCTCAATATACTTCTGTGCATTTTCCACAGACCTTTCATGGGTAAGCAAATAAACAAACATATCTATCTGCATATGAGAAAGCCAATGAATTAAGTAATCATCCAGCCTTTCCAAATTCATCTGTTCTGATATTTCATCTGCAAGTCCCCGATAGTGCTTTTCTGATATTTCCACAAACCAATCCACACAATTTTCAAAGCGTGAACCTTGTGATTTCACTATAAGAAGTTGAAACTCATCATAATACCGGTACATAAAATTAATAATCTGTTTTGCCTCCAATATATCATTCCGAAAATCTTCAATATTTCCAAGTATTTTCACTCCCTGTCCCTTTTCCTCCTGATAGTGTTGGTTCATGCTCTTATATACCTTATCTAATGGTTCCTGCACAAGACTTGCAAATAAATCTTCTTTATCCTGAAAGAAAAAGTATAATGCTCCTGTTGTGACGCCTGCATTTTTACATATGTTCCGCAAAGATGCCCGCATATACCCATTTTCCAAAAACTCCTGTTTCGCACTGATTAAAAGTCTTTCTCTTGTCTCTTTATCATTCTTCAAAGTCTTTCCCTCCGTACGCAAAATAACACTGTTATTAAAATAACAGTGTTATGTTACATAATAATAGAATATTTGTCAATAGTAAATAATCTATAAAAAATCATTCACCAATCTATATATATTGCATAATCTATTTGTAATACTGTATATGGAGTACAATAAATGTATTGTCCTCATTATTTAGTTGACAAAAACCATCCTCTTCCTCCTGCGTACTATCCCGCAGACCTTGTTCTTTGCAGCATACCATTTAGGGCAGATATGTATGATTTAAAAAGGTGTATATGTGCTATAGCCAATAAGCCATTGGAAATCATGCACCTTGCCGCACTTGAAGACGGAATTAAATTATATGGCATTTCAGCATTCCGCCCATACCACAGGCAACAGGAAATATATAATAACAGTCTTTTACAAAAAGGCAGGGAACACACTGAAAAATATATTGCCTATCCCGGATACAGTGAACATCAGACCGGGCTTGCCATTGATTTATCCTGTTCCGATATTGACTTCGAACTGACGGAAGAATTTGCAGACACAAAAGAAGGAATGTGGTTGCATAAATATGCTTACCAGTTTGGTTTTATTCTTAGTTATCCAAAAAATAATAATAAAGGTTATGCATATGAACCATGGCATATACGTTATGCTTGTAATAATGCAAAATTTTATGTATAATTTGGTAAGGTAGGATTATATTCCCAAAAGGAAAAATTTTAAAGTACGGAGGTAAATATGTTACGTATAACACTTGTAATGACATTTCTAATTGTTTTTTTTATCCTAAGTATTCCGGTATTTCTGTTTGAATGGATAATCGGAAAAATCAATATGAATATACGCAATAGAACAAGTTATTTTATAGTTCGGATTGCCTTTAAAATAGTTCTTTTTATATCAGGTACACATATAACGGTTAAAGGCTTTGAAAATATTATAAAAGACACACCTGTCCTTTATGTGGGCAACCACAACAGTTATTTTGACATTGTTATATCCGGCTCTGTTATTCCATATCCTACAGGATATGTATCCAAAAAGGAAATGATTAAATTTCCTTTCCTGCGTATATGGATGTACCTTATAAACTGTGTGTTTATTGACAGGGATAATCCAAGACAGGGACTTAAAACCATTCTTAAAGGAATTGATAAAATAAATTCCGGAATATCAATGTTCATATTCCCGGAAGGTACACGCTCAAAAGATGGAAAAATGACTTCATTCAAAGAAGGCAGTATGAAGATGGCACAAAAAAGCGGATGTCCTATTATACCGGTTGCTTTTACCAACACATCTTCAGTGTTTGAAAAGCAGTTTCCTAAAATAAAGAGTTCTGATGTAACCATAGAATTCGGAAAACCTATATACACTTCTGAACTTTCAAAAGAGGAACAGAAATCTCTTGGTTCAAAATGCAAGGAAGAAATTCAGAAAATGCTGGACGCAGTTTAAAATATTTTATGATAAAAACTTCCCCCAAATCAGGTATTCAAATCTGATAATATATTGGAATTTGCTTACCATCTGTCTATCTTCTACGTTGGATTTTCCAACTGTACATCATAAGGCCCGCTCCAGCAGGCGGGTCCCTCCTTATGATAAGCGCCACCACTACGCCATCTAAAATCCACCTTGCATACGAGCGAATATCCTACGCAGTTTTACCAGAAGTCAATGATACGGTACACTAAATCGTCAACTCCTACTTACTCTTTCTCGGTTTCCTGCTTAAATTGATTTTCTTTTTCTCACCCCTTACCACTTCCCAGCCAACTACCGCCTTACAAATTCTCAGGTAATAGATTTTATACTGGCTTATGACACCTTCCGGCCAGGGCGCTAATTTTTTATAAACTTTCAAATTTTTAGTTTTTTTCCCCTCTTCAAACACCTTTATTTCACAACCTAAAATACGCCAGCAAGAGCCCGGAATATCACTTACGTATTTAATGTTTTTCTCCGGAATCCAGCCAGTTTCTCCTATATTTTTTAATATAATATCTATTATATACCCAAATAAGCCTGTTACATATAAGAAAACCATTGTCCCCTCAGCCACGCTCACAAAAATAATTGAATTTCTACTAAAATGCTCTATAGAAAGGAATATAATTCCTGCAGCCATCACCAAATAAAACGTAAAAACGTTAAATAGCTCTTCCTTTAGTCCCCATATCATTTTCCATCTGCTAATTTTCATATATTTTCCTCTCCTAATACCCATACTGTTCAATATATTTTTGCACAATTTTCAGTGAATTCTCTGTATCTTCATCTTCTTTTAAAAATACTCCGCTCACAAAATCAGATAGAAGCCCGGAAGTTGGAATCTCAATCCCAAGCGTACGCACAGTCACCGTTAAAGCGCTCTTCGCCAGACATCCCACCCCTACCATTCCACCAATAACGCCATCTGCAAAAATAGCGGAAAATGGTGCTCCTGACACCACTTCTCCGGTCTGAATCAGCTGCACCACAGTCAAGGCATTATCCAAAATTGTTTCGCCCTCCAGCTTTATTTCTCCCTGTGCGAAAACCGCTATCATATGCGCACTGGAAAAAAGCATTCTCAAGCTATCTTTTAATGCCACTCCGCTTTTTTCACTTCCCTGACTTTTGGGGAAGTTCATATTTATTTCCCTTTTACTACATATTTCTTTATAGTCTTCTTTACAACTTTACCGGTTTTTGCATCTTTTACATATACCCTCAGTTCATATGTTCCGGCTTTTTTAGGCGTCCAGTTCACACTGGATTTTTTATTGTATCCTGATATAGTCTTAGCTGTCTTTCCAAGCTTATATGAGTACTTATACATATATTTCTTTGTACCGCCTGCCGCTTTTGCTGTCAACTTAATCTTCTTTCCTACACGTGCTTTCTTGCTGCCTACATTGGCTTTAAAACTCGAAATCTTCAATTTATCATTTACAGTAAAGTTTGAAATACTCTTTTTAACTACCCTATAATCATCCTTCACATATACCGTAAGTGTATATTTACCGGATTTTGAAGGTTTCCAGTTCACATATGACCTTGTTGAATAATTTTTAATCATTGTTGCTGTATTATTCCTCTTAACCGTAAATCTGTATTTTGCCGTTCCCTGTGCATTCTGGACAGATGCTTTTAATTTTACTGATTTTCCTTTTTCAAGCATTCCACTTGCAACACTGACCGTAAATGATTTTATCTTTAAATCCTTAACAGGATTTACAGGTGGCTCAGTTGGGTCTTCTTTTGATGTTGTCGAATCCTCTCTTGATGTCGTTGTATTCTCGCTTGATGTCGTTATATCCTCTCTTGATGTCGTTGTATTCTCGCTTGATGTCGTTATATCCTCACTTGATGTTGTATTCTCGCTTGATGTCGTTATATCCTCTCTTGATGTTGTATTCTCGCTTGATGTCGTTATATCCTCTCTTGATGTTGTTGTATTCTCGCTTGATGTCGTTATATCCTCTCTTGATGTTGTATTCTCGCTTGATGTCGTTATATCCTCACTTGATGTTGTCGTATTTTCGCTTGATGTCGTTATATCCTCTCTTGATGTTGTCGTATTCTCGCTTGATGTCGTCGGATCTTCACCTGATGTTGTTATATTCTCGCTTGATGTCGTTATATCCTCTCTTGATGTTGTCGTATTCTCGCTTGATGTCGTCGGATTCTCGCTTGATGTCGTCGGATTCTCACTTGATGTCATCGGATCCTCACTCGGTTGCTCTATAGTCGGCTCTTCCCTTACAAAACCATCTTTATTATAATACCCGTTCATTTTAGCATTCTCTAAATCATTTGTCTTATTACTGCCACCATCATTAAATACTACATTAACACCGCTCTTTCCTTCCGGCCACTCAATACCATATATTCCTTTTTCTTCATCTATAAGAGACATTTCAACTCCGGGCCATGCAGCATTTTCCCATTTAGGATCATTTGACCACATGTACATATTAATTTTATTACCCCAGTCTGACGGTTTTTCAAAATAAATGGCATTTCCATAGATTACGGTCCCCTTTACTTCTACCTCTACCTTAGCAGATACCCCATCCATAGTAGTGGCTGTAACAGTCGCCGTACCTTTTTTAACACCTGTTATAACACCTGTACTGCTAACTTTTGCCACTGATGTATCACTTGATTTCCATGTGAGTACAGTGTATTTCGGGCTTGCATTCGGAGGAAGTATTGTTGTTGTTATTGTTACTGCTTCTCCTCCATCTAATGTAACAGAAGTCTTACTGAGGTTTAAGGATGTTACCCTTACTCCTGATGCCTTTACTGTTACTGTTGCCTTTGCCACAAGACCTGAATTATTATCATAATCTGAAGATGTTGCATTACTTGTAGCTGCATATATTGTAGCTGTACCTTCACCTCTTGCTGTAACCTCTCCGTTTCCTTCTACAGTTGCTACTGTTGTATCACTTGATTTCCATGTAACCGATTTATTCGTAGCATCTGCAGGTGTTACCGTTGCTGTGAATTTAGCTGTTTCACCTAAATCAAGACTGGCAGACGTTTTATCCAAAGATATTCCTGTTGGTTTAACTACATTTATAACTACTTCTTTTCCACCGGACATAAAATCACTGAATCCATCTATCATTCCCGGAGCCTTTGTCAATTCTGTATCAAGAACATATACCCTTAAGTCTCCCTGTCCCTTCATTTCCTTTGTAGACAGCGAACCATTTGTTACGTTCTGTACATCACCCGAAATAGCATCTGTATATTTTCCATTAGGAATTCCGGAAAATGTTGCATTGCTTGATAATGCTATAAGTGCAAAACTATCGGTTGTAGAATCTGTATAACGTCTCTTATAAGCAAACTCACCATTACATCCTTCAGTAGAATACTGACCTTTTCTAAGTGCCGGTATTGCAGCACGCAGTCTGTTCAATCTCTGTATATGTAATGACAATGGATGATTCAGTGTTTCTGCCATTTTACCTGTAGCATTTGTGTATCTTGCAAAATCTACCACATCGACACTGCCTTCAATATAATCTCCGAAATATGCCCTTCCTGAATTTTCCAATGGAATCGTTGCTCCCTCATCAATAAGACAGCCCTTTTTAAATTCTACTTCACTGCCATAATAGATACAAGGTATACCTCTGAAAGTAAACATAAGGTTAAGGTTTTCTGCCCAATTCTCTGTAGTACCATTATATCTGACTTTTTGCATACTATCCGGTCCATAATCATGCGAATCCACATATGTTATGTTGAATGAAGAATCATTATAATAGTCGTCTTCCTGCCTTGCCTGTTGATAAGCTTCCCTTGCATTGCTAAAAGCCCAATGCATAGGAAAATCTATTACATTCATTCCTGAAGCCTGACTGTAATCAGGAGTATGATAATCGTTTCCTTCCAAAAATACATTCTTACTTTTAGGCTGTGAATCCTTATTACTTGCATTATCTAAATAATGCTGTTTTGCTGAAGCTCCATTAGTTGCTATTGCCTCAGCAGACTCACTATCATCCCATGGATAATCTTTAGTTTCTTTCCATGTATAGAATGGGCATGAAATGGAAGGCTTATTGTCATTCCATACATCTCTATATCTTGTACATACCTCACCAAACATGAAGAAGTTACCCACACCTGTAGTTCCATGTACTTCATTATAAACATCATTCAACTGTGATACAAATGCTTTATTAAATGTAAGCCTTGATATATGTTTCATGGTATCTATACGAAATGCATCAACTCCCATTCTTATATATTGGCTGTATGCATCCACCAGATAATGATATACTGTCGGGTTCTCAGTGTCCAAATCTACACAGTCAGCATAATGAATATGTCCATACTGTACAATAGGCTGTTCAAAAGAGCTTGCCACCCAGCCTTCATGATGGTAGATATGATAAGGATCATAATTTGTATTTCCGTCTGTATTTATAACTTCAAGTCTTCGTAAGAACTGAAGTGTTGCCTTTGACTTGTCTCCCTGTGCCGTAATTTCATTATATCCCTCAAGCCCCGGCATATCTTCATTAAGAATCATACATTCTTCAGCATCAGCCTGATTCTTTGTATAATCCCTTGTAAACATAGGATACAGATTTTCTTCACCCCAATTGCCTGTATGGTTAAATACTACATCCTGTATAATCTTCATTCCTTTATCATGGACAGCATTAATCAAATCCTGATATGTACAACCTTCTGACTCATAACGCGGATCAACTTCTTTAAAGTTAATGGCATGATAACCATGATAATCATACCCACTGGCATTCTTGACTATAGGTGTAATCCATAATGCCGTAAATCCTAATGCCTTAATATAATCAAGTTTCTCAATAAGCCCTTTAAAATCTCCTCTCCATGGAGTATCATCACCATTTATCTCCTGTCCATCCCAACAATGTACATTATTGGATGAATCTCCATCATAGAACCTTGTTATCATAACAAAGTAAATTGTTTCATCCCTAAAATCCTGCATACTGCTGTTGGAATTGTAATACACGCTGGAATCCTGTGAATCCTCTACAAGAACCGGTGTATCTTCATTATCCTTTTCTCCACTTTCAACCGTTTTAGTAGTCTCTCCTTCATTTTCCACTGCATTCTTACTGTTTGTCTCAGCTGCTGCTTCCTGTGTACCACTTACCACATCAGAAACAAATACACTTGAAAAGAAAACAATAACAGCCAGAACTGATGTTAAGACTCTTCGCAAACTACTTCTTTTCATAATCCACCTTCCTTAATTTAAAAATTAATAAAACTGTTCTAATCAGCCAATAGCTCATAATACTAAATTAGCATTTTTTACCCAAAATTTCAATAGTATTCATACATCAGATATGTATTTTGTTGCACTTTGAATACTATTTATTATTTTTGCTGTGCATATTTACTAATACATTTTAAGCAGGCAATGAGGAATAAAAACTGCTCCCAACTGTCAAACTTTCAAATCTGACTTTTGGAAGCAGTTTATATTTACTTACATATTCTGTTTTTTACTGAACAGTGCTATTTTCTTTTTACTACATATTTCTTTATAATCTTACTTACAACTTTTCCGGTTTTTGTATCTTTTACATATACCCTTAACTGATATGTTCCGGCTTTTTTAGGCGTCCAGTTCACACTCGACTTTTTACTGTATCCCGATATAGTCTTAGCTTTATTTCCAAGCTTATATGAGAACTTATACATATAACTCTTTGTACCGCCTGCCGCTTTTGATGACAATTTAATCTTTTTACCTACATAAGCTTTCTTGCTGCCCACACTGACTTTAAAACTCGAAATCTTCAATGTATCATTTACAGTAAAGTTCGAAATACTCTTTTTAACTACCCTATAATCATCCTTCACATATACCGTAAGTGTATATTTACCGGATTTTGAAGGTTTCCAGTTCACATATGACCTTGTTGAATAATTTTGAATCATTGTTACTGTATTGTTCCTCTTAACCGTAAATCTGTACTTTGCTGTTCCCTGTGCATTTTGGGCAGTGGCTTTTAATTTTACTGATTTTCCTTTTTCAAGCATTCCACTTGCAACACTGACCGTAAATGATTTTATCTTTAAATCTTTAACAGGAACTACAGGTGGTTCAGTCGGATTTTCGCTTGGTTTTGTCTGATCATCACTTGGCTTTGTCTGATCATCACTTGGCTTTGTCTGATCATCACTCGGCTTTGTCTGATCATCACTTGGCTTTGTCTGATCATCGCTTGGTTTTGTCTGATCATCGCTTGGTTTTGTCTGATCATCACTTGGTTTTGTCTGATCATCACTTGGTTTTGTCTGATCATCACTTGGCTTTGTCTGATCATCACTTGGTTTTGTCTGATCATCACTCGGCTTTGTCTGATCATCACTTGGCTTTGTCTGATCATCACTTGGCTTTGTCTGATCATCACTTGGTTTTGTCTGATCATCACTTGGTTTTGTCTGATCATCGCTTGGCTTTGTTTGATCATCACTCGGCTTTGTCTGATCATCGCTTGGCTGCTCTACAGTCGGCATTTCCTTTACCAAACCATCTTTATTATAATATCCATTCATTGTAGCATTCTTCAAATCATCCGTCTGATTACTGCCATCATTAAATATTACATTAACACCGCTCTTGCCTTCCGGCCACTCAATACCATATATTCCCTTTTCCTCATCTATAACAGACATTGCAACTCCCGGCCATGCGGCATTTGTCCATTTAGGATCATCAGACCACATGTACATATTAATTTTATTACCCCAGTCTGACGGTTTTTCAAAATAAATGACATTTCCATAGATTACTGTACCTTTTACTTCTACCTCCACCGTAGCAGATACTCCATCCATGGTAGTTGCCGTAACAGTCGCCTTACCCTGTTTAACACCTGTTATAACACCTGTACTGCTGACTTTTGCCACTGATGTATCGCTTGATGTCCATGTAATTTCAGCATATTTTGGACTTGCATTTGGAGGAAGTATTGTTGTCGTTATCGTTACTGACTCTCCTCCATCCAATGTAACAGAAGTCTTGCTTAGGCTTAATGATGTTACCCTTACTCCTGATGCCTTTACTGTTACTGTAGCTTTTGCCACAAGACCTGAATTGTCATCAAAAGATGCTGCATTACTTGTAGCTGCATATATAGTTGCTGTACCTTCACCTTTAGCTGTAACCTGTCCGCTTCCGCTTACAGCTGCTACTGATGTATCACTTGATTTCCATTTAACTGTTTTATTAGTAGCATCTGCCGGTGCTACTGTAGCTGTAAATTTAACTGTCTCACCTAAATCAAGGCTTGCAGATGTCTTATCTAAAGATATTCCTGTCGGTTTAACTGCCTCTACTACCTCTACATCTTTTCCACCTGACATATAATCACTGTATCCGTCTATCATTCCCGGCGCCTGTGTCAGTTCTGTATCCAGAACATATACTCTTAAGTCTCCCTGACCTTTTACTCCTGTTGTAGAAAGTGAACCATTTGATACGTTCTGTACATCACCTGTAATGGCATCTGTATATTTTCCATTAGGAATTCCAGTAAATGTTGCATCACCTGATATGGTTATAAGTGCAAAGCTGTCTGTTGTAGAATCAGTGTAACGTCTCTTATAAGACATTCCGCCGCTGCATCCTTCTGTAGAATACTGGCCTTTTCTAAGTGCCGGTATTGCCGCACGCAGTCTGTTCAGTCTCTGGATATGCAATGACAACGGATTATTAAGCGTCTCTGCCATTTTACCCGTAGCATTTGAATATCTCGCAAAATCCACTACATCAACACTGCCTTCAATGTAATCTCCAAAATATGCCCTTCCTGTCTCTGCTAATGGTTGTGTGGTTCCTACATCAATCGGTTTTCCTTTCTGGAATTCAACCTCACTTCCATAATAAATACAAGGAATACCCCTGAATGTAAACATCAGGCTCAGGTTCTCTGCCCACTGTTCTGTAGAACCGGCAAATCGCTGGTTTTCCGGTGCTCCATCCGGTGCATAGTCATGTGAATCAACATATGTTACATTAAATGTGGCATCATTGTAATATTGATCCTTCTCAACTGCAACCCGGAATGCGTCACTTGCATGCTGAAAATTCCAATGCATCGGGAAATCAATTACATTTAATCCGGATGCCTTGCTGTAATCCGGTGTATGGTAATTATTTCCATTTAACTTGGCATTATTGCTTGTCGGCTCATCATTCAGACCTCTGTTATCTTCAAAATGCTTATCAACGGATGCCCTGTTTGTAGCCGCTGCTGCCAGTGTATCAGAATCATCCCATGCATAGTCTTTCCTTTCCTTCCATGTAAAGAAAGGACATGAAATACAAGGCATGTCATGATTCCATACATCACGGACACGGGTACAGACCTCTCCGAACATAAAGAAATTGCCTTCCCCTGTTGTCCCATGAACCTCGTTATATGCCTCATTTAATGGTGCAATAAGAGCTTTGTTGTATGTCAGTCTGGATATATGCTTCACAGTGTCCACACGGAAAGCATCCACACCCATTTTTATATAATTGCTGTATGCATCCACCAGATACTTATATACCTTAGGATTTTCCGTATTTAAATCAATACAGTCTCCTGCAATATTCTTCACCTGTTCATCATATGTCTCCCATGACTTCAGTCCACCGTCATGATGATAAATCTTCTCTTTATCATAGTCATCCTCACCTAATAGCCTTACTCTCGTCTGAAACTGAGTTTCCGGTACGGCTGATGCATAGTCTTTTCCTTCCAAAAGTTTTGCCACTTCATCCCATGCATAGTCATAATTAATTACCATGGATTTCTCACAATCCGATAAATCTGCTGAATAATCTTTTGATGCAATCGGGTAAAGATTTTCCTCACCCCAGTTGCCCGTATGGTTAAATACAACGTCCTGTATAACCTTCATTCCTTTAGCATGGATGGCATCTATTAAATCCTGATATGTACAATCATCAGATTCATATCTCGGATCCACCTTGGAAAAGTTAATTGCATGATAACCATGATAATCATATCCGCTTGCATTTTCTACAACAGGTGTAATCCATATAGCCGTAAATCCTAAAGCTTTTATATAATCCAGCTTGTCAATAAGTCCTCTAAAATCTCCTCTCCATGGAGGGTCATTAGCATTTTTATCCTGTGCATCCCAGCATTGTACATTATTAGATGAATCTCCATCATAAAACCTTGTTGTCATAACAAAGTAGATTGTTTCATCCCTGAAATCCTGAATACTGCTGTTTGAATTGTAATACACACTGGAATCCTGTGAATCCTCCACAAGAACAGGCGTATCTTCGGTATTCTTTTCTTCATTTCCCACTGCATTCTTACTGTTTGTCTCAGCTGCTACTTCCTGTGTACCACTTACCACATCAGAGACAAATACGCTTGAAAAGAATACAATAACAGCCAGAAATGATGTTAAAACTCTTCTTAAACTACCTCTTTTCATAATCCACCTTCCTTAAATTTAAAAATCATTTAACTGCTAAAGCCAAACTATTGCTTTAAATTTAGATTAGCATTTTTACATAAAAATAGCAATAGCATTTGTATATCAAATATACATTTTGTTACAATCTGTACACTATTTTTATTCTTTATTGTGCATATATACCAATGTGCCTCATGTCTTCTATCTGATATCACATAAACTTTGCACCTATTTTAAACATCCATCCCTTTATCCTTGGTGCAATCCCCCTGCATTTATATCTGTAACCGCTCACCTCTTCACACATATTCAAATCATCAAGAAATATATTTTCCATTTTAATCGTAAAATCCTTATCATATATAAGTGCATTTATTTCAAAATTAAGGCTGAAACTTCTTATATCTGCATTTGTTGTTCCAAATGTGCAGATTTTCCCGTCAGCCATAAGCCCCTTTGCATGCAAAAATCCTCCCATATACCTATACACCTTAACACCTGCCGCCAGTACCTCACCAACATAACACCCTGTAGTCCAAAAAACACAGGGATGGTCAGGTGTACCCGGCACCATAATCTTTACCTCCACCCCCGATAATGATGCTGACTTTATGGCATCCATCACCGCACTGTCGGGCACAAAATATGGTGACTGCATATAGATGTTTTTTTTCGCCTGATATATTATTTTAAGGTAATTGTCCCTTATAATCTGAAAAGATGACGGATAGCCGCTTTTTATTATCTGAACCTTAATTTTTCCGCCATTACTTTTTTTAATATCCTCAAAATATTTCTTATTATCATCAAGTTCCTTACCTGTAGCTTTTTTCCAGTCCTCAGCAAATGATTTTTGAAGTTCTTTTACTGCACTTCCCCTGAATTTTAAATGTGTATCTCTCCACTCACCAAACCTCTTATCATATCCAAGATACTCTTCTCCAATGTTAAATCCACCAACATATCCCACTCCGTCTATTACTGCAACTTTCCTATGATTACGATGATTTATCCGCATATTAACACATCCAAACCATGATGGATAAAATATGCCTACCTCTATTCCATTCCTTTTCATTCTTAATATCGAAGACTGTTTCAGATATCTTCCACCAATACCATCCAAAAGTACTCTGACCTCTACTCCAAGTGCTGCTTTCTTTACCAGAATTTCTTCTATATTATGAAATAAACTGTCATCCTTAATAATGTAATACTGTATATGAATATATTTTTCTGCTTTGTTCATTTCATATATCATATCTGTAAACTTCTTTCTGCCGTCGGTAAAAACCTCTATATCATTATCATCAGAAATAACTGCATCATTAGAGCAAAGATTAAACAACATCATATCTGCATATTCCGCTTTGTATTTATGTTTACTTAATTCATCTATCTGCCTTATCGCAATATTTTCACACATATTTTTTCTCACCTTTCCACACTATGTAACAGTAATATAGTAACTTTTTCCTTGTATTTTATTCATTCAAATGATAGAATGTACTCTATGAGTTATAAGGAGGAGTCATGTTATGAGTACAGCATTAAAAGTGATTCTGATAGTTCTTATAATAATAGCCGCATTAATGGTTATAATGTATATATTAGGAAGAAAAGCAGAAAAAAAATCAGAATCTCAGAAAGCAACTATGGAAGCCCAGTCACAAACAATGTCATTTTATGTAATTGACAAAAAGCGTATGAAACTTACAGAAGCCGGTCTTCCCAAAATGGTTACGGAACAAACACCAAAATATCTGCGGTGGACTAAACTGCCCATTATAAAGGTAAAAGTCGGTCCTCGTGTTATGTCACTTATATGTGATGAAAAAATCTATGATTCAATACTTCCTAAGCAGGAAGTGAAGGCAACTGTCAGCGGTCTTTATGTAATGTCTGCAAAACGTATAAGAGGTCCGCTGCCTGAACAGAAAAAATCCAGAAAAGAAAAACGTGCTGAAAAGAAAGCTGAAAAACTGGCAATGCAGCAGGCAGAAGCTAAAAAAGCTGAAAGACATGCAAAAAAGGCTGAGAAAAAGCAAAAATAGTTAAAATTTCACCATAATAAAGAAACAGCCATATCTCATAACTTTACGAGATATGGCTGTTTTTTACAGTCCTTTAATTTTTAAATAAGCAAATTGGTTTATCCACCGATTGGACCTGCTATGTATACTTGAGTAACAATACCATTATCATCAAGTTCCATCCAATAATATTGAGGTGTATGTGAAGGCATTATTATTGCATCATCTCTTCCAATATAATATGCCTTACGGTTACCATAATCAAAGTCAAATTCACCATACCTTTTTTCAACATTATCAATATCATTTCCAACTATCCACCAATCATTGTATTTCCAATACGTTGAATGTGAAAAATAAACAATAAGTATTACCATTTGCAATATAACTAAAATTAATATGATAACTATTAATTTCTTTGGAAATTTATTTTTCACCATGGTATTCGATCTGCTCCTTTACCAATTACCATCTTCATCATAATAATCATCGAAATAACCGCTTTCATATTCTTCTTCGATTGCCATATCAGCACGAATAGCTCTATTATACCACTTATTACTGTATAATCAGACTTCCATATGGTGCCAGTGTAACTTCACCACCATTGACCATATTATCCTCACCATTACTAAATACTATTTTCTCACCATTTTTTTCTTCAAGATTTATAGTCACGCTCTCAGATGAAAGATTATGCATTACTATAAGTTTTTCCCCATCATACTCCCTTATATATGCCATAACACCATCATTTCCTGCTGATACCGCTTTATAAGAACCTGATGTTAATGCCTTATGAGACTTTCTTAACTCAATCATTTTCTTATAGTAATTATACATAGAATTTTCATCCGTCTTCTGCACATTAAACGGCGATACGCTGCCATTCTGGCTATCAGCTTCCCATGATGTCATCATATCACTCTTATCTGCTGACCATATAAATGGTGTTCTTTTATTCTCATCATCACCCGAACCATACATTCCCAGCTCTTCACCGTAATAAATATATGGATTGCCCGGAAGAGTCATGTAAATGTTTGCTACTAACCTTGCCTTATCAGCATTGCCTTCCACCTGCGACATTATCCTGTTCTGGTCATGGTTAGTACCGAATATTCCATCAAGATATTTAGTATCTTTCTTACCATATTCATCCAGAATATTCTGAAGACTTTGTGCAAGTGAAGTGCCATCCTGAAGTACTGTTTTTCCTTCCTGAACCGAACTCATCATGTTTTGTTCAAATGCAAAATTAAATTTCGTATCAAAAGGCTGTACATATTCTGCCAGTACCTCATCATTCTGCCAAGCCTCTCCTACCAGATATACATCAGGATTAATAGTCTCACAATATGATGCAAATTCATTCCACCACTGTATATTGGCATCCAGCCTTTCTTTATCTGTCATCTGTCTGAACTCATAATCTCCATAAATGTGCATTGCCGCATCCAGTCTGAATCCGTCTATACCCATATTAAGCCATTTGCCTGCTGCATTCTTAATCTCTTCCCTGACTTTAGGATTGTTATAATTAAGGTCAGGCATAAATCCGTAAAATGCCGAATAGTAATAATAATCCCCTGCTCTCTGCCATACATCTGAATACCATGGTGACATATCAAATTCATCATAATTTGCTGTATCATATCTGCTTACGAATCTGTAATAATCCCTGTATGGGCTATGCACGTCTGAAATGGCACTTTGAAACCATGGATGTGAATAGGCTGTATGATTAATTACAAAATCCATTATCACCTTAATACCCCTCTTATGTGCCTCAGACAGCATATTTTTAAATTCTTCCTCTGTACCATATTCACCATTAAGCGTCATATAGTCAGTTACATCATATCCGTGATAAGATGGAGATGCATTAACAGGCATAAGCCATATTCCTTCAATGCCCAGTTCCTTAAGGTAATCAAGCTTTGCCGTAACTCCGTTAAAGTCACCTATTCCATCACCATCAGAATCCGCAAAAGAACGTACAAATATCTCATAATACACTCCCTGTTTTGCAGACATATCTGTTTTGTTTCTAAGTTTCAGTTCAAATGATGCCTTATTATATTTTCCCCATTCTGATATCTTTGCTGCCGAATTACTTCCATACCATTTTTTATCATCAAGAATTTTATAAGGTTTTATCTTATAAAAATATATACTGCCATCCTTTAAAGCCTCATCCTTATAGCTTGTTCCACCTGCAACATCAGCTATCTTTTTATAATTTTTTCCTGTTGAATCAGCCCTGTATACTATATATCCGTCAGCATCAGATGCAGACCATGTAAGGTTTGTCTGCGTCATTTTAAGACGCTCTGTATATACTTCAGATACCTTAAGATTTTTTATACTAAATGACATCTCATTATATAATGCATATCTGTATGCCGCCGTACCGATATCACCTTTTATGGAAAATCCGCTGATATTGGTTCTATCAGACTTATATCCGAAAGCAAATGAATATATCCTGTTTACAGATGATGGCACACTTACACTTTTAAGCTTCTTACAGTTAAAAAATGCATATGCTTTTACGGTTTTAACTGTATTTGGTATAGCTACAGAAGTCAGTTTTGATTTGCCTGAAAATGCCTTTTGCCCTATTGAAACCACTTTTTTACCTGAAATCTTTGACGGAATCACAACTTTTGACGGATTTCCTTTGTATCCTGTTATCTCTATGTTCTTTCCACCATTTATCTTTTCATATTTAAAGTTTTTATAAGTTGCCGCATATGTATCATCTGTCCATGATGCAGATATAATCACCATAAACATAAGAACACATGCAATTTTTATAATATACCCAAGTCTTTTTTTATTCATTTTATCCTCCATTCTTTCTATTACTTCGGCAAACCATACTGCTGACTATACTACTTTGACTTTTACCGTCTTACTGCCTTTTCCACTTTGCAGTTTAAATGTAAACGTTCCCTTTTTAATACCTTTTACAGAAAGAGTATTATTCTTAAGAGTAATCTTTGCAAACTTCTTGCTGTTCTTATTTATAACGGCTTTCACACCTGATTTTGCAGGATTAACACTAATCCGATAGAATTCCGTCTTCCCCTTTTTTACCTTTATGGTATTAATGCTTTCCGAACCATCAACAACTGTAATCGTCGGATTTTTTACCGTCACACTGACTTTCTTCTTGTGACCTGATACTGATGCAGTTACTACTGCACGTCCCTTTTTAACTGCCGTTATCTTACCATTCTTAACTGTTGCCACCGATTTATCAGATGTAGTCCATTTTACATTTCCTTTTATACCTGTAAGCACAGCCTTTACTGTTGCTGATTTTTTAGAGTTTCCCGTATATAATGTCACATTATACTTATCAAGTTCCAGTGGTTCTGCATCTTTAACAAGTATCACATTAGCATTGTACGATATATCTTCATTACCGTTTATCATGTTATATGTATTTTCATCATGAACATATATATTAACACCAGACTCCATAGAATAAAATGCTGAATCTCCTATTTCCCGAATATTGCGGGACTCTATATAAATATTTTTAAGACTCGTGGTTCGGAATGCCCTTTCCCCAATTATTGTCACATTTTCCGGAATGGTTATTTCCTCAAGGCTTGTGCAATAAGCAAATGCATTTTGTTCTATTTCCGTAACAGTTGAAGGAATATTAATTTTTTTTAGATTAACACAAAATGTAAAGGCACTAAATGGTATTTTCTTCATTCCTTCCGGCAATACTATTTCCTGAGCCAGACATTCTGAAAAAGCATAAGGGTCTAATTCTGTATTAGCAGATGAAATTATTATCTTATTAAGATTGAAATATGAACAAAATGCTTCTGTACAAATCCTGTTAATATAATCCGGAATAGTTACTGTATCTGAATCAGCCGGAAGATATACTATAAGACTTTTCCCCTGCTTATCACATAACATCCCGTCTTTTATTGAAAGATATTCATTTCTTTCATCTATCTTAATATTCATTGAACTGCCATCACAAAATGCAAATGCAGTACCATCTACCCCTTCTACACTTGCCGGAATATTTACCTCTGTAACATTCTTACATCCAAAAAACGCACAATATCCTATTTCTTTGGTTCCTTCCTTTACAGATACACTCCCTTGTCTGCCCTGAGGTACACACATAAGAATAGGAATATTATCATATTTACCATACAATATCCCATCCTCTGAAAAAAGTATCCCACTATCTCCACTTACATATATATCTGTCAATGATGTTAATCCTGAAAGCCTAAGACTCTCAGATATACCTGACGGCAGTGTAACAGTTTTTACAAAAGTATTCTCATCTGCAATATTCACTGCAATAACTTTATACCCTTCCACTTCATCAGGTATTACAAGATTTTCCTCCTGCCCGGTATACCCCCAGATATTTGCATACTTTCCGGGAGGCAGACCCTCTTCACCATCAGTTTCATAACCAAAATAATCAAAACCACTGTCATCTCCATAAGCAGTCCTGTAATTTATTGTAATCAGCACCGCTAAAAGCATTAAAAAAATACCCGCATTACAAACTTTCTTCAACTTTTCCTCCTTTTCCGCACATTATATGCCGTATCTTCCATTTCTTTATCTGTGTCTGCCTGTTTCATAAATCTGCTCTATTCAGAGTATATTTTAATATCCGCCTCACAGTCAGACATATGTACTTTATCTATTTTAAGTGCATATTTGATATGTACACCTATTGTATTTTCTTCTTCACTGACATCTATGCTGTTTGTAAATATCTCCACTTCCAGCATACCAACAGGTGTACTATAATATGACACATTACTTTTTAATTCCTCAAATATTATCTGATATTCATATAGTCCCTTTTTTGTAATACTTACAACACCATTATTTATCTTAATTGAACTTTTTATCTTTTTATCATAATCAGATACTTCTTCATAAAAGATATAATGCTTACCGTCTTTTAAGTAATAATTTCCCGAATAAATCTGTTCAATCTTATCTTCCTCATCTGACACATGAAGTCCTGATATACATATCCTAACATTTTTAGTCACTGTATTCCTCCATTATCTGCTAATATTCTTCTATATTTATCTGGCTTATATTTTCGATTCTAAACGGCAGAATGGAATTGGCAAATCTCTTGAACTTTTCAGCCGCATCACTTACGTAAAAATCATACATTTCACCGGAATAACTATATACATTTCCCGCAGACAGATTATTTTTAACCAGCAGTTCTCCAAGGCTTACTGCTGTTTCATAAGCAGGATTTACCAGAGTAACACTCTCTCCCATAATGTTTCCTATCATATTTCTAAGAAGCGGATAGTGGGTACACCCAAGCACCAGTGTATCTATATGTTCTTCTTTCAGATTTTCAAGATACCTTCCTGCAACCTCTTCAGTAACTGAGTCTTTAAGCCACATTTCTTCCACCAGAGGCACAAACAAAGGGCAGGCTTTACTGAATACTGTTATATCATTATCCCTGTTCTTTATATAATCTGTATAAATATGGCTGTTAATCGTAGCTTCAGTAGCAATAACACCTATTCTCTTATTTATCGTCTTTTCGACTGCTACCTTAGCTCCGGGTTTTACCACGCCTATTATTGGCATATCTATTTCATCACGAATCTCTTCCAGTGCAAGTGCACTTGCCGTATTACATGCAACAACTATTGCTTTTACATTTTTCGTCTTTAAAAAGCGTACTATCTGCCTTGAATATCTCAGTATTGTATCTTTTGACTTGCTTCCATATGGCACTCTCGCCGTATCTCCAAAATAAACTATTTTTTCATTAGGAAGCTGCCGCATTATCTCCCTTGCAACCGTAAGACCGCCTACACCGGAATCAAATACACCAACAGGTGCCAATGCATTATTGCTGATTTCTTCACTCATTTTTTTCTCCTGAATATTTGTATTAAATATTCCTCTATATTACCACAATATGACCTTTATTTCTATATTATAATGTATTAACTTCAATAATAATGTCTATACTCTGATTAGTCAAAATAGAAAAGAGGTAAATAAATATATGAAAAAAAATGCCGTTTTAGTATTATGTATTATAGGAATAGTACTTTTAACATTAAAGAGCAATGCTTCTGACTCTAATGAGATTCAGGAAAATATAGCAGATAAGATTCTTCGTTTTCATGTTATTGCCAACAGCGATTCGGCTGAAGACCAGGCATTGAAACTGATGGTACGTGATGAAGTTATTACATATTTATCTGATATATTAAAAGACTGTAATTCTTTAGATGAAAGTATGCAGAAAGTCTCTCTTCATTATTACGATATTTTATGTATAGCAGAAGACGTTATTCACGAAAACGGATATAACTACAGTGTATCGTGTAACATTGAATCTGCATATTTTCCCGTAAAATCATATGGTGACATTACTCTTCCTTCGGGAAACTATACAGCCTTAAGAGTTACCATCGGCAACGCAAAAGGTCGTAACTGGTGGTGTATCTTATATCCGCCGTTATGTTTTGTAGATGCCTCCTGTGGTGTAGTTCCTGATGAATCCAAAGCTGAGCTAAGAGAAATACTTACTGAAAAGGAATATAGTGAGATACTTGAACATAACAGTAATGTTAAATTCCAATTCAAATATCTTACATTTTTAAATGATTTTATTTCCTAATAGTCAAATTAAAGATATGGAGGCTGAAAGTTCTCCATATCTTTTTATCTGTCATTCTGAAATATTGTACTCCGCATTTACATTAAAATACACCCTTTTACACATTGACTTTCTGTTAGACGAATATTTAACCCACATTTCCTTATCTGCTACCGATAAGCGGTTATATACGTTAAGATAATCAATGCCGCTGTTACACATCAAATCTGTAAGCATATTAAATACTTCCAATTCTATCTTTTCGTTCATTGTATCTTTTTCAATGCTGTATTTTGAAAAATTTTTTAGCGTTCCTCTAAGTGTTACATTCACACCTATTGTCTCATTATTTATAATATTAATCTGAATATCCGGCTGATTCTGAACTATTTTATATACTATTCTGTCTGAAGTACTAAATGTATGTCCTGCCACATTCTTATCCGTAAGCATTAAAAGTTTTGCCTGATTCACATCCAGTTCCTTTACGATTCCTTTTCCGTCAAGTATAATTGTTCCCGTACATTTAGGAATATCATCCTTCTTTGTTATCATTCCAACGGCAACTGCCTTATACCTGTCGGATACTGCCTGAGCCATCTCATATGCCTCACATTTGAGATAAGAAAGGTTGTTATCAAACATATCTTTTATACTTCCGCCTTTTAGTTCATCATACTTTTCGGCTTTGCCCTCAACACAGACCACAAGCGTATCATTAGCTATAGTCTCCTCTGAATCTAAAAATTTTCCCAATCCGCTGAGTCCGTTTCCACTTTTAACCAGGTCTTCTCCCAGAACTATTGCCTTAATATGTGAAAAATCCACTGTTCCCGGTGAAATATATGCATATTCTTCTTTGGCTTCCATCAGCGTACTGCCTTCCCACTGAACACTTTCCCTGTCATTATCAAATCCATAAGTTACCGTATACTCCCCACCTTCATAGTCTATGCCCATAAACATCACATAATCCTTTTCCTCCATCGTAACACCTGCCGACGCATCATCCGCCGAACTTGCAAATACACCGTATGCAGCCGCAGTACATGATACCACTCCGATAATTACACCTATCGTACACATATATCCTATCTTGCTGAATTTCCTACTTTTTCCCTTTGCTAAATGTCTTATCATCTCCAATGAATAACTTCCATAGCAGTTTAAAAGCGTATACATGCTTATAATTAAGAACAATGACATAATACTTTCAATATGCCCTACCGCCTGCATAAGCATCAGTGAAGATATCTGTCTGTCAGAAGCACTTTCAATTCCATATATTCCAACATTAAGAATATAATATATAACATTAAATATCCCCACTACAGATATGCCTTTCCAGACTGCTCTTTTCATCCTGGCATCAGGGTCAAAATGCTGTCTGGAAAAAAGAAGCATCTCTCCCGGTGCTGATAGTACCATATACCAGATTCCCGTCAATATAACTCGTCCATGATTGCCCATAAATAAAGGAACTATATTATACCGGTCGCATTTATTCCATGTAATCAATACAACTGCTATTGCCGGTATAATCACAAAGTAATATGCCACCTCCGCAAATCTCGCTCTTGCTTCCCAGTCAAGTGACCAGCCATATATTACCAGTATTGCCATAGGTATAATAACTATTGAAGGGTGCAACTGCTGGAGCAGCATCCTCTGCACAACTGTTCCTACCATAAGCAGCACTCCTACTGCAAATATTAAGTATTTTATGCCGAATATTGCTGCCACCGTGCATGATAATTTTCTGCCAAAATGTGCCTCCAGATATTCCAGTACTGAGCCTCCTGTCTTTCCACACAATATAAGCACCAGCCAGACATATACAGCGGCAAATACAGTCGCATATACTATAGATAATATTCCGTCTCTGCCGCACATTCCGGCAGTAATACCCGTAGATGACAAAAGTGTAATTCCCAAAAATTCAGTAATTATCAGCCTGGTCATCTGCCTTGGTGAAATATATCCATTTTCAAAATACATTTTCCATCATTTCCTTTCCATTTTCTGTCTGTTATCGGGTGTAGAAAACATATTTCTGAATTTTAACTTTTTAGCCGGATATTTAACCAAAAAATCTTTCCGGTCATATAATTTATTAATCTCTCCTGCTGCTTCCGGTCCCAGATAAGGGAAATGAAAGCTGTTAAGTCCTGCAAGATGAACAAGTACCGTAATCATTCCAATAACACATCCGTACAATCCAAAAAATGCTGCCAGAACTATCACATAATATTTAATAAGCCTGAATGCAGAAGAAAACTCTTCATTTGGAATTGCAAAAGAGCACAATGCCGTAATTGCCACTACTATAACTATAATAGGACTTACCAGATTTGCCTCTACTGCTGCCTGTCCGACTATCAGACCTCCTACTATGCCTATGGTACTGCCCATGGGCCCCGGAATCCTTACTCCCGCTTCCCTGATAAGTTCAAATGACAGCTCCATTATAATGACCTCCACAAATGCCGTAAACGGAACTCCCATTCGTGCCTCCGCAAAAGCCAGTGCCAGTTCTGTAGGTAAAAGCTCTGTATGATATTTTATAATTGCAAGATAAAATGCCGGAAATACCATCGCAAGAAATGCAGAAATGTAACGTATCATTCTGGTAAAGCTTGATATTTCAAATCTTCTGTAATAATCATCCGGTGTTTTAAAGAAACTGCCATAATTTACCGGAAGAATAAGTGCATCGGGTGAATTGTCAGAAATTATAACTATCCTCCCGTCAAGAACAGCCATTGCCGCTTTATCCGGTCTCTCCGTAACCTGATACTGCGGAAACGGTGAATATGAGAACTGCTCTATAAGCTGCTCTATAATTCCGCTGTCCATAACACCATCCACCGTAAATGAATCAAGCTTTTCCATAACTTCATCAAGAACCTGCTGCCTTACTATACTTTTCATGTATACTACCGCAACATTTGTATTAGAGTATTTACCAATTTTACTTTCTACAACCTTTAAATCTGTAGACCTTATTCTTTTCCTAATCAGTGCTGTATTACTTTTCTCCGAATCTGAAAATGCCTCTTTTGAGCCCCTCATAGTCTGTTCATTATCAGCTTCATTTATCCCCATGCCGGGATATCCCGTACTTTTTACACGAACTGCACTCTCATTACCATCTATAATTACAACTGCGTCACCTATAAGAACACCTGTTACCGCATCATCTATAGTGCTTATTTCAGTGGTATCAGTCACTCCAAGCAGTAGTTCCTGCATAGTAATACCGCTGACAGCCGTTTCCACAAAATATGCACATGCTTTTTTCTTATCATCTATACCAATCTCAAATTCACGCTTTAATATATCGTTGCAGTCCTTAAATATTTCATCAAGATCTGTAATATTTTCTTTAAGGTTTTTAGATATTTTCCCTTTCACAATCTCACTTCCTTTTTCCAGTCAAATTTTATGATGAAAATAGAATATGCAGATTATGAAAATATATCCATTATTTTTTCAGATTTTCTAAAATAGTCTGTTCCTGATTATCTATATGTGCCTCAATCACTTCTTTAGCTGTCGCAACATCTTTATTTTCTATTGCATTTATCAGCTTGTCATGCTCGTCAATCAATATAAACCACTTTCCCTCATCTTTTATATATTCAAGTCTGTACCTGTATATCTGTTCCCTTAGATTATTAAGTATCTGTATCAGCCTTTTATTTCTGGTTGCACCATAGATAACATCATGGAATTCTTCATCTTTATTTGCTATTCCTGTAAGTTCCCCACTGTCAAATGCTTCTTTTAATATTTCATGGCACTGATGAAGCCTTTCAAGTTCTTCATCATTTATATTACTGCATGCAAGTTCCACTGCAAACTTCTCCAGCGTCTTTCTGACTTCCAGCACATCTGTAAGGTCTTCCTTTGTTATCTCTGCTACCACTGCACCTTTTCTGGGTGTCATAACTACAAGTCCTTCCGCTTCAAGCTGCCTTATAGCCTCACGTATAGGAGTTCTGCTTACTCCCAGCTTATTTGCAAGCTGTACTTCCATGAGATGTTCTCCCGGCTTTAATTCTCCCTTAAGAATGGCATCTCTCAATGTATTAAACACAACCTCTCTAAGTGGAAGATATTCATTTATTTTCATTGTAAAATCATGCATACTTTTCCTTCTCCTTTCTCCAGTCTCACTATTTCCCAGGATTGTAAAACTCAGTAACAAATACCTGTTTTGCCATACCTTTTTCACGCAAAAATGCCTTAACACTTTCAGCAGTTTTCTTATCTTCGTATATTCCAAATGTTGTAGGTCCGCTTCCACTCATAAGTGAATTTATCGCACCTCTCTCTTTCATTATGCTTTTTATATCCTGAATTATCGGATAATTATTTACCGTTACTGTTTCCAGAACATTTTCCATATTGGATGCTATACCCTGCAAATCCTTATTTTTTATGGCTTCAACCATCCCATCAATGTCAGGATGCTTTTTAAGGCCTTTAAGGTTAAGATTCTCATAAACAAATTTTGTTGACACACTTATGGCAGGTCTTGCAACTAATACTGCTGCCTTTGGAGGAGCCGGAAGTCTTGTAAGCTTTTCGCCTATACCTTCTGAAAGTGCCGTACCACGCATTATGCAGTAAGGTATGTCTGCACCTAACTTTACTCCTCTTTCCATTAATTCCTTATTAGTTAATCCAAGCTTAAACAACTTATTTACACCATACAATACGGAGGCCGCATCTGCACTTCCTCCTGCCATACCTGCTGCTACAGGTATCACTTTCTGCAGTTTTATAAATATCCCCTTTTTTATATTAAATTCATCCATCAGCAATTTTGCTGCCTTATATACCAGATTATTTTCATTAACCGGAAGAAAGTAGAGATTAGTCTCTACCTCTATTTTTCCTGAATCAGTTACATAAATCTCTATACCATCATATATTTTTACTGTCTGCATAACCATTCTTACTTCATGGTATCCATCATCACGTTTTCCGACTACATCCAGTGCCAGATTTATTTTTCCGTATGCCTTCAGATGCATATTTCCCTCATCCTTTCACTGTGTATTTTGTATACAATATAGTATACATTTTAAGCCGATATTTTTCAATAATAATGTACCCTTAAATTCTTTCACTTATGAAATTTTATTAGGAACATTAAAAAACGTACCTTTCGCTATAGGAACGAAAGATACGTTTTTAATATGTCAATCTTTAATAGATTTTTAGTTTTGGGAATGAGCAATTTCCCTTCCTTTCTTAAATCGGTTCTTCAAGGGTATGTAGTATATCAACATCATAAACAGCGGTTGCTGCCACGATAAGCCTATGACATACACAGTTAGTTTTATGTCCGCAGACAAAATGCCGGCTATAAAGGCAGCAACGGAAGAAACCATAATTAACCGTTTGGTAAATACCACCTCAGATTCCGTAACTGTGTCTTTCTTTCTGATTGTTGTTACCCTAAGCAATATTGCAAAAATCAGAATAAATATCGTCGTAACCAATACATATGAGCCTATCACAATAAAAATCGTAAATCCGTCTACTCCCGCAATTGTAAGGTTAGTTAATGTTGTAAAATCAGAACCGTCAATATTTATGTTGTCCGCATATTCAATTAAATTTGCGCCTAACTTTAAATTATATATTTCTATTATATATCCTACTGAAAATATCCAATTAAGTGCTGATACTGTGACCAGTAGAACTCGTCTGACAAATTCTTTGTTCATTATTATTCTTTCCCTCTAACTTCACATTTATTTCTCTGTATTATTTCAGTATAGCATATGGCTCTTTACTTGTAAAAAGAAAAATGTTATAATTTCATTAATCCAAATACAGATAGAGGTGATTTTATGGATAATGAAAAATGGTGGAAACAACTAAAATCTTTTCGCCTCGCACCAAACTGGAAAATTATGTGGAATAAATTGAAAGATATAGAACCAGATAAGGTGAAAGATGATGATGATGCATGGCTCTTTATGTTTGTAGAGGATATGACCTACATTACAACTGAATACACTTATAAGAAAAATAAGGAAACCATTAAACACACGCTTGCTGTTGACTTGGGTTGGTATCCTGAAGGTGATGTGAATGGGCACTATCACCTTGTTGCAATTTTGGATAATAACTGGAATAAACCAATCCTTGAAATGAAAACACGAAGCACACAGAAAGTTGTAGATACTATAGAATTATGGTTGTTTGAAACACTGATAAATTGGGAACACAGATATATATGAATGACTAAGGAATAAATAGCACATTGAATCAATAAGCAACCAATATAATATCTTAAAAGGGAAATCTTTAAAATTGCATACACACAGAGTAGGAAAACCTCTCACACCACCATCTGGTTTTGTTATCTCCACCCTGTGTTATTGCATAGATAAAATATATATTATTTGCAATAAATTTCTATTGCTTTTGCTGTAAATACAGCTGTTCCACTTCCGGCAGCTTTATCGATATTTTCAGTAAATTCTCCACCAGAAGCATACATTTTACCAAGCCCCTTTAAAATCTCCTTAGAACACTTATAAAAATGCTCTGAAATATAGTCTTGCAGTTTTTTTACCTGAAGTTGTACTTCCTCATTACTGGGGTCTTTTTCTTTTATTTTCCCAAAGTCTGCAAAGATAAGCATAAGGTTTTTCCATGCCAATTTTTGTGTGTCGGGAGACTGATTATTTGTCTTCTCTTCATATTCCTTGTATTCTACAGTCTGTCCCCATTGTTCTTTTGCCTGTCTGGCATACTCATCCATTTTAGTTGTGTCAAATACATTAAAATCCATTTTATTCACTCCTGACGTTTTTATTTTACGAGCGAAATTAATAAGATGCTCAAGATGCTCTTTTTTCATAGTCAATAGTTCAATCTGTTGGGATAGTGCTTTATCCCGGTCAAAATTAGGAGCATCAATAATCGCCTTAATTTCCTTTAATGGGAATTCCAACTCTTTGAACAGTAAAATCTGTTGCAACCTTTCCATCGCTGCATCGTCATACAGCCGATATCCTGCCTCTGTATACTCAGTTGGCGGCAAGAGTCCTATAGTGTCATAATATTGCAGAGTGCGTATACTCACCCCAGTCAATTTACTTACTTCATTTACTGTCATCATTCGCTTTCCCCTCCTCTCGATAAGTATACTCTAAGCTATTACGTAACGTAGGAGTCAATAGTTATTTTTTTTAAATTTTATCATTTCTTTGAATATCAATTTGCTTCTATACACATCTTCTTAATAAACTGAAATTTAGAAGTGTGCTTTGCGTCAGTGATAAAATTCGGGATGCTCAAAAAGCGAGCCGTATTTTAATTTAGGAAGTTCCAGCAATCTGTTGTAAATTGCCTTTACTTCTTTGCGTGAAGAAAGCCAGAGATATTCGAGATTTTCAAGTTCGAGTATGGGTGTATAATCCTTACTTGCAACTCTAGCCGTCGCCAGATGAAAAGCCCGTAACTGCTTCATGTCATGAAGGAAATCCAAAGAGTCAATATGGATGTAATTCGGTGATAAACCGTCTCCTTCAATAGAAAGCAGCTCCAGATTTTCAAGTGCAGTAAGCGGACGATAGTCCATTATTTTCTGAAAATTTTCCACAGAAAGCACAACAAGATTTTTCAATTGTGCAAGGGGTTCTATGCTAAGTACACCATTGCCAGATCCTATATGCAGATATTCGAGTTCCTGCAGCTTGGCAATTGCGGAAATGTCGGGATATACGCCCCCATTTAATGTACAGGCTTTTTAATTTTTTTGCTTGCAAACAGCATTGAAAAGCTCTTGCGGCATTCTCGTTCCAAAGGATAACGCTGTAAAGGCTTCCGGGTTTTCCGTCAAAAATTCACACCATTCAGATAAAACACGTTTCTTTTCTTTGGTTTTAGTGTATTGCGGATACATATAGCCATCAAGCTGTGTACAGTTTATACTCAGTTCCTTTTCTCCTGCATACTCGGCCACTTCCACTATGTGTTTTGGCTGTGGTTCATGATTATGAAAGAATTGGATTCCGTCCTTAAGCTGTTGCTGGGTCAAATTTGGCATACTTTGCCTCCTTAAGATAAAGTTTTCGCTCTAAGCGATTTTGTTGTTTAGTAACACGCTCCACATATAGGTCTTGCTGTTTTGTCTCTCTACACATCTTCTTGATAAACCAAAAGTTTACTTACAGTTCCGAATGTTCAATTTCCCTTCCTTTCTTAAATCGGTTCTTCAAGGGAAGGTAGTATATCAACATCATAAACAGCGGTTGCTGCCACGATAAGCCTATGACATACACAGTTAGTTTTATGTTCGCAGACAAAATGCCAGCTATAAAGGCAGCAACGGAAGAAGCCATAATTAACCGTTTGGTAAATAACACCTCAGATTCCGTAACTGTGTCTTTCTTTCTGATTGTTGTTACCCTAAGCATTTCTTTCAGTACCGATTGCAAACACAATTATGATTGCGTTACGGAAAAGAAAACGGTATCAAAAGAATTATTTAGGAAAAGAGAGAATGCGCCAGACTTCTTGACCGAATGGAAAGTTATATATGCGTCAGCAAGTAGTCATTTCGATTTATTGCTAATTCTAAAATTTTCCACCTTTCACCGAACAGTTCACATATCTCTTCCTGCTCCAATTGAATATCTTTAAAGCCGGCAGCTTTGTAACAGTAATATGCAGACTTATTATTTTCAAATACTCCTATTGTTACCTGCTCCGCTCCTGCAATCCTGAATGCATATTCTATAGCAAGCTGTATCATTTTCTTTCCATATCCATGCCCTCTTTTTTTATCATCTACAATTACAAAACCAATTCGCAAAATATTATGATTGCCACCAACATATCTAAGGATGAAATGTCCTACCATTCCACCCTCATCACAAGCGGTCATTGGATAAAAATTATCATCTTCTGTGCAGTCACCGTTACAATCAAAATATTTATAATTCATATCCTTTTCAGTAATTGGGTATGAATTATATCTGTCAGATGTCCACCTTCTAAAGACCGTTTCATCCTCGCACCACGAAATAATGGTCTTTGCATCCTCTTTTTTATATGGTCTTAAATATAACATTTTTAACGTTCCTCCAATATATTATAAGTTATCTTTTTGTATATGTTACGTAAGTATAAGAAATTTCACCTTCGCATTTTTGATTGACTTCTTTCACAAACTGTTCATTATCAAAAGGTGGAAAGTATGTATCTCCTTCAATATCACAATCTATTTCCGTAATATACATTTTTTCGACTAAAGGTAAGGCTTCTTCATATAACCTTGCTCCACCGGAAATATAAATATCTTTATCTCCGGCAATCTTAATTGCTTCCATTAAAGATTTTACAGTCACACAATTCTTATCATCAAAATTTTTAGTATTAGATACAACAATAGTCATTCTATTTGGTAATGGTTTCCCTATTTCCTCATAAGAACGTCTCCCCATAACAACGACATTCCCTGTTGTTAATTCTCTAAAACGTTTCTGTTCCCCTTTTATTTTCCAAGGAATACACCCTTTATTACCAATTACACGATTTTTAGAAAAAGCCACAATTAAAGCAATCATATTTTCCTCCATGACTTACAATTTTTTGTTCCATTAAATATCCTGAAAACCACTACTTCGATACAGGTGTTGAGCTGCAGAAAACTGCTTTCTTGTATCTAAACATATTTTATTATACTGCTGCTCTCTTGCGTAATCTATGGCATACTCTAAAAGTAATCTTCCACTGATTGTTGCATATTAGATTTTAAAGCTATAATCTATATTCCACAATATCTTCTATATTTTTTCTTGGTCTTTGTGTTGGAGATTCATCAGCATAACCAAGAGCAATTGCCCCGACCAATTGATGTGTCGTTTCAAGATATTCAGTTATTTCTTTATATGCATAGCAAGTATTGGCAATCCATAAAGTACCCAAGTTCATTTCCGTTGCCTTCAACAGCATATTTTCAATTGATGCACCGATAGAAAGTGTATCACATATCTCAGAGAACCTGCTATCCGGATCAATTACATCGAAAGGATTTTTTCCATTAGTATTTAAAATAACAATGAGAATTGGAGCCTGCATCATAATCTTCCATGTATTTTTTGCATCAGAAATCCCATTTTTAGAATTTGCCAGCAAAGCACACTCATTTTCTTCTCTTAAAATTCCTTTCCACATATGTTTGAGAAACTCTGATTTGTTTTTACCACCAAGCACAATATACCGCCAAGGTTGTCTATTTTTAGCAGATGGCGACATGCGTCCGGCATCAATAATCTGTGCTATCATTTCTTTTGGAACTTGTTTATCTAAATATTTTCTAATACTTCTACGATAATATATCGAATTATTCATTTTCCTTACCTCACTTATAAACTAGAATTCTGATAAGACATAATTTATGGCATTTATTAACTGTTATATCTTATCTTCAAAAAGGTTCGCAAACCCTTGAAAATGCTAAATTTATAACAAGTGAGTTTGCCCTTATGCTTTCCCTTGTGTTATATCCTTTTCCCAAGACATTTTCTGAAATGGCTTTTGTTACGAACTCTCATAAGGGCAAAAATAAGGGAAAGAAAAACCTGTAACAAATTATAACATGAAATGAACAGGACAGGAAGAACCGATTGAAATGCTTTCAAAATTTCTGCAAAATTCAAAATGGAAAGGACAGATAAGATATGAGATTTATTTATGCAGAGTATAATATGCTCCATAACTGTATTGATGTAACCACTTTTGATGGATATTTACGGATAGACTGTGGAAAAGCGGAAGAAGGATTGAAAACAACACCATATTCTGAATGTGCCTTAAATTCACTAGCAATAGATAACCCCCTTGAATATGCAACGCTATATCTTGAAGACAGTATGCAGATATGGATAAATGCAGAAGATTCATTAGAACCGTGGTAAAATATTTTTCTTTATACAGAGGACTGGTTAAAATATAAACCAGTTCTCATTTTATTAGAAAGAATAAAACTGCCCCTGTATACAAAATAAAAAATTATGCCATAAGGAACTATTAGTACCAAACGATATATGTACAAAATAGTCTACAACTTGCAGACTATTTTTTATCCATCATTTTTGCAACTTCAGATTCCAACGTTTCTATTGTAGGAAGACTGCGTTGATATTCTTTGCTGAGAGCATTGCTTAATTCATATCCTGCAATACCAATCGGTTGCGAAACTTCTTCCAAAGAATATTCCGCCACAACATTATCCTTATCTTTACAAATAAGCAAGCCTATTGCCGGATTATCGCCGTCTCCTGTTAATTGTTTATTTACTGTGGTAACATAAAAATTCAATTTTCCAACATACTCTGGTTCGAATCTCTTTGTTTTAAGTTCCACAACAACATAACAATGTAGCTTAATATGGTAGAACAATAAATCAATATAAAATTCACGTGCTCCAACCTGTAAATGAACCTGACGCCCCACATAGGAGAACCCCGTTCCCAGTTCCAGTAAGAACTGTGTAATCTGATTTACCAGAGCATCTTCCAATTCTTTCTCATCGTAATCATCCCGCATCGTTAAAAAATCGAAACTATATGGATCTTTTAATGTCTGAATTGCCAAATCTGAAGCGTTGGTAGGAAGTTTATCCTTAAAATTCGTAATGGCTTTTCCCTTACGCTCATATAATCCACTTTCAATCTGGTGTTCTAATACCTCTCGACTCCAATTATTTTCCAAAGTATACTGTGCATAAAAAACTGCTTCACGCACATCCTTACATTTAAAAATAATACGCTGATTATGCCCCCACGGAATTGTTGTTATCAACCGAAAAATATCATCAGAACTAAATTCGTCTACAACTTGTTGACCATTTACAACTTCTGCATAAAAACGATACCATAAGCGCATTGTTTTCAAATTTGTTTCTGAAAATCCTGACATATCAGAAAAGGTCTTTTTCAAGTCAATGCTCATCTGCCGCAAAAGACCTTCTCCCCATTTTGAATGCTTTTGTCGATTTACAATATCCTCGCCAATATGCCAATAAAGTTCTAATAGTTCTCTATTCACTTTAATAGATGCTTTAATCTGGCTGTTTTTAATCCTGTCTTTAATCAAAGCAATCCATTCTCTGTATTCATCAGTCACGATAAATTCTACCTCTTGTTTTTTGATGCCAGCTTTCATCTTTTCCTCCATAGTATGTATCAATTCATCATAAAATCATTCATCATCTTATGCAAATTATCTCTTATCTTTCCAAAAGGTCAAATACATTTGTGTAACACATTCCATCATACCCAACAAAATATGCATTAAGAAAAACACACTAATTGAAATAAGCCATTTTATAACTGATGCTGGAACAATCAGGGCTAAAAATACATATACGATTAATATCATCATATAAATAATTTCTACCATAACATAGTATGAAATATTGGACAACAAGATCTGAAACAAACTGAGTTGTTCATCACCGAGCTTTTTATAATGTATTTCACTTGACTTTTCACTTTTCAATTTCCTTATATTTTCGTTATCAGAAGAAACCAAAATAGTTATTATGGCTAATAAAAAAGAAACCAAAGTAGCCAGTTCTCCTGACTTGGTGTAATCTATAATATCTGTGTTGAAATCATATTTGTGTGCTTCCAGCTTTTTTTATTTTCTACAGCTTTACCATCCAAATTGTATTGGTTGACAAAATACTTTTTTATAACCCTTAACGCTAATTTTGCATCTCTTGGAAAAGGAACGTTTGTCTTTTGCTGGCAAATAAGGGTAAAATGACTATATTCACGTTTCAAAGTCAAATCTCTTTCTTCTAACGCCACTTTCCCTAAACTTCTCTTTACATTTTCTGTAAATTTTTCGTCCAAAATATAAAGATAACAACAGTCCAGCAAATCATCTTCATAGTGCTTGGCTTCCGGCATTCTGCGGATTCTGCCAATTGTCTGAATCTCAAATGTTTCACTCATATTATCACGCAGTTTAAATTGAACATTTCGCTTTTGGCATAAATCAAAATCCACTCATAATCTTGAGAAATCCCAAATGGTACATCTGTTTTTGCAGTACGCTTTCTCCAAGGTATCATCCCTGCAAAATTTTGTTCTCCAAAAATGCTGTCACATAACAACTTTAAATTAGCCTGTTCATTATCATCAACGCTTATAAATATAGCTCCATTATCACGTAGTAACTTGTGGGCAATTTTCAACCGCACTTCCATAAATGAAATCCATTTTGAATGAATATATCCATCCGATTTCGTAATATAATTGTCATCATATTTAAAATCATCCACTCCCCTGTTATATGGTGGATTTATATATATTAAATCAATGTTTCTTCTATGCGTTTTCTCTAATAATTTTAATGCCGACAGATTATCCCCTCTATTAAAAAATTCATCCGCCCATTACCTTTATCAATAAACAACTCTTTGTCTTCTTCCAATATAGGAGTATGCGTATCAAGAATATCATTTATCTTTTCTCTATGCTCTTCAAAAACTAAACCATATTTCTTTCCATTGATATCTTTTTCTATTTGATTTAAATATAATAACAGACTGCCAGTGTTTTCATCTTGTGATGCCGAAGCTATATACTTTCGTATTTCTTTTATTTTATCTAACAAATCATCTCTCTTTTTTTTGAAATGTTTATACTCATTGATTCCTCCACGATATTAAATGTTTCTATATCTTGCACATGACTAATTTTACCATAGATCTAACAAAAATAACAGATTATTACTGAATAATTTTATGCAATAGGATACTATGAACTTTGATAAGTGTAAAAGCAGAAGAAAATTTCCAGAAAATATTATTACAAAACAATTGAAATGTTTTCAATTTTTGGGCAAATTCAAATCCTATTTTCTCTATAATCTTTTAGAGAAAATATTGTCTTGAATACAGATAGTTTTACTTTTTTATCTACACTACGCTACTGCCTATCCAAATACCATTTTTTCTCTAGCCTCTCCCATTTCCTGATTTCTGCTTGATATAGTTCAATATTATCTGAATCCAACTCTATAAGTCGTTTCAAATCACGAATCGCCCTATGCCGTTTGTTGAATTCCGTAACCGCTGCTCTGGCACGCAGCAAGTATACATCAGTTGGTTTTTCATATTTTAGGCATATTGGTTCATAAGTAGCTCTATCCAAAAATGACCAACCACTTCCTTTATTCATCCAGTAAGCACAAAATGCTGCCAGCACGTTCATATGTTGGCAAACTGAATTTTTCTCCGGTTGTTGAACTTCCCCACAGTATCTTATGACGAAATCAATAATCTCCGGTGGGGTCTTATCCATAAATTGAAATTCTTTTATTCTATTATCCTCCAATAGATTACAAAGATAATCGGAAGAAAATGCAGATGGCAGCATATCAATCAAGGGATAATCTTCTGCTGTTTCTTCGCACTCATTTGCCGGAAGACTATTTTCCAAAATCTTCCGAAGGGTAGGTAATTGCACACACATTGAATTAGGCAATTCCCCTTCCGGATACTGAAATCCAAGTGTCTTTAAGAAATCGACCATTTGCCACGCATCGCCATAGGGAAATTCATCATCTTCATAGGCAAAATCCTCCCCCTCTAACATTGCATCCGTCCAATGGCACAGATACCTTTCTATCTGCTTTTCCGAAACGGTAAAAGATTGGGATAATAATGGTACATTAGCTGTATACCGAAATACAACTTCTTCACTATCTTCAAAATAATCCGGCATCGTTGCAAATTCATTTTTTATCTCACCACTAAGATAAAGCGTATATCCCCAGTAATCTCCATCATAAATGTAGACGGAAAGAACAGGACACCTTTGCTTTAAAGAAATTTCCTTTGCTGTCTCCTCAACCTCCCCGGCTTCTAATATATAAAATTCACTCTCACCTTTTATTGCAATACCGTTTACAAATACTCCCATACATGCTCCTCCACAAATTTAAATTGATAATCCTTCCATTTGAGGATATTTAATAATTATTATAAACTATCATAAAAAATGCCGTCAACCCTTGAAAACTCTAAATTTAAGCAAGTCAACTTTATTTTATTTATTACATCATTTCATATCATTTCCCTTATGATTACAAATGCTGATAAGGGCAAAAATAAGGGAAAGGAAAACTTATAATATCAAATAACAAATAATGAAAAGGTAATCGCTCTGAAAGATATGCTTAATTTTTAGAATGCTAGGAGTTGATGATATGAATTTTATTTCCGCAAATTACAATATGTACCATAATAGTATTGATATTACTACATTTGATGGCTACATATTACGGATTGACTGTAATAAGGCGGAGGAAGGATTGAAAACTACAGCATGGACTAATCATGTTCTAAATGCAATGGCAATAGACAATCCACTTGAATATGCAAGACTTTATCTAAATAACGAAATGCAGATATTTATAGACGCTGAGGATAGTCTGGATATTTGACAAAACAAAAAATGCGAGCTCAAAAATGCTTAGAATCTTTTATAACATGATTTTAAGCATTTTTCTTTATTAGATATTCACTTTCAAGATATCAAAACAATAGTACAAAATCTGGAAAACAAACTGGAAGCTTTCTGCCCTCCATACTTTGAGAGCTATCTTTTCTCCCTCTTCAAGTAAATCTGACACTTCTAACTGCCCAATTTACAGTTTCTTTTTCATATAAATCACATCGTTCATTGGATTATTATAATACGGTTCACACTCTACAAATCCAAACTTTCTATACAAATGAATTGCGGACTGTAAGGGAACAATGGTATCTAATACCATCTCTTTATAGCCTTCTTGTTTTGCTCGTTCCAAAATTTCCCTAATAAGTTGCTCGCCTAATTTCGCACCACGAAAGTCAGGTTTCACATATAAGCGTTTCATTTCACAACGATCTTCCGAATGTCGATGATAAGCAATCATACCGCCTACATTCCCTCTGATGTCTATTGCAACAAGAAGTTCTCCTTCTGGCTTAGTATATTTCCCAGCAAGATCTTCTAATTCATCATCAATATTTTGAAAAGTCAAATCCCTTCCCAGCTTTTTTGTATACTCGATAATCAAGTTTTTAACCTGATCTATATAAGGTTTCCCATCAACAATTTTCATATAGCTCCTCCGTAAATACCGATTTGTTGTTTCAAGTTACATAAACAGTATACCATGTCATTCAGTATAATGCACATCTTATTTAGAATGTGGAGCCATCGCTCCGCACATCATTCCACATATTCTATCGGTAATAATCATTACTGATAGAGCCATCTGTTTATCTGTCCCTTTCATGTTCCATATTATGCGTTCGATACATAGGACGGTTATACTTTGCACTTTCTGTTGGTTTCAGTTCTTCCATGAAACTTTCCACCGCTTTCATATACACCTCTGCCCGTTCCAGTGTGCATATCCGGTTCTCAGGTGCAATCTCGCCCCTTATTTCAGAAACCTTTATCCCCTGTTCCGTCTGCACATTCCAGAATCCCGCCAGTTGGTAATCCGTTCCACGCCCGTTATAATCCTCATATACTGGGACTACTTCCCCTTTTGACGTCTGCCACGAGGCAATCTCCGGGAATATGACAAGCCTGTCATAACGGGGGAGAGGGGTGCGGTACTCCTTTAACAGCCTGCCGAGAGGGGTATAGCCGTAAGGGGAGGCTACCCGTATATCCCTTTTTTCTTCCACAAGCCTTACAAACTCCTTTACCACTGGTATCATGGAAAACAGTTTATAAAATAGGGCTTTGAGTTTATCCAGCACATTGATGAAATCCAGACGCTTTTCAAACTCTTTATCCAGTACATCGATATCCTCTAAAAGTCCGTCTTTTCTTGCCAGTATTTGCTCCTTTTCATTCTCTGCTTTCTGGACATCGCATAGAAGATGTTCTTTATCGGAATGGAGGGTAAGCATATCCAGTTTTAACAACAGATTTTCCTGCTTTATTTCTTCCTGTTCTGCCATGAGTTTCTGTTTCGTTTCCCTGCTTTCCGTTTTTATCTGTATCAAATCTTTTTTTGCCCCGGCAATCTCCATTTTTGTGCCGGACAAATGCCTTTCTGCCTCTGAAACTTCTTTCTCTGTCTGTTCCAGACGGAGGCTGGTGTCATAAAGCATATCCTGCTTTTCGTCAAGGTTCTCTGTTACCATTTCCAGACGTTTTGTTTCCTGCTGTACCTTATATTCCGCAACAGTCAGGTCATGGTTTTTCCCTTTCTGCTTGTCCTTCACAAACACACCATAATGGATCAACATCTGCATACTGGCTGTTTCCCTTAAATGGTTCTGTAAGATGTTCTCCAGTGTCTTGGGAGTGAAAACGGAGCGTTTGGAAACCTTTGTTTCCAGCCCACGCTTAAATCCCCTGCCTACGGGGACACCCACCACATGCATGTGCGGGCTTGCCTCATCGAAATGAACCACCGCATTTGCAACCTTGAAATCCGGCATTTCCTTCTGTAACTGTTCCAGCAGGGTGTCATATACCTTGCAGATGTTTTCTTTATTCTCTTTTTCGTTATCGGTTTCTATAAAGATGTTGTCCCAGAAGTCCTTATCCCCGCACTGGAAGATAATCTCCACTGCCATATCTTGGTTTTTATCCGATACATGCTCAAAATAATCCTCAATCCGGCGGTCTGCCCTTGTCTGTTTTTGATTATACTGTTGTAATGCTTTTGAAAAAGTGTCACGATAGACTTTTTTCACATCCTGCAGGAGGTTTGTACTGCCAAGGAGCAGGACAATGTTATCCCTGTCATACTCTTTGGAACGGTATTTCCGCAGATTGTGTTTTGCCACACCGGACAGTTTGCTTTTGCTGTTGATGGCACTTTTCCCATTGCTGATATGGGCACTGTATGATACATCATCCATCCCATTCTCCTTTCCGCCGGAGGGAAACTTTTTCTTATTTGTCATTTCCTTTCCGGCTGGTTTCCTTACCAATCGTTTCACGTTTCAGATTTTCCTTTGGGCTGATGGGAACGTGGCGGGGTGCGGTTATCATTTCGGCTCTGCCGATAATGATAACCCCCTAGCGTTTTTGTCAAGCCAAAAACGCGGGGGCTCTCCGAGGGTGCAAGACATCCTGTTATGCACCGACCGAAGCGGAGTGTAGACCTGTCCAAGCAGGCGTTTTTTCTCTTTACCCCATTGTCATTCCCAGCCGAAAATCTGTTCCCCATTGATAAAGACCGGAGTCTGTGATACACTTATCTTGCGTGTAGGTATATCAGGGCTTCGGTCTGATTACCAATGGGGGCAGCCATAATGGCTGCCTATTATCATGTCCGGACAGTTTTCACTTCCGGGCGGTTCCGCAGGTCTTTTCCCTCATTCACTGCCATGAACCTCTCCAGCACGTCCCTGCGTATGATTGCTTTCCGTCCGATCCGCAGCACCGGGATTTTCTCCCATTCCACCAGTTTCCTCATGGTGTTCCTGCCAATGCCCGTATATTCGGACGCTTCCTCTATCGTCATTCCAATTTTAACCTCTGCCATAATATCCCCCATTTCATTTGATAATCCGTTTTTGTTTCTGTTTCATTACTGCTCATATCCGTTTACCCCCTTTCGTGTTATTTTGCAATATTGCATTATGCAACATTGTAAAATACATGATATATGACTTTATTTTATTTGTCAAGTCTTTTTGCTGTTATTTCTATTTTGCATATTGCAATATTTGTTTTTATGTGTTATTATGGTTATGTAACAAAGAGATATGTCCCTTTTTAACAGCCAGTAACAGGAAAGGGGACACAGTGCAAGGAGGTCACGATGGAGAAAAAAGAACTTCGCAGGACTATCGGTGCAAGGGCAAAACAACGCCGCAAGTCGCTGAAACTCCCACTCCAGTATGTAGCCGAGCAGATGGACGTGAACAAGACCACCGTACAGCGGTATGAGAACGGGAGCATTGACAACACAAAGAAACTTATTGTGGAGGGATTAGCGGATGCACTTCATGTATCTGCGGCATGGCTCCGGGGAGAAACGGAGGATATGGGGGCAGACATGTCGGACAGCAGGGATTTTAAGATTGAATCCGCCATGAGCCGGATTATGTCAGACTTTCCTCTGGACATGCCAGCGGAAGAAAGTGATTTCTCAAAGGATTTACTGCTATTGTTCCTTTATGAGTACCGTATGTTTAACAAATCCCTTACCCATGCATCCAAGGAGTATGGTACGGGCGGTGATTTCAATGAGGCAATGTCAAAGGTCATGGGCTTTGAATCCGAGCAGGAATTTAACAATGTCATGTTTCTGCGGGAGGTTATGCGTTTCATCAACAGCACCAGTGAAATCAGCGACATTGTGAGGGTGTATGCCAAACAGCCGGAACTTGCGAAAACGAGGCTGAAAAATCTGCTGAGTGACCATTCCATGTAACAGGCAGCCGGAGTTTTGATATGCCTACACGCAAACAAGCATATCTTATCAGTTCCGATTGCCAACGCAATGACAGATTGCGTTTAGGAAAGGAGATTTTTATTATGGCAAAAGGTTCTGTAAGGAAAAAAGGAAAGAAATGGTACTACCGCTTTTATGTGGAGAATGAAAGCGGAAATCTGGTTCAGAAGGAGTATGCAGGAACAGAAAGCAAGAGCGAAACGGAGAAACTTCTCCGCAAGGCAATGGAGGATTACGAGCAAAAGAATTTTGTTACAAAGACGGAAAATATCACGCTGGGGGAAATGCTGGATATATGGCTGGAAGAAGAAGTCAAGCCCGGCACATTAAGCACAGGGACACTGATCGCCTATACCACCACCGCCAGACAGATTAAGAAACACCCCATTGGACAGCGTAAGCTGAAAAGCATAACCGCAGACCATCTGCAGGAGTATATTGATTTTCTGTCTTTTGGAGGAATAAAACCAGACGGGACACAGGCTCTGCCGATCAGTAAAAACTATATGCTCCAGTTTTCGGCAGTCCTGCGGGGTTCATTCCGGTTTGCGGTATTCCCGAAACGCTATATTACTTTCAACCCTATGCAGTATGTGCGTATGAGGGTAAAAAAAGAGGAAGTGGAACTGTTTGAGGGCAGTGCGGAAAACGAAACGGATAGCAAGACCATTACCCATGAGCAGTATACGCAGATAACGGATTATCTCCGTAAAAAGAAAAATCCGGCACTCCTGCCGATACAGATAGCCTATTATACGGGGTTACGCATTGGCGAGGTATGCGGATTGACATGGCAGGACATCAACCTTGAGGAACAGTATCTTACCGTCCGTCGCAGTATGCGTTACAATGCCACCCGCCACAAAATGGAAATCGGTGCGACCAAGCGGAAGAAAATCCGTACAGTGGATTTCTGCGACACACTGGCAGAGATACTGAAAAAGGCAGGGAAACAACAGCACAGGGAGCGTTTCCAGTGTGGGGAAATGTATTTCCGCAACTACTACCAGAGAACAGAGGAAAAGGGAAGAACGCATTATGACCTCTATTCCCTGCAAAGTACGGAGGAGATACCGGAAGATTATGAAGAAGTCTCTTTCGTGTGTTTACGGCAGGACGGCTCCTACGAGGCAACCACAACCCTCTCTGCTATATGCAAGCTGATACAGAAACAAATAGAGGGGCTTGAAAACTTCCACTTCCACCAGTTGAGACACACTTATACGAGCAACCTTTTATCAAACGGGGCAGCTCCAAAAGATGTGCAGGAACTTCTGGGACACTCTGATGTAAGTACCACAATGAACGTATATGCCCATGCCACCAGAGAGGCGAAACTGACTTCCGCAAGGCTTTTGGATAAGGTTGTGGGCGGTAATTAAAAAAGTTTCCCTTGTTTCGGTCTGATAAGGGCAAAAACAAGGGAAAACAGTTAGTTTGATGATGTAATGTGTTTGACAGATTGCATAAAATAGGGATTTTGATAGGGAATGTTAGTTTAATACAAATTTGCATTACCCATATCATAATGCTTACAGGTCAATAGATTGAATACCCACAATTTATGTCAAAAGGCATAACCAGCAGTTTAAATATTTCCTTTGAATATTTTTCAAAAAACCAATGGGTTGCATTTGAATAATTTTCCAGACTGTCAAAGTCCCAGTAAGAAAAATATTTTACACATTTAACGATTTTAGTCAGCTCTCTTGGCTGTTCTTTAATATCATCAAAGATATAAAACCTTTTTAAATACTTAATATCAATACAGCCATTTTGCTGCTTCTGCTCCTCTGCAACAACAGCTATCAATTTTTCAAATTCTTCTAACTTATCAGGTCTTACCTGAAATAATTTAACTTCACAAAAAGTATTTTCCACAATCAGACCTCCTCATTATACATATAATCTATGCTTCAAACCCCTATTTATTTTTATCTTCTCCCACGTAATAATTTCCTTAGTTGCGAAAGTTCAGTTCGTGGAAACAAATCTTTGTATCTGGAACTCTGCCATATGTCATACCCTTTTCCATAGCTGTAGAATTTTAATGCATCGCAGATGGACACTGCAAACAAATACAACAAAGTATTTGTTTCTAATATCATCCTGGAGACTTCCGTCATTTTACTTAGCAATTCACCTTCTAATGGTAATCCGAAAGAACTTCCTCCCTCATAGATACATAATTCTAAACTTTCATCCTTAACTTTCAGATACCAGATATATGAATTGCTTTCACCATGCCAGCAAATCCATTTTTCATGCTCCTTTTTGTCCAATAATTCTATTATTGCCTTCAAAAACACTCTTGGCATTTGCAATCCGCCTAAATAAGAATTAGATATGGCAATTTGTTCCTCTTGCGTTTCTATTGTTGCAAAAATCCAGCCATATTTAATATCTGATATTTTGAATTGTACACAATCCATACTGCTCCTTTCACAAATCTCGAAATTATCAAATTCTATTATAAAAAATTAATATCAGCTTTTCTTGCCTGACTGCATAGATCACGGACATTTAAGGTATAGGTTTTTCCATCTTTAACAAAGTGCGTTCCGCATTGCCGAAACTCAAAATGCACATTACGGGAAATACATTGCTCCCGTATGGCAAGTACCCATTCATAATCAAGAGGTCTGGCATTTTTATCCGATTCACCGCCAACCACAACCAACTCGATATTATCCAAATAGGCTGACAGGTCTATGCTCTCTATCAAAGGCTGGCAAATAATATTTTTATGCCTGATAGGAAGCTCCTTAAAAATGGAAAGCCTATAATCTGCCCTGTCTTGATTTTCAACTGTACAACCGACAGTTACATTATCATACCCGTCGTTCCAATCTTTCGGAATACAATCCATAAAACGCTCAATCCGCTTTGTAAGAAATAAAAAGTGCAGATCAGAACGCTCCCGTATCATGCTCCAACATTCCTCACGCCAATCATCAGCATCCTCAATCAGAAAATCTGTGGAAAAACAGAGATACACGAATTGTCCCGATTTCATCTTGTATGCTCCCGACTTGTTTTTAACGACAGGGGCGTAGAATTTATCCGTCTTTACAATATTGTTTGTATCAATTCCACGCTTATAATCGCCTTTATGAATATAGCAGTATTTACACCCCTCACTGTGTTTGTGACAGCCTCGCCACGGATTCCATATTGCCATAAAAAATCTCCATTCTAATGTATCTCAAATATCACCATAATTCATCAGTTCTGCGTCTGGCTCTCTAATGATTTTATTTGCTTCTTTGTTCAATAATCAGGAATTTTGCTCTCCGTCCTTCATGTAATCAAGATAATCAGTGCCAACATAAATTACTTTATCATTTTTTACAACAAAACCAATTACATCGCCCCAATCACCTTCGCCCTCAACAACATAGGCTATTTCATCTTCCTTACCGGTCATATTAACATATAATGTTGTAAACCAACAGTAATTTAAAATATCAAGAGCATTTTCAAGTTCAGGCAATTCTAATTCTTCATCTATATCGTCAATTTTTACACAATTTATGATTTCTCTACAGATTTCACTTATCTCGGACTCTGTAAGATTATTAAATGCATCAACGCATTTTTCAGCACATTCAATCAAATCAGGACTTTGAACGCCAATACTCAGCACATCACCATTTTCATCATCACGAAAAAAATTACTTTTGAAACTTCCTTCACAAAATCCCTCTTCCCTGTGTAACCAATTAATCATAAAACCGTTCCTCCTTTTTAATCCTCATTTCAAATTGACTTAATAAAATCTAACTCACTTAATTGATTTTTGTCTCTTTCAGTATCATTTCCAACTGATTGATAATCTCACTAAGATAACGTGGATTCACCTGTTCTAATTTCATTGCCTTATTATCATCTGCTTCATCATATTCATAACTGCCCCGTTTAATCGTACCCGGTGTATAGAATCTGATATTTTCTACTGTTACTTCTTCATCATCATAATAACCTACCCCCATGCCGGAAAAATGAAGTTCTGCGGCATTTCCTATAAGTTGTACTGTGCCATCATCTTTTTTGATACGCCTTACCACATCTTCCCTGTAAAATGTATCATACCAACCTGCATCCTGAATAGAACCTTTATACCAGCCCAGTTTTTCTAGCCTTCCAAGTAATGCCATACCGCTTATTGTTCTGCCATGAAAACGGTTTAGGTCAAACTTTCCTACTTCTTCTTCCTGAATGGAATAAACATTTCTTTCTAACTGTTTTATTGGCTGAATAATTTCATAATCTTCTAACTGCTCTTTCCATGCCAAGAGTTCCTCATTGCTTAAATCAATTGGGTGTACTAATCCAATTATTGTATTTTCAGAAAGTGTGTATTCCTCTTCTTCTGACGTATTAAAAGAACCATCCTCCATATAACGGAACGTCTGTACTAACTTGTCCCCCTCATAAACCGCCCAGATTAGCCCGATTGCAAAACTATGCATCACGGGATTTTTTACAAACAGATTCTGCCATGCTTCCATTGTCCATCTCCGGTCAGCCAAAAGTGAGGATTCTAATCTTAACTTTTGAATGGAAGTCACACTTTTGAGTTGTTTTTTCAATTGTTTAAATTCTGCATTCGACTGCTTTGCGGTTTCCTCATCATCCTTCTTTGATGGTGCAGGCATTGTTTTTCGTTTTTTATTGTCTTCATCAAAAATCTCAAGTTCTAATGAAGGGCTAAGATACACTTTAAATTTTCTTGCTCCATAATCAAAAATGCGTTCCATAGTTTCATTAAATCCAAGGTCAGGTACAATCCGGTCAGCAAGTTCTTCTGTTGTAATGCCAAATTCTTCTGCGGCGTTATCCAATGCCTCTATCGCAGCACCCTTTACCTGTTTGTGTTTAAATTTATGTGCCATATTATCCACATGCATCAGTGCTTCTGAGCTTCCATTCAGTGCAAGTGCCCTAACTGCTTCCGCAGCAATAGCACCTCTGGAATTCTCTGCCCATTCTTTGATACAATGCAATAAAACTTCTATCATATTGCGTCCGCCATGAATGGATGTAAAATATAGCACCCATTTCTTCTTTGCTTCTGCTCCTGCTTCTTTCCATTTTGTAAAAATACCTAAACTATATTGGTTCAATTCTTCCTCATTTAATTCTTTAGTAAGCAGTATGGCACTTTGATTCATTCCCAACGTAGTCATATTAGCATAACAGAGAAGCAGTGCCTGCATATATTTCTCATCTGCTTCCTTTCCATTCTTAAAATGAACTGCCCTGTTTGGTGCTTCATAAAGCCAGAGAATTTTTTTGTTCCTGCCGCCTTTATGCAGATTTTCTACTATCTGAAGCGGAGAAATTTCATCGTTTTCCTTTTCTGTGCTGATGCCTGCTGAATACACAATGCCACTGATTTTTTCCGCAAGTTTTACACTCTTTTCATTTTCCTGTGCCTTAAGAAGAATATCCGTATAACTTCCCGCTCCCCATATAGCAATGATATCAACCGCAACTTCCCTTACGGCTTGTTTCTTCGCCTTCAGCAATTTGAGTACATCTTCCTCATATTCCTTATGTTTTGATACAATTTCCACTACAAGTTTTCTGATTTCCTTTGACGAGTCAAAACTCATGGCAAGAATTGTGTCTTTGCACTTATCACTATCATTAATGCCTTCCAGATAACGCAGGTATACTTTTTTTGTAAATACTCCACCTTTTAAGCAACATTTTTCATACTCTCCACCCCAACTTTCTTTATTGAAAAGCATTTTTTCTACAATCTCATTTTCAAAATTATCCTTGCTTTCATCATAATAAGCATTATAAAACTCTTCATAAACCCTAAAACGTGTTGCTATCGGTATCTTTTCAGAAATAAGCATATCTGAAATCTTCTCATCCTTAGGCATATCATATGCACAATAATGAGGTAACTGTACCGCCTTTAATGCATAATAACGTTTTTTAAACTTGTCATTACACCTTATACAGGCATCTACAATATATGTATTATTTATATAATATGTTTTAAAATCTTCTTTTAATTTCTCATAATCCTCATCTGTATTAAAAATATTGTCTTCTCCGCAAAGAAACCGAAAGACTTCTTCTTTATATTTTCTTGTATGAATTTTTTCACTTTCGGCTGCATATCTTAATACATCTGCCTCAAATTCAATATGGTAGTCTTTTATACTATTCGGATTTGCCTGTTCAAGTATTTCATACATTCTTTCATAATAGTTGTAAATACATACTTTGCCTGAAGATTTTTTCCGACCTATCTTTTCTGCAGAGTTCATTGTTTTAATAAACTCCTCTGGATATTTTTTTGCAATATAAGCTAAAAATATATGCTGTTTATCAGGAGAGGTATTGTATCTTTCTAATTCAAATTCACTTAATACGGTTTTGATACAATCACAGACAGTATTGGGTGATTTTTCGATTCCAATTATTTCAGAAAGTATATCCATGTGATCTGCCACATATTGTTTTGGAACATTTTCTAAAACTGCTGTTAAAAACTTCTGTTCTTTATTTTCAATTCTCTTTTTGATAATTTCTTTGATTTTTTTATCATAACGGATAACCACAAAACTGACTGACATAATATTGTAAAATGCTTCCATATTCGTTAATGGGAAATTTACTGCCTGATCTTTAACAAACTCTATGCCGGATTTGATATCTTCCATATCTTCCCCATTATATGTTTCTAATTGTTCTATATTCACTAATGCAAGTAAATATAATTTCATCTTATCTTCTATGTATTCTTCCTGACAGCAATCTTTTGCTGCACGAATTAAAATTATTGGATTTTTTTCTGCCATATCCTGCAGTACTTTTGGATAATATCCCTTATCATTCAAATAATGCCGTGTATCCGTTGGACCTATTAACAATGCTGCCATCTTCGACTGCACTGTTTCGGGACTGTATTTTAATGAAAGTGCATGTGTTACTTTTTGTATATTCACATCATTTTTATTCTTTTCAAATATGTTTAACATGCCATATACAAACATATCTCCAACTGTATGAAGACCAACGGCATCCAAAAATAAGATATACCTGTTTACATATTCCTTATCTTCTTCATTTGAATGCTCTATCAATGTCCTTGATTTTTTCTCTGCTCCCCAATCTCCTGTCCCAGTTAATAACTGAAACGACACCTTCTCTAATAATTCTAAATTCATTTCTTTCGAAATATCAAAAAATTCCACTGCAACTTCCCTATTTTTATCTGAAATTTTTACCCTATCCAAAATATTAAAAATTTCCATTTGCTTTGAATCTGATAATTGATTGTTTAATAAATTCTCCATAACCGCTCTCCTTTTGTGTCACAAATAAAATATAATTTAACTTTCTCATTATACGTCATACAAATGATACACCGCCTGCTCCACTTCTGTTTTTTGTATACCTACAGAAAGGTACTGATAAATATTAGAAAGAACCGAAACAATTTCTCCACTCTCATTGTTATATGTATGGTTTTGTGCTTCTAATAATTCATACAGTTGTGTCAGCATATCACTAAGAACCAGAAGTCCTCCTTTCCGGCATTCTAATGCATCTTCCTTTATCTTATCATAAAAATCAAACGAATTGATGCCACATTGAGCCATATCATATAGTAATTTTTGTATTTCATGAAATAATTCAGAAAAAAATCCCCATTTAGGTACATTATTGCTAATGTTTTCTTCTAATGGCTGTGGCACTTCGATATTGTCAAAAACTGCAATAGGATAAAGATAACAATGCCCTTTTTCTATATATATATTTGCAAAAATCACATAACCCTGCTCTGTATTATCCTTCATCAAATCTCCTATCTTCTGGAGTTGTGCAAAAAATTCTTTATTATCACTGCTGTATTTTGCCCTGATTATAATACGTTGTCCCATATAATCTTCGACAACAATATTATGGGATTGTGTAATTTCGTCTGATTTTGAACTGATACATTTTTTTGGAGAAATCATAACCAGTCTCTCACTCTCGAAATCTGCATAAGAAGCACTCTTAAAAACTTCTTTTATCATCTTTTTAAAGTCTGTATAAATCACTTCATGCACAATATTCTGATTAAGATCTGCCTTTTTTAATACTTCGACTACTGTATCCTTTGAGGATGAAATTTTTCCTTTTGACAATTTGGGATTTTTTAAACAAATTTCCGATTCCATAATTTCATCCATGTTCCCCTTAAATCCCCATGGTGCATTATAAATCCTGAGGCGTTTTCCACCCTCATAAAATCTTGGTCTTATACTGGAATAAGTAAGAAAAGTGTTTTCTTTTGTGTTAACAGACTCTTTATTATTCTTATTGAAAAAATAATATATTTCTCCTTCATAACCTGCCATTGATGAAAACTTTCTTTGTGCAACCGGAATTAATTCAAGAGTACTGCTTACAACATAAGTGCTTTTAAATTCTCCTGCATACCCATAAAGTTCTTTTTCCTCTCTGGTTTTCAATATCTTGTTTATAAGAACCATATTCTCCATCATAATGGAAACCAGTCTGTCTATATAAAATGCTGAAGAATGCTTTACATATTCATCTAACCTGTTTCCCATTTCCCGCATCAGTTTCTCAGAATTTGCAAGATTTGCATTATGGCACATTACTGCTATATCTGCTGCACGTTCTGATATATCATCAGAAGTTCTTACCAGCCCGTTTGACCAAATATCTGTAAGAAAGTCTTTTACAATTTGGGCAGTTTGATGTATATGGGAAACATCCAAGTGAATCATAGTTTCCTCATTTATTTTTATCTGATCCAAAGAATAAATCTTCTGCTTTATCTGCCATGCCAGGATTGCTGCTGCTTTATGTTTGCACAACTCTTTGCTGTGGCAGCTGCATGTGGAATAATCAAGAGGAAAAACCAGCCGCACATTGATATCCTCATTGGGCAAATTCACAGAAAGAATAGAGGTTTCTTCTATTTCAGGAATGACTCCCTGCTCCATATTTTGTATAAAAGATGTATAATACCGTTTTTTCATTGCTTTTTGTATTTTGGGTAATGGAAAGGCAGACAATTCATCCACAAATTCTTCACTTAATTCTCTCTTGGCATCTGATTCTCCACCCTCCTTTTTCAGCCATATCATTGCAGCTATCCTATGGCGGCATATACTCCTTGACTGACAGGTACATTTACTATCTCCAAGAGGTGATACAATAGTACAGTTTTCCCCTGAAATGGAAACTTCCGCAGTATGCTCTGTATATTGGACGGAAAGCTCTAATTGCTCAAGATCTTTATATGCTCTTTTTACGGTTCCTTTATTACTTAAGCCAATCAGATAATCATCATCTGCATTATTTAGTGCATTTGTTAATTCTTCCATTTTCTTTCCTTTCTGATTTCAATTCCACTAACTTATCATTTTTCCAATATAATCACCTAACTGTTCCGGTGTCATAGCCCCCACAAATGCACCCATATCAGCAAGTTTCTGACCTATATTTTTATCATATACCGGATTTGCCTCTCTGTCCAATGCAGTTAAAAATATCATTTTACTGCCACTGCCAATGATATCCGCACAAGTATGCAAAAGCTTTTTTATACTTCCTCCTTCATAAAGATCTGTAACTACAACAAATATGGTTTCATGGGGATTACTACAAAGGCTTTCACAATATGTAAGTGCTCCTCCTATATCAGTTCCCCCTCCAAGCTGCATTCCCATAAGCACTTCTACAGGCTCGTCCACATATCCGCTTAAGTCTACAATTTGTGTATCAAAAATAACCAGTTTTGTATCAATCATAGGAAGTTTTGCAAAGATTCCTGCCATTACTGCACTATAAATCACAGAATCTACCATAGAGCCACTTTCATCTACTGCAATAATTATATTCCATTTATTAAAGCGCTTGATACGGCTGTTAAAATATATATCTTTCAAAACAATCCTCTGGTTCTCTATATCATAGTGTTTTAGATTTCTTTGTATGGTACGTTTTATATCAAGGTTACGCATTGATTTTACATGTGAAGGCATTTGCCGGTTCAATTTTCCAAGAAGGGATTTGCGGATATCTGCCTGAATCTTTTGGGTTAATTCCTCTACTATTTTTTGGATAATTTTCTTTGCTTCTATGATAACATCATTTTTCATAAGATGCTTAAACTGTAAAATTGTTTTCAACAAATCCATATTAGGTTCCATTTTTTCTAATACTTTTTTATCTGTAAGCAGCTGGGTAAGCTGAAAATGTTCCAATGCCTGTTTTTCCAATACTTCCACTGTTTTCTTTGGAAATATCCCCCTCACACGGTTAATCCACTTTGCTACATATAACTGAGGTGCTTCCTGTCCGCCCTGACGCATCAGTTTCTCTCCATATTCCATCCCATAAAGATAATCCAATGTTTCCTCAATCGTTTCATAAGTAATATTGTCAGAATAACTACCGGTAAAATCAATATGATTTTCAGAATTTTTTCCAAGTATCAGCCGCCATTTATTCAAATTTTCCTGTTCTTCATGAAACTTGTCCATCTAATTTACCTCCAAAGCCGTCTTCCCTAATTTCTGCACAAATCTCTTTCTCTAACTGTAACCCATTTGTATACAAATCTTTATACAATTCCAAATTTTCTTTGACATCTTCTGCCTTCTTATCATAGAGTGCTGCTGCTTTCTCTGCAATACTGTCTATCTCTGATGGCAGAAAGTAACTAAATGCCAGCCTTAATTCCGGAAGTATTTCCATAAAATTCTCCATAGAAAATGCCTTTATCAGGCGGTTAATCATCTTAATAAATTCATCTCCCACAAGCACAATATCCCTTGCCGTAGAGAAAAGCCCCCTTAAAAATACAGCTCCCTGACTATACATTTCTTCGCTTCCCGACAAATATCCGTTTAATGCACCACTAATTTCTGTCCTGTATAAAGTATCCTTACCATAAAGCAGCCCAAGTATAGCTCCATAAAGTGCCGGTTCAGGATCCTTTGCCAGAATCATGGTCTGAAATGCCTCAAAAAGCGGTTCATATTCTATGTTCGTCTTATTTTTAGAAGCCAGATGGTAAAGCATTTTACAGATTTTTATACATTCTTGTGAATGTTCTGCATTGACATGAATCATAGACGGAAGCATAATGATGATTTTCTGAAAACATTTATTCAAAAAATATTCCGCTGTTATGTTCTCTATATGGTACAGCGTTTTTAGGGAATCTAACATATCAAAATAATAAATCCCTTTACTGATAGAAAAGAAATCTCCATCTTTTATAATGATATCTTCTATTTTCCGGACAGCTTCTTCTGAAACATCAATCCCCATCAGAAAGCATTGCACATAAAGCTTTGCAGCTTCACCGCATTTTTGTGTATTTTTCAAATTTTTAAAGGAAAGAACCTGACATGCCTCTTTGATTGTTCCACCGTATACACTGGCATCTATAAGGGCTGAATCAGTTTTAATACTATAGCTGTAAGACCATACTTCACGAATACGGCTGCGGTCTGTGTTTTGTATAATGTCTGCTCCCTTTATACGTTTTGCAAAATTGGCATCAAGAAAATCCATTTGATAAAAAAAACGGCTGATTTCCAAATGGTGAGGTTTAGAAAAAATATCCAATTCTATTTTCTGTTCAAGAATTGTATTTCTTTTTAGTTTGTATTTTACACATAATTCTTCAAAATTTATCAATAGGGGGGTTTTCGGAGCATCTGCACACAGTTTTCCTATTTTAGAACCTGTTGCAATTTTTCCAAGGATTCGAAGCGGAATGTCACTTGCTGCATTCAGTTCCCCTTTTACAAAACAACCCTGCACACAGTCATAAAGTTCATAAAGTCCCGGTGCTTTTTTATCACGTAGGAGGGAGAGCCCCTCATACATCGTAACTGCTGATGATATATCTGACATTGTAATCAGAACATTTTCCTTATTTCCGGCTTTTGCAGTTTTTAAAAGAATATCAAGAACAGCATCAGAATAAATACCGGAGACTCCTTCTTTTAGTGGACTTTTGTTTTTCATTTCCTGCCAGACCATTTCATAAAAGCCGGGGTTCTGCATTCCTGCTGCATAACCATTCAGTGCATCTGCTGCCTCAAGAGAATAACTCATAGGATAAACATTCTGTATTGCTTCACTAAAATTATGTAGTTTTATCTTAGGTATCTTTTTTCTTTGCTCAAGCAGTTCATACAGTCCCGGTGTATGGAATCCACCTGTTACTACAAGGATACGTTTATATTTCTCGGATGCCTCTCTAATATGAAAAGCCATATACTGCTCCCGTATCAGACAGCCATCTTTCTGCATCCTCTCCTTTGGTGTATTTTGACGTGCCAGATAACAGTAGGACATCATTCTTGCAGCAAATTCTTCCGTGCTTATGTACAAAGCATCTATCTCAAAAAATTTTTCCCAAAATTCCTCAAAACTTCTGAGACCTGTTTTCTCACAAAGTGCATGGAAAATTTTATTTTCAGACAGATAACTGTCATCATTATAATTGGCAATCTCCCTCTTTGTCCGTATCCCCATATTTTCTGCTGTATGGAGCAAAATCTCACCATAAGGGAGATCAATAAAACTGCTTTCAATATTCCTCTTTTTTGCCTCCATAAGTGCATTGTATTCAGGTGATGTATTCAAAAAAGGATAATAACATTTATAATCATTTCCTTCTTCATTCACCAGCTTATCCGTATCTTTATAAAAATAATAAAAGGCTGCCGGCAGGACTGTATCTTCATCTGTCAGCACTGGAATCAACCGGTTGGCATTTTGGGGTCCTTCCACCAGAATACAGTCCGGCTGATACTCCCTGATTACATTAATAAGATGAAAAGAACAGGCAGGACTGTGATGTCTTATGGGAAAATAAATAATTGGTTGTTTGTAATCAAATGGTATTATTTTAAATATTTCCTTGTTTTGTAAAATTCTTTCCATATTCCACCCACTTCTTCTGCTCTGGTTCTGACTACTGTATTAAAATACCCTCTTAATTTTTCTAAATCATCCCTTGAATCCTTACAGACGGCATTGTACAAATTTTCTGTCAGTTCTGATAATTGTATCTCATCTTCTTCATAATACCATGCATTTGAAAGTGTCTGATAATAAACAGATACTGCCTCTGCGGTACTCATAACTGCTGTGAGTTTATCAATTTTTACCCCTGTTTCAGATACCCCTTCACGCAGTTCATGATAGGTAATTGCTAAAAGTTCTGCTACATCCGTATCAATTGACATTTCAATCTTGTCTGCAATGGCACTTTGTTCCACTTCATTCATAATAATCTGTTTTTCTAATTTTACATTTTGTATAGGATTAACAGTTTCAAAATTAAAACGTCGTTTTAGGGCACTTGACATTTCATTTACACCTTTATCCCGAATATTCGCTGTACCAATAATGTTAAATCCCGGATTTGCAAAAAGCAGTCCTTCTTCTAATTCAGGAATATTTAAAACCTTATCACTCATAACCGAAATCAAACTGTCTTGAATTTCCGCAGGGGTTCTTGTAATTTCTTCAAATCTGGTGATAATCCCTTTTGACATTCCGGTATAAAGAGGTGATGGCACAAGTGCCTCCTTTACAGGTCCTTTTGCAAGTAAAAGGGCATAATTCCAACTGTATTTAATCATATCCTCTGTTGTGCCTGCTGTTCCCTGAATGGTATTGGTACTTGTACCACTGATTGCTGCTGATAGTAATTCTGACAGCATGGTTTTTGCAGTACCCGGTTCTCCCACAAGCATCAGTCCTCTGTCTCCGGCAAGGGTGATAATACATCTTTCCACAAGTGCATCATTACCAAAGAATTTTTTGGAAATTGTTTTTTGTTCTCCCTTATACTCTATTGGTTCCTGTGATCCTAAAATAAATGTACGGACTGCTTTTGGGGACAAAAACCAGTTTTCAGGTTTTCTTCCCTTATCATTTGCTTTTATGGCTGCTAATTCTTCTGCATATCTTATCTCTACAGGTGGTTTTATAAATTTTTTTTCTTCTTTTGACAGTTTAGCCATGAAATCCTACCTCCAAATTTAAATTTACCTGTCACTGTTTTGCTAATTCTTATTATAGGCTACTGCAATTCAAAATTCAATAATGATTGAATTATCCCCACTATGCCCAATACATAATACCCATAGAAACACATATTTTTCAATATTAATATATTAATTTATTTGCCACATCTGCCGATAAAATATATACAAGTATAGCAACCATGGATGGTAAATTATTACATTAACAATGGAGGTTAAATTATGGGAATTAATGGAGTATCATCATCAACTAACACATATTCAGCCTATAATGAGAAGGTTGATACAGATTCTAAAGTTAAAGCTGAATCTGAGAAAAACGAATCCAAGTCTGATAAAGCTGCCGTATATGAAAAAAAATCTTCTATGACTGCTTCTGACAGAAAAGCTCTTGTAGAAAAATTAAAGGCTGATTCTAACCGTCAGGCTGAAAATTTAAGAAGTCTTGTTGAAAAGATGTTTTTAAAACAGGGACAGAAGTTCAATGCGGCAGATGATATGTGGAAAGCTCTTGCAAACGGAGATTTGACCGTAGACCCTGCAACTGCTGCACAGGCAAAGGAAGATATTTCCGAAAATGGTTACTGGGGAGTTGAGCAGACATCTCAGAGAATTTTCGACTTTGCACAGGCATTATCAGGCGGAGATGAAGAAAAAATGAACAAAATGCTGGATGCATTCAAGAAAGGCTTTCAGCAGGCAACCAAATCATGGGGAAAAGAACTCCCTGACATCTCACAGCAGACATATGATGCCGTACTTAAAAAATTTGAGGATTATAAAAATCCTAAGGCAGAAGAAACAGAATAACAAAGTATTAAGTTTTTTCCTTAAAAGAGGAGCTGTTTACTATATAATTAGCAGACAGCTCCTTTACTGTTTTAATTATTTTGACACCTTATAACTATTTAGTAAATCAATGACATCCGTCTTTGCCCGCAGGAACAAAAATATTATATTGACAAATAAATACAATTACTTTTATTATAATAAATATAATAAATTTCTAATCGAGCGGGGTATCATATTTTGAAAACAAATAGTATATTATCAAACAAAACATTTTTGTATCTTACAGAATTCTTTTCGGGAATGTCTGTTATGGCAGTAGAGCTTGGAGCCAGTAGATTGCTGGCTCCATATTTCAGTTCGTCTCAGATTGTCTGGACAATCATTATAGGAACAATTATGATTGCCATGGCACTCGGCAATATATATGGCGGCAGATATGCGGACAAGAACCCTAATCCTGATAAATTATATGGCAGAATTATTATATCGTCAGTCTGGATTGCGATGATTCCTGTTGTCGGTAAATATATAATAATAGGAATATCTGCCTTACTGATTTTCTCTTTAAACAGTAACTTCCTGATATGGGCTGCATTTGCTGCGTGTATGATAATTTTTGTATTTCCTCTTTTTTTACTTGGAACGGTAACACCGTCATTAATTAAATATACGGTAAATAATCTGGAAGACAGTGGGAAAATATCCGGTACATTAGGAGCTTTTAATACTATAGGAAGTATAATCGGTACTTTTATCCCTACTTTTATCACCATACCTGCCGTAGGTACATCAATCACCTTTTTAATCTTTGCCGGAATTCTTTTGACTTTATCTATAGTTTATTTTATAGCAGCCAGAGGAAGTAAAAAAGGTATTATTATCGGTGGAATTATTTTTATCTTCTGCTGCATTTTCGGTAATTCAGACAGTTTTGCATTTTGGGAAAAAGACCTGACTTATGAAGGGGAATCCGTATATAATTATCTTCAAGTAAAAGAAGATTCGGATTCCATTATTCTATCCACTAATGTTTTATTTGGTGTACAGTCAATTCTGGAAAAAAATAATAATCTGACCGGCATGTACTACGATTATGCCATGGCAGCACCATTTATGGCAGGTGTAACTGAAAAAGATGAGTTAGATATTCTTATCCTCGGTATGGGAACAGGAACATATGCAACACAATGTAAACGATATTTTGATAACCTTAATATTGAAGGCGTGGAAATTGATGATAAGATTACAATGCTTGCAGAAAAATATTTTGAACTGCCGGAAGATGTTTCTGTCATGACTTATGATGGCAGGGCTTTTTTGAATACGGCTGATAAGGAATATGATGTAATTATGGTAGATGCATATCAGGACATTACTATCCCGTTCCAGATGTCATCTATTGAATTTTTTAATCTTGTAAATAAGCATCTGAAAAAAGATGGTGTAATGGTCGTCAATATGAATATGAGAGGAACTGAAGACGGAAATATTAATGATTATCTTGCAGATACCATTTCTAATGTATTTTCACAAGTATATATTGCGGATGTGGCAGGCAGCACAAACAGAGAATTGTTTGCATCAAATAATCCTGATATTATAAATCGTTTTACGGATAATGTCGAATCATTTGAAAATAAAGAACTATCCGGTCTTATGACTGATATATCAGACTATTTGACTGCATATGAAGCAGGCAATTACCTAATGACTGATGATAATGCCCCTGTGGAACTTCTTGGCATGAAAGTTATTGACAGCCTGATTCGTGATGAAGTTAAATACTACAAAAGTATCTATGAAGACGAAGGAATCAGCGGACTTATTGATTCATTAAAATAGAATCCGAATCTTTGTAAATATATGAATATTTTAATCAAATAATTTTATAATATTTATAAAATATATCAAGATTAGGAGGGCTGTTTTAATGAATAACAGTGATACCATTTATTTACTTCAGGAATGTGATGCCGGCACTAAGATGGCAGTCGCTTCAATAGATGAGGTGTTAGAAGAAATATCTGATTCTGATATGAAACAACTGTTGTCTGAAAGTAAGGAGCACCATGAAAAATTAGGTAATGAAATACACGCTCTTTTGCTACGTCACAATAGCATCGAAAAAGACCCTAACCCTATTGCCAAAAGTATGTCATGGCTTAAAACAAATATGAAAATCAGTATTGATGAAAGCGATGCTACTATTGCAGATTTAATTACTGACGGATGCAATATGGGCATTAAATCTCTTCACAAGTATTTAAACCAATACAAAGCTGCTGATAGTATTTCAAAAGAAATATGCAGCCGTCTTGTAAGTATAGAAGAAAAATTGTGCAGAGATCTTCGCTGCTATCTGTAAGACTTAAACAATCTTGACTTTACTTTTCAACTATGCTATCATTAACAAAAAATTTAGGAGAGCCTTAAAATGCAGAACTTACATTTTACAATTAATAATATGTACATGTATTACAGACGTACTTAGCTGTAATTGTTATCCGATTGGATGCACAGTTACAGTGGTAGGTCTGATATGTCTGTGCATATAAATCGGCAGTAGGTTCAAGCAATCAATATACTATTTGAAACTGACACCAATCCAAAATGGGGCTGTCGGTTAATATCGATTTTTAACACTCTAAACAAGAAATAAGAATATCCCTTGGAACTCTGTGTTTTACAGCATGAGATTTTCCACGGGATATTCTTATTTAAGGTTTTAATAATTATTTTTAGGCACAAAAAGAAAACCTTCCGGCATTTTGAAGCACACATTTTTCTAAGCTGCTTTCTGTTCTGTTTTTCCTTCAAATTTTCGGATCTTATCATAAAGAAAACGGTGGTATTTGTTGATATTCCGCCCAATTGCATACAACATGAATTCTTTATATACCTTTTCAGTTGTACGGTAATTAAATCTCCTGAAGTTCTCATTTTCCTTGATGTCTCCGAAATGCCCCTCTGTTTGGATGGAACGGATCTGGCGTTTAAGAATCCCTTTATCACTCTGGATATTCGTATGGGATTCTTCTTTTAATGCTTCCCACTGCTCGTTGATCTTCATAACTTTATTCTTTTCTGCATCTTTTTGGGCGTTATATTTATATAAACATTTGGCTTTATGTTCACATCCACTGCAGTCGGCACACCCATATACCTCGAAGGTCTGTGTGTAACCATCCTGTTCCCTGGTCTCTGTGCGGATATGATGCAGTTCCCTTCCGTCATGGCAGATGTAGTACTGCTCATCTTCAAAGATTTGAAACGTCATGTTGTAATATTTTCCGATATCTTCTGTATAGGCACGCGTTTTTCGTTTCTCGTGATCCTGCAGTTTTATATAACTGGATATGTTATTCTGTTTTAGATATAAAAGATTTTTCTCACTGCAGTAACCACTGTCTGCCGTAACCTCTTCAAGAATACCGCCAAAGGCTTTTTTATGTTTTTCCAGAACCGGAACCAGCGTATTATAATCAGTACGGTCATTGCTCACATAACCATGGATAATAAAATAGTTTTCCACGGCGATCTGGACATTGTATGCCGGTTTTAACTGTCCGTTCATCATATGATCTTCCTTCATCCGCATAAAAGTAGCTTCCAGATCTGTTTTTGAATAACTGTTGCGGTCTTTTCCCATAATCTCAAAGCATTCTTTGTATCCCATCAGGCGGTCTCCGCAGTTCTCCAGTTCTTCGTAAAGCTGTTGGATCTCCGGCTTTCTTTTTCCTTTTCCATAAACAAACTCTATATTTTCACCATCAGCAATCCTGATAAGATTTTTTTGGAGTTTTAAAATTTCCAGCGGGGAACAGTTATCAATCCCGATGATTGTATTGTTAGATAGTTTTTTATGCTTTGTCAGCTTTCTTTTCCGGTTCTTTTCTATGACATCCCTTACTTTATCCATGCCTTCGATCACAAACATCTGTGCATTTCCGATATCATATTTAGAGCCATATTCATTTTGGTTTAAAAAAGTATTGTATTTCTGATAGAGCGAGTCAATGGTATCCAACAGACCGGCAAGATGATAATTGATACTTCCACGCCAGACAAAGGTATAACGGTTTGCATTTGCCTCTATCTTTGTGCCGTCTATAAAGAGTTCTTTCAATGTGACCAGACCTTCTTTTTGCAGACGGCGCAGAAACTGATAATTCAGATCATCTAACACATCAGCTGTCAGTTTTTTATTTTTAAACTCATAAAATGCATCCCGTCTTGGCTTCCGCCCTTTGGTAAGCCAGATAAAGGCGAGATCTCTTTCACATAATTCCACAATACGGTCAACAGCTCTCACTCCACGCATGTTTGCGTAGGTAACTACAGCATACATCATAATTGGGTTGTACCCGGTTCTTCCCTTATCTGAACAATTGGCTAATAAGCCAGAAAAATCTAATTCCTCCATTACTTTTTTCAGGGTATAGACTGGATCGTCGCCAGGTAAACACAATTCGAAGAAACTGAAGTTAATTTTCTGTTGCCCTAATTCAAAAAATTCGTTATAATAATTTTGTTTTTGCATAGTTACATTATAACATGTAACGGAGGAAAGATGGTTATCGTTAGCCATCTTTTTTCTTTTTTTAGATGAAACAGGGGAGACGGTGACTCAAAATGAGTCACCGTCTCCCCTGTTTTAGAACTGTCATTTCCCGACAGCCCCATTTTTTGTGCTTGGAAAGGAGTTTTTATGAAATTAGAAGATGGATATGATTATAAAATCAGAACAATGACTATAAAAGATTATGAACAGGTATATGATTTATGGATAAATACGGCAGGTATGGGATTAAATACGACTGATGATTCAATAGAAGGAATATCCAGATACCTTATCAGAAATCCTAATACATGCTTTGTTGCTGAATATAAAGGTGAATTAATAGGTGTTATTATAAGCGGTCATGATGGGCGGAGAGGATTTATTTATCACACAGCAGTGAAAGCAGAATACAGAAGAAGAGGAATTGGAATAAAACTCGTTGATTCTGCACTGGTAGCATTAGAAAAAGAAGGAATTAATAAAGTGGCATTAGTGGTATTTGATAAAAATATATCAGGAAATGCTTTCTGGGAAAACCTCGGTTTTACTGTGAGAGAAGATTTAGTATACCGTAATAAAAATATACATGAGCTAGAGCGAATAGATTTAATATGAGGAGATTTTATATATGGAAATAAAATTATTAAGAGCAGGTATAGATGATGCTGAAGAATTACATATAATGCAGATAAGACAATAGCTATAAACGAAAAACTTACATTGGTAATTTATAACAAATAATAAAACACCAAAACTGCGAGGTAATAATATGTTAAAACGAACTATAATGATTTTTCCACAGTTTAGCAATCAAAGGATAATTGATGAGATTAGAGAAAAATATGATCCATTGTATAATCTGGTAAAACCACACATAACACTAATGTTTCCTTTTGAAAGTGATATTTCGAATACTTTACTCAGCCAAAAACTGGATATAAGTTTAAATCAGACAAGTCCGTTTAAATTAATTTTACAGGGAATCAGCCGACATAAAGATATGTATGGAAATTATCTTTTCTTAAATGTAAAAAGCGGTCAAAATGAACTTTTAAATATTCATAATCAGCTATATTTAAACATTTTTAATAAACAATACCAACAGCCATTTATACCTCATATGACAATTGGCAACCTTGATTCAGCGGATAAAATGGAAGAGGCATACAATGTCATAAAATCTGTTGATAACTGTTTTGAAACAATTGTGAATAAAGTATCTGTTGAAATGATAGGAAATAATGATGAATCAATTATAATTATTGAAAAGAAATTGTATTAATACTATATTATCTTTATATCAGAAAATACTGATTACGAGAAAACGGTAAGAAAATAAGAAAGGCATTTAAGATTTCTCCTAAATGCCTTTTCATTTATTGCATGTTGTATAGGTATATCCAATACGTTTATTTTTTTATTATGACAGTCTTTGCTTTAGACCATCCCGAATAAAGCTTGACGGTTTTCCCATTGGCCTTGACCGTCTTATAAGTGCGTATCCTTACATAATATTTCTTTTTCGCTTTCAATTTAGAAATAGATTTTGATATTATCTTGCTCTTTTTAACAATCGCCGTCTTAGTATACTTCTTTGCAAATTTACTGCTTGTGGAATAGACAATCTCATAACCTGTAGTCTGTGAGGACTGTTTCTTCCACTTTACAGTGAAGCCTCCCTTTTTCGCTGTCACTTTAGAAATAGATGTCCCTTTAGGAACAATGTCAAAGGTCTTCTTTTTCGTTCCCTTATAATTTCCTTTAAATGTGATTGTCACCGTATAACGCCCTACATTTTTCATTCCCTTTGGCATCAAAACCGTATAGTCAGTTTTTTCTTTCAGCAACCTGCCTTTGCTGTCTTTGATGGTGACAACAGGTTTCCTCACTTTGCCATTATAGGTGTAAGATGTTTTCGACAAGGTTATATCTCTTACCGCATAGATTACAGTTCTGCTTTTTTCTTCTCCACAGTTACTGCACTTTTGTACAATGCTGCCATTTTTCTTAAGCGTAGCTTTTGTAATGTATGCTTTATAGGAATGTGTCGTTTTGCTTATTGCTATATCAGAAGGAAATATTTCTTTTGTAGCTTCACTGTCAGCAAAACACTTGTTACAAATGGAACATACATAATATTCTATATTTCCTTCTAAAGTGCAAGTTGCCGGTACGGATGCTACCTTGTTAAGTGTATGACCACTTACAGAGATTTCCTTCGTTTCACTATATCCGCAAACTGTGCATTCATGGCTCTGTATGCCGATGTCTGAACAGGTTGCTTCCTTCGTGGTAGTCCATTCTCCAAAGGTATGTTCTTCTTTTTCTATCTCTCCGCACTCACATTCTTTCCAGTGGTTCTCCACATCATTCTTCCATATAGTTTCGTATTTGTGCGTATGTCCCTCTGGGATTTTGCCTATTATTGTATTTTCATTTCTCTTGTTTCCGCATATGGAACACTCTTCATGTTTTATTCCGGTTGTTTCCCCAGTCGCTGGTTGGTCAATGACCCAACCATAGATATGTTCTGCTGCCTCTGACTTTTCTCCGCACCCACATTCTTTCCAATGTCCTGTAGCATCTGATATCCATGTAAAATCATGATTATTAGAATCTAATGCCATTATTTCAGTTCGAATGGTTCCACACTCAGTACATGTAAAAGTTTTAATACCTTCTTTAATACATGTTGCAGCAACAGTAACTGTTCCTTCATCCCATATATGTTCACAACTGACTTGCTCTGTTTCTGTAATTTCGCCCTTTACAGCCGACAAATTATAAGGATTGACCACGCAGAAGTTAACTGATTTACTGTCGGTCACATACCATTTTACCAATCCATCCGATGTAATAACTGGTGCACAGTCTGACAGTCTCAGTCCTGTCTCAACAATCTCTGATGTTTTATTTCCCTCTGAATCTATTGTCACCATTTTCACTCTGGTCTTCTCTGATTGGCTGCTGTACTCCTCCCACAAAACTAAAAACTGCTCCTGACTTAGCTTCACTATATATGGAGTACGTGGCATAATATCAGAATCTGATGTATAGTCTGTCAGCCAGACTGTATTACCGGCATCCAGCTCCTTGCTCGTAATAGTCACAAATATATTACGCTGCCCATTATAAGAATAGCTGCCCTGATCTATAGAATTTCCAACAATCAGACAATTATCTGAAGATAATTCAAAACCTCCTATTGATGCACCGGTAGCATTATTTCCCTGCGTACCGCTGATAGGAAATGGCAATGTATAAGATATATTTGTAATATCGCCATCCACATTGCATCGTGTCAGCGAAACTGCACGAGGATTGGCATCTCCATGATCCACACGAAATACATATGTTCCGTCTGTCTGGATAAATTGGTTGAAGGAATGGCTCACATATCCTGCCTGTGCAATATTTAACACACCATAATAAGATTGTGCAATTTCCATTGTCTCTTCATTCACCACAAATGTCATATTTGCCTGATGGTGTGCAGAATCCCCACTTGCATACATTTCATGGCAGGTATAAATATACAGCAGGTTTCCGGTTTCCGTCATACGAAGGGAACCTGCATCAAATGGAATATAGGTATTGGCTCCTTTGACAGAAACCTCCCCTTTACGTTCCCATTCCTTGCTGTATTTTACAATTCTTAATACTTCTGCTTCATCACTCTCTGCTTCATTCTTCTCCCCAAACACAAGGAAGTTTGCATCCCTGCCGGAATAATAACCGCCAAAATAACTCAGCTCACATGGTATTACTTTGCTTTCCAACATTTCATACTCTTTAGAATAAGTTTCTGCCAGTACACCTTTTTCTGGAATATATTCTACTCTGGTTATGGTCTGGTTATCATTCTCTACAAGATAAGATTTGACTGTTTTTCCGTAAACACGATAATCATTTACCGAGCAGTTCTCACTTAGTTCCCCTTCCTTCCTGATAATGTTTTCTTCCGGCGTCAGGATACCAGATGCGGTCACTGTAATTGTAATGTCAACTTTTAAAGACTCAGAAATCTCAGCGGTAATCACTGCGGTTCCTTCCTTCCATGCTGCTGCCCTTCCTTCCCCGGTAACAGATACAATACTGCTGTCGCTGCTTGACCACCGACAATGTGAGTTGTATTTCTTATCACTCTCTAATGTTAATGTTTGTGAAGAACCCACCTGCATCTGTGTATGTTCTGTCCGGATTTGAATTTCTGCTGGTACACCCCAGTCCAGAATTTCCATATAATATGCATTATTTTCTTTTTCAATTACAATCAGAGAATCACCCATCTTCAGCATATTAAACACCTTATGCTGAGTTTCAAAGTCAGACAGCTTTTCACCTGTAATCAATGAATATTCTGAAATTGTTTTGTTATTTTCATAGATAAGTATACTGTTATTCCTTTCATTATATACTGTGCGCACTCCTATACTTGAAACGTCATAATATCCCTTCTCTCCATCCTCATCTATTGCAGACCTGCTTATATTCATAAGGCGGGAGATTCCACCGGAACTTGCCGAATGGGAATCGTACACGCTGACTATACCGTGCAACACACTTGCTGCCGTTAAATACCTGTCTCCAATCAATTCTGCACTGGTCTGATGTTCCATATACGCATCCTGACACAAAAACAGCAGGCAGCTCATTCCTCGTGAAATCATCCCACTCTCACTAAAACTGTAATATGTGTCAATATACCTCAATCTATTCCCATCCGCTTTGCCCATAGTAAGTCCAATGCCCGGATGAGAATATCCCCAAGAATAATAATCATAATAAGACTCCATGTAAAAATATCCATTGCTGCTGTCAAAACCTGAAAACGCATACACATTTGTACCTACCGGCAGCTCCGAAAGCATCTTCCCATCCTCTGAAAACAGTAATATAACTTGTTTTTTTGAATTATACTTGCTACTACCGCTGATATAAATCCTTCCCTGTGCATCAGCCCCTACCGCAACCGTTTTATAGCCGCCGATTTCAAACCAGGATTTCATGGATTGTACTGATAAATCATAAATATAACATGCATTTTTATAAAGCACATACAGCATTCCGTTTGCAGCATATGCATCATCACATCCCTCAAAGGTTTCCACTTCCCGATAACTCTTATCTACAAAAGAATAAAATCCCAGTTTATTCTTTTCCAAAAAATAAATACCATGCAGATTCTCGGAAATAATCTGTTTTGTAGGTACAAATATGGAAGTATAATTTATTCCTTCCTCTAAGACTTCAAGGTCATAATCAGGCATTGTAAACTGTTCTCCCGTCACAGTAATTGACATCTTTGCAGTATATTGACCGTCTGCACTTGTCACCTGTATTTCTGTGTTTCCCGGGTTTACCGCCGTCACTTTTCCCTGATCGGAGACAACTGCTGCTCCCTCATTACTGCTAGACCATAAAAATTCCGTAGCAAGATAGGGACTGATTTGTGTTGTTAACTGTATGCTCTGCCCTACACTTAACTGTTGTGACTCCGCATCAATCAATAAGGTACTCTGATTTATCAGTTCCGACATATCTTTCATATCCACATTTGCAGTTTCCAAAGCACTTACTATAGAATCCCAGCTCTGTCTGGAAGATGAATAATATATTGTAAGACCATCAATTTTTTGTCTATTTGCCTGTAAACCTGATGGTGCATCCCCTTCAAATATCAGGCTTTTCAATGCACTGCCTCCTGAAAATGCATACTGCCCTACAGATTTCACTGTATCCGGCACAATAAATGACGCAGCCTTACAACCTTTTGGAAATACAATCAGATTTTTCTGCTCCTTATCAAACAGCACCCCCTGATATGAAGAAAAGAATGCATTTCCCTCTGCCACTTCAATTTTCTCTAATTGGCTGCATCCTGAAAATACATTGGTGCCGATTTCAGACACCCCTTCCGGTATATTGATACTTTTTAGACTGTAGCAGTCAGAAAATGCATACTGTCCGATAGATGTCAGTGATTCAGGCAACAGAATGCCCTCCAAATTGCCGCAATATGAAAAAGCAGACTGCCCAATCACTTCTACACTGTTGGCAATATCTATATGTTTCAGTTTTTCAAAATTATAAAATACCTCTTTGCCAATGGCAGTTATCCCGGTTTCAATCACTACAGATGTAATGTAATCGCGATACGGATAATATTCCGGTCTCGTTCCGTTATAATTGCTTACAGTATAATCAGACATACTCCCTTCACCGGAGATTTTCAATACACCGGTTTTAATATCTACTTCCCAAGCCGCAGTTTCCCCACAGTAATGTGTAAACTCATCGGCTGCAATAAATGTCTGTTCCTTTTCCTGTGCGTAGGTTGCTGCAGCCGAACCACTTATACCAATAATATTTAATCCTGTTTTCTGATATGTTCCCTCTTTCCCGTTATTGCAGTAATATCCAAGTGCATAATCTCCGATGTTCGCCACTGTTTCAGGTACAACCAGTGCCTGAAGTGATACACATCCGAGGAATGCCTGTTTTCCAATAGTTTCAAGTGTATTTGGAAGATACACCCTTTCTACCCCAAAACAAAAGGCAAATGACAAAGTTCCTATAGAGGTTATACCTTCTGTGACCTCAACAGAAGTTATGATGTCCCCATATTGATAAAATGGTGAATCGGTTGCCGCTTCATAATCTGCCATGGCTCCACTTCCGCTTATTACCATCTCGCCAGTGTCTGCATTCAGCTCATAGCTGACATTCTCACCACATTTTCCCTGAACAATTCCCTGTACCGGCAAAGGTTCCTGTTCTCCAACCCCAAAAATTTCCTGTTCTTCAAAAACTTCTGCAGATGGCACCTCTATCTCTGACTCTGAATATGTTTCTTCCAAAGACCGGCTCTGCAAAGACGCCTCTTGATTCTTATTCATTGCTGCTGCCGAATAATCAGGCAAACAGGTCAGTACCATCACTGTTGCAAGAACACCCGACAATACTTTTTTTCTTCTTCTAAATTTCATACAAGCATCTTCTCCTTTTCCTGAAAACTAATTTTTTCCATTTCCCACCACATAATAACGAATACTTTTGCAAAGATTCCTTATGATTAATTTTACATCAAATACTTACACTTTAAAATGGAAAATTAATATTTTCTCAGATAATATTTTTTCCGGCTTGAATACATAAGAAATACTTTCATTTTGTTTATTAAAATACTATAATATCTTTATATGTCTTTTGGTTTTTCCCTTATCATTACTATGACACAAGGGAATCCAAAAGGAAAATTTGAAAGGAGTGATTGAGATGAAAGATTATACATTTTTTTACTGCAAAGAAAATCATTTAAAAATATCAAGGAGAAAAAATGAATAGAATTATTAAAAGTATTGATGAGAAACATTTAGAAGAATCTTTATTATTAGTAGAAAAAGTATTTACCGAATCAGAAAATGCTGATTCCGGGAAAACGGTAAGAAATCTTGTTAAAGAAATAAGAAGCAAAAAATTTTACTTACCGGAATTAGAATTAATTATGGTAAATGAATATGATAAGGTAATTGGATATGCCATGTTCTCAAAATTTCATTTAGAAGGAAAATATGAGAATCAATTACTTCTGCTTTCACCTGTAGCAGTTAAAACCGAATTACAAAGGCAACATATATCAAAGGAGCTTATTGAATTTGGTTTTGAAAAGGCAAAAGAATCAGGATATGAAGCAGTCATTGTTGAGGGTAATCCGCAAAACTATAATCCAAGAGGTTTTAAAACTTCTTGTGATTATGGAATTATTGCAGGACCAAATATCAACCTCCCTGCTCCGGAATGTCTGATGGTAAAAGAATTAGTAACAGGTGCTTTGAAAAATATAAAGGGAATAGTTGACTATTCATATTACCAAAGTCTTACATAATATTATATAATTGCAGCTATTTTAAGCTGAAAATTTGATGGGGATGTCGCACTTCACGATTTTTCAATCATTAAAGCGACATCCCCTTTTTTTTAATAAAAATGTAAAGTCGGCTTGACATTGAGTTCTTTTCGTGCTATTTTAAGAATGTAAAGTAAACTTTACGTAATAGGAGGAGGACATGAAAAACCGTATAGATGAATTGCGTAAAGAGCGTGGCATTAAGCAGGACGAACTGGCGGATGTCATGGAAGTGTCAAGGCAGACAATCAGCTCTTTGGAAAACGGAAGATATAATCCGTCCATTAACCTTGCATTTAAGCTGGCTCGGTATTTTGGCGTTACAATCGAAGAGATTTTTTTATATGAGGAGGATGAGCAATGAGTGATAAAAAAGCAGGCTATGTTTATGTGATCATTGGAGTGACAGTTCTTACAACAGGTTTGGTTATGATAAAAATGTTAGGGAATATTATGAGTTCCTTGGCATACATAGGCATTAGTCTTGGATGTTTCGTATTCGGTCACGGCATAGGTAAAATATGTACGACAAAGGCTGAAAAAGCGGATCCTAAATTGGCTAAGAAAAATGCAATCAATAAGAAGGATGAGAGGGTCCTGGCAATTCATAATGCAGCAAAGGCGAAGGCATATGATTTCATGCTTTGCGTTTTTATGGTACTATCGCTTGCATTTGCCTTGATGAAGGCAGACATGTCCATGTTGTTAATGATTATCGGGGGATATATAGCCGTGAAGGGAATTGAGATTTACTATGTTAGAAAGTTCGAAAATGAAATGTAGTGATAAAACCATGGTTCGGGAAAAATTGACTTCGGAAAAACTATATATCAGGATTATCTGCCTTACCGTGATTTTTTTGATTGCCTTTATTGGAACAGTTGCACTGAGCTATTTTTTCCTGCCGGATGGGTTCTTAAATAGCTATAGCGAATCTAGGGATTTTGAAACTTCGTCAAATCTGTTGGTTTCTACTTTGCAAATATTTCTGTTTAATCAGATGAGCGTGGTCGCAATCTTGGTTGGCAGTATTTTTGCCAAGAAGCGTAAAGAAAAAGAATGCTATTTGACATTAGGATATTACTGCTTTCTTCTTTTGGTTTTACTAAATGCAGTTATTCTTGGAACGGGATCCTTTAGTAGCACAAATACTGCAAGCATTCCGTTGATGGAAAGAATTGCAGGCATGTTTCACTTTGCGCAGCATGCAGGAATGATTGAAATGTTTGGTCTGTTATTGATCGCATGCTCTTTGGCGGACAAATATCTTGTAATGACACATGGGAAGAATACCTCAACGAGAAGCATAAAAGAGATTACCTGGAAAAAGCAGGAGATTTTATGTATCATCATTGGTATACTGCTAATGCTTTTTGCGGCATTTATTGAAAGCAGGGCAATTATCGCCATGGGGTGACTCTGATGTTTATGGCAGTAATCTTCGGATTTAGTGTGTTACAAAAAACATAATTCCAAACAATACAGCTATCACCATTGTTTCTGTTTTTACTTCTTTTGCCTTTCCTATAAAAAGTTTAACAAGAACATAAGATATAAGCCCGAATGATATCCCATAACTTATATTGTAAGTAAATGGCATCATTGCCACTGTCATAAAAGCCGGTAAAGATGATTCCAAATCATTCCAGTCAATATTAGTTACACAATTAATCATAAGCACACCTACATATATAAGTGCCGCTGATATGGCACATCCCGGTATAAGTGATGCCAACGGACTTAAAAACATGGCAAAAAAGAACATACATGCAGTTACTATTGCCGTAAGTCCTGTTTTTCCTCCCTCCGCAACACCTGCAGATGACTCCACAAATGTAGTAATCGTTGAAGTTCCGCATACAGAACCGCAACATGTCGCTATGGCATCCGAAAGCATAGCATTTTCAAATGACGGAATTTCACCTTCCTTTGTAAGAATATTTCCTCTTGAACATGCTCCATATAATGTTCCCAGTGTATTGAACATATCTACAAGACAAAAAGCCAATGAAGTAGTAACAAGAAGTATTATTAAAGATGAAGCTGAATGCGTCTCAAGATAACCTGAAAAATCAAATCCTTTGGTGAACACTTTTCCAAATGCTTCAACGCCAAATTCTTTAAATGCCGTAAATGGGTTAAAACTGAAGTTAGAACCAAGAAAATCATTATAAAATCCCTTTGAAGTAAAACCAAATATATAATAAACTGCCGTACCACCCAAAATTCCCCAAAGTACCGAACCTTTTATCTTCTTTATGGTCAATACGGATATAAATATCAGTGTAAAAATTGTAACAAGCATCGGCATCACTGTATCCCATGACACAGTGCCTCCGATTACATTAAAAGATGCCAGACTGACACCTGTAGACGTATCACTTACTACTATTCCTGCCGACTGAAGTCCGAGAAATGCTATAAACAGTCCAATCCCTGCCGGAATAGCCATACATACAGGTTCAGGTATGGCATCAAATATTTTTGCCCTTATACCCGTCAGCGTAAGAATAACAAATACTATACCTTCTATAAGTACAAGAACAAGTGCATTTGCATATGAAAGACCGAATCCAAGACATACAGTATATACAAAGAAAGCATTCAGCCCCATCCCGGGTGCCTGTGCCAAAGGAAGGTCAGCAAGCAGCCCCATCAAAAGCGTACCAACTACCGCAGATAATGCCGTAGAAATATATATCGCATTATAAGACACCACTCCAAGCTCTGCAAACATTCCGGCATTTACCATTAAAATATATGCCATCGCCATAAACGTTGTAATTCCGGCAAAAATTTCTGTCTTTATGGTAGTTCCTCTTTTCTTAAGTTGAAAAAATCTCTCCATTCCCATGTCTCACTTTCTTATTATTATAGAATATGAAGAGATTTTTCCGCCTAATCATTATAGTCAAATAATCTGTAGTACTGCATCTTCCTATATGTTTTTAATAATTCTTCATCCGGAGCATTTCCTTTGCTGTCTACTGTATACTGCGTAGATATGACCGGTATTTCTTCACTCAGTTCCAAAAGATAATTATGATAATCCGATGTAGGTATTCCACACATTTTAAGAACCTGTGCACCAAGGTAATTTGGACTTGTATCTATGCACATCGCTTCATCTATCTTAAAATTAGCCCATATTATATACGGAACTTCATATCTTAACGGTATCTCTTCTTTAGATAGTGTTTCACATTTTTTGCCATTTAATCCTAACAATGGGTCAACAATAATATCATTTGGCTGATGGTCTCCAAAAAATACTACAACCGTATCTTCATCATAATCGCTTAAGTACTTAATAAAATTTTCTAATGACCTGTCTGTAATCTTCATAAGAGACAGATAGTTTACAGGATATTTTGAATCTGTTCCAACAATTTTTATATCAGGATTAAATCCTTCATATGGCTGACCGAATCCACCGTGGTTCTGCATTGTAACCAAAAATGTGAATGATGGACCGTCCTGCTCCTCCTGCAGTTCCAATACTTTGTCAAAAGCTGCTGCATCACTGATATATTTTCTTATTATTTCTGTATCACCATCAAATGATGTGTTGAAATACATATTCTGAAATCCCATATATGGATATACTTTATCTCTGTTCCATCCTGTATTATAGTAAGGATGAATTGCATTAGTAGTATATCCCAGTTCATTAAGCCATGATACCAGTGATGGTATTTCACCTGATATATATTGCTGATATGGAACACTTCCTCCCGGCAACAGTGCCATGGAATTGCCTGTAAGAAATTCAAATTCCGTATTGGCAGTATTCCCTCCTAATACCGAAACATGGAGGTTTCCTGTCACTGTATTTTCATTGCCAAGCTGCAGCTTATGTATAAAAGGCATATAATCCATATTTGTATTAAAATCAGTAAGCACGGCAGGATCTGAAAAACATTCATCCATTATTACAACTATATTAGGAAGAGAATCTGCCTCATCTGCATCTATTTCATACTGTTTCAACTCTTTTTTTACATTCTTGCGTGAATAGCCTGCCGGCGGGGTGATTTCCATATACTTCATATCCATCATAAATGTAACTGCAAACCCATTGTCCCTGCACATTACATTAGGCGTAAAAAGTATAGTATTTAAATCTGCCCATGCTATTACACTTTCCTGCTGAACCAGTTTTGTAAGTCCCAAAAGCATTAATATTCCAGCTACAAAAAATGATATTCTTTGTATTATCTTTACTTTTGTAATTCTGGATTTCTTTACATACGCTGTAGCACCAATAATAAAAAGAACACAGAACTTAACTATTATTACAATGACCTCTTTAGGCATCTCAAATGTATAATTGTCGGATACGCTTAATGCAGTTTTAAGAGACAGCATGTCCCATGGTAATATCGGTGATGACCTAAACTGTATAACGTAATAGTTCATTAATCCTACAGCAAGCACAAGAAAGGATTCAAGCATAAGACCTATTCCTATACTGCCGCAAAGACCATATAATATAAAGAACAATATGTAATAAAATACTATATTTAAAAATTGTGCCTGTATTGTCATATTTTCTGACGGAATATATGTAAATGACTCCAACAGCCAGAAACACGAAGCCGGCACTATTACAGCAGCAATATATGGCCAGATTTTTTTAAATACATTCATTTTTTTCAACACTCCTTATGTATAATATTTCTTATTATAACATCAAAAATAATTATGTCACTGTTTTTCTTTAAAAATTCTTTTTATATACATAAATTCGTGATATAATTCAGGCAAGACAATATCCGGAGGTTTAAATCAATGAAGAAAAATAATACTGCAGTAGAAATTGCAAATAGATTATATGATCTTGATATAAAGGTTTATGAATGTACCATAAGCACAATGGGTAAGGTATTTCCTGCCGGAAAGGAAATATCGGTCAAGCACATGGTAAAAAGCATCGAAAAAGATAAAAAACATTTTTTCAAAGATGAAACAACTCTTATTTCTAATATGATAAATACCATACATGACCCAAAGAAAGCTGATGAATATAGAAAAGAACTGGCTGAAATTAAAAAAATGATTGACAAATTCAGTCCTTCAGATATTCTCCCCGACTCTTTTTCAGGCAATATATTAAATATGAAGAACCGTTTTTCTAAAGACGATCACGTTATTATATGCATTGGTCGTGAGTATGGAAGCGGAGGTCATGAAGTCGGATACCGTCTTGCCGAAAAGCTCGACATTTCATACTATGACAAGGAAATTCTCAATATGGCATCTGAACACTTCAATTCAAATATCAAAGTTGTAACAGACCATGACGAAAAAGTAGGAAGACAATCATTTTTTGATAAAAATCCATTAAATTTATTTGGATTTTCCGCTAATGATTCTTTGTTTTTTGCCCAGAGCCAGTTTATCCGGGATTTTGCCAAAAAAGGAGACTGTATAATAATGGGCCGTTGTTCTGATGTTATTCTGGAGCACGAAGGCATTCCACATTTGTCTGTATTTATAGGTGCACCATTTGAAGAACGTGTACAGCACGAAATGGCTTGTGCAAAATTATCCCATGAACAGGCCGTAGAAATTGTCCACCGCAAGGATAAAGACAGAAAAGCATATTATAACTACTATACGAGCCGCCGCTGGGGACATTCGGATAACTATGATTTATGTATAAATACTGCTTGTTATGGAATAGACGGAACTGTAGAACTGTTAGAAAAAATGGTGAAACTGGCATATGAGATGTGATTTTAACGAATCGTACACCTCAAATTATAAAATAAGCCTGAAAATCTATGTGAGGTTTGGATTTTCAGGCTTCCATATAAATAAAGTTACTCCCATTCATAATCATCACACTTTTTTCCAGTTTCATAATAATATTTAGCAACTTTTTTTACAGTTTCAATAGTTACACATAATCTCCCCTCAAATTCTCCCTCCTGTCCACCAGTAACCAATTTGCAAATTTCAAGGTTATTATCAAAATTAACTAAACTCCACACTATTTCATTATCATTTTCTGAAATAAAAACATTATAAAAACCTTCATTCCCTCCTCCTATGCAAAAATAATTATCTTCATTTCCATTATCCATTGTAATTTGAGTAATTACCTTTCCATCCATCTTATTGATAAGTTCTTCTACTTCTTCCCAACTAGGTAATTTCATTTCTTTCTCGAAATCATTTACATTTTTTAAATCATCATAAAATACTCTTTTAACATACATATCTGCTTACCTCACTTTATTTAAAAGGATTAGGAACTGGTTTTTCTTGCGGATTAAACCTAATTTCCCCATTTTGCTCCTTCTTCTACCCTTACCATCTTTTAACTACTTTCCCTAATGTTAATATCTCTTATGTTTGATGTAAAGTGATTTTTTTCAATTCACATTTGACCTTATTTTTTGCAAAATTAACCATAGCATTTAGAATAATAATTGACAGTATATGGGATGTTATGTAGAATAATAGTAGGGTACTACCTAAGTACGGTAGGATGGTTTGTCTTCCACCAGAGAGTACAAGCTCTGTTTACATAGAAACCTTTCGAGGAATTTATGCGAAAGGAGGACTTTGCATATTGAGTTTTACATTAGAGAATCTATATTATTTGTTCTTTATATCCAGCGTATTATGCGGTTGTTCATATAAAATAGGTTACGAACATGGAAAACATGCAAAAAAGTAACTGTCCACCGCCTGAGAAACGGAACAGTTACTTTCTCTATATTGTAACCTATTAAATTTCAAGGCAAACCGTTCTGCTCTCGGTAGTGCCTTTTCAATTAATTTGTCTTTTCTATGCTTATTATTCTAATTCAATACAAAGATAATGTCAATAAGATTCTGTCGATTTTAATTATATATAATATATTCATTTAATATTTATTATCATATCCTCCGCCAAAGTATCTATCTTTTCTAACCTTTCCCGATAATCCAAAATAGTAAAAAAATGTTTTGCTTCCTCCAGCATTACTTGAATAAATGGTATTTTAGGAAGACAGTACCTTTTACTTCCCACCTCCAAAATAATAAATTTTCCATTTTTATCAGTCATTTTTACCTTTAATGGTTGATCCGGAAAATAAAATTCTACACAGTCTTGTTCTTTCAGACTGATAAATGCATCAATAAAATACCACCATAATTGATCCACTAAATCCCATTGTGCTGCCCCAAGAATTTCTTCACCATAATATCGTATTTCTATCATGCCATTTATATACTGATAATCTGTAATATATTTTAAACATCCATTATCTTTACAAAGACAGAATTGATTCTTTTCTCCATTTATTTTTTTAATTTCTTTTTTGAGAATATATGTATTTATTTCAAACATAAATTTCCTCCATAAAAAATTACCATTCCTCCCTTATTTCATCTAAAATATCCAGAAAATCATCTAACCCAATCAGACCTTTATCCCTTAAAAATTCCTCATACAACTGCTCTAACACCGAAAAAAGGTCTTCCCGCTCATCTGTTTCTATAAATTCATCATACCGTTTATTCAAGAGGTTAAAGCAACATCCATATTCCTTTACAACTTCTACAGCTTCCTCTCTTGTTTTTACCTGTTTCAACTGTTTCCTTGTCTTTTTATACTGCTGCATAGTTTTTTTATACGCTCCTATAGGAACAAACTCACTGCCATCCCAATGGCGGAATGGATTATCCAGATTTTCTTTTAACCAGTCATCCGACCGCAATCTTTGAACTTCCAGATTATCCAACTTCCCCTTACATATTTTTCGGGCTGCCAATCCTGCTTCTTTAGGGATACTATACAAATCAAGACTGCGCAACTGCGGTAATTTTTCTAAAACCTTCATATCATCTGCCGAAAAACCAAACAAATCATAAACTGTCAAATCCCGTAAGCTGCACATTCTTCCTAGTGCATCCAGATTCTTTATAATACCCGGCTCTCCTGCAATTGTAAGTGAGTGCAATTCCGGGAATACAACCGGAATTTTTTCAAGACTCAACTCTTTGATTCCTCCCAAAAACAATCTTTTTACATTAGTAAGGCCGTAATGAAAAATTCTGTCCGTTTCCATATCTATGGTGAAACTCACTGTTTCCCCTATTATCTGAAGTTCCGGCTGCAGCCTGCCTGTTAATTTCAGGCTTCTGACACCATCAGGCAGATATATTCTTTTCACGCCCGTTCCATCCAATTCAAATGTATGAAGCCTGGTGTTGCGAAAATCCAACTCTTCTGTCTGAGGTTCCTGCCAGTGAAATGTATGAATCAGGGATGCATCTGCGATACAATCCAAAATCCCCGGATTTGCCCCTTCTATATGTACAGCAGTAACACAAGGAAATTGGTCTACAGAAAAATTCTCTCCTGCCGCCTTATAAAGTTCAGTTGTCAATACACCTTCATTTTTACGAAAAGAATCCTTTTTAAACGTAACCCATTCCCCACTGTTAATATATTTTTTATAATTTTCCTTCTGTTTTGAATCCGCTTCCTGCCAATCTGCCTCATCCAGATATTCTACACCATGTCCCCATTCCTTTCCGGAATAGACTTTACATGACCGATTGGTAACGGGGGCACACACACCAATAAAAATATAATCCTCCGGTACACGGTTAGTATAAATATATTTCATATTCAATGCATGATGGTAACGAAATCTTTCCAGATACAACGGCCTAATACCTGACAGGTCTTCCTTTTTCGGTGGTTCTGTTTCCAGATAATCTAAGACAATATAACATACACTGCCCTGTTCCACCTCTAAAATCTGATAAGCACCATACTTTCTTAATTCTTCTACATAAACACCATAAACAGCTCCCACTTCTGGTTTATATCCCTGTTTCATATCCGCCTCCTCTTATCGCAAAAGCATGCAATAATTGTATTAGTTAAATCACATTTACTTGTGATTATAATTTCATCATACCATAATATTTTGCGACAAACAAGGAGGGCATAATAGTCAGTAGTATACTAAATTTACAATTTTTCCCCATTAGTTTCTATTACTCTTTTATACCATTCAAAAGATTTTTTTCTGATTCTCTTAAGCGTACCGTTTCCGTCATTATCCTTGTCTACATAAATAAAGCCATATCGTTTCTTCATTTCACCTGTAGTAAATGATATACAGTCAATACATCCCCATGGAGTATACCCCATAAGTTCCACACCGTCATGGGTTACGGCTAATTTCATCTGTTCAATATGTGCCTTCAGATATTCAATACGGTAATCATCATTTATCTTGCCGTCCGGTGTTATTTCATCAACAGCACCAAAACCGTTTTCCACTATAAACAAAGGTTTTTCATATCTTTCATATAAAATATTAAGTGCATATCTTAACCCCACAGGGTCTATCTGCCATCCCCAGTCACTTTTCTTTACATAAGGATTAGGTACGCTTCCCGGAAAGCCATCCACACCATTTCCACTCTGAATTACATCTGCCTTAACAGCATTAGTCATATAATAAGAAAAACCCACATAATCAACTGTACCTTCTCTAAGGATTTTGTCATCCCCCTCTTCCATATGGATATTAAATCCTTTTCGTTCCCATTCTTTGTAAATATAAGAAGGATACTTTCCACGAACATGTACATCACCAAAAAGGTAACGGTCATGCATTGCCTCTGCACAATACATTATATCCTCCGGTTTGCATGAGTACGGATACAAAGGCACACATGCAATCATGCATCCGATTTTAAAATCGGGATTGATTTCATGACCTTTCTTTACAACAAGGGCACTTGCCACAAGCTCATGGTGAACAGTCTGATACATACACTCCTCCGGATTCTTTTCATTATTAAAAATAACACCGGAACATGTATATCCAAATAAAGGGTATTCAAAGTTTTTCTGATTGTTAATTTCATTAAATGTCATCCAGTACTTTACCTTGTCCTTATAACGCTCCATAACGGTAAGAGCGTACTTTACAAAAAAGTCAATAATCTTCCGGTTTTTCCAACCGCCGTATTTCTTTACCAGATTATAAGGCATTTCAAAATGAGACAATGTTATAACCGGCTCAATTCCATACTTTAACAATTCATCAAACAGATTATCATAAAATTCAAGTCCTGCCTCATTTGGAGATTCATCATCACCGTTAGGAAAAATTCTGCTCCACGCAATGGATGTACGAAAACATTTAAACCCCATTTCGGCAAACATTTTAATATCCTCTTTATAATGATGATAAAAATCAACTGCTTCATGATTAGGATAATTACATCCGGCAATTACTCCATCCGTAATCTTACGGTCAATACCGTGGGCACCTGCTGTAAGAACATCAACAATGCTGATACCCTTTCCATCCTCGTTCCATGCACCCTCTATCTGATGTGCCGCTACCGCACCACCCCAAAGAAATTTTTCAGGAAATTTATTCATTATTCTGCCTCCTCATAAGCTATATTCATAATCTGGTCCGATATTGCTGCATGTCCACAAGTAATATTAAAAGAACTCTCATCACCGGCTTCTGTTACTATAAAGACAATTGTAGGGTCAAACCCTTTCTTGACAATTAGAACCTTATCAAATTCAATTATAAGTGTTCCTTTTTTTACAAAATCACCTTCTTTAACATGGACTTTAAACCCTTTTCCTTCGAGTTTCACAGTATCTATACCAACATGAATCAGTGCTGTCAATCCGCTGCTGCTTCTGATGCCTATTGCATGACCTGTATCAGATACCATTTCAATCTCACAGTCAAAAGGTGCATAAACCTTGCCATTATCCGGAATAATTCCCACACCTTTGCCTAATGTTTCTGATGAAAACACTTCGTCTTTAACCTCCGAAATCGGAATGACTCTTCCAACTGCCGGAGAACATATTTTTTCATCCTTTACTTGCTTAGAAATGTTTTTCACACTATCATCATCATCAAATCCAACTATAAATGTCAGAACTGCACCAAGTACAAAAGATATTGCGATAGAAATCAGAAGACCTATAAACTGTGCCATATGACCTGATTTAAAATATGCCGGCAGTGTAGCTATGCCCGGCATATTATAGCTCCAGGAAACAGCATTAAATCCGCCTGCAACTGCACCACCTACGGCACCGGCAATACATCCACAAATCATAGGTTTCTTCATTCTAAGGTTTACTCCGTAAATAGCCGGTTCCGTAATTCCAAACAATCCCGTTACCGCTGCTGATGCCGAGATTTTCTTCATCTCATTGCTTTTAGTCTTAAGGCATACACCGAGTGCCGCTCCTGCCTGTGAAAATACTGCTGATGCCTGAAGTCCTGTAAAAGTATCGTATCCAAGAGTAGTATAATTCCCTACAGTTACCGGAGTAATACCCCAATGGACTCCAAATATAACAAGCACCTCCCAAAGTCCGCCCACAATAACACCTGCAATAATCGGACTTAATCCATATAGAAAATTATAAACATCACCTATAACGCCTCCAACCGCATTTCCAACAGGTCCGAATGCAAGTAATGTCAAAGGTACCATAATGGTAATTGTAAGCATTGCCGAAAACAGGCTGCGGACTACAATCGGCAGGATTTTGTCAAAAAACCTCTGCACATAGGAAGCTATCCATATTGACAAAATAATAGGGATAACTGATGAGGTATAACTTAAAAGCTGTACACGCATTCCAAGAAAATGAACAGCTTCCCCTGCATCCACCATTGCAATATAATCAGGGCATACAAGAGCACAGGCTATTACTATTGCAACATAAGTATTAACCCCGAATTTTTTTGAAGCCGTAACGGATATAAGCACTGGAAGAAATGTAAACGCTGTCCATGAAATAAAATTCAGTATCCGATATGTGCCTCCGGTCGTATCAATGGCATTCATTGCTACAAAAATCCCAAGTATACCCTGTAAAATACCGCAGGCTGCAAGTGTATACAAAAATGGTGCAAATATACTTGATATTACATCAATAATTGTACTGAATAAACCTGATTTGTTCTTGGAAACCTCTGTATTTCCATTATCAATATTGACAATTTCCGTAACAAATTGGTATGCATCTTTAACATGATTCCCTATTACTACCTGAAACTGCCCACCTGCTTCTATAACTGTAATTACACCCTGGATTTTAGTAACCTTATCTTTATTAACCACAGAATTATCCTTAAGTATGAATCGAAGCCTCGTGGCACAGTGTGTTACACCAATAATATTATCTTCTCCGCCAAGTTCCTTTACCAGCATTTCTGCTGTTTTTTTATAATCAATGGCCATACTTGCTCTCCTCTCAGTTTCTTATATATAATACAATTACCCTATAATCGTATTATATACATTTAAAAACTGAAAAAAGGAAAGTTTATATATGCATTATTTCAGTTATAATATCTTCCTTCAATATACTTTTGCCTGCCACAATAACAGAGATAATACAAATCAGTATATTTACTGCTGACATTATAATACATGGCAGAAGCATAATATTTTTCTCAGCTATAATATATAAAAATACTTTAATCATCATATAATATGCAATCTGATGAACCACAAAATAAAGGGCTGCCATAAAGATACTTGTAAAGACTCCGTAACGTATCCCCTCAGAAATAAGCATTTTCAAAAATCCACTATCTGTTATTCCCATGGCACGCATTATTCCAAATTCGTGGCGGCGTGAAATTACAATATATTTCATACTGTTTACAATATGCAGAACACTTATACAAAACAACATAAATGCAATTCCATAAAAGAAACAGACTTTGTATTTTAGTTCTTTGTTCCGCTGATTGATTGCATCGCTGTATTCTTTAACCATACACCTGCTCAATCCGTTAATTTCAGCATGGATTTTCTCTGTAACCGAATGACTTTTTTTAATATCATCTAGTCTTACCGATATACTGTTATATTCTTCAACTTTAAAATTATTAAGCATTTGTTCATTAGTCATAATAATATCTACATTATCTGTACCGTTGTCTCCAATAAAATAGTCATTCTTTGCAAGCGGACGGTTACAAACCGCTGCAACGGTAAATTCCTTTTCAACATATTCATTATCAATACCATTAAACTTTAGAAGTTCAGGATTACCCATTGTCTTTGGCACTTTCAAATTAATTGTATCTCCCGGTTTTATATCAACTCCACCTATATTTCCCTGTCCGTCAGTCAGAGGTTTTAAAATGACACTGTTACTCTTCTTAATCTCAGAAGAATCTATTTTACCTTCTATAAGATAATCATTCAGCTCATTTATCATATCATCACTGTAACCATATACATTTACTTTAAGGCGGTAAGAATCTTCACCTTGCTGCACTATAACACCATTATAATTATCAATAATACGCTGTTCCTGTTTCGTCCCATCATTTGCTGTTTCAGGAAAAAATTCCTTCCATTTAAAAATTCCATTTTCAAGCATAATCTCTCCAAGAAGGTAAGAAGTCTCATCTGCCTGCAAAACACCATCAATCTTTTTAATATTATCAAATATACTCTGCGAAATGCTATAACCTCCATTATCAGAATCAATATATACCTTAATGTCAGCACCAAGACCTTCATCCGTTCTAAAAGCGTGATTATTATTTTTCTCCGTACTTTGTGCCACATAAGTTGTACTAAGAAAAATCACTCCCCCAAGTGACAGTGATATAATAATCCCTACAAAAGTACATACTTTACCAAACATAAATCTCTTCGTTAAAAGTTTTGTTAAGTTATGTGATTTTTTTGAAAAAATTCCCCGTTTAAACCTTTTATAAGTTATATTGTTTCTTATCATCTGCATATCAGAACTTTTTACCATTTTTCTAATTATCATTAAACATATTATTATAATATAAAATAAGAAAAAAACTGCTCCCTGCCAGATTATCGACTTAGATATAAAAAATTCTGTTATATTGCTGTCAGTTGAAAAAATTGTTCCTATATTTGAATAAATCAGTTTTGCAATCATGTTTCCCGCAATACAGCCAAGCATATATCCCGATGCTGAAATTACAAAAAGTTCCACAAACATCGTACCAAATAAATGTTTCGGCTCAAGCCCAAGTACCTGCATAACTGCATATTGCTCTGTACGTTTTACAACTGTAATCTCAAACAGACTGTAAATAACAAACGCACCAAAAATCGAAAGTACCAAAAACACAATCTTACTCATAAGCTCCTTACTCTCATTCAAACTTCCAAGAAAATACACCAATCCTGCATTGGAATTTGAAACTGCTACTTTTAATGTGTCAATTATGGACTCTGTCGGTTCCCCTCCTACATAAGCCGTTACATTTCTATTTCTCTTTGTGGTATCAAAATCAATTTCATATTTCTTTATTAATGCAGAAAACTGTTCAAAAACTTCTCTTTTTTCATCAAATTTCAGAAAAATAAATTTTTCCTCCATATCAAGTGTTATATCCTGACTTACAAATACCTGAACATTTTCTTCCACACCATCGGAAATAATACCGCTAAGTGTATATATACTACCGCAGACTTCAATATTATCACCAATATTGTCACTTACACCAAGATTATTAATTGAATAATAGTCAAGTGCAATTTCATCGGATTTATCCGGGTATTCACCTTTAATTAAAGACCTGCCTGTAGACTTCATGTAACCTTCATCAGCACTGCAGAATATAACCTGATATGGTTCTTCTACCTCTTTCTTAACAGTAATAACACCTGAATCAGTAATGGTGTAGTCTTTTGTATCAGGAACTTTCATTGCGTTTTCGTACCATCCGGTTCTATCAGGAATTATATAGTGATAATCTCCATACTGTCTTCTTGCACTTTCCAAATCTGCAATTCTCCCACTATGTAACAATGAACCAATTCCCGAAATCAACATAGCAGACATAACCATTCCCAAAAATGTGGCAAGTGTCTGTTTTTTGTAATGGCACATATACGAAAATGCCAGTTTTACAATCTTAAGCATTTTGTTCACCCCCCTCAATAAGTACACCATCTTCTATCCTAAGTACTCTGTCACATGTCTGGGCAATATTTTCATTATGTGTAACCATCAAAATGGTTTGATTATACTGCCATGAACTGTTCTTTAAAAGCCCCATTACTTCAACTGTATTTTTTGAATCAAGATTACCGGTAGGTTCATCTGCCAGAATAACTGCCGGTTTATTTGCCATAGCCCTTGCTATCGCTACTCTCTGCTGCTGGCCTCCTGACAGCTCATTTGGATATTTTTCCCGTTTATCCCATATTCCCAAATCTTTAAGCAGACTTTCTATATACTCATGGTCAATATATTTTCCCTTGTCAAAAGATACCGGTAACGCAATATTGTCATAAACATTAAGTACCGGCATAAGGCTGTAATTCTGAAATATAAAACCGATATTTCTGCGGCGGAATACTGCCAGTTCCTTTCTTTTTAATTCCGCAATATTGTGATTTCTTATAATAATATCCCCTTTTGTGGGAGTGTCCAGCCCACCAATTAAATTAAGCAGGGTGCTTTTGCCTGAACCGGAGGTTCCGACCAAAGCAGCAAATTCACCCTGCTTAATTGATAAACTCACATTATTAAGTGCATTTACCTGGTTTGCACCATAACCATATACTTTACAAACATTTTTAACTTCTAATACTGTCATGTATGATTCCTCACTTTCTAATTGATTATTTTATGTCTGTTATAGAAAGTGTACCAAATACAACTTACAGAAATCCTACAGTCAATCAATTTTTTCTTACAAAATTGTAATATTTGAGTATGGGAATATCAAGATTCCTTACTCTCCCCCGTTCTGTAATCTATTGTAATTCCCGGCTGCACATTATATACATACACATTAAATGATATTCCTCTTCCATTATCCTCTACAGACTCTGCCTCCATATGTACACCCGATGCCAAAAGATTATCTCCTTCAAATACCGGCTCTACCCGGTATAGTACATGATTTCCTGTTTCCTTGACATAGTCTGCCACCATATTTTCAAACGGAAGCATTCCCTCCACATTCATATACCTTGTACCTGTAATAAGGTTTTCTTCATTAGCATTTTCCCCTGTAAGCTGATATGCTATCAGATGGCAACGGTTATACAGATATTTTCCGTCTACAATATCATATTTAACAGTATGCCACCCTGTCGGCTTTACCATTCCGATACGTCCTCTCTCCTCTGTCGGCATAATATCCGTCCCCACATTTGCAAATGCTGTGCCACATCTTCCAAGACTGTCAAATTGACTATATTCTTCAAATGATTTAACTGTCTTATCGCTTTCCTCAAAATCTGGCACATTATTATTTATCTCAACATATGGACTGCCTGAATAAGATGGTATCTCATTTATATCTATAGTCACATTGCTATTCTGAAAATATCTGTCAAAAAATGGCTGCTCTTTAATGCATACTGCCAGTGCAATACATAATAGTGTCCCTGATAAGGAAAATAATTTTTTCTTTAATTTTTTTGTTTTTTTCATTTACTATTTCCTCTATAATTTTTTAAATCCCACAACTGTACACATATCTGATTCCTGTTACAGTTGTGGGACCTTTTAGTTATAATGTTTTTAATGTTTTCCAACAATCTTATCTATAGAATTTTCAAATGCTTTAAGCACTTTAGGATTAAAAACTCCACACTCATTATTAAATATCATTTTAAATGCAGTGTCATGGTCAAATGCCTTTTTATATACTCTTTCAGATGTAAGTGCATCATACACGTCGGCAACTGATACAACCTGTGCCCAGATTGAAATATCATCCCCTACCAGACCATCCGGATAACCTCTGCCATCCCAGCGTTCATGGTGATGCCTGCAGATATCATAACTATAATCATAAATTCCTTCATCCATAATATCCGGAATACTCTGTAAAATATCACAACCTTTTACTGTATGCTGTTTCATTACCTCAAACTCTTCGTCTGTCAGCCTTCCCGGTTTATTAAGTATTTTATCCGGTATGGAAATTTTTCCCACATCATGCAGTATGGCTGATGATGCAATCTTATCAATCTCTGTTTTTGACAAATGATATTCAGGATACATATTACTTACCTCAGTCATCAGAATCTTTGTTATCCTGCTGATACGTTTAACATGCTCTCCCGACTCACAATCCCTAAATTCTATAACTGTTGCTAATGTTTCTACCATTGACTGATTTACTATATTAAGGCGTTCCACCTGTTCAGCAACGATTTGTTCCAGTTCATTTCTATATCCGTATAACTCAATAACATTACTTATTCTGTACTTTAAAAAGTGTGCCATAAATGGTTTTGTAATTACATCTATTGCACCCAGATTGTATCCCTCCAACAGCATTTCCTGACTCTCTGCTGCAGTTATCAGGAATACCGGAATATGTTCTATCTTACCACTTTTATTCATTTCCTCCAGTACACCTAATCCGTTTACTTCAGGCATAAGCAAATCCAACAGAACTGCTGAAATATCCGGGTTACTATTAATAGCCTCTATAGCCTGTGCTCCATTGCATGCCTTTATTATTTTATAATCATCTTTAAAAATCTCTTCTAATATATCTCTGTTTATTTCAATGTCATCGACAATTAGTATTGTTTTATCCCTATCCATTTAAACCTCCTGAATAAATGCATTTCCCTTTTTAGCGGTAACACAATATTATTGCATATGATTTTCTATACATGCAATTATGTCATCCTGTACAGACAGATTTTTATCAAAAACTATCTTCGCCTGTTCAGGCTGATTACTTCGCAGCAAATCTACTATCTCAGTATATGCTGCATAAACCGGAGTAACAGACAGATTGCCTGACGCACCCTTAATAGCATGTGTCTTTTCTATAAGCTCGGTACAATCCTCACAATCAAAATCTTCTGATTTAACAGATGAGTCTCTTATCATTTTTGCAAATTTACCCAGCATCTTTTCATAAAGGGAAGCATTACCCATAAGACGTCCCATGCCTTCATCCACATTAACTCCCAAATTCTTCAATTCATCAAATAAACTCATCAACAACATCTCCTTTTTAATTTCTATTTTTCACAATTTAATATGTATTTTAGTTTCTAATTGTCATATAATTAAATTCTAACATAAGAAATATTTATATTCAATTAATATTTTGCCTGATTGCAATAATGCAAAAATTATTATGCCACGGAGCGTTGCATTCATGTAAATGAGCGTTCCTTGTAACCTGTTTCCTGACGCACTATATTAAATGCAGCAGCAAAAGCTGACTTTATTATACCTGGAGGAATAAATATGGAACAAAACAGCAAAGACACAAAAATGACATTAGGAGAAAAACTAAAATCCGCAAGAAAAAGTGCAGGGATTACTCAAGAGCAATTATCAGAAAAGCTTTTAGTATCGCGACAGGCTGTTACAAAATGGGAATCAGACAAAGGAATGCCTGATATAGAAAATCTGAAGCAACTTTCAAAGTTATTAAATGTCAGTATTGATTATCTTTTGGATAGCGGAGAAACTATTGACTTATCAGTTATAAGAGAAGAAATAAATCTTGATGATTATGATTATAAACGAAAACTTAGTGGAAGATTGGTTAAAAAAACAGGCAAAAAAGATATGATTGTAATGGCAAAATATCCGGATGCTGAAATACATTGTCTTTTGGGTAAGCAGATTCAGTCCGGAGGAGAAAAAAGTACAAATCTTGCAATAGTGTTTTTTACTAATGCACCATATGGAATACCTGATTTTATTAATGGTATTAAAAACATGGACAAAGAGTTCTATTTGGTTAATAAAAATGATAAACAATTTTTCGTAATTGTAACAGACGAATTTATAGAAAGCAGACAGTTGGCAGAAAAAATATCTGAAAAGAAATTTAAAATCGGAAATTTCTCATTTACGGATTGTGGAATAATCTCTGAATCGAAAAAATAATAGTAAGGCAGACCCGGTCAAAACCATATTTAACCGGGTCTGTTTGCCACTATTTGATTACCCTCCGGCTTGAATATTTTAAGTTTGAAGGGATTTTTTCTTCTATCTTTGCTTACTCATAATATAACCACAAATCGCTTCAGCACATTCCTGTGTTCCTATCGAACTATCTATGCTTAAATCATAATTATGAACATCCCCCCATAAAAGCCCTGATGTATTTTTATAATAAGCTGCTCTGGCTTCATCGGAATGTTGTATACTCTCTGCCGCTTCTGATTGAGTATCTCCATACATTTCCATAACCTTTTTAATACGGAAATCCTTTGATGCATGTATAAAAATTCTTACCACATCTTCATAGTCCCGTAATACATAATCAGCAGCACGACCGACAATAACACAAGCCCCATTATCCGCAATCTTTTTAATAATCTTATCCTGTGCCACAACAGCCTGCTGTATTACATTTGTACTTAAATACAAATCATGCAGCATTGAAGGAGAATTTGCATTAATGTCTGAAATAAATTCTTTATCAAGTCCGCTTTCCTGTGCAGCAAGTGCAGTTACTTCTTTATAATAAAAAGGAATATTCAGTCTTTCGGCAACTAATTTTCCAATTTGTTTTCCGGCGGAACCATGTTCTCTTGCGATTGTTATTATAATACCTTTTTGAGATTTCTGAATAACAGCCGGCTTGGTCTCCACAGTATGTGATGCATCTTTTCCAAGTGATTTAAAAAACGGAACTGTAAGTACACATACCACAATAATTGCAATAACATCAGCAACAGGTGATGCAAATAAAATACCATTAATACCGTTTCCTGCTTTATTTAATTCAAACATATATGGCAAAAGAATTGCAAGTGGTATAAAGCAGACAATATCCCTTGTAAGTGATGCAATAACTGCCCTGACCGGCTTACCAACTGCCTGAAAGAAGATTGATGTCATCTTTATAATACAGGTAAATGTTACTAAAGAAAGAAAAATGCGGAAAGTCCGTTGTGCATATTCATTATATAGTGCATCACCCTTACCGAAAATTCCTATAATCATCTGCGGGCATAATTCAAGAATAAGAGTTGAAAGAATACCCACTATGGCAGTCGCTTTTAAAATTGTCAAGTATGTCTGTTTCACACGGTCAAATTTCTTTGCACCGAAATTATAGCCAAGTATAGGCTGCCCGCCAAGCACAATGCCCACAACAATATTAATTATTATTGTGAATACCTTTGTTTCAATACTAATAACTGAAATCGGAATATCAGGTCCATACTTTGACATTTCACCATATTTATACAACATCATATTACATACAAGAGAAATGGCAACAATTGATATCTGAGTAATAAATGAAGATATTCCAAGCTTAAGTGCATTATTAAAAATTTTCATGTCCGGCACAAAACTCTGCCTTTTTAACCGGAATGTTTTTGTCCTGAAAAAATAAACAAAGCTTATTATAAATGACACCACCTGACCAATAACAGTTGCCCATGCAGCACCTTTAATTCCCCATTTACATCCAAAAATAAATACCGGGTCAAGAATAATATTAACTATTGCCCCGGATAACATAGATGCCATAGAAAACGCCGGACTTCCATCAGCACGTATAACTGCATTCATCATATTCATCAGCATAAATGCAGGAAAAAATGAAAGTACTATTGTAAAATATTCAAGCGACATACCTATTGTCTGGTTTGATGCACCGAACATACGAAGAACCGGCTCCTTAAATAATGCCGAAACAATAAGTAAAATAATACTGATGACAAATGTAATAGTAATGCCGGAGCCTACAGACTTATGGGCATTTTGTGTATCTTTTTTACCCTGACATATACTTAAATAAGCTGCACACCCATCTCCTATACACCACGCAAAAGCCTGTGCAATTATCAGAATTGGAAATACAATACCTGTCGCTGCATTACCTAAGTATCCTAATTCACTGTTTCCGATAAATATCTGGTCAACAATGTTGTACAGTGCACTAATAAGCAGTGACATAATACAAGGAATAGAAAATTTCAAAAGCAGCTTTGAAATCTTTTCCTCCCCTAAAAGTTTGTTTTCATTTGATTGTTCCATATAATCCTCCTATAAATCCTATAATATTCAGAGTCTTTATCAGAGAAAAGCTACTTGAAAACTGCGAAGAACAAAAAAATAGAGCGTAGAATCTGTCAGAAATTCTACGCTCTTGCTGTTCGACTGGATAATAATAGCACAAAAATCCAGGATTTGTCAAGAAGCTAAAATCAGATAATTATTCAGTTTTATTTAAAAAATATAGTTTAAATTCTTCTACTGTATATGTATGTACATTCTTAAATAGATAATTTTTGAATTGGTCTAATCCAAACAATATAAATTCTTCATTTGCTAATCTTCTTATAGTTTTATAAAGATTTGTCCTATGCTTTGATTCTTTTCTCCTGACCTTTTGCCTTTCAATTCCTTCTTTCGTCTGTATTGTAGGACCTGCCTTTAAATATTTTTCCCCATTATAAACTAAAATGTAGTTCATATTTGCACGAGTATAAGATATAGAATCTACAAGATTTCCCTTTTTATCAGAATATTTCAAATCAAATAGTATCAGCAGACTGTCATAAATTTTTTTGTTTAATTCAAAATTTACTGAATTATCTATTTTCCCATTCTTAAATTCTATAAAAAAGCATTCTTCATTTCCAAAGTATAAAGCATCATTAGATTTCGGATTAGGATTTACATAAGGTATTTTATTACTTATATACCACTCCTTAATAATATCAAACGGACAGACACTCAGTTGACTGTCAACCATGTAAATGTTATTATCATTATCATATGATGTTTCTCTTAATGTACTTTCGGTTTCATCTATTATATGCAACTTATTACTCCTTATCTATACCTATTTCATTTCTAATGTTCTCCAACCTCTGCAATGGCTCTGACAGTTTTTTATAAATGGCATCAATATTATCTGTCACATCACTAAGATATGATACTCCCCCATGATTCTCTGACAAATAGTAATTAACCTTGTCGGATATTTTATATTTAGCAGTAAATACATCTATCGCATCTAAAAAATAAGGACTATGTGTAGTAATTATCATCGTCAAATCAAATTTTTTCTGCAACAACACTATCATTTGTGCATATATCAACTGCCATTCAGGATGAAGATGTATCTCCGGCTCATCCAATATCAGCACATCCCTCTCCTTTAGGCTTCCATTTTCTAAAAGCCTTTTTATTAATGCAAATGACTTAAGACCTGTTGACAAATTTTTTATATTTATTGGTTTATCATAATTATTTAACTTTAAATAATATTCACCTCCCGGATTCCCAATAAATTCTCCATCTATAATTTCACTAAGCATACTATATATATCTTCCAATTTGTCTTTTGCCATTACAGCATCAAATATTCCTTCATATATATTTACTTCTTCCTCTAAAAGATGTCTTAATAAATGAGAATCAGTAGTCTCAAATTGCGACATTAAATTAATTGACATACTATCTATTATAAAAGGGTTATCTATATAAAAAGCTTGATGTAAAACATTCAGTTCCGACTTCCAATCAATGCATACATTATTTTTAAATACAAAGTTTATATTACTCTCTTTAATTAAAAGATTAATTTCTGATTTTTCATCGCTTTTATTCAATGGAGATATCTGTTCTACAAATACTCTGTTAAACCAAATAGAGATTGCTTCCATCATTACTTTTTTATCTGAAATTTTTAAAAAATCATTTATGCTAATTGCACATTCCTCAACAAAATTTCCCAAATCAATTTTGTCGATTAGATATGAATCATTTTCAATAAACCCTTCTATATAGTTCTGGAAGTTCTCAATACTATTATTTTGTATAAGCTCACTTATATATTGAGCCAGCCTTCTTGACATAGAATTTAAACTCATACTATTTCCTGTATCGATTAATGGATGTTGAATATAATTACTCTGTAATAAATACTTAATTATTCTATATATTTTTTTTTCTTTTTCCTGCTCAATTTTCTTATCCAGATTATTCATAGAATTAATAATTGAAAAAAGAAGTTTTCCTATTGTGCTTTTACCTGTATCATTCTCTCCCGCAATAACAGTTATACCATCAATATTTACTTCTGCCTCTTTAATTTTAGCTACATTTTTTACTTTTAACTGCATTTCCATCTCCTATTTCTATTAATTAAGAACAATGCTTACATTTCATTATTCATTTCTTTAATATTTATTATTCTATTAATATTTTCCCTCAAAGTCATTCAATTTAATACAAATATTTGTGTAATTATATTATAATAAAGATTACCTAATACATTTTTCACAATAGTAAATGAAATATAAAGTAATCACACACATCTATTTTATCATAAAAACTTATAATTCCCAATTTAAAATAGTGAAATAATACAATCCGATAAAAGAAAATAAATAGAAAATAAGAATTGCTTGCCCTTTACTAAAAATCAAGCCTCTAATGGTAATCTTTGTCAAAAACATCAATGCCGGCGACCGGAATCGAACCGGTACGGGTATCGCTACCCACGGGATTTTAAGTCCCGGGCGTCTGCCAGTTCCGCCACGCCGGCAAATAAAATGGATGGAGGTGGATTCGAACCACCGAAGCAATTTGCAGCAGATTTACAGTCTGTCCCCTTTGACCACTCGGGAATCCATCCATATAACTGACAATTAATACTTATACCATATTGTCAGTCAAATTGCAAGTATTTTCGATTTTTAATACTATTCTGTTTTCATTCTATATATGCCTGCACCAAAAGGCGGAAGCTTTACCCTTAATTCCCCATTAACTACATCAAAATTCTGTTTTCCCACATTATATGCGTCTCTGGATGATACGATAAGACTTTCCATCTTATACCTGTCAGACACTCCCAACTGCCGTACAGGAATATTGATTTCCTTTTCATAGTCATTATTATTAACGGCTACGGCAATTATGTTATCTTTAAGAAAACGACCAAACGTTATTACATTATATTCACCTGATAAAGCCTTGAACGAACCCTTTCTTAATGCCACATTTTCTTTATGGATTCTTATGGCATCTCTATGGAATTCAATAAGCTCTATATCTTCATGTCCCCATGGATAGGTCCTTCTATTATCCGGATCAGTCCAGCCACATACACCGGCTTCATCACCATAATATAAAGTAGGAGCACCAGGCCATGTCATCTGTACAATAACAGCCTCTTTCATTATGCCTTTATTTACATATTGATTAGCAGCTTCCGAGCCTCTGCTGTCCACACGTCCCACATTACCATTTGTTCTTGTCATAAACCTTGAATGGTCATGGTTAGATAACTCATTCATGGCAACCAGAAGTGACTGCCCCTGAAAACGTGACATATGATGTCTCATTGAAGCAAAAAAGCTGTACGAATCGCCTCTTAAATCATCTCTCTTCTCATCACTGTGTTTCTCCATTCCTGTCAGAAACCATGATAAAGGCTCCATAAAAGCATCATAATTCATTACCGTATCCCATTCTTCACCTTGAAGCCACGCTCCCGGGTCACCATAATGCTCTGCCAGAATAATAGCTTCCGGATTAGCTTCTTTTACATTCTTTCTAAAATCTTTCCAAAATTTATGGTTGAACTCTCCGCTGCGTCCAAGGTCTGCTGCCACGTCAAGACGCCATCCGTCCACATTATATGGTGCTGATACCCACTTTCTGGCTATACCCATTATATATTCATAAAGTTTAGGAGAATCTTCATAGTTCAGCTTCGGCAGTGTATCATGTCCCCACCATCCGTTATAGTGATAATTGTATGGCCAATTATCTTCCAAAAACTGAAAAAACGAACGATACGGACTGTCAGCGGATACATATGCACCACTTTCATATCCTTCCTGATTCTCATAAATCTGTTCCCGGTCAAGCCACTTATTAAACGAACCACAGTGATTAAACACTCCGTCTAATATTACCTTCATTCCCCTTCTGTGTACTTCATCAACAAATTCTGCAAAGAACTCATTTGATGCTTCCAGATTAGCTTTATCTGTTACTCTGGTTATATATCTTGTAGCTTCTTTATTAAGATATTGTCCATCCTTAAGAAGTTCTCCTTCATCTTTTACAATTTTTCCGATATGCGGGTCTACATAATCATAATCCTGTATATCGTACTTATGATTAGATGGTGAAACGAATATCGGGTTAAAATATATAACCTCTACTCCAAGTTTCTGAAGATAATCCAGTTTATCCATTACACCTTTTATATCTCCACCATAGAACTCCCTCACACCCATTGTAGCAGGATATTTATTCCAATCAGTAACCTTTACCGAATTATCGCCTATATAATGGTATTCATTTGTCTCCACATCATTTGTCGTATCACCATTGAAAAAACGGTCTGTATAAATCTGATACATAACAGCACCCTTTGCCCAATCAGGTGTCTTAAATCCTGGTGTAATTACAAAATCATACCATCCAAGCCGCTTATCGCACACTCCGGTTTTATCATAAAAACACACCTCATAACCCGTTACAATCTTAAAGTAATAGTGAATCTGCTTATCAGTCAGTTTCAGCACAGTTTCATAATAATCAAACAATTCAGTTGACAATACAACCTTCATCTGTATTTCTTCATCTTCCATACACAGATACACATTGTCAACATTATTAACTGCTGTCCTTATCTGAATCTTGACCTCTGAATTTTTTTCAGGCTCAGATGGAAATCGAAATCCTGATGTTTCATCACTAAATATTGCATTTCTATTCATCATTGGATGCATATTCTGGATATAAAATATTTTCTTATCCGTTAATGACATTTTATCAACTTTAATATTCATACAAATCCTCCACAATTATCTTATGAATCTTCAATAAATTATATATTAAAAATTTTTCAAATACAAGTGTTTGTTTTTAAGACTTTTGATATCCAGCTTAAAGACGGACATGTGGACATTCATAATTTGCCGAGATGTATGTTGTGAAATAATTTTGTTTTTGAAGGCAAATTATTCATGTAGGGCATACGCCCTATATAAATATTTCTGCATGTCCTACTATAAACACGTAAAAAGGACAGCTTTCGTTGCTGTCCTTTTAGGAGAAGGTATTTCGTTTTTTTATGGGGTGTAACAAAAAAACTATATATAATGTATTGGGGGGTTTTTACGATACTTATTATAGCATCTGTCTACGAATAAGTGTGCACAAACTTTACAAAAACCGAAAACTTTTTTTGTGCATTTTTACGATGCACTTTTCGCTGCATTTTAATCTTATTCGTCAATGTGCTTATTAAGACTCAAATAATGCTTCAAACTCTTCTCTGCCAATCTTCTCTTTCTCCATAAGAAGTTTTGCACTCTTTTCAAGCACTTCCCTATGCTCAACAATAATTTCCTTCGCTTTTTCATAGCAGGTACTTACTATCTTCTTAACCTCCGCATCTATTTCAGCGGCTGTTCCGTCTGCATATCCTCTGGTATGTGCCAAATCCCTTCCTATAAATACCTCATCGTCATCATCACCATAGCAGATAAGTCCAAGTTTCTCTGACATACCATATTTTGTGACCATAGACTTTGCAGTAGATGTTGCCTGTTTTATATCTTGCGATGCACCTGTTGTAATATCATCAAAAACTATTTCTTCTGCTATTCTTCCGCCAAGACTTACCATAATATCTTCCAGCATCTTACCTTTAGTCAGGAACATTTCATCCTTTTCCGGAAGAGGCATTGTATATCCTGCCGCACCCATTCCTGTAGGTATAATTGATACTGTATGCACCGGTCCCACCTTTGGAAGGACATGGAACAATATTGCATGACCTGATTCATGATATGCCGTAATCCGTTTTTCTTTCTCAGATATTATTTTACTTCTCTTTTCTGCACCTATACCTACCTTTACAAATGAACGATTAATATCTTCCTGAGTTATAAACGCCCTGTTTTGTTTTGCGGCATAGATTGCAGATTCATTAAGAAGATTCTCCAAATCTGCTCCCGTAAACCCTGCCGTAGTCTGTGCCACATTTTCAAGGTCAACGTTTTCAGCCAGAGGTTTATTATTTGCATGTACTTCAAGAATCTCCTTTCGGCCTTTGACATCAGGTCTTCCAACTACTACCTTTCTGTCAAAACGTCCCGGTCTTAATATTGCTGGGTCAAGTATGTCAACCCTGTTGGTTGCCGCCATAACTATAATGCCTTCATTTACTCCGAATCCATCCATTTCAACAAGTAACTGGTTTAATGTCTGCTCTCTTTCATCATGACCGCCGCCCATTCCGGTTCCTCTACGTCTGGCAACAGCATCAATCTCATCAATAAATACAATACAAGGTGAGTTCTTCTTTGCTTCTTCAAATAAATCTCTTACACGGGAAGCACCCACACCTACAAACATTTCAACAAAATCTGAACCCGATATGCTGAAAAACGGTACTCCCGCTTCTCCTGCAACAGCTTTTGCAAGCAATGTCTTACCTGTTCCCGGAGGTCCTGTAAGAATTACTCCTTTAGGAATTCTTGCACCAACCTCTATATATTTCTTAGGATTTTTAAGGAAATCCACAATTTCTTCTAACTCTTCCTTTTCTTCCCGAAGACCGGCAACCTTATCAAAATTCACCTTTGAAGCACCTTCATTAGCAAGTTTGGCACGGCTTTTTCCAAAATTCATCATTTTGCCGCCGCCTCCGCCGCTGCCAATCTGTCCGCTTATCATGGAAAAGAAAAATATCATAACTACAATCATTATGATGTAAGGAATAATCTCCCATATAATACTGTCCCTATCCACATCATTCATTATATAATCATCCATTCCCGCTTTTTGCAGGTCTTCAGTAACTGTGGATATATTTTCAACATATATGGATTTTCTGTCACCATTTTTAAATTCAACTACCAGACGTCCCGTAGGTACTTCCTTATTCTGCCTTACAGTAACCTGCTCTACCTTATCATCCTTAAGATCCTGCATAAAGTCTCCATAAGTATAGTTGCCATTATTACCTTTATATTGTGTCACCATATACACAACGGCAAAAATAACAACAGCCGCAATAATGTAAAAGCCGGCTCCTTTCATTTGTTTCTTCAATTCAACATGCCTCCTCTCGCATATGCCGGAAATTTATATTTCTACAACACCGATATATGGCAAATTTCTATATTTTTGATCATAATCAAGCCCATACCCGACCACAAACTCGTCAGGAATATTAAAACATGAATATTTTACATCCACATCAACTATTCTTCTGTCCGGTTTATCTAACAACGTACAAACCTCAAGGCTTTCAGGATTACGTCCCCTTAGAATCCCGCATAAAGACTTTAAGGTTCTTCCTGAATCTATAATATCCTCAACTATAAGTACATTTTTACCTTCTATCGGTTCATCCAAATCCTTTTTTATCTTTACATTACCCGAACTTACCGTACCACTGCCATAACTGGATACATACATAAAATCCATAGATAACGGAATTGTTATCCTTTTGGCAAGTTCACACATAAAAAATGCTCCTCCTTTAAGAACGCATATCAAATGTAATGTTTTGCCGTAATAATCCTTATTGATTTCCTGTGCTACCATATTTATTCTGGCATCAACTTCTTCTTCATCAATCAATACCCGAATCGCATCTTTCATCATTTTTACCGTTCCTTTCAATATATTGTACTTTAAGAACATTTTTCGTAGAATCTGTTATCTTATATGCTTCACTGATTCTGTAACCTACAATCCAGATAATGTGGCTGCCATCAGACAGCAGCGGAACAGTATCCCTCTGCTCTCTGGGTACTTTTTCATCAATAAAATAAGATTTAAGCTTTTTATGACCGCCATTCGCAACTTCCAGAAAATCTCCATTTTGACGGAAGCGTATTTGCATAGCATTTTTTATTCTATCATAATCAAACCATTTAGTATATATTTTTTCCATAAAATTAACAGAATTTTCTAAAGTTAGTATAAATTTCGAACCATTTTCCAGTATATATTCTCCCGGTACAATGACTTCTATCGGTTTAAAATGTGTAACTGCTGACCTTCTTTTTCTAATTCTGCAATAGCCATAAATATTCTCACAAATAATATTATAAGGAAGATTGACCTGCTTTCCCGTAATGTTATCAATTAATTCCATTACACTGTTTATATGTCCTGACGTAATATCCTTTAACTTTCCTGCAATTCTTTCTATGCACCTTCTGATTACTTCCTGTCTGATTATATCAGGATATTGATTTAATAAACCTGTATCTATCCTGATTTCATCTTCAATCTCCCCTACTGACTGCAAATATGCTTTTTCAGACTCATTATTTATATATTTTTCTATTGATGATAGTTGCTCAGCCAGATTAAGTATATGCTCCTGACTTCTGGTATTTATATTTTCACTTATATAAGGTATCAGTTCCAGCCTTATTTTATTCCTTGTGTATTCACCCTTGAGATTGGTCGAATCAATTTTATAACGGATATTTCTGGTATTTAAGTATTCCTCTATCTCATTGCGGCTGCAGCACATAATGGGTCTTATTACATTTCCACGCACAGGTGGTATTCCGCACACACCTTTTATTCCGGTACCTCTGCACATGTTATATAATATAGTCTCCACACTGTCATTTGAATTGTGGGCAACTGCAATTTTTGATGCTCTGACTTCTTCCCTTACCTTTTCAAATACATTATATCTTATATTTCTTCCCATTTCTTCTTCAGATAAACCATTTTTTTCTGCCAATGACGGAACATCATACCGATATGCCCTGAACCAAATGCCCATGCTGCTGCACAGGCTTTCCACATACTTCTCATCATTATCCGCTTCAATTCCGCGGATACCATGATTTACATGTACAACATATAGCTCCGTATTAAACAATTCTTTTAATTCATTAAGTACTGTCAGAAGGCATACTGAATCCGCACCTCCTGATACCCCTAGTATTATACCCTCTCCTTTATTTATCATATTATTCCTGTTGATATATTTTATAACTTTATTTATCATAAGCCTGCTTCCTTTTATTCATACGGGCATTATGCCGCCCTGTTCCATATGCCTGCCACAAGTACAGTCATATCATCTTCCGGTTCATCACTATTGTATTTTAACACATTTTCCAGAATTGATGATGCCATTTCTTTAGGATTATTACTTTTTATTCCCATTATAATCTCACTCATTGCCCTCTCTTTATCTTCTGCGTTAATGGCTTCTACTATTCCGTCTGATACCATAATAATCATGTCCCCTGAATACATTTTCTTAGATGTACTTTCTATATCCACCTGTTCAAATACTCCCATAGGCATTGTTGTTGACTTTATGGCTTCTACCCAGTTTCCTCTTTTTACAAATGTAGATGCAGCTCCCAGCTTTACAAAATCACATACACCCGAAGCAAGATTAAGTATACCCATATCAAGTGTTGTAGGTTTCTCGCTGTCTGAATTTATAAGCATCACTGAATTAATCATTTTAAGTGCCACATCTTCACTGAATCCGCTGTCCATAAGTTGTTCAAGAAGTTCTATTGCCGTTTCACTGTCCTGAAATGCATAATATCCTGAGCCCATGCCATCGGCTATACTCATTAAAAGCTGACCGTTTCCCAACTCAGAAAATGTAAAGTTATCTCCTGACACCTCTGATTCCATTTTGGTTCTTCTTGCCATTCCATGCAAAGCATAAAAATTTTTCTTCTCTACAAATGATAATGTTGCGTATTCATTTCCAAGTATCTTTCTTCCGTTTATGGCGGGGTCAAGCTGTATACCAATTATATTTCCTGCCAGCCTGCCCATATCTCTTGCACTAATTGAATTTCCCTTTTTACATTTTGCAGTTATCAAATATTCTTTTTGATTATTCTGATTCTCAAGAATAATGAATTTCTTTAATATTATCTTTTCTTTTTTTAGGGCAATACGCAGTTCTTCTTCTCCCATATCAGAATATGCCTTTGCGTTATACAGCATTTTACCATAATCACTGACCATTCCCGCTATCTGCTTTAACTGAAGTGATATAACTTCTCTGCTTTCAATCAGCTTATTTCCCCATACCATATTCATCCTTGCCTTTTCAAACATATGATTAAGCTCACTTAAAAATATTTCCGGCGACAGACAGTTCATCATAAACCTGCTGCTCATATCCTGTAGTGATAATTTTCCCTTTTTATCTGCCATTTCTACAAGCTTATGCATCTCATTCTGTATCTCCGGCTGTACTGCACACAATCTGCATTTTCCACAGTCAGCACATATTTTTTCTGATATCTGCTCGGTTATTCTGGCAAGATCATATTCAGACAGGCTTTGTTTTCTCTGTACAAGCGAAAAACTCTCTGCCAGTTTTACAAATGACTCTTCTATGAGTTTCAGCCTTTTTTCCCCTTCTTTCTTAATCATATTTTCCCTTCCCTTTATATCGTCTTCATCATCTGAACCAATCAGAACAGACGGAAGGATCATAAATACAACAGTACCCATTAATACACCTTGAACTGTTGCCTCTGCACTAAATGCTCCCGAAAAAATGTAATTTAATGCAATAGATGAAAATGCAAATATAATTCCATTTATAATTCTGCCGAATCTTCTGAATATGCCGGATATGGTTCCTGATATACTCATAACTCCTATATTCGTAAGAGTGCCTGTCCACATACCTGATATAATACCGCATATATTTCCCATTACAGCTCCATTACCTGAACCATATCTGTTTCCCGAATATATAACTGCCAAATACAAAATCCCGTTTAATACCGATTCCGGCAGCACTCCAAGTGCCCCTATATAATATACTACTATAGAACCCATAATGGCACTTCCGACCATTTCCTCCATATTCATTCTGTGCAGCCTTCCCTTATATATTCCATCAATACCTTTAGAAAATATAATTGTTGTTGAGGCAGCCAAAGATGCTGCAACTGCGGTTACTGCAATTGTTTTTAAAATACTTTCATTTCCGTTACCTTCCATCATTGTTTCCAGAATCTCAAACGCCATCACAACTGCAAATGTATTCATACCTGCCCTGTACATACCATATTCCCTGTCTGCTGCCTCAGATATTTTGTATATAAACATTATCGCCATCATTGCCATTATGTATTTTACGGATGAAATCATATCAAACATTGTTACAATACTTAGTGACATAAGTATAAAAGTCATCATCCTGTTCTTTTTCTTTGAGTATAATGCCGCAAAATATCCTATTCCTAATGGATTATACGTCATTATTACACATCTCGCCAGTATTATTCCTATCATTTGTACCAGTGTAGTCTTCATAATCTTTTCTTTCATAATCCGTTTCTCCTTCTCTCCTTAAACATTTCCAGTCATGCCGGCAACGCCAGCAGTGCCAACAACGTTGGCACAAACAATACATGAAATTATATCGGAAGAATCGCCCCAGCGATTCTTCAGTGTGAAACTTAGAAAATCTTAGGCAGTGTCTTTTACTGCCTTAGATTTTCTTTTCACACTTTCACCGAATTATTATAATCATCTGACTCTGCACTTTTTGTCAATTTGTGACTGTGATTTAATAAAACTTTTAGACAAAACCTCCTTTAAAAGATTTTTCGAGTCATACCGAGGAAGTTAATAATTTTTAATATATTAAAAAAATAACACCTTTGACTTTAATCAAAAGTGTTATCATTTCTCCGGCTTTAATATTATTTCATCAGGATATACATACCCAAACTCTTTTGCCTTTTCTTCCACGTACTTTTTAGTCTGGACATATACTTTTTCCTCCTGCAAATCATCCGTTCTCTGCTGTTCTTGTGCAAGCTGTAATTTCAGATTAGCTTCCTGAATCTTTAATTCACGCTGCTCTACCTTCATATCACTTATCTGGATAACCATAATGCCACATAATACCATCATTATAAATGCTATAAGGAACATTGACATTTTATTTGATTTTTTTCTTCTTGCTGTTGACCTTCTGCTCATCCGTTTTTGCGTCCTTACTTTTTTTCTTTATTTTAACTTTTTTTAATAACTTTTTCAATAGCTTTAGGGTAATGAATTTTATTTTCAGTAATAATAACGAAATATACTTTACAATAACTGCACTTAACGATACTCCATACAGCAACATTCCCAATGCCACAAATAAAAAAGCATGTATACGCATACTGCCGCCATTGAAATCATACATAAGGATGAATACGCATATTCCGGCAGCTATCCAATATATAGTGTCCTCTAACCCTACAACTACTGCATTTCTTCTGAATACCCTGCGGCTTATTCTGAACAGGTCATATATAAATCTCAAAAACACTCCCAATAGTACAGCCTTACATATAAGATACAGTTCCACAGATATGTTTATACTCAATTATGTAACCTCACTTAAACATTCTTGACAGAAATGATTCCTCATCTGCCTTATGCTTTACATGGGTGTAAACAAAGCTGTCCATATGACCCTCTATATCAACCTCACCCTTTTCAAGATTAAGCCGTTTTACATGCAAATCTGTTCCTTTTATCAACAAAGTACCCATTTCCGTATCTACTTTTATTTCTCCGTCATCAAAGGACAGCACATCAATAACTCCGGTAATATTGCCATCCTTTCTGTTATTAATGGTAATCTTATGATTTCTGTTTGCTGTACGTTCTTCCATATCAACCTTCCATTCTCTGCCTGAATTATGCTAATTCAGGCAGAACAGTCTATATATTTAAATATATTAAAGATTGACTGGATATATTCTATATTTCTTTATACATTTCTGCTGCTTCTTCTTTTTTTATACTTTCCTGCACATTCATTACTTCTACTTTTAATGTTTTTGTACCAAACTGTATTTCTATTATGTCACCGGTTTTCACCGAAGCCGAAGCTTTTGCCGTCTTACCATTTATAAGAACCCTTCCTGCATCACATGCCTCGTTCGCTACAGTCCTTCTCTTTATAAGTCTTGATACTTTCAAATATTTATCTAGTCTCATAATATCCTCCTATATACGTTTTAACTCTAATTATCCTTTTGTAAAATAAAAATATCCTGCATATCAGAGAAGATATGCAGGATATTTCACACCATACAATTAACTGATTAACTGTTGATGTCATCTTTTAAAGCTTTACCGGCTTTAAATCTTGGTGCTTTAGAAGCCGGAATAGGCATCGGAGCACCTGTACGTGGGTTTCTTCCTTCTCTGGCTGCTCTTTCGGCAACTTCAAATGTACCGAATCCTACTAACTGAATCTTCTCGCCTTTCTTTAACTCTTCAGCTACAACCTCTGTGAAAGCCTTTAATGCCTTCTCTGCATCTTTTTTAGATAATTCAGTCTTTTCAGCCATTGCTGCTACTAACTCAGCTTTGTTCATGGATAAACTCCTCCTCCGTTCATATTCATATAATTTATCTGTATAATCTAGTACAGACATTTCTCAAGATAGGTGTTTTCCTTATCTTCACGTTTATTTATAAACTGTAAGCCATAATTTGTCAAGGTAATTTCTGCATTTTAGCGTATTTTCTTAGAAATTCCTTATATTGACTGCATTTTTTCAAGTTTTTTAAGTTCTTCCCAGTTCACATCTTCGGGATTTGCATCCCCAAACACATGTGGATGCCTAAAAACCATTTTTTTACATATTCCGTCTATTACATCATTTATATCGAAATCTCCTGCCTCATCCGCTATTTCACTGTGCATTACCACCTGAAACAGCACATCTCCAAGTTCTTCCTTAAGATTCTCCTTATCGTTGCTGTCAATGGCATTAATAACCTCCTGACATTCATCCTCCAGACATTTCTTAATACTTTCATGTGTCTGCACCTTATCCCATGAACATCCGTCCTCTGCTCTCAACGCCTTCATAATCATTTGCAAATCATTAAAATCATAACGTTCCTTATCTGCCAATTCCTTCTTATGCATATCAATAATCCTACCCTTTCCAAATCCTGCAAATTTTGACCTGCAGGCAAAGACAATAACTTAAATTATATCAGAAGAATCGCCCAAAGGCGATTCTTCAGTGTGAGACTTAGAAAATCTTAGGCTGCGTCTTTTGCTGCCTTAGATTTTCTTCTCACACTTCTCACGCTTTTAACTTTCCATCTGTTTTCCCAAAAACGCCGCTGCCACTGCTGCCAGCTTGGCTTCTGCATCTGTAAGTAATGTTTTTTTATCTTTCGTCTGTACTACAACTGAACCAATAACATCTCCTTCACATATAATGGGATATATTACCTGTGATACATTTTCCGACTCCATAGACGTAAGCGGAACAAATTCAGAATTTCCCTTAACTATTTTACGACTATTTATAATTTTTTCCAAGTCTTTTGTTATCGGTTTATTTATTAATTCTTTTTTTGCCGTACCGGAAACAGCTATTATCTGGTCTCTGTCTGTTATAATGGCGGCATGTCCTGTATTTTGGTAAATAGCTTCTGCACACTGTTTTGCAAACTGACTGAGTTCGCCTATAGGTGAATACTTTTTAAGAATTATTTCACCTTCCCTGTCAGTGTATATTTCTAAAGGGTCACCTTCCCTGATACGCAATGTTCTGCGAATTTCTTTTGGGACTACTACTCTCCCAAGATCATCTATCCGTCGTACTATTCCTGTTGCTTTCATTTTTAAGTCTCCTCCATTTCTAATCTCATAGTGTCTTGTACCTATACATTTAAACACACTAATTTTTTTACACATTATTAAGTGCTATGTTGTAGTAGTATCTGTAAAATAAACAATATTATACCATACAGTTTCAGCTTTATATTTTGTATTTATACTTTGCAAAAAATGCTTTTCTCAATATAATTAATCTGATATAATGATTATTATTAAGTGTAAAAAAACTATATACAAAAGGAGTGAAAATATGGAATCAAATGTATTAAAAAATGAAGAAAACAGAATGAACAACATAATGTTCGCCATTATTGTTCTTGTTACCGTAGTAGCATTTGCATTTGTAATGATTTTTTTGGATGGTACGGCAAAAGACAGTATAGCCTTTGTAATGGCAGCGGTAGCAATAATTCTGAAAATCTTTGAAAAAAAATTGGGATGGCTTGCAAAATATTTATACATATGCACATTTCCGGTATGCGGAGCAATAGTTCTTGTAGTTTCTGATGATGGCAAGTTTGCCGCTATGACACATGCTTACTTTTTTGGGTTAATCCTATCTATAGCTTACTACAATGTAAAGGTTGTGTATGCAAATGCAATTGCAACTATTGTTGCAAATACAATAGCCATGATAATATCTCCACATTCATATTTATTGCTGCACAATCTTGTTGTATGGATATTTATTTTACTTGTTTTCCTTCTTTGTATTCTGACAGCAGCCTTGGTTTCCATGAATACTAATAAGCTGTTCATAACAGTAGAATTGGAAGAACAAAAAACCATTGAGCTTCTCAATAATGTAAAGGCAGCCTTTGACGGACTTAAAGGTTCATCCGAAAAAATATATGATTCCCTTAATTCGTTTGAAAGTCTTTCTCAGGAGATTGCTTCAGCCACTGAAGATATAACTGACAATGCCACTGTACAGACTGATGAAGTACATGGAAGTATTTCCATATTTAATAAATTATCAGACAAAATTGTGGATTCAGAAGAACGTATAGCACAGACTGTTGACAATATGGATTCTCTTAAAACTAAGAATAATGAAGGTATAGAATCTATTAATAAACTTTCAAAACAATTTGATGATAACCTCTCTTCTACAAAAGAGGCTGCAGATGAAATAGCTACACTTTCCCAGAAATCAGCATCTATTGGTGAAATTATCCAAAGTATACATGAGATTGCCTCACAGACTAACCTGCTTGCCTTAAACGCTGCTATTGAAGCCGCCAGAGCCGGTGAAGCAGGAAAAGGATTTGCAGTAGTTGCCGATGAAATCAACGCTTTATCAATACAGTCAACAGAAGCAACTACAAAGATTGATGATATTCTGAAAGATATTATCAGTATTGTAGACCATGCAAGCATGATTATGGGACAAAACAAAAACATAGTAGTAGAATCTCATAATAAGTTAAATGATACTATAGATGTTTTCCACAATATGCTTGATTCCTCAGAAGAAGTAATAAAAGTTACTAATCTTTTAAAATCAGAACTTGACGATATCATTGTTATAAAAGATAATTTAATGCAGTCAATGAATAAATTATCTGAAATGCTTCAGCGTTCATCTGATGCCACTATCGGAATAAGCAAATCCACCGAGGAGCAGGTAACAGCCATGAATGATATAATAAAATCCATGGACAACGTTCAGGAAAGCATACAGCATTTATCATCAGTACTTGAAAATAGCAATAAATAATTATTTAAAATACCCGGGATAACATTCTCCCGGGTATTTTATTAATACAAAGCATCACCACGCTCATTTACCAGTTCATAACCAATACTTTCCACTCTTTTTGCAAGGCATGATATACATTCTGCCGCCTCTTCGCCTGTACATATTTTATTATCATATAAATCATATTTTTTCCTGTTTGTTAATGGAGAAAGGTTAGGCATTACAACATTTGCACCTACAGATAATCCTTTTTCCCTTCCCTTGGGGTCTATTGTGCCAAGTGCCGTAGTTGCCGGCAGCAGCACTTTAGGAAGAATAATTCTTATAATTGATAACAGAAAAAGTGTAAGATTAAGGTTTCCTGCTTCTTCTGATGCAAATATTGTATCACTATGCGGAATAAATGGTCCTATTCCAACCATCTGTGGGTTAAGTTCCTTTAAAAATATTAAATCATCTGCTATATCACTTAAAGTTTGTTTGGGAGAACCTACCATAAATCCTGCACCTACCTGATACCCCAGTTCCTTAAGGTTATAAAGACAAGCCTTGCGTTCTTTAAGGCTCATTTCTTTTGGGTGCAGCATTTTATAGTGGGATTCACAGGCTGTTTCATGCCGCAGAAGATATCTGTCTGCTCCTGCCTCTTTGTACTTTCTATAACTTTCAAATGATTTTTCCCCGATAGACAGAGTAAGTGCACAGTCGGGATATTCCTGTTTAATGGAACATATAATATCTACTATTTTTTCATCTGTGTACCACGGGTCTTCCCCACCCTGCAGCACAAAGGTACGGAATCCAAGCTTATAGCCATTTCTACAGCATTCCAATATCTCTTCTTTGGTAAGCCTGTATCTGTCGGCATGACGATTGCTTCTCCGTATTCCACAATAATAGCAGTCATTTTTACAATAGTTTGTGAACTCAATAAGTCCTCTCGTATATACCTTTTTGCCATAATATTTCATTCTCAGTTTCACTGCTTCTTTTGCCAGACAATTAACTATACCGGCCTTATCTGAACTTTCCAAAAGCTCCACATACTCTTCCTTTGTAAGTTCATGATACTTTATTAATTTTTCTATTGTATTATTCATCTCACTACCATGCCTTTCCAATATCCGCCGCCTGACATACAATCATTATTAATAAACCTCTTTAAACAGAATTGCGGTATGTAACTACTATGTCATTCTCCATTATTACTGTACGTCCGTCAGGTATAAGGTTGTTGTCTTTTCTCTTTATAAGTGCTATCAAAATATCATTTGGCAGCTTCAGTTCCTCTATGCTTCTGCTGCACCATTTATGTTTTGAATCAATAAATATTTCTTCCAAATCATCATCTTCTCCGGGTTCAAATGAAGGTACACTCAATATCACACTGTCTTCCGCCACTATAAGGGTATCTCCTCTTGGCATAATCGTATCTTCACCCCGCTTTATCATCAGTGCCAGTGAACCGGTAGGCATACTGACCTGACTTATATACTTATTCTCCCAGTTATGCCCTTTAGGTATATACATCCTCATCATTGTAATTGCCGATTCTTCTTTATAGTCATTAAACGTCTTTCTGACATCACAATCTGCATCCACCATTCCAATCATATAGGCAATCTTAGGAAGAAATGTACCTTGTATAGATACTGACAGCAGTGCTGCCATAAATACAATATGGAACAGCTTATCATTTCCTTCAACTGCTGCCATTATGGCAAATACTATGGATGATGCTCCTCTAAGCCCTGCCCATGATACCATGGCACATTGGCGTATACTGCATCCTAACGGCTTTAACAGTATAAATACCGTAACCGGTCTTGCAACAACTGTAATGAACATTGTTATTAAAAGAGAAGAAACAAACACCTGTGGAAGCTTATGCGGAAATGCAAGAAGTCCCAGCAAAAAGAAAATCATAATCTGTGCAAGTCCTGTGATTCCATCAAAAAATGGTATCATTACATCTTTTCCCTTTATGTTCCGGTTACCTAAAAATATTCCCATTATGTATACACTTAAAAATGCATTTCCTCCTATTATGTCCGCCAGCCCATATGCCATTAATATAAGCGCAATCATAAATATCGTATCCAGACCCTGCGGAATAATATCTGTCTTTTTATACAGCCATAATCCCATTACCGCCATACCGATACCAATAATAACTCCAAATACCACCTGTGCAAATACAACATATGCTAAATTGCCCATAGATTCCCCTGATTTTAATGCAAGTCCGATAATCGTCAGCATATATGCCATAGGGTCATTACTTCCACTCTCTACTTCCAACAGAGATGCTGTTCCGTCTTTGAGATTCACATTCTTTTTTCTCAATACGGAAAATACACTTGCCGCATCAGTACATGATAAAACTGCTCCCGTAAGAAAACTATCTGCAAATGTAAATCCCAGAGCCACATAGCAGAATCCCCCTGTCAGTGCCGCTGTTACTGCAACCCCTAATGTAGACATGGTTATTGCTTTAAGTGCCACCGGCTTTGCCACATTCCACTTAGTATTAAAACCACCATAGAACATTATAAATCCTAACGCTATACCACATATTTTATCTGTCATATCATAATTATCAAACTGTATCCTGAATATTCCATCACTTCCAAATATCATGCCTATACCCATAAACAATATAAGTGCCGGAAGTCCAAACTGTCCCGAAAAATTCTCTGCCAGTATACATAAAAACAATATTAATGCAACCATTATTATTATTATAGACATTTTTATAACAACTCCTTTCGATTTTATTGTAACAGTTCAGCCATGCAGAGAATAATATATAATAATTTCGTGGGAGCTCGCTCACTAAGAAATTATTATATATTATTCTCTATAGGGCGGCCACCCGATATGAATAATTTGCCGGCAGATATTTGAATTTTCAGCCATAGCACATAATCCGGCAAATTATGAATGGCATGGCTGAACTGTTACATTTTATTTTATCACACTTTCGCATTAAAATTATGTTAAAAAAATTAGAGGCAGCAGTTATTTTAAATAACATGCTGCCACTGGATTATAATGTATATAATATTATGACATTCCGTTTGCCGACTTGTATTTATACAGCATTTCTGCATGATTCTGCTCTTCTGTCTGTATATCCGCAAAAAGTTTTCTCAAATCAGAATTGGAACATACGAATACATCATTGTCATACTCATGTGATACCAGCTTTTCTGTTCCTATGCAGTCTGTTGCAAGATAGCAGTCTGATTTCTTATCCTGTGAATCATCTCCTGCACCGTAAGTAGCATGTGGACTATAATCTCTTCCCTCACTGTCATTACAGTTACATGCAGGTACTGTTCCCGAAAGTACCTGTTCAAGCGAATCATAATGCTTCTGTTCCTCTTCTTTTAATGTGCAGAATAAATCTTTCAAAACCGGGTCTTTAGCTTCATTAGAATATTTCTCATACTTTTCAATACAAGTCTTTTCCTGTGTCTGCAAATCCTTTACTGCCTGCTTTTCTTTCTCATCCATTATTAACATCCTATTTCACCTCATTATTAATTTTTTGACATTAATATTATGGATAAATATTTCTGTTTATATACAATTATTTCCATACATTTTTACTTAATTACCGTAACCTTTACCTTTAGTTTTTTTGTCTGTCCGTTCTTAAGTTTTACGGTAGCAGTAATATATGCTGTTCCTTTTTTTACGGCAGTTATTTTTCCTTTTGAACTCACCTTAGCCACACTGTTTTTATCTGATTTATATTTTACAGACTTTATCTCTGATTTACTTCTTCCTTTAGGATATATAACTTTAATGGTCTTTGACTTTTTAACTTTAATTTTCAATTTTGATGCACTTATCTTAAGCTCATCCGATGAAATTGATTTACTCATTTTCAGACTTTTTACCGTTGAAAATGCACTGTATACCTTTCCGTCATATCCATTTACAAAAGCCCTTACCTTATAGTAATATGTACCGCTCTTATTTAAGGCTTTATTTATCAGAGTGACCTTTTTTTCTCCGTTTATGGTTTTATACTTTTTATATGAACCTGAACCGTTTTTGCGGTATACCTCGTAACCTGCTGCCCCCTTAACCCTGCTCCATTTTATCTGAGCAGAATTCTTAGTCTTCTTAATAAGAGTTATGGATGATGGTTTTGCAGGCTTTGAAATCTTCTTTAGTATATTCAACTTTATTGTATCTGATGTACTGCTCCAAAGACTCTGTTTTCTGCCATGATATTCATATACTGCATAAAATGTCTTAATGCCTGAACTGCCGTATCCGCCATACTCTGCCGAAGTTCCTCTTACTTTTATGGTAATGCTTAAAGATTCTTTTAGTTCTTCACATCCCACCTGATACTTATTTCCACTCTCGTCATACATATAAAGAAATACTTTTCCATATGAATTATTTGAATCAGGCATTACCGGCTGATTTCCTATTGCACATATATTTACTGATATTGCAATGTCTTCGCCATACACATAATTCTCCGAACCAGCAGCCAGTCTGATTACTGTCCCTATATTATCAGATTTTATCACCTTAACCTTTCTTTTTATATTCAGGTATTCCGGTAATGTTATCCATTCAGGTACATTTTCATATGATATTGTCCCTGTAAACTCTGCTGAATTTCCTACTGTGGTAAGGTCAATAGTCTGTATCTGACTCCATATTACATTGAATTTTATTTGATTATCATTTACGGTAACTGTTCCCGTGTCCGGAAGTACCTGATTTCCAAGTTCCTGTGCATTTGCTGCGTTACTATCCCTCTGCTCTACTTCTATATCCGGCAGAACAGGATTTTCTAATAATACACATTCCACTATTATCTTTGTATTTAATGTCATTCCCTCCGGCACATCAACGAATTCATTTCCATGAATTGTTCCTGTATAATTATATATTCCTCCTTTAATGTTATAATTATCAGATGTACTCCATGTTACCGGAAGATTATATATCTCTCCTGTATTTGTAGTAACCTCCACCTGATTAACATTTATAAGTTCTCTTAACTGCATCTCTGTATATTTATTACTTGCGGATACTGATTTTGATGATTGTATGGAAGTATTTACTGATGACACAACAGCCTTTTCTATGTTTAAAATATACTTTTCTGACTCGCAGTTCCTATAAGGTGTACCCGTACCGTCATATATCGCATAGCAGACCTTTTGACCTATACTGCCATACTCAGATGCAGTAACTTGTATCTGTGCCCTTCCTTTTACATTGTTTATAGCTTCTACATATGCCGTTCCTAACTCATGTCCTTCCTCTGTAATAAATGTTACCTTGCCATAGTCAGACACATTACCTGTCACATAACCGCCAAATGTAATGTCTGCAGTTAATAAAATGTCTGAACCATATGTATATGATTCCTTATCGGACTTTATACTTATTACACTCTCATATTTATTAACTGCCGGAATATTCACAACTCCGGTGTATTTAGCTACATTTCCCACATTATCACGTACATATATTTCTTTATCAAATACAGTTTCGATTTCTTCACATAATACCTGATAACAGTTATCTTTCTGCCATGTTTTCCCGCCGTCAAAGGAATACTCTGACACTCCGCTTTCCGTATCGTCTGCATTTACCGTAATCATTACACCTTTATAATTCATTTTTTCGTCTGCAAAAGGTGTTGTAACAGAATCTATTGCAGGTTCTGTAATATCTCTTTTAAATATTATCTGCTCTTCAATGCCTGTATTTCCATCTTCGTCACACAAAACTACATTTACAGGTCTGTCGGTATCTACAATAATGCTTTCTACAAATTCGTCTTCTCCTGCCAATTTTATCATAGCTGCCGGAAAAGCCGGTGTTATTACTGCTTTCTTTCCCACATAATCATTATAATCTGTATGTCCGTCTATGGCATAATTGTCGGTTCCAAGTCTGACTCCTGATATGGAAATATTATCTATATCTGATGTTATATTGTCTATTCTGTACACTCCGTCTGATGGTATTAGTACAGTATCTTCGCATTTTATTGTCAGTTCTGATATGTCATATCCTTTTTGTGCTTCCACCGTAAACAGGTATGATTCTCCTTCCTGTATTCCGGTATTCTCGTATTCGTCGCATGATATTATTTCTAATCCTCTTATCTGCGGAAACATTACCTTAAATCCATAATTATACCATTTTGCCCAGAATGATTTATTACCTGTACTTCCTTTTGGAATGTCTGTTACAGGACTTCCAATAAAATCTTTGTTATCATACCATCCGAGAAAATCTGCATTAGACTTTACCGGTACAGGCAGTTCCACTGATGTCTCTATATTATATGAAGAAGGTCCTGTGCCACTGCCTCTGTTAAGAATATATGTAATATTATATTCTATACATTTTTTATTGCATGTAACTATGGCAGAGACATCTTTATCAGGCAGTACATATACATTTCCGCCTTTATCTGAAGGTATAAGACCTGTACATTCTGCTGACAGCATATATCCTTCCGGCATATCTCCCAATATCTGTACACTCACTTCAGTACTTACATTTGCATAAAATTCTCCGTCTGTCACTCCATTTACTGATGCATTATATTCATTTCCCGCATTTTGGCTTACATTTACTTTTATAACAGGCTTATTTTCGCTATCTGCCGATACCGGAACTCCGTCTTTCTGTGACCACTGATATGTGTTTTCCTCACTTCCACCGTTACTGTTCAGATAGTATGCTGTTTTGCCTTCTGCAAATTCCTGCCCGGTCATACTGCCTGATGATGATGAAGGGCTGTATCCTCCTTTTGAACTGCTGGTACCAAGATAGTAGCAATTTGATATTTTTCCCTTCTGATAACAATATATTGCACCATTTGCCTCACTTGATGACGAACGTAAAATATTTCCGTAATTATAGCAGCCGGAAGTTTCACCATATAATACTACACCTATGCCTGCTGATTTGGTATCTTCTGTGGGGTCTCCACTTATCACTGCCATATTGTAACAATTCTTTACTATTGATGATTCATCACTGTAACCCACTATTCCTGCGGTTGATGCATTACCGTCTGAGATAATCTCACCTCTCATAAAACATCCCGAAATAGTTCCTGTACTATTACCTGCAATTCCTCCTACATAATATGTGGAACCTTTTTGATTTTTAAATGTAACTGTTCCGGTTATGGAAGATTTTTCTATTGTACCTCTGTTTGTTCCTGCTATTCCGCCTATGGCACTTGTAGTACAGTCAAACAGAATACTGCCATTAATGCTGCATCCGCTTATAATCCCTTCATTTATAGCAGCTATTCCTCCTGAGTATGCTGCACCAAAACTCATATTGGCATTAAGTAAACCAATATCCTTCACCATACCCTTTTTCCCTATGAATCCAAATATTCCTCCATAACTGTATTTATATTCATAAGTAAGATTTTTAATAAAATGTCCGTTTCCGTCAAATGTTCCCATAAACGGATTCCCAACATTTCCTGCTGTACTATACTCAATTCCCGTCATATCCAAATCTTCAGTAAGATACACTGTCTGACTGTCATAATCCATTCCTGCTGAAACAGACATTGCAAACAGTTTAAATTCTTCTTCATTATTAATATACACTATTGACGGTACAAGATTTGACAATGCCGATTCAAGTGATGATTTAGCCTTTATAATATCGCTTACATCCGGATTTTCCATATTATATACAGTTTTTGCATTTTTCAGTTCTGTATTTAACATTTCCCATGATGCTGCCGTATAATCAGAAGCATTAACTTCTTCTGCCTGCATTATTACCGTTTCCAGCACTGATTTATCTATATTTCCCAAGTCATCAGTAAATGCTTTTATACAAACATTTTTAATGTTTGTTGAAAACTCCTTTGTATCAGTCCATTTATTCACACCTGTATACATAAATGACTGACCTGCTTCTGATGAATAATCATCTCCTCTTTCTGCATAAGTATATGCTGTTGAGCCGTCCTTTGATATAAACTGTACACATACGGCATATTTTATCCCACTGTCAAGAATCACACTGTTATCCAGTTTGACTGTATGGTATCCGGGTGTCTCTAATGTTCCTGTCTGTGAATATACAAGCATACCATCTGACGGATTGCTCATTCCACCATCTTTCTCCACATATATGTCTATAATATAATCATAGCAGCCATGTAAATAGAATGATACCGCCTTAAGCTCCTCAAGAGATTTGGATTTGAATATATTGGCAGATTTTTCATAGCCCATATAACAGTTATACCCTGCTCCGTCATACTGGTATATATTATCATAATTATCTGCCGGTTCTGCTTCAAAACTGTAGAAATATCCAATAGTTGCATCTTCATATGATATCCAGAAGTATCCGTTATTGCCCCATGTAGAACCCCAACTGTTCCTACACAGCCACGCTCCGTCAGATGCAGGTGTACTTCCATTAGTGCTTCCTGAGAAATTTGATGCCTTATATTCATCATCCCAACCCACAATGCTTACAAGATGGTTAGTTCCGAGGTTCTCTGTATGGTACACCGCATAATTTTTATTATCTATTGATACGTCATCTGAGTAATATGAACATGTTACTGAGCCATTTTTCATTATTGCACTCTTAATCTCTTCGGGAGTATTCAGTTCATTGACATCTGTTAAATGGCATACAGAAGAGCTTCTGACGCTCTCATCTAAATCCTCCATATCTCCATATGATGAATATGGATAGTCGCTTTCTGCTGCCGCACCATTCCATCCTGCCAGTTGAAATGTTGCCATTATACCATTACCTCCACCATACCAACTGTACTGGGTATCATAAGCATCTGTTCCGTCTGAAAATTCCATATTCCTTTTATGAGCAAAATATGACAGATGTCTTTCTGAATAATCTACTTTTGACTTATCTGCAAGTCCTTTTTTTATCATATTGGTTTCCATGGAACATATAGATGAATGTGCCCAACATGTTCCCCATTTTCCCTGATTGCGTACAGGCGGAAGGATTCCTTCATCCACCATGCTGTAGCTTGACGGGAGCTGTATATTGGAGCTGCGGGAAAGTCCATTGTCATACTGTTCATATGAATTATCTCCATCTGCCTCATTTCCATCCTCGTCTACCCATACCATATCCTGATAGCCGTATTCTGAAACTTCACCCTTTTTCTTAAGTGTGTATATGGCAGGCTGTTCCGTTTGAACTTCAGACTCATTTTGGATTGCAGCCTTGAGTGGTTGGATTTCTTTCGGACTGTCTGCATATGTATATGTATTTGGAAGTGATGCAAATACCATTACTGCGGAAAGTAATGTGCTTATTGTCTTTTTGGCGGTGTATTTGATTTTTGGCATATGGGAACCTCCTTGTATGTATGATTGTATAGGCTGCTTTATTTATCTTCACATATTTGCATATATAAATTTTCTATTTGCTTTTTTATTTTTTGAATTTCTCTAATATTTTTATTTATCTTATGTGCCTTTTGTGATAATTCTACAATTCCCTTATGTAATTCATTTTCAGAATCATATAAAGGAATATAAATATTAAAATCAATGCTGTAAGAACGTCCGCTAAAAGTAAATTTAAAATACTCCTGAACTACATTGGTATTAAGTATTCCACATATAAAATATGCCTCCTCTTTATTAATAAACCGACCTTTTTTATCCATCGATATATAAGGTGAATGTTTTGCACATATTGGCTTAACTTTACTTCCCCAAGGAGTTACTATTGGTTTAACAACTGTTGCAACCATTTTTGTATTATCCCTAAAAGTCACCGAAAAATCTCCGTATGTATACCTTCCTACTTTTGATAATGCATAAAAATCATTACCTTTTGCTATCATTTTGCTTCTCTCTGATTGTTTATCTATCAGTTTTTTATAATTTATAAAGTAATTTGCTAAATAATCATAATCCTGACTCAATTCTTTTAATGATATACTTTCTGTCATACCTTCTTTATATGGAAAAATACAATAGTTATCATTATCTATAATTCCAAATTCAGTTATACACGGACTTTTTATCACAGGTTTTACAAATTCCTTTTCAATTTCAAATCCATTATTACTTATCGCTTTGTATATTGAATTTTTAAATTCTGAATTAGTAAACTTATATCTTTTATCACTTGCTGATTTACCTTTTGGTTTAACAAAATATATCTCAGCAGGTGTAAACTCTACCCCACTTCTGGCTTTATATTCGCACTGTCCAATTATTTTTCCGTAAAGTTCCGTCCTAAAAGAAGATTCAGATTCTATCATAGTAAACCCTGTTCTGTTTGCATCTAATTGATATGCTTTTCCATTCTTATAATTAAAATACTGTTTCACTTCTTCAAAATTACTATGACTATTTATTTGTTTTACTTCTATTCCCCGTTTCTTTTCAAAATATTTAACAGGTAAACCTTTTGAATAATCCACAAATTTATTCTTATAGTAATACGTTAAAAATTTTTCTGTTGTATAAACAAAAGGATTTCCTGACTTGCTCCAATCATCTGCTTTTTGTAAAAACAACCTTTTATCTTCATTAATGTCAATATAAAAATTTCTAAATCCGGCATATGAATCTTGTGTCATTAATGTTTTGGGCATTAAAAAGGCTAATACACCATCTGGTTTTAACCAACTTGAAGCGGTAACATTTGAAATTAATGCACATATATTAAGACTTATTGCCCCCATATATGTCTGTCCTGAAAAAATATGTCTGTCTAAACACAAAGATTTTATCTTTTCCGCATACATTTGAGGTAAATACTCCCATTTTACCCATGGTGGATTGCCTACTATAATATCTATATTTTTTATTCTTGCTACCAGCATATAATTTGTAACAATCCTAAGCCATATTCCATCCCACTTATTTTTATGAAGTTCTACTAACCTTAATGACAAATCACTTATTTTATCTAAAACATCTTGGTTTCGTTCATGTTTTGGTATATAACTGATTAATTTCTCATAAACCAATATTTCGCTCTCAGCTTTTATTATTGTTTGAAGCAGACTCATTCTTTCTAAAAAACATTCTTCTTCTACAAAAGAGCATGGTAATGTTATTTCTATTTCTCCCTGTTTTGTACTTATTATGTACTGATAACATTTTACTTCTTTCAAAAATACTATTTTGGGAATATTAGCAGAATCCCCTAAATAAATTGGTATTTCGACTGTTTCATCTTCTAATAATGGTGATATTGCCCAAAGGTAGCTGACTCTTGCCGTTAATACAGAAAGAGGATTTATATCAATTCCCTGAACTCTATTTACAATTTCCTTTAATAATGCTTTTTTCTCTTTATGAGATAAACTGACTATATCCCTTTTTCCAATAACATGTTTAATAAGTGATACAATGAATATTCCACTTCCACAACATGGGTCGATTGCTCTCCAATCACTTTCCTTAACCATTTCAGAACTATTTTTGATAACATAATCTGCAAGCCATGATGGTGTAAAATACTCACCCAGACTGTGTCTCACTTCATTAGGCATTATTTCCATATATAAGTCCTTGAAAATATCTATAGCTAAATATCCATATGAAAATTTATTTATAGAATATCCCTCTAAAGTATTTATTATTTTTTTAATACACGTTCCTTCTTTGTCATTCCATTGATTCTCATCACTATACCACGAAAAGAAATCACCCTCTAAAAGATTTCGTATCCCTCCTATAGAAAAAGTATATCCCTCTTCCAAACTTTCCATAAATTGCCTTAAACCCTCAGAGTTTACTTTTGCCAAATCAGAAAAGTATACTATCTCTTCCTGACTGCTTCCGGAAATCTTTGATATAACTTTGCAAGCTATAAGCTTAACAATTATTGCATATGTTGTCTGCAAAACAAATAGTGCTTTATAATCTGTTTCTGTATCTGCAATTTCTACATTAAACATTTTTCCCAAAGCTGCTTTCCTTTTTTCTATATCCAGATTTTTTCCTCTGTCATTTTCCGATAAATGAAACAATTCCTGCCATTCTTGAAATAGCATATCAGTTTTTTCTGTCATACTATTTTGTACAATATCAAATAAACTGAGTGCTAAATCTCTGGTTATATTATTTTTTGATTCAAATTTAAAATCATTTATTATATTATCTGGAACAAATTTTTTATTCTCAACATTTACAAGACTTCTAACTAACTTATCTAAATCTTCAGTTTCTATTTCTTTAAATGGTGTATAATGTAATGCTCTATCCAAATAATAAAAATACCTTATCTTTTGACCATCTGTTAATATTGCATTATACTCTAAACTATTCTTTTCATTTAATTGAATTAAATATTCTTCCACCTGTTTTGTTGCATTTTTTTTATCTGATTCTTTGGTTAATTTCTGACTTCTTTTATACTCAATAACTAAATCATTAGCTACAGCATCCATTCTACCCCTAAATACACATATTTTTCGTTTCAAATACTCTTGTCCCACCTCTTTTTCAAATGTTATATCCTTCCCTAAAAACATCTTAATAAAGTAAAATATTTCATTTTCAAATATAGATGCTATTGATGCTTCTGTTGTAGCAGCCTTAGTCTTAGCTATTATAGACACAAGTGTTTCTTTCAGCTTCTCCTTGTATTCTTTACTATTTAAAATTTCATCTATTGTTATTTTATTAATTTTTTCAAACATTACAGTATTCTCCTATACTCATCTTTCACTTTCTTTTATTATAGAGATAAATTTAAAAAATAACAACTTAAAACTTTATGTATTAAACTAATTTATAAAAAATACCTGCTATGCCTAAAAACAACATAACAGGTATTCCCTCTACGCACTCCTCTTATCTCTCATCCCCAACGTAGTATAACATATTACCTTATCAAACACCCTGAACATTGCCGGCAGCAACATAAGCACTATAACCGTACTTATAATTGCCCCCCTTGACAACAATGCCGTTATTGAACTTATCATATCAATACTTGAATACAGACCGACACCAAAAGTAGCTGCGAAGAAACTTATACCACTGGTCAGTATAGGCTTCATGGATGTTCTGTGTGCCACCTTAATAGCTTCATTCTTACTCTTTCCCGCAAGCCTTTCCGCCTTATAGCGTGAAGTCATAAGTATTGCATAATCTACAGTAGCTCCAAGCTGGATTGTTCCAATAACTATACTTGCCACAAACGGCAGCTCTGTACCCATATAATAAGGAATTGCCATATTTACGCAAATCGCAAACTCTATTACCGAAACTAATATAATCGGCAGTGATATAGACTTAAACACAATCATAATTATAAGGAAAATGGCAATAACAGAGACTGTATTTACCATAACCAAATCCACATCCGTTACATCCTGAAGGTCTTTCATCAGAGGTGCCTCACCTATTACCATTGACTCTTCATTATAAGACTTAACTATATCATTTATTTCCTTTATCTGTGCATTCGCTTTATCGGTTGCCGCACTGTAATCAGAACAGATAAACTGAATCTCATAATTATCCGTCTGAAGTGTCTTTCGCAAATCATCAGGAATCATCTCTTCCGGTACAAGACCACCTATAAATGAATTCATTCCCAATGCCCATTTAACACCCTTTACTTCTTCTATCTTTTTAAGCAGGTCTGACTTTTCTTTTGCATTCAAACCATCCTTGAGCAGAACCATATACACAGATTTCATATCAAAATCTTCTGAAAGTTTTGCATTTGCTTTAGAACTGTCAAGGCTGTCCGGCAATCCGCTGTCTATATTATAATAAAGTTTTACATTGTTGTTGCCATGAATTGCCGGAACCAGCATTATTGCAAATAATACAATCCATATAATGTAATGCTTTGTAATAAAATCCGATAATTTCTTCATTGGCGGTATTATAGGTTTATGCGTTGTCTTATCTATCAGCTTTTCAAATATAAGTATAAGTGCCGGTAAAAGAGTTACACAGCAGATAACACCTATTACAACACCCTTTATCATGACTATTCCAAGATTCTTACCCAGTGCAAAAGTCATAAACATAAGTGCTGCAAAACCTGCCACTGTGGTTATGGAACTTCCTGCCACTGATGTAAATGTAGATACGATGGCTTTTGCCATGGCATCGACCTTGTCAGGCATCTTCTTTTTATTCTCCTCATAACTGCTTAAAAGGAATATAGAATAATCCATTGTAACACCTAACTGCAACACTGCCGTTAATGCCTGAGTGATATAAGATATCTCTCCCAGAAAAATATTTGTGCCAAGATTGTATATAATGCCTACACCTATACTGAAAAGAAATAATACTGGTACAAAAAACGAATCCATTGTACAGCACAGTACCAGAAACGACAAAACAGCCGCAATAGTAACATATATCGGCATCTCTGCCATGGCAAGGTTCTTAATATCTGTTACAACACCTGCCATTCCGCTTATAAAACACTGCTTTCCTACAACTTTCCTAAGTTCTTCCACTGCATTCATTGTATCATCTGATGATGTAGTATCATCAAACAGAGCAATCATCATCGTTGCATCACCATTGAACAATGCATCCTTTAAAGTATCAGGCAGCATATCAATCGGAATACTTATATCCAGTGCATCATCATACCAGAGTACATCTTCAACATGCTCTACACTTTCCATTTTCTTTTCAAGTTCTGCTGCGTCCTTGCTATCCATGCCCTCTACTACTACCATGGAGAATGCACCCATTCCAAACTCATCCACCATAATATCCTGACCGTCTACGGTCTCTAATGACTTTGGAAGATAGCTCAATACGTCATAGTTTATTTTAGTTTTGACATATCCATAAACTGACGGTATCAGCAAAATCATTGATACAATCAGAATTAAAAATTTGTGCTTTGCTATAAACTTACCTATACTTGTCATACTTCCACATCCCTTTTTGTTTTTATTATTGACGAATTGTACCACAGCAAAAATTATGGTACAATAGTCAATAGTTTTGAAACCTGTGCATTAATGCTCACTTCGTGTATTAAATATGTATAATTTATAAATTCTTAATAAAGATTATATTTGTAAAATGAAAGGAATATTATGGATAGACGAACTATACGAACTGAAAATTTAATCAAAGAAACCTTTACCAATCTGCTGATGATAAAAAACATCAAAGATATAACTGTTACTGAGATTACAAATATGGCTAATCTGGACAGACGTACATTTTACCTTCATTACAAAGACATATATGACCTTAATGATAAAATAATTGAAGAATTCTTAAATAAATTCCGCAAAGTGCTGGAAAGCAGTAAATGTACCGAGATGCTCAATGAAAATCCGCTGTCATTTATCAGAATTATACTTAATTATCTTTTTGAAAACCGCAATCTTTGCATTGCTAATTTAAGTACCAATTATAATAATGATATAACAGAGCAGCTTCTACATATCGTGCATGACAAAGTTTTTGATATTATTAAAAAAACATTTCCGAAATGTACTGATGCACAAATGGAAATGTTCTATACTTTTTGTGTATATGGATGTTTTGGAATTATTATAAACTGGATATCAACAGGACTATTGGAAACCGAAGAAAACATAATCATACAGATTGAAAAAATAGTAAAATGTACGGCTGCATATCTTGAAAATAATGATTAATATATTTATGCTTCATCAACAGATATACTTCCATCTTTATCAACCATAACCTTTATTCCATAATTATAATCCTGTGTTATATAAACATTTTTAAATAACTTTCTTACTCTTTCATTCGCAGAATCCTCATCCTTAGAAGTATCTGTAGTAATAATTGCTATTTCAGGTGAGACAGCCTTTGCAAATTTATCTGAAGTTGCATCAGGATTACCATGATTCCCCACCTTAAGTATATCTGCTGATACATCTATTCCTGCATTTAAGAGAGTTGCCTCTTCTGCAAACTGCATATCACCTGTAAACAAAAATACTTTTCCATTTACATACAATCTCAGTACAAGTGAATTGTCATTATCATCATTATGATTATATTCTAATGGAGCCACTACTTCAAAATACAACTCATCTGCAATCTCCACTTTGTCCCCTGCCGACAGCTCAGTTAAATTAAGTTCATTTTTTTTCGCTGACACTTCTATAGGTTTCTCACCATTAGAATCTTTTTCAGATATATCGGCACAATACAGAGTATCTATATCATACACTTTGCTTATCTTCTTTAACCCGCCTAAATGGTCTTTATGCCTATGTGTAATAAAAACACCGTTTAACCTGTTTACATTATACTTTAATAAAACATTCTTTATCATAGGCACTGAACTTGATAATCCTGTATCTATAAGATATGAATTATCATCTGCCTGAACAAGAATCGAATCAGCCCTTCCGGCATTAATAAATATAACTGAAACATCATGAGTCTTCTCAGAAGAATATATAAACTCCGGCTTTTTTTTATCTTCTTTGCTATTTGCTATAATCAGTAAACCGACTATACCAACCACAACAACCGCAAATAATACAATCATTAGCAACATAGTTACTTTTTGTTTAATGTGCATAAATCTTCCCCTTTCCTGCCAACCACAATACAACTTCCATTATTCTCTATATGCAAAATGGAGATAATTATTATTTAATATATCCTTCATCGTCTATATTAATTCCAAACGAAAGATTCTGCAGAAAATCATATATCCTCCGGCTCTCTATAGAATCAGTCTTAAGTGTGGTAGTGAACATGTCCTGCATACATGGAAGAAATTTCATACTCTTAAGTCCTGACGGAGTAATTTGTACTTCAACTGCACCCGTTTCTTTTGTTTCATAATTAAACCAAAAATCTCCCAGACTATATAATATTGGTTTTTCGTTATAATATTCTATTCCCTGAAGTACATGCGGATGTCCTCCCACAACTATATCAGCACCTGCATCAATAAACTGATATCCCATAGTTTTTTGGTAATCAGTTACGTCATGGCTGTCCTCCGTACCCCAATGAACATATGCAATAAGATAATCACAGTTTTTTTTCGTTTCAGATATGACATTGAGATATTCTGTATTATCATATGTCAGAAGTATTCCCGGAGAATCTGCCGAAGCACCTGGTGTATATCTTATTTTCTCTGCCCTCGATGCACCAACAAATCCAATTTTCATACCATTTACAATGAAAAACACCGGACGGCATGCTTCCTCTAAATCTTTGCCGCCTCCAAAATATGGAATACCATTTTCACTAAGTGTAGACATTGTATCATAAAAGCTGTCAGCACCAAAGTCAAAAATATGGTTGTTCGCAATTGACACAACATCCGTACCAAGAGCTGTCAATATTGATACCCTTCTTGTATCAGCCCGGAAAGTGTAATATTTACCATTTAAAGGAGAACCACGGTCACTAAATGTAAACTCATTGTTCAACATAAATATATCAGCACTTTTTAACCTTTCAATCAAATCACTTGAAATGCATTGGTTCAAATCTCCGCCTGTTTCATCATACTTATCAAGAGTATACCATCCTTCTGAAAGACACAAGTCCCCCACAAAAGTCATGGTGACAAATTCTTTATCAGCAGCTTCCCTTATATATATGCCATTATCTTCTGTATAAGGAGTATCACTATAATAATCCCATAACACATGGAATGAATATCCCGTATGCTCATGCCAAAATGAATCTGTATAAGTATTGGTTGTGAGTACATCTGAAAAATCTTTAGCAAAATTGGCATTATATGTACTGCATATCCAGCTTATGAAAGCATAATCCACTTTGTCACAGACATAGTCCTGAACCGTACCACGAATATTATTTTCTATTATTTTATAATAGTCCTCATTTGTTTTTATATATTCTTCAATAGGTACGGTTAATGTTTCCATTTCTTTATCTTTATAACTACTTTCAGTATCATATATCGGACTGTTTTTTGAAACCGATACAGTATCCGCACATGCACAACAGATACACAAAATACATATTATAGTTATTAAAAAAGCTATGCGGCATTTCATCGTTAATCCTCCGAATTTAATCTGTAAATTAATATGCTAAAATTACTAATCATTGTGCATAATAATTGCTTTTCTTACATCTGCAGAGCTTTTAAATTCAATTCCCATTGTATCTATCTGATAATTATAAAATGTTGAAGTAAATGCCTCCATTATATAAGCATGGTAATGTTGAGGAAGACGTCTTTTTATCTGTTTTAATTCTGAATAAAATTGTTTTTCCCTGCCATGTTTGCATGCAGCAACCCATGCAGCAATTATGGCAATGCAATATTTCTCACATTCCTCTACCTGACTTATAAACCGAAGCTTTGAAGTCAGTATCTCGTACTCTTCATAGCTGATATTTAAAATATTTCCCATAAGGACACGATTCCCCATATGGTTAGCGATTTGTTCAAGGATACAGTTTTGAATATCCGTCAGGCTGTTATCATAAGACCATCTTGCCATAAAAATCACCCCTTTACAAGAATTAATGAACAGTTATTGCTAATAATATTATAACATATTTATTCAAATAATGCTATGATAGCTTTATAAACGTTTGTAACATAGTCTTTCCCTTAATATGTTTTTTAAACTTACATTACCTGAACTTTACATTTGGCTTTACTTCCATCTTCAGATACAGTTATATATGCAGTCCCTTTTTCTATTCCGGTTACACATCCCGTAGATGATACTGCCGCTATATTAGAATTACTGCTTTTAAATTCAGGAGTATTTCCCGAAGATACTCTTGCCACTATCTTTTTTCGTTCTCCTGTCCTAAGAATCAGATTGGATGGAGTTAGTGTAATATCCGGTTTAATTACCACTACTTTGCATTTTACGGAAACTCCGTCAACAGTAGCAGTAATAACTGCTGTACCATTTTTATTGGCGGTAACACATCCATTATCATCTACAGAAGCTACAGATGAACGGCTTGACCTCCATTTAGGTGATATTCCTGATGAGACAGTAACGGTAAGATTTTCCTTTTGTGTACGCCACAATGACAAACTCTCTTTATTAATTGTAATCTCCGGCTTTTTAACCGTAACCTTACAGACAGCCTGACATCCGTCAGCAGATGCTGTCACCGTAGTTGTGCCCGGTTTCTGACCAACAATGTTTCCATTATTATCTACGGAAGCTATTGATTTTTTTCCTGTTTTCCATTTAACTGAAGCACCGTTTGATGTATGTGCATTTAAACGGAAACTTTGATTATGTTCAATTGATATTTCATTTGTATTCAGTTTAATCACCGTAGGCTTAACTGTTATAACGCATGAGGCGGTACTGTTTTTTATCTTTGCCGTAACAGCAGCCGTTCCTGATTTTTTTGCCTTTACAATGCCATACCTGTCTACTGATACAATCTTTGTATTGCTGCTTTTAAAAGACGGAAGTTTTCCTGTGGAAGTATATGCCCCAAGATATAACTTATCTCCGATATTCATGCTTTTATAATAATGAGACAAAATAATATAAGATGATTCAGAAGCTGAGACATTATCCGCTTTATTGAAATGAGCTAAGAAAATAATCAGACATAACAATAGATATATATAAGATTTTAATTTTTTGTTCATAGAATCCCCCTTTTTGTACAAAAGGAAATACTATGTTACAAACTAATTATATAATATAACTTATTGAATAGTGTGTCAATAGCTTTATTGATATTATATCTGTTACTGTTGTTTTATTGCTATTTAAATCGTATTCATATTTTTCCAATATTATTTTTCATCATACTATAAATAATATTGATTAATCTATCAAATGTATTAATCCATGGTGGCATATATCAACCGTAGTTTAAAATGCATCTTAAAATTTATCACTTGTTGTATAAAAATGCACTTGCTTCTGCAGAGGGATAAAAATCTATGAATATATTATATAAAATTTTAAATTAAAATTGTTCAAAAGTTTCATGGAAAAAGAGCTGCACACTAATTTTAGTGTAACAGCTCCTTTTAACATTCCAAGTCAACTTCCCACCTCAAGCAAGCTTACCTTTGCTTATGGTAGGAATAAATTAAACTTTCTAATTTGCCTGTGTTTCTGTTTCTAATTCTGCATCATCAACTACGACTGCATTTTCACCTATAAATTCCAAAACCTTATAGTATATAAGACTGTCTATAGTCTCCTGCTTCGGATAACTTGCCTGATATTCATCAATACTTGAATATCCATAATACTCCATATCTTCTTTTGCCTTAGTATCATATTCCTCTTCAGTAATTGTAATGTTCTCGGCTCTTGCAATAGCGTTTGATATAGTCTGACATTTAATCTGATAATCGGCTTCATCCTTAATTGACTGGGTAAAGTCATCCATTGTAGAGTTAATTTCATTTATATATGTTTCCAAATCTTTTCCATAATTTGACTTAACAATGTTTTCATAATATAAATACAGCTCAGAATATTTTTCCTGTTTTTCCGCTTCATCAATGGTAACTGTTGAGTCTGACACTACCTGCGGCCATAACACCCTAAGCTTGTTACTAAGTACAATCTGACTGTTTACATATGCATTCAGTTCATCAACTGTCTTTGAGTCCCCATAATCTTTTCCGTTTTCAGCTACAAACTCATCTGTAAGCGGTGGATTAGTAGCTTTTGTAATATAATTAATTTTTACTTCAAATGTTACATCTTTTCCGGCTAAAGTTATTGTTTCATCTTCAATATTAGTACTCTTAGAATATGAATCAGGAAATTTAAGATTCAAAGTAACTGTATCACCTATATTTGCACCAATAAGGCCCTCTTCAAATCCTTCTATAAATGAATTACTTCCAATAACAAGATCACGTCCTGCATCTTTTCCGCCATCAAATTCCTTACCCTCAATAGTTCCGACATAATCAATATTTACATTATCTCCATCAGCCACAGTACCCTCTTCTACTTTCTCTTTTGTGGCAAAACTGGATAAAATAGTGTTAATCGCATCATCTATAGACTCCTGCTCTACCTCTTCTGCCGAACGTCCAACCTTCATTCCTTTATATTCGCATAATTCAACAGTTGATGCAGTCACACCTGCCATTAGATTACCTGAATCATCAGTTTGAATTTCTCCTGCACTTGCTATATTTTTTGCCTGCTTGTCCTTGCTGTCAGAACAACCCGCTATAGACAAGGCTGCAGTGACTAAAAGTCCTGCTATAAATAACTTCTTTTTCATTTTTTACCCACTTTCATCTTTCATTATTAATGCATACTAAACATTTATATCACAAATTAACTAATTTGAAAAGGTTTTAGAAATATATTCATATAATTTTTCTTTTTATGTGTCAAAATAAGTCACATATTCTACATCATATTTACCTTTAGGAAATAAATATTTGTATAAATCAATAAAATAATCATCCGTCATACTTGCAAGATAATCCACAACAATCTGGTTATGCTCTCCATTCTGATATGTAAACTCATCATCATAGTACTTTTCATTTTCCCGTACAAAGTTCAAATGATGCCTAAATATTACCGAATCCTTCCTGTCATTTTTCAAGTCGTCCAGCAGTCTGTCATATATCTGCCAGAACATAGGCTCTATAATATTGTCATACTTACTGTTAAGCTCTTCGTTAAAATATATCTTTTGATAATTTTCCTTTTTGGCAAGCTTTATATCTTCATAGTATTGATTATCCATCAGTATATAGTCTTTACCATAGCTGTTCTCTATCACATTTACTGAAAGGTTATTAATCATTTCTGCATTCGTGACTCCGATATGGCATTTGGTAAAAGATGATAAATCCTTGAGTAGTCCTGTCTGCATTGCATCCTGCCTGTCTTTTCCAATATACGCTATCATATCGCAGATTCTTACCACACATCCTTCCAGAGTGGAAGGCACAAGCTTTCCTATAGCACCCTTCTCTTCATAACAAGATTCCACGATATTGTCAAACTCTTCAAAATCTTTCAACTTCTTTGGTCTGTACTCTTGCTGCACAAATTCACCATTGTGGCATATTATCCCATCAAGTGTCTGGAGGCTTATATTTCTTTCAAATATACGGTCAAGCACTCTTACACTGTGAACATTATGGTTAAAATATCTTCCAGTCTTTTCACTGTATATCCGGTTCAATATCCTTTCACCTGCATGTCCAAAAGGCGTATGGCCTATATCATGCCCTAATGCTATTGCCTCTATCAGATTCTCGTTTAATCCCAGCACATTGCCGATATTTCTGGCAATTCTTGCTACCAGCTGAACATGGTAACCCCTTCTTGATATATCATCATTCTTATAAAACGAAAATACCTGCGTCTTATCCGTATATCTGTTATAATAAGGACTATGGATAATCTTTTCTATATCCCTTACAAATGCCGGTCTTTGAAGACTTGCTTTGTCCCTTTCAGGATTTCTCCTTATTACATTTTCATCTTTAAATGCAAAAGGATTTATATAATTTTTTCTTCTGTCTTCTTCTATTTGCTCTGACAATTCTTTTGAAATCTGAATATAATTACTCAATTTTACTCCTATCCGTACAATTTCACTTGTACATTTTAATCCTTCTATTAATATACTATTCATTACACGCAAAAGCAAGTTGCCAATTTAGCAAATTCATAGTATTATTAGGAATAACATTATAAATTGAACCATAAGGCAGATATCAGAAAGGTATTTAACTTTTATGAATAAACACCATACATTCAAAACAGGACTATTTATTTCAATACTTATTACAATTATATTTGTATACTTTGCAATATTTTCACGATTATTTATATCCTCAAAATCAGATAAAAAGGAATCGGTAAATGTTGCTTTAATTACAGATTCTTCCGATATAGATGATTCATCCTACAACCAATATGCCTATGAAGGCATTAAAAAATATTGTGAAAAAGTAAATATATCATATGGCTACTATAAACCTTCCGATTCGTCTATAGAATCAAGTCTCTCCTCAGTGGATGAAGCTGTTAAAAATGGTGCAGAGCTTATTGTATTTCCTGATTCCCGCTTAAGCGAAACTTTATATCAGGCACAGGACAGATATCAAGATATAAATTTTATTCTGGTTGATGGCGAACCTATGAGCAGTGATGGTACCGTTGTCAATATAGGCGATAATGTAACCTCGCTGCTATTTGATGATGATGAGTCCGGTTTTCTTGCAGGATACAGTTGTGTATTATGCGGATATAAAACTTTCGCCGTAATATACAACTCAGATTTAACTTCTGATATGCACTATTATTATGGTTTTTTGCAGGGAAGTGATTATGCTGCCAAAGAAGCCGATATACAGATAACCATAAAGAGCAGGGATATCAGCTCCGCTGGAAACGAATACATAACAAAATTTGCAAATAAAACTTATAGCAAAGGCACTGAATTAATATTTACATGTGATAAAGATGTATGTGAGCTTGTAGACAAACAGGCATCAAAATGCTATGGTCTGGTGATGAATGGTGGCAGCAATATGACAAATCTTCCGTCTGTACTGGGCTCCGTAACTAAAAACATAAGTAATGCCGTATATCTTGAATTAGATTCTTTCTATTCCGGAAAATTTAACGGCGGAGCCAACATCACATTTAATACTACAAATAATGGAATTAAATTAATTATAAACGAAAACTTAATTTCCGATTTTCCAAAGGAAAAATACGATATAACATATAAAAAATTATCCGACGGCACCATTCCTCTTATAAGTGATACCACCGTAGATACCGAATCACTGAATTTAAGCAATATTACTCTTAAAAATACAACACCGACAGACAATTAACCGTCTGTCGGTGTTATACTAATTTCTTCCAAATTCAGATAATATTAATCCTTCATTCCTGTCTAAAACCATTCCCACACTCCAACTGTTTACAAACAACAGGAGCGGATTGTCATGAAGGTCTTTTATCTTTTTCATATCAGATGTTCCCACAATACTGTTCACATCATACTCTTTATTTTCTATCCATCGTATATGTTCATACGGAAGCTGTTCAAGTTTTATTTCTACATTATATTCATTTTCAAGACGAAATTTCAGTACATCAAACTGCAGTACTCCGACTACACCAACTATAATCTCTTCCATTCCCGTATTGTATTCCTGAAATATCTGTATTGCACCTTCCTGTGCAATCTGGCTGATACCTTTAATAAACTGCTTTCTTTTCATTGTATCCATTTGACGAACCCTTGCAAAATGCTCAGGTGCAAATGTAGGTATACCCTCAAATGCAAACTTCTTATTCGAACTTTCTAAAGTATCTCCAATAGAAAATATTCCCGGATCAAACACACCTATTATATCGCCTGCATATGCCTCTTCCACGATATGCCTTTCCTGTGCCATCATCTGCTGTGGCTGCGAAAGCTTTACTTTTTTACCGCCCTGTATATGATTGACCTCCATACCTGCTGTAAACTTGCCAGAACATATTCTCATAAAAGCAATTCTGTCTCTGTGTGCCTTATTCATATTCGCCTGAATCTTAAATACAAATGCAGAAAAATCTTCTTCAAACGGATTCACTATTCCCTGATCCGACTTTCTCGGCATCGGTGACATGGTCATGCTTAAGAAATGCTTTAGGAAAGTCTCCACACCAAAGTTAGTAAGTGCTGAACCGAAAAATACAGGTGACAATTCTCCTGCCTGCACTTCCTCTAAATTAAACTCTGCACTGGCACCATCAAGAAGTTCTATATCCTCATCAAGTTTTTCTTTATAATAGTCTCCTATTTCACCTACAAGGCTTTCATCTTCTACAGGAATATTTTTTGTATCTACTTCCTTCTGCCCATTCATCGCTGCTTTAAATATAGATACCATCTTCTCATTACGGTCATATACACCTTTAAAATTCTTTCCGCATCCTATTGGCCAGTTAATCGGACATGTCTTAATTCCCAATACATTTTCTATATCATCCAACAATTCAAACGGATCATTGGCTTCCCTGTCCATCTTATTTATAAATGTAAATATAGGTATATGTCTCATAACGCATACCTTGAACAGCTTTATTGTCTGTTTCTCCACACCTTTTGATGCATCTATAACCATAACTGCCGAATCAGCAGCCATAAGTGTTCTATAGGTATCTTCCGAAAAGTCTTCATGTCCCGGTGTATCCAAAATATTTATACAATAGCCTCCATAATTAAACTGAAGCACCGAAGACGTAACAGAAATACCTCTCTGTTTCTCAATCTCCATCCAATCCGACACTGCATGCTTTGCAGTCTTTTTTCCCTTTACAGAACCCGCCAGATTAATGGCACCACCATATAGCAAAAACTTCTCTGTCAGCGTAGTCTTACCTGCATCGGGATGGGATATGATTGCAAATGTTCTTCGTTTACTTATCTCATTCTTTATATCTGCCAATTTATTTTCCTCCTGAAACCTTGTTCACCTGTGCATTAGCAGATTTTACCACATTTTTTCAAACTCTTCAAGGATGACTGAAAAATAACAGCCTTGAAAGGTAAATTTCCTTAGTGATAAGACTGTGATTTTCAACAGACTGCATTATTCATTTTCTCATTAAAATCTGCTTCAGTTATGTTCATACGTTTTGCAGCTTCCTCTGATTTGATAAGTCCGTCTTTTACAAGTGAACTAAACTGTACCCTTTGTCAAGGACATTTTTATAAAAAGGGATTATATGTTTGGTATAGATATTGCCATATTTCATTTAATCCTTTTTAGCTGATAAACCAACTAACGGATAGTTTCCTGTGATAATATACTTGTAATACTCATTTGGCGATAACTTAGCCAGTTGCCACTGGTATCTTTCATTGTTGTAATAGTCCATCCAATCGTCAATAATGGTTTTTACCTGCTCAAATGTCTGACAGTCCGAAATATCAATTTCATCCTTCATATGCCCAAAGAAACTTTCCTGCGGTGCATTATCCCAACAGTTCCCCTTGCGGGACATGGATTGTCTTAAGCCCTTATCTTTTACCAACTGAATAAAACTGCAGCTTGTGTAATGGCATCCCTGGTCACTGTGTATCATCGTTTCTGCTTTTAATGTTACCCCATGCTTTTCTATCAGTCCGTTTACTGTTTCAAGCACAAAATCAACTTCAAGCGATTCACTTAATACATAGGAAAGTATCTGCTTTGTAAATGCATCCAGTATTGTTGATAAGTAACAGAATACCCCGTTATATGGAATATATGTTATGTCTGTAAGCAATACGGCTCTTGGTCCATATGCCGTAAACTCCCTGTTGACAAGATTATCCGATACTGCATTTGTTTTCAGTGCTTTTGCCATTCTCCGGTATGGATTTGCTTTTCTTATATTACAGACTAAACCATATTTATTCATCAGCCTGCGTATTTTTTTTATATTCATTATAATTGGTGGATTCTGGTGCAACAATGTCATATGTATACCACGGGCACCTTTATCGTAACCTCTGTGTGTATACGCTGATATAATCAATTCAAAATCTGCTTTATCCTTTTCCTCCTTTTCCTCACGTTTATCCGCAGCATTTACCCATCGGTAATAACCGGATCTGGATACCCCTGCGATTTCACATAACATAGAGACAGAAAGCAGGTTGTTATTTTGGGTAATCACTTCATGTATTATTTCAAATTTACAACTGGAATCGTTCATAATCAATTTCCCCGCTTCCTGTTGTCTGCTTTTATAATTTTTTTTAGAAACTCCACTTCCTGTCTCAAATACAACAGTTCATGCTGCATTTGTTCCATAGTTTTTGGCACTGCTTCAATATCTGCAAGTTTCATCCGGTTTTGACGGTTACTTCCCTCGCTAAAACCATTTCCGGACAGAGCCTGATTTTTTATGGACTGGACCATACTGTCAATCTGCTTCTGACCAAACATGGACAGGTCATAGCCAAACTCAGCTAAAATTTTTCTTGGGGCGATACCCATTTGATAATGTTGCCAAAAGTCTTCTTTAAATTTCTTTGTAAGATACAGTTTGTTTTTAGTGACATTCAGCGTATATGGATTCTGTTTAAGTATCTTTATCTGCTGTGCTGTATATTTTGCCATTTTATTCCTCCTATAGATGTTTTTATTATACAGCAGCATCTATGAGAGTGAACATTCCCATTTGATATAAATCCACTTTATGGGGCTGAACCCTTTGACTTATGTCCACTTTACAGGTATGATACCTTGTATAATATGTTCATAATTTAGGGTTCCCTTGTTTTTAATGTGTCCACATTATAGGGTACATTATA
>JAAVHZ010000005.1 GCA_014799465.1 Lachnospiraceae bacterium | reverse complement strand
CTTAATTTAATCCTTTCCTTGATATATTTTAAACTGTTTTATTTGGTGCAGTAGATTAAAATATATCAAATTAGTTGATTGTTTTTTGAAAATGGGTGAGAAGTGTTGCTATAGTCAAGAGAACCCCGACGGCATCAGCCGACGAGGTTCTTAATTTCATTGATATTTATTGTCATTGAATTTTTTGATTATAATGTTATAATATCATTATGGCATATCAATGTCAATGGGGGCAGTCCGCACAGGCAAAGCCTTAGTGCGGAGCAACCCCCACCCAAACAGCAACCGCCGTTGTGCCATGGCTTACAACGGCTATGGCAGCCATAGCAGTATTTAGTTGTTTATGATGTGTGCAAACCTTGAGCAGATATTGCACATTATTAAGTATTCGTAGTCGGAGAGAAAATCACCCAGTATACTGTCTGGTGCGTAGTCCATTTGGGATATTTCAAATATTAAATCCAATTCCGATACCAAACGGCGGTTGTCTAATTTATTGATGTAGTTGCCTAGTTCTTTTTCGTCATAGTTCAGCATTATATATTACCCCCTGTTTCAGTTTCTCCGAATATGGCTTTTTGTACAATTTTGCTTAGTAGTCTTGCTTTGTCCTGACCGCCGATACGTTTTATAAAAATGATTTTGTCTAGCAGACATTCTAAAGACATACACCTGTTAAGGCACTCAAGCCTTGAATCTGATTTTGATAAGTCCATTTTCTCAATCCAGTATCTTATTTCTTCCAAAACTTCATGCAGTAAAATTCTCTTATCCATGTTTTTCACCTCTCATTCTTTAAAGCAATTTACGTCTGTATATATCAGTTCGTCACTGTTCATATCTCCTTCATCCATAAGCGATACACGTACAACACAGTTATCAAGTAAGAGTTGATAGAGTGTATCTACAGTTTCTTTTAAAATACTGTTTTGTACAACCTCAATATTTGTCATGTTGCGGAAGTTGTATACATTCTTTAGCAGTTCATCATTTGACATTTTGAACATCTTTTCCCGAAGTTCTATTTTTTTCATTTCTGTTATTATTTCCATTTGTTTTGACCTCACTTTTAATTTAAAAATTGTATTTTGTAAGCTTACAGTTTAATTGTAAAGCATAGGGTTTAACTTGTCAATTACTTTTTGTAACTTTATAGTTTAAATTAAAATTTTTGAGTTGTTTTTTTAAACCAGATAAGATATTATGTTATTGAAAGGAGAATTGTACAATGACTGAACAAATTAAAATAGCACTTATAAAAAGAAAAATGAGCACAACTGAACTTGCAAAAAAATTAAATTGTACACCACAAAATATAACGGCAAAATTTAAACGTGACAATTTTTCGGAAAAGGAGTTACAAGAGATTGCAAAAGCACTTGATTGTACTTATAAAGCAAGTTTTATTATGAATGATACTGGTGAGGAAATATAAGAAGTAGTGGTGTTAGGATTCGTCGGGGAGTTGCCCCTTGCCAACCCGTACTAAGTTCGCTACGATTTTTGACTTCTCCGTACCTCCGAAGTAAAAAATCTACCTCACTAAGTACTTTCGGTGGGCGTTCCCCCTGTTTCACGCAAAGTACGTCATATGGGGGCAGTAGGTTACATCTGCGAAACTGTTTAATCATTCAGCCACTAATATAATGGTGAGATGTAGCCATCATTTAATTTCATGTGACAGAATCCACGTTATATCTGTATATTTTTACATCTGAAAAATAATAGGGGAGTAGAGGGGTAATCAAGAGGGGGTTAAAGGTGCACGCCTGGGGGATTGTGCAACATTTTCTTACGCATGGAATTTTTTTAACCCCCTCTTTTTTTAAATTGTACTCTTATCTATCGTGTAAACAAAAATCTTCCTTTTTTTCATAAAGCCGAAAAAAAGAGTATTTTTATTGACACGAATCACGTTTTCTTTAGGAACTAAAAAAAGGTGCTGCCATTCCCGGCAACACCTTAAAACTTATCCAATTTTTCTACTTAATTCATCAGTCCTTTTTAACATTATACCATGCACACGTTCAACTTCATCAAAGATTAAACTATCCATAGCTTTTAATTCAGCTGTAGACTTCATTAGTTGGATTTTCAAATCTTCTTGATTTTGTTGCAAATCTTTTTGCTGAACCTTTAAGCTTTTTAATTCTTCAAGTATTAAGTCTAATTTTTCGCTATCGTTCATTTTTTGAATCCTCCTCATATAAACAATTATAGCATACGCATTTACCATTGTATATTCTAATTTCACATATAACTATTCGTTAAATTGACGGTTTTGCGATAGGAGAGTAGCAGTACCGCTCTCCGTTCGCAACAACCACAGTTTAACGAGTAGTTGGTTTAGTAAACCATTTTTCGTAATTCTTCGAACCAACCCATAAAATGAACTTTGTCTGATGCGTCTATAACTTCAAATTGTACCAGTGCATCAAAACACATTATCGCACTCATGTATATTATAACATAATCAGCAAGAAATTCAAATCTATCAATGCAATTATTAACTTTATACAGTGCAACATTTTCATGTAATCGTTTATACAATTCATTGATTTTATCTATATATACCTTGCATCTTCTATTAATAGTCTTTATTTCAGCTCCGATAAGTTCATATGTATATATTTTCATTATTAATCCCACCAATCTTTTAAAATATTTAATTCGCTATCATCTTCAATTATTAGAACATCATCATGTACCATACGTACCAATATGTATTTTCCCAAAGTAACTTCATACACAGGGTAGTATTCATTAAAATATTCTACTACAACTTCTTGCAGCCATATTTTAAAGTTACTATCGTTGAACCCCGTATTTAAGCCAAAAGCACCTACAGCATTTAATAATATATCACTTGCAAATTCTTCATTCTTAGATACAAAAGTATCTACTATACTTTTTTTAAAAATCTCGTCTATTTCAATTATTCTTTCATTAACTGACATTGTTTCTCCTCCGACAAATAATATTCACATTCTTTTTTTATACATACCGACTTAATATCAGAATTAAATAAACAATATTCGGGACTATATGATTCACAATGAGGTAATCCACAAAGCGGATTCACACAGTGGTAACATATGCAGTCTGTATTAGTATTTTTTATTTTATTTTCTTTCATTTTTTAATTCTCCTTTACTATTTTATTCCTACTTATTACTGGTGTATAATCACCCTCTAATTCATACCACGTATATTCATTCTGAAAGTCTTGCGTTTCAACAACTTTCTTTTTTCTGTAGACAATTTTACTTATATCTACCAAATCTGAAAAGTGTACATCATCTATTAACGGCTTGTACCAATTCTCAAAGTGACCTCTATCTATCATTTCTTTACACATATAGCAATATTCTTTAGGCTTATTGCAATTCTTACTGTAGATATACCGCCTTTTATTTTTCAACATACCGCTTACGGCTTTTGTTATATATTTTGTAATATAGTGGCTAACTTTATCCTTGTTTTTTACCTTAGTAGCAGTGCAGAATCCTAATTTATATTCTTTAATCCTATAGACATCATCTGCGGTTTTAATATCATAATAAGCTTTCTCTGCATCCGACAGCTTTATAAAAGTTAGTCCGTCTGCATCTGCCAAAAGTCCATGAAAATGCCAAGCACGTTTGCCGTTTTCCTCTATCTTCTTATGTTGTTCCGGCACAAATAGATATTTCATTTCTGGGGCATTTTCTTTCTTTCCAATGATTAAAATATTTACCTACTTTTTCAACCAGAGTACTGTAATCGGTTCTATCTTTAACTTTATTTTTATCGAACGTAAACGTTATGAACCAATCCCAATTATTTGCCCTAGCAAGCTTGTATACCTCATTCTTGGTTCTGTTAGCGGAAGAGTAGAGGGAATGCATTTCTTTTTTTAACTTCTCACTATCCGTAGGCGGTACAATGTCTATTACTTGAGACCAGTATTTTAGGGCATTTTTATCTTCCTTTTCACTTTTTTGTTCTCCGTATTCCTTTTCAAGCAATGGTATAGGCTTTTTATAGGTTATTACCTGTTTATTGCCGTTTCCATAGTCTATTATTTTAGTATTGTAAAATTTCATTTTTTACCTCCATTTTTTATTAATAAAACCGAGTATTAAACAAACTATATTCATTGTAGATATAATCGTACATAATAAAACAAATAAATCTCCAAATATATGCATCTTAATTTAATCCTTTCCTTGATATATTTTAAACTGTTTTATTTGGTGCAGTAGATTAAAATATATCAAATTAGTTGATTGTTTTTTGAAAATGGGTGAGAAGTGTTGCTATAGTCAAGGTAGGGGAGTGGGCGACAGGCAAAGCCTTAGTCGCCAACACCCCTACTATCTTGTCTTTTTCAACCTCATTTTTGCCTTGAAACTTAATTTTTTCACATTGTCTAAATTGTCTTGTACTGGCATTTTGTAAGCAAGTAATTCATCATCCGTTAGAATCTCTCCCGATTCAACCTTATGTTTAAAATTTTCAACTATGGCATAAGTATCATATGCATTATAATCTCTATCCTTAACGAACAGGCAAGTTCTGCGGAGTGGAGCACACATACTAGGATTGTTGCAGTTTTCCAAATCCCAAGCATCATAGTAGTCTATTCTTAGGAATCGCCAGATTTTTTTACATTCCTTGTCTATACTGGTAACTTGTCTTAGCAATGCATCCAGATGTCCGAATCTCTGGTTAGTTAATACAATTCCTATTTTATTATGCCGACAAGTAAGTATCTGGTTAAGCAATTCTGTAGGCAGATTTGTCTTATAATTCCTACTGTTAAATTCAGTACTAGCCTCGTCTATAAGGACAAGGGCAACAGTAGTAATAGGCTCATTGTCATTTATGTGGATAATATCATCCGCAGATTTAAGCGGTATATATGGTATATCCTTAAATTCTACGTTAGACAGTACCTTTATTACTTGCTTTTCAAATTCCTTTGTTTTCTCATTCCAGACGATTTTACCATTATAGCGGTTGTATATATGCCTTATGTACATTGTGCTAGAGAGTGTCTTGCCACCGCCAAACAGGGCAGTAACGTCTATTATTTTCCCATATTCTCTACACTCGTTGTATTTTTTATGTGCAAAGTAGTAGTAGCAGTCCTTTACTGCATAACCTATCGTAGCAAAAGGGTGGCAGAGAGCACATCTAAGCACTGGAAACATATAGAGAGCAAATAACGCTATTAGTATTATTAATATTTCCATTTTAAAATCCTCCTAGCTTTTTAACTGATTAAACATAGACAATATGGTATCAAGTATGATGCAGAACACCACTATTTTTAAGTATGCACTTGTTGTAGGGTCAACGGCAGATATGCCACATATTGATTGTATTATAGAATCCATTTTTATCTCCTTTTCTTATTATTATATAAATTCATTCTTACAGTTCCTTTTAACGATTTATAAACTTGCAGAAAAAATATAGCAGTAAGTAACTCATATATACCTTTGAAATAGTCCAGTGCAGTCATTTTATACCTCCTTAATCAAATAGTCTGTATATAAAATTTAATAATATGGTTGCCACTATTGTAAATACGAGACAATCCATAAAACTGATGTTGAAACCGAATATCGGGTACTTTGTTTCCATTATTCCGATTACAAGTTTTATTATAATTTCCATTTTGAATCACCTCCCGAGAAGTCGGAGTATTATAAGCAATCCGATACCGATAAGTATTGCACTTACGAAGTATGGCGGTAGAAAAGAGAAAACTTTGCCTAACATATCTGGAACATCACCGATTGCAGATATGGCAGATTTTAAATATCCGAGGAATCCGTCTAAATCGTAAGATGTATTGTCTTTGTTTTTATCTGTATAATCTTCACCGGGAGGGTAGTCCTCTGAATCAGTTTTTACGTTATCCTCGTCAGTATTCCCGGGGTCATTATCCTCATTTTCGGTTACGTCTATTTTTCCTGTTTTCATGTCAACGTGCCACGTTATCCAATTACTGTAATGCATTATTTTTTTTTCTTCCTCATACCATGCGTTACGTAGTCGGACATATTTATCAGTAATGTCATATATACCACCTGTTTCATATGCGTTTTTTATCCAGTTATCCATTATGTCTTTTTCAAATGTATAGCGGTTTTTGAAATTCAAAGTAACACCATACAAGTTATATTCTTTGGTATAACCAGTGTCCCGAACCTCTGATGCAGACCATGGAAACCTTTTTATTTTCCATTTCTCCCTATAGTACAGTTCAGTCTGCCAGTCCTCTACATTCACATTATCGCTTTGTTTCCATGTTACAATAAGATTTTTTCTATTTCCTAAAAAGCTTTCTTTCCATCCATCTACCTTTATATTTTTAGGTACTTCCAAATCATAAAGGACATTCTCTTTTATGTCACCATTTTCGGTAAAACCGCCATCGCTGTAGTCCTGGTCAGGGTGATTATACAAATCCCACTCATTATTGTTAATCCATTCATTAAATTCTTCCGCAGTTTCAAACGTTTTATAATGTATTGGAATTTCAGTTTCATACTTTATGTCATATTCAGTCCGCTCAATGTTTGACATATTTGCAGAACAGTTAAAAAGAATAGTCCAACCCTTTTTAAGTCCACTTTTAGAACCATTATATTTATCATAATCGTCTATTTTGTCGGGTTTTTCAAAATTCTTTAAGGCATCAAGACTATTAGACTGCAATCTTGTGTAAAAACTAAGTATATGGTAGTCCGAACTGTATTCGCTTTCTTTTCTGCTATCTCGGACAAAGTAGAGGTTATGCATTTTTAATTCCTTTACGTTTATTGCCCAAAGAAAATCCTCTGCATCATTACGACATGCTATATAGGCTTTTGTATATTGCCGTTCTCCCAGTCTAAAATTGTTTTCAGAAACATAGTTATAAATTCCTATATCTCCTTTTACTTCTTTCGTTGTACATCCCTCGACAGAGGGTGGAAGATACATACCGCCACCCGAAAAATTACCAGTATCGGCTTTTGCATCTATTGTGAGCATATATGTCATTATGAAAATTGCTACTGTTAACAATGATGATAACCACATTATAAGCAAGATTCTATATGCACATTGCTTTAGTTTCCATGTGCAGTAATCATTATCAGATAACATATTTTTATCTTTTATTTCAATCATTTTTTTACCTTTTATTTCAATCATTTTTTACCTCCTGTTTTTATTAAAAAAAGAGGTTTTTAAACCTCTTTTCTTTTTTAATGTCCTGCACGTCTTGCGTGTCTGAATACCATGCATGCCGCACCGAATATTGCTACGGCTACGAAGTATATCATTGGTTCGGTTTTTAGCATTGGAAGTACGCTATCAGTAAAAATTTTCACAATACTACCAACACCAGATGCGAAACCACCCTCACTTGCTGCAAGTAACATACCCATATAAATCACCTCCTTTCAATTATGCGGTTTTACCTTTTGCTTTATTGTCGGGGTTCTGTTTATCCGCAAGATTGCGGTTGTCCTCGGTAAAAACCGATTTTTCCACATCCACAGGACTAAAATTGTAACCAGGTTTGTCAGTTTGTTTATAGATATGTATGGTTACCTGTATTTCCTCAAATTTCCTAAAGTTCTGATGGCTGATGTAGTTATACATTTCTTCACTAACAAACAGATTATATGCGTTATCTTCTTTGTCAAGAAAAGCAAACGTATAATAAAAACCGCCCCCGTTCTTATTCCTCTTGTGTAAACCA
>JAAVHZ010000004.1 GCA_014799465.1 Lachnospiraceae bacterium | reverse complement strand
GGCACCTTAACTAACCGTGGTGGTGTAATGAGTGGTCTTATCAAGGCGGCTAATATCTATCTTTCTGTAGCAGATACAGCGGAAAAGGTAAGAGCAGTATTGAACTATAAATATAACAGAAAGTTGGAATCGAAGGGTAATGGAGTTAAGAAAGGTTATTATATTACTGACCAGAGTGAAACGGAGAAAAAGAATAAAAGGTCGGGAAATTACAGATTTGGTTTTACAAAGTTTAAGGATGTAGGCTGTGAGGTGGCAGCGGTATACAATGCAATGATTTCACTTGGAAGACCTGAGAAGCTGTCGCAGACAATATACTGCTTTGAAGCATGGTCAATAGAATTTGCAGGCGGATGGGGAAAGCTGGGTTCAAATCCGTTGGAAATATCAAGATATTTAAAGAGGAAGAAAGTATCTTATAAAAAGTATACAAAATTTTCGGCATTGAAAAAAGCTGCTGCAAAAAAGAATAAATGCAGGATAATAATGTCTACATGGAATAAACCTATGACGGATGGGTTACATACGTTTTTTGTATATAAAGCGAATAAAAACTTATTTAAAAGTTATAACTGGGGTTATGATTTTAATCCTATAAATAAAAATAGATTAGATGAATTTAATAATGGCTCAGGATTTATAGTGGGGTATGTGGTATGGAATTAATGGAAAATAAAATTAGAAAAATAGCAGTATTTACAATTTTATTTAGTATGATATGGATAATGGTCGGATGTGGCAAATACTTTTGGGAATATGAGTGTGTATGGGTATCGGATTCTCCTTATATTTATATGCCGGCTTCATCCCATAAGGTGGTTATAGAAGTAAATGGTGAGAAAAAAGATGTAGATGCAGCATGGGCTAACAATGGAAGAGGAATAACATTCTATTCGAATTATATTAATGACAAAGCAATTGATGAATCAATAATCTGGGATGCAGAATGTGAAATAAAAAAAGGGAAATTATATCTGACGATTACTAAAGACAATGTATCAGATATGGAAGGTAAAACCATTATTTTAGAGCAGCAGCCCTTAGAAGTTGACAATGAAGAGGAATCAGATTAGAATAATTATATCAGGTTGCAGAGTGAAATAATCAGAAGGAGAAAAATGAAATCTATACATAAGAAAAGAGTAATTATAATAAGTATAATAGCATTGTTTTTAATAGTATTCTGCTGTTTTGTAAATAGGAAAAATATTATTGCCATGGATAAAAATAATATGGAAACGCAAAAGTATATAGATAAAGATACAATAGTTTCAAATGTAGAATATAAGTATATACATGGAGAGTTGTTTTACAATATGATTGAAAGGCAGTTTTACAAATATACAGGCAACACATTTTCTCCTGTTCCACAGCAAGAAAAAGAAGTACATATTATTTATGACGGAATAGAAGGAAATATGTACTATACATATTGTGATTATGAAAATGAGAGATATGTAGAACAGGTATTTAAAGATAGAGAAGGAGACACTGAACTTTTCCCTATTGAAATACAGAATGATAAGGCATACATATATGTTTGTAAGAATCCGACACATGCAGGAGCGGCAAACAGATATCCCTTAGAATTTGATTTGGATACGGGTGAGTACAAAGACTTTTTAGAGAGTGTTGAGATTAATGGCGTAAAACTAAGGGATTATCAGTATCTTAATCAGTGGCGTATTAATGATAATTATATTTATGTAGCAGTAAGTTTGAAGAGTGTTGATTGTTGTGATTTGGATAAAGAATCAGAAATTTACCGTATTGATTTAAAGGATTACAGTGTTCAAAAGGTATTATGAGGATATTGTAATAAGTAATTATGATGGAAACAGCAAAAGTATGCAGGTTAAATACTATGTGGAAAAGTAAAACTAATGAAGAGAGGATTCAGGAGGGACGTTATAATGGCAAAGCATTGTAATTTGATTGGATTGTTTGTATTGGCAATTGGAATAATTGAAGCTGTATTTATATGGATTTATGGCAGCTTTATATTGTTTTTGATTGCACTGGCAGTGGCAGCGTTTAATTCATTTATTTATTTTGCAGCAGCCGAACTGCATGAACGGTTGGAAACCTTGGAAAATAAAGTAAATGTGCAGAAATTGGAAATTAATACCATGACTGGCCATAAACTGATGGATAATGGAGGCTGGAGATGTGCCGGATGCGGAAGGACTAATGCTTCATATGTCGGAACATGTGCATGCGGCAGAGGTAAAAAATAAAAAATATGTAAAGGATAAAATTTGATATAGATATTTCAAAAAATTACTGTTATAATATAACCATGTGAAGCAAGGTGTTAGAGAAAGGAGAACGTATTGGACGAATTTTTTGTTGTGTTAAATGATTTACAGAATGATGATCATGTAACTAAATTAAAAAGATTTCGACAACATCGTGTTACTACAAGGTTTGACCATAGCAGGAATGTTGCTATATGCAGTTACAAAATTTCTAAAAAACTAAGATTAAAGATTGATGAATCTGCACTTGCCAGAGGTGCGATGCTTCATGACTTTTTTATGTATGATACCAGAAGCAAGGAAGTAAATGCATATAAGCATGGTATTAAGCATGCAGAAATTGCACTTGAGAATGCAGCAATGTTGTATTCACTGTCACCGGTGGAAAGAAATATTATATACAGCCATATGTGGCCGTTAAATATAACACATTTACCAAAGTCGAAAGAGGCAGCACTTGTGTGTGTGGCAGACAAATATTGTGCGGTAAAAGAGTTTTTTGGAAAGAAATAAAAGGGTTTATATGGAGTAAGGGGTAAGAGATAATATGGTTCTTAAACTATCTGAGAAAATAGCCGTTCATCTGTATAATAAGGGTTATATAGAGGAAGATGAGATACAAATATTTAGATATGGATATTCCATAATAATAGATGGGATAGTTGATTTTGCGGTTTTGCTGACAGCAGGTCTGCTGACACACAGAATTATAGAAGTGTGTATATTTGCAGTTGTATTTTGTTCGCTCCGCCAATTTACAGGAGGCTATCACGCAAACAAAAGATACAAGTGTATAATTACATCATTGTCAGTATGTCTGTTATGCATATTTGCACCATCTTATATACCGGAAAAAGCAGCATATTTATTTATATATATCAGTTTAGTCTTTAGTGTACTGATTATAATATGGAAGGCTCCGGTTGAAAACGTTAAGAAGAAACTGGATGCTTCCCTAATAGCGAAAAATAGGAAAAACGCCATTATAATGTCATTTATATATATGTTTGCAGCGTTTATAGTGGGAATTAAATTTGTGGCAGCGGCGACGGTGGCAGCTGCATCAATGTTTATGGTTGCGTTTTTAATAATAGTAGTATTAGTACGTGATATGCGAATAGTAAAAGGCACATCCAAGTGACAGGTTTATCTGTTATTTGAATGTGCCTTTTGGTATTATTTTGATATAGCTTCTTTCATTGATTTGACATACTCTTTTACAGGTTCGATACAATCTTTTCCGTATTGTGCCACAATCTTTACGATTGCACTTCCAACAATTACACCATCTGCGGCTTTTGACATTTTTGCCGCCTGCTCAGGTGTAGATATCCCGAATCCGATAGCACATGGAATGTCGGAAGATTGTCTGACCAGATTTGTCATGGCATTTACATCAGTAGTTATTTCAGAGCGTACTCCGGTTACTCCAAGTGAGGATACACAGTATACAAAGCCCTTTGCCTCTTTAGCTATCATTGTGATACGTTCGTTAGAGGTAGGTGCTATAAGTGATATAAGGTTTATTTCATATTTATCGCAGAAAGAAGAGAGCTCATCTTTCTCTTCAAATGGAAGGTCAGGTATGATGACTCCTTTAATGCCTGATTCTCTGCATTTTTTCATAAACTTATCTTTTCCATATGTATATATAGGATTAATATAAGTCATAAATACCAGTGGAGTGCTGATATTGCTGCTTACTTTTGCGGCAAGGTCAAATAATTTATCGGTAGTACATCCGGCATCTAAAGAACGCTGGCTGGCTGCCTGTATAACAGGACCTTCTGCAATCGGGTCGGAAAAAGGTATACCTATTTCTATTATGTCTGCTCCTGATTCTGACATTGCATATAAAAGCTTTTCGGTAGTTTCAATATCAGGGTCGCCTCCGGTGATGAAGGCTATAAAAGCTTTTCCGTTTTTAAATGTATCTGAAAGATTACTCATATAGTTCTACCCCCTTGTATCTTGCTATTGCAGCCACATCTTTGTCTCCGCGGCCGGAAATATTTATTACTACTATTTTATCTTTATCCATTGCTGGGGCAATCTTCATGGCATGTGCCACCGCATGAGAACTTTCGATGGCAGGAATAATGCCCTCTGTTCTGGAAAGATATTCAAATGCCCTTACAGCTTCGTCATCTGTAACAGGTACATATTCTGCACGTCCTGAATCGTTTAGCATTGCATGTTCAGGACCAATGCCCGGATAGTCGAGTCCGGCGGATATGGAATATACAGGAGCAATCTGACCATATTCATCCTGACAGAATAATGACTTCATTCCGTGAAATATTCCGGTACTTCCGGTGGCTATGGTTGCAGCCGTCTTAGGGGTATCTGCTCCGAGTCCGGCAGCTTCACATCCGATAAGTTTTACTGATTCATCAGGTATGAATTCATAGAATGCACCCATTGCATTACTGCCACCGCCAACACAGGCAATTACTGCATCCGGAAGTCTGCCCTCTGTTTCAAGAAGCTGTTCTTTTATCTCTTTTCCGATAATCTTTTGAAAATCACGTACTATTGTAGGGAATGGATGAGGTCCCATAACTGAGCCGAGAACATAAAGTGTGTCATCCATGCGGTTAGTCCATTCACGCATTGTCTCGTTTACGGCATCTTTAAGTGTGGCTGTACCACTGTCTACAGGGTGGACTTTTGCACCTAAGAGTTCCATTCTGAATACATTAAGTGCCTGACGTTCTGTATCCAGCCTGCCCATAAATATCTCACATTCCATGCCCATAAGTGCTGCACCTGTAGCGGTGGCAACACCATGTTGTCCGGCACCGGTTTCTGCAATAACTCTTTTTTTGCCCATTTTTTTTGCCAGAAGGATTTGTCCCAGTACATTATTAATTTTATGGGAACCTGTATGGTTTAAGTCCTCACGTTTAAGATAAATCTTTGCACCTCCGAGGTCTTTGGTCATTTTTTCTGCATAGTATAATAAAGAAGGGCGTCCTGCGTAATTCTTATATAAGTCATCCAGCTCCTTTATAAATTCAGGGTCATTTTTATAGTGTTCGTATGCTGTTTCAAGCTCAGAGACGGCATTCATAAGTGTTTCAGGAATATACTGACCGCCGTATTCTCCAAATCTTCCTTTTATCATGTTTCCTCTCTTTCTGCCATTTAAGTGGCTCTGACTATTTCTATAATTTGTTTGATTTTATCGGAATCTTTACATCCTCCGGTTTCAACGCTGCTGCTTAAGTCTACACAGTAAGGATTGCACTCTTTTATGGCAGCGGCGATATTATGTGAATCAAGTCCTCCGGCAAGGAAAAAGTCCCTGTATCCGGAAGGGATAAGTGTGCGGTCAAAGGTTTTACCACTGCCGCCATACATATCCTTTATGAAAGTATCCAGTAACAGATAGTCACATGGGATACTTTCTGCTTTTGTAAGCTGAGCAGTACTTTGTACGCGTATTGCTTTTATAATTGGTTTTTCTGTGCATGACTTAAGTTTGTTAATGTAATCGTTATCTTCATTTCCATGAAGTTGAATCATGTCGATGGTATTGTTCCTGCATAACTTTAGTATGTAGTCAATATCTTCATCAACAAATACTCCGACTGCCTTTATCGCAGGATTAAGTATCTTTTTAAGCTCAAATGCAGTTTCAGGTGAAACGTAACGGCTGCTTTTTTTGAAAAATACGAATCCTATATAATCCGGAAGATATTTATTTACATAGTTAATGTCCTCGGTGCGTTTAAGTCCGCAGATTTTTATCTTAGCCATATCAATCTATTCCTTTTAGATGATTTATCATGGATTTTTTATCATTGCTCTTCATAAGGGTTTCACCTATCAATACACCGTTTACATTTGCTTTTTTCAGGACTTCAATATCATCCGGTGTTTTAATGCCGCTTTCTGCCACAAACAGAATGTCTTCGGGTACAAGTTTTCTTAAGCGTTCGCTGTTGTGAATATCAACTTTAAATGTCTTTAAGTCACGATTGTTTACGCCGATTATTCGAGCCCCCGCATTTATGGCAGTCTGTATTTCAGTTTCGTCATGGGCCTCAACCAATGCTGACATTCCGAGAGAATCACAAATATGGATATATTCTTCTAATGTATTTTTATCAAGTAATGAGCATATTAAAAGTACACAATCAGCATCAAGGGTTTTAGCCTGATATATCATATAATCATCTACCGTAAAGTCTTTACGTAGTACGGGAATATTTACATTGTGTTTTATATCAGCGAGGTAATTATCAGACCCTTTAAAATATTGGGGTTCAGTCAGGCATGATATACATGATGCTCCTGCGGCTTCATAGTCTTTTGCTATATTTATATAAGGAAAGTCTTCTGCAATTATACCCTTTGATGGTGATGCCTTTTTAACTTCGCATATAAAGTTTATATCCTGATTTTTAAGTGCGTTTTCAAATGCGAATGGTGGAAGGCTTCCTTTAAAGCTTTCAGCTTTTTTAACCAGTTCAGTCTTTGGGACTGCCGTCATATCTTTTTTAATACGGTTTTTAGTAAATTCTGCAATTTCATCTAAAATATTCATATTTCTGCTCCATTATTTATTAGATAATTCAATAAATTTATTAAGCTTCTCTAATGCTTTTCCGCTGTCAATCATCTGATTAGCTTCCACAACTGCATCTTCCATAGATATACCTTTTATCATACTAATGCATGCGGCAGAATTTAATATTACAGCATCTCTTTTTGCACCTTTTTCGCTGCCTGAAAGGATATTTTTAAGAATAGCTGCATTTTCTTCAGGACCGCCGCCCACAAGTGCATCTTTAGAACATTTTTTGAATCCATAGTCTTCAGGGTTAAGTATAAAAGATGTAAGTTTGCCGTCTTGAATTTTACAGCAGGTGGTATTGGCACTTAAAGATATTTCATCCAATTTGTCCTGCCCATACACAACCATTCCTTTTTTGATTCCCAGTTTTATAAGTACATTTGCAAGAGGTTCTACAAGTGACTCATCATATACACCCAAAAGCTGATATGTGGCAAATGCAGGATTTGTTAAAGGTCCGAGAATGTTAAAAAGAGTGCGGTATCCAAGTTCCTTTCTTACAGGTGCAACATACTTCATGGCGGTGTGATATTTCTGGGCGAACATAAAGCATATTCCGATTTCTTTTAATATATCCGCACTTTTCTCAGGCGTAATATTGATATTTATTCCGGCAGCTTCTAATACATCAGCAGCTCCGCACTTACTGGATACACTTCTGTTTCCATGTTTTGCCACAGGTATTCCGGCAGCAGAGACTACAAAAGAAGAAGTGGTTGAGATATTAAAAGTGCCTGCTTCATCTCCTCCTGTTCCGACTATCTCCAACAAATCTGTGTCATGTGGAAGTTGTTCAGCATGTTTTCTCATAACCGCTGCACTGGCGGATATCTCATCAATGGATTCACCTTTCATTCTAAGTGCCGTAAGGTATGATGCAGTAAGCATCTGTGATGCTTCGCCGCTCATAATTTCATCCATAACATTTTCTGCAGTTTCATATGATAAATCATTTCCTTCGATTATTGTTTTTGTAGCTTCTTTAATCATTGCAATCTCCTCCTTATTATATAGTAAGCTTTAAAAAGTTTGTTATCATGGTTTTTCCGTCAGGGGTAAGAACGGATTCAGGATGGAACTGGAATCCGTATATTAAATGCTCTTTGTGCTTTACTGCCATTATCTCGCCGTCATCGGCTGTTGCCAGCACTTCTAAACAATCAGGCGTTGAGTTTTTATCTGCGGCAAGTGAATGGTATCTGGCTACAGGTATTTGCTCCGGCAGTCCGGAAAATATATCATCTTCCTTTATATCTATAATGCTTTTTTTGCCATGCATAAGGGTGGCGGCATAAGTAATCTTTGCACCAAATGTTTCACATATTGCCTGATGCCCCAGACATACACCAAGAATTGGAGTGGTATTCATCATTTCTGGGATAATGTCTTCGCATACTCCGGCATCACATGGACGTCCCGGACCCGGTGATAATATGAGGTGGGACGGATTTAGTGATTTTATTTCGTCTATACTAAGTTCATCATTTCTGATTACCTTAATCTCTTTACCATTGTTTTGCTCTTTTAAAATGCCTCCTATAAGCTGTACAAGGTTGTAGGAAAAGCTGTCATAATTGTCTATCAATAATATCATAAGTCGTTCACCTCACTTGCTCTTTTAATGGCATCTATAACGGCACCTGCCTTATTTGCACATTCCTGATATTCGTTTTCTGGAACGGAATCAGCGACTACTCCGGCACCTGCCTGAACATATACTTTATCACCTTTTTTAACTGCCGTCCGTATGGCTATGCAGACATCAAGATTACCGGAAAAGTCAAGGTATCCTATAGCACCACCATATACACCTCTTGCCGTAGGCTCCAGTTCATTTATTATCTCGCATGCCCTGAATTTCGGTGCACCTGAAAGAGTACCTGCAGGAAGCAGGGCGGATATAGTGTCGCATCCGTCTTTATCGTTTCGTATCTGACCGCATACCACAGATGCGATATGCATTACCTTTGAGAATCGGTGTATGCTCATGTAGTCTTCTACATATACGCTGCCGTATTCGGCTATCCTTCCTACATCATTTCTTGCAAGGTCTACCAGCATATTGTGCTCGGCAAGTTCCTTTTCATCTTTTAAGAGTCCGGCTTCCAATTCTTTGTCTTCTTCAGTGGTATTTCCTCTTGGTCTTGTTCCTGCCACAGGGAAGGTGGTGAGTTTTCCTTTATTAAGTTTTATCATGGTTTCAGGGGAAGAACCTGCAATCTGTACATCATCACTTTGGATAAAGTACATATAAGGTGATGGATTAGTGGTTCTTAATACTCTGTAGGCATTCATCAGGCTGTCTTTGTAGTCTGCTTCGAACCGCCTTGATATTACTCCCTGGAAAATGTCACCTTCATGTATGTAATGAATGGTTTTTTCTACCATATTACAGTATTCTTCTTTAGAAATGTTACACTTAAAGTCGGCATTTTCTGCTGCATGTTCCTTTGGAAGAGGAGTAGTATCGTGAATCATCTGTATGATTTTCTTTATTTCGAGTACTGCTGCATTATATCCCTGTATGCCATCTTTTGGGTTCATATTTACTACTATATTTATCTTCTGCTTTAAATGGTCATAGGCTATGACTTTGTCAAAAAGCATTAAATCATAGTCATTAAATTCACTTTCTTTTAGATTTAGTTTCGGTTCTGCATATCCAATCATTTCATATGAGAAATACCCTACAAATCCTCCTGTAAATGGAGGCATGCCTTCTATATGAGGTGATTTGTATTTTGAATGCAGTTTTCTTAGTATATCCATTGCATCGCCTTTTTCGGTGGTTTCTATACCTCCGCTTTTTATGGTTACGCAGTGGTTCTTACATGTTATATGCAGCAATGGGTTAAATCCCAGAAAGGAATACCGTCCCCATTGTGAACCGCCCTCTATACTCTCAAGCAGATAGAAGTTCCTGCTGATTGTGGAAAGTCTTCTAAGTAATGTGATTGGTGTAATTACATCTGCATATATTTCCTGACAGATTGGAACCATATTATAGCTGCCGGAATATTTGCTGATTGAATCGAATGAAGGTATTATCATTGTGTGCTCCTTTCCATGTTTTGGTTTGATATTAGGATGTTTTAGCATTATGATAAAACAAAAAAGCTTTTGTCGCTTACTGACGTAAGGGACAAAAGCTATATTATACTTCTGCGGTACCACCCAAATTGATATTAAAATATCCACTCATTTACATACTAACATATGCATCCTTCTGATAACGGACAGGAATCCCGTTGGCGTCTACTTTCTTAAAGATTTCAAGCCACCCTCACAAGACCATTCGTCAAAAATATGATGCCGCATTTCCACCATCAGCAGCTCTCTGTAAACAATCTTTTTGAGTACTCTTCTTGATCATCGGTTTTTTATTTTTTGTTATTTTACTGCTGAAATGGGGAGTTGTCAAGAGTGAATTTACAGATTTAATAAAATGCGTGTAATAGTTCAGCCATAATGTAAAGTATGAAATGTGGAAGTTATTTTGTATACCCTGAAATATGCCATAAAATTTTATTTATTGACAATATTTACATACTCATATATACTGTACCAGTATTTTCCGGAGGATATAAATAATAAAATAATAAGGAGATAGTTTACTATGAAAAAAGGAAGAATAGCATCTTGGGCAGCGAAAGGTCTTATAACGCTTCTTGCGGTCTCATCAATAACAATTACTGCGTTCGGCAGTAAATCAAAGGATTTCTACTATAGTAATGTAAATGCATATGTTCATGGGTATGTGGATTTTGCAAAATATTTAGGTGGTGCACAAACTAAGGTATGGTGCAATGTGAGTTTGGGTGGTGCTGACAGAAGTTGTGTGTCAGCAAAGTATACTCTTGCAACAGATAAAAAGAAAATAGCAGATAATAAAGCTCTTAATTATAAAAAGCTATCAGCCAGTTATACTGCTAAATCCGGCGGAGTATTGGCTTCATGGGCAAAATTGCATATAAAATATGATGGAAAGAAAGCAACATTAAAAACACAATAATTAATTAGCAACAGTATGCATATCTAATATCAGATGTGTATACTGTTGTGCAAAAATATTGTTTTAGGAGTATACATATATGATTAAAAAGTTTTTTAGGGAGAAATATTCCACTCTGTTATTAATTGTTGGCTTGACCTTATCATTTTTTGTGGCTGTGAATACTTTATCATCCCTTAATAAATTGGAGAAAGAACAAAACAATAAAAACAGACATTCATATGACATAGAGTATGATATGCATTTTGGAACTACAGATGAAGGCGACGAAAAAGGATATGAATATGCAGATAAATTGGAATCTTTTATTGATACGCTGCAGTGTAAGAGTGGTAATTTATTTTTATACGGATATTTTAATTTTATTGGTGATGGGTTTGGTAATCCCGTAACATATGTGGCATTATCGATAAATGAAGAATTCTGTGAGAAGTTTATATGGGGCGGGCTGCCAGATAAAGAGGCTATAGAAAATGCAGTTATTGTATCAGAAAATCTCAAAGGGTATGTATATGATTTAGCCGGTGAAAAATATATTGACATAGAAAGCAGTCCTTTTAAGGTGACGGGAATGTATGAATCATATTTCGAAGAAAATTCCACCAAAGATATGGATATATGTATTTTTTATGACTGCCTTAATGAAGAAATGAAAGATTCTATAAAGGAAAAAGCCGATTATTTATTAAAAATATTATATGGGAGCTCGGAATTATCTGCAAATGAGTTTCAGGAAAATTTTAATAAGTTAAAAATTTGTGTTGAGAATGGAAATTACCAGATAGAAGAGATAAGTAACAGAAAAGAACCATCGGCAAAAAACAACCTTCTGTATGCCAAGTTAAGGTTAAATATGATATTTATGTATGTTGTGCTGGGATTTACATTAATTAATTGCATGATGATATCTGATATCTGGGTTAAAAGAAGGTATAATGAGTTTGTAATCAGGAGGACATACGGGTATTCACTCATAGATATGGTGATGCTGCTTATAAAAGATTTATCAGGATATATCGGGTGTGCACTGGCAGCAGCAGTAGTACTTCAGACACTTTATGCAATGGCATTTGGAAAGACACATATAGAGTTGACATGCATAAGGACTAATGTTACATATCTGTTGTGCATAGTGGCTGTTATTCTGTGTGTGAATCTGATTGTGCCTGTCTGTCAGATTAGAAGGATACTGCCGGCACAGAGCATCAGAAAACAGAAAAAGTAGCGAAATATCGGAAAGATGTGGTTAATATTATGTTGAAAATGATAATTAAATCAGTTAAGAACAGGAAGAGAAGTTTTCTGCTGACAATGCTTGTATGTATAGCATCCCTGACTATGGCGTCATTTGCCGTGTATATATATGAAAATGCACATTTTTGTCAGAATGTGGTGGAGAATGGACTTACTGCAGGAACTAAGAATACAGCAATAATAAGTGTACGAAATGATATATCGAATGAAGAATATACTGAATTATACACAAAATTATTAAATGAAAAAGGTATACTGTCAGTAGGAGAAATAGAAATTAATATCGGTTTGGAAGATTCTGAACTTGCAAAAGTACAGTGCAGTTTAACCGGAAGCGATGAAAATATGATTAATTATGTTAAGATAGATTCAAGGGCAGTGGGTATATATGATATTCCTTTGGAAAAAGGCATAATTGAGAAGGATATAAATTTAAGTGAAAATGTACATCATGTATACTTGGGTAGCGGTTTTAAAAAATATTATAAAACAGGTGATATAATGGAAGAGATATATGGGGAGAATACATACAGATTTGAGGTGAAAGGTTTCCTTAAATCAGGTACTAAGGTAATAGACCCTGAAACACTGTTGTCTACAGATTCATTTCTGGATGATAAATGTTATAAAAAATTAGGAGAAAATGATGCAGTTATGGTATGGAATGAAACAATGTATACCAATGCAATGTTTTTCACTTGGTCAAACAATGTAAGCTTTAATCAAATAAAAACACAGATAAACCAAATAGCAGATTCAATGGGCATAGTTACAGTTATTGGTTCAATAGATGACATTCTTAATGAAAAACTTGAAGCAGGCAGAAAAATTAATGATTTTGTAAATGACATACTATGGATAGTAATGATTACCACCATAATAATGCTGACTTGCACCCAGATATCCGTAGTATTTACGAACATGTCCGAATACGGAATACTATGTGCCAACGGTTTTTCCATACTCTGGATAGCCGCAATGCTTATAGTGGAAAACAGCGTAAAAATAATAATATCAGGAATATGTTCATCCGTACTATTTTACAGGTTGCTTGACATATTGTTCGCAGGTGTCGGAAGTCAAAGCGATGTATGTAGGGAAATATTTATAAGAAATGTAATACCTGCAAACTGCATTATATGTATATTGATAATATTAGTTTCATCAGCAGTACCTGTTCTAGTACTGATGGACCAGAAAACAAGCACCCTGATAGGAGGTAATGATACATGATTGAAATAAAGGAAGCGGTAAAAGTTTACTCGTCAGACGGAGTGGAATGCCATGCGTTGAATAATGTGGATTTGGATATAAAGCAGGGTGAAATGGTGGCGGTAATGGGTCCTTCCGGTTCAGGAAAAAGCACTCTGCTGAATATAATAGGCGGAATGGATAAGCTGTCCAAAGGTACATACATTTATAATGATATAAACGTAAGTGAAATGTCAAATACAAGGCTGCACAGATTCAGAAAAGACAATATTAGCTTTATATTCCAGCATTTTGCTATGATGAACCACTATACGGTATATGAAAATGTGGAGATACCTTTAATTGCAAAGCATATACCAAAGAAGAAACGGAAAGAGATAATAATGGAAAAGCTGGAATTAATGAAAATCAGTGAACAGGCAAAGAAATATCCTGTACAGCTCTCAGGCGGGCAGCAGCAGAGGTGTGCTATCGCAAGGGCACTGGCATCTGACAATGGCCTGATTCTTGCAGACGAGCCTACAGGAGCATTGGATAAGGCAACGGGAACTGAAATAATGAAGGTTCTAAAAGAAGTGAATGAGATGGGGAAGACCATAATAATAGTTACCCATGATAATAATGTAAGCAAATTCTGTGAAAGAATTATATGCATAGAGGATGGGAAAATACAAGAATAATATCGGAAATATTTTCATTTGCCGTTTTGAAAAAAGGGGTTGATTTTTTGCTGAAATTTTATAATAATAAATAATGTAATAAAAATAGATATTTTGTCATTAATAATAAATTTGACACCACAATTAATGAAAGGAAGAAACGGCGAATGAGAAAAAAATTTAATATTATGATATTTATTCTGGCAATTTTGTCAGTTGCCTTAACTATATACTGTAAGGATGAAATTCAGGCAGCGACGGAGTTGTCAAAACCGACTAATGTAAAAGCATATAATCCCAGACCTGAGACTATATTACTTAAGTGGGATAAAGTTTCCGAGGCAGACGGATATTATGTATATTACTCTACAAAAAGCAGCAGTGGATTCAGGATAATAGATGTTGGTAAAAATAATAATGCTGTTATCACAGGATTAACAGGCAGGACTAAGTACTATTTTAAAATTAAGTCATATACTAATATAGGCGTAGTAAGTGAGAACTCAGCAACAGTATCAGCAAGAAGCAGTACATTTGGAATAGATGTTTCTTATCATAATGGCGATATAGACTGGAGCAGGGTCAAATCTAATATTGATTATGCCATATTAAGAGTGGGATATGGCAATAATATGTCTGAACAGGATGATAAGAAATGGTTTTATAATGCAAATGAATGCCAGAGGCTTGGAATACCTTTTGGTGTATATATTTATTCATATGCAACGAATACGGCAGAGGCAGCATCGGAGGCAGACCATGTGTTAAGGCTTATAAACGGATATAAGCTGACATATCCGGTCTACTATGATTTGGAAGATGCAAGGACAACGGGACTTCTGTCTGCACAGGAAAAAGGCGATTTGGCACAAACTTTCTGCAGCAGAATTCAGGATGCAGGATACAAAGTCGGAATATATGCCAATACATATTGGTTTACTAATCTTTTGACGGATTCAAGATTTTCCGCATGGGAAAAGTGGGTAGCACAGTATAATACAGAATGTACATATAAAGGTACATACAAGATGTGGCAGTATTCATCGGATGGTTATGTGGATGGCATAAACGGAAGAGTGGATGTGAATTACAAATTATCAGGTACAAATCTGGACTTATCAAATAAACATTGGGTGGATGTACAGTCACAAAGTATAGAGCTGTTATCACCAAAGAATGTGGAAGTCGAGGCAACCAGCAGCAACAGTACAAAGGTTACATGGAGCAGTGTGTCCGGAGCTACGAGATATATTGTATACAGGAAAAGAGAAGGAGATTCGAAGTTCTTAAGGGTGGCAGTTACTATAGGTACGGAATTCAACAATACAAATCTTATAGATGGTTCTACATATTACTATAAGGTATGCTCATATACGGGAGATGGTATAGTGGAATATTTCAGCCAGTTTTCATCACAGAAGAAGGTTGATTTATATATTGAGACGCCTACAGATATAAAAGCACAGCAGTCATCAAAGAGCAGTATAAAACTTTCATGGACTGCGGTATCAAATGCAACGGGATATAACATTTACAGATATGATAAGACAGTAGGAAAATATAGAAAGATTGCAACATCTAAGAAAAACTCGTATATTGATTCAAATAATATACAAACGGGAGTAGTGTACAAATACAAACTGGTAGCAACGAAAAAAGCTTCTTTGGGCACTGTACGGAGTAAGACTACAGTAGCAAAGTCAGGTATTGCAGGTCCGGCTAAAGTAGATGGATTTGTTTTAGATAATAAACAGAAAGGTGTAATTAAATTAAGCTGGAATAAGGCAGCAGGTGCACATAATTATGAGATTTATATGTCAGAAACAAAGAACGGAAAATATAAGCGTATTTATGTTGCGGGTTCCAAAAAAATTTCGTACACCGCAAAGAATCTGAAAAAAGGCAAAAGGTATTATTTTAAAATCAGGTCAGTAAGAACAGAAGGCGGTATTACCCTGAAGTCAACATGTACAAAACCAATTTCAAAAGTTGTACGATAGTATAAATGCCTGCCTGAATCAGAAAAGTAATAATAGCTATACAAGACAGATGGAAGACTGTTTATCCAGTCTTCCATCTGTCTTTCTATTATTTCAAATTGAGCAGGTCCGGTATCCAACAGGAATTTGTGAAAAGCTTTTATGGAAAATTTGTCTCCCAGCTGTTCCATGGCTTTTTCTTTAAGATTCAATATTTCAAGATATCCCACGGAATACTGCAGGTAGCTGCAGGGACTCTCAATAACCGCATGATATATCTTTATTGAAGCATTATCATCAAATCCCCATGATTTCCCATACTCCATCAGTTTGTTAAGGTTCCAGCCGTTATAATTTACATATATGTCTATAAGAGAATACAGCTCCAGTGCAAGTGAAGTATATCTCGCATTATATTCAGCGGCAGTTTCATCAAGACCGGTTATATAATATGAATAAATTTCGGCATATGTTCCCCAGCCTTCGGCATATCCGGGGAAACTCTGTACAAGCCTTATATTATCAGGTTTTGTATTTCTAAAATAAGTGGTTTGGTATAAATGTCCCGGAAAACCTTCGTGAGCAAGAACTGGAATAAGTTCGGTTATGCTTTTGCCATTATAATTTAATCCATTTATATAAATGGAGTTTTTTGTAAGACAGTCAATTGGCGGTGACAGATAGTAGGCGGGAGCTTCATATTTTTCCATAGATTCGGGAACACTATGCACCTGTACATCACTGCTTTTTACAGCGGGTTCAGGAAAATGTTCAGAAATGTTTTTGTGGAGATTTCCAATGGTACTTTTAATATCTTTATATTCGTTTGAAAAGTCTTTAAGATGCTTATCTATATCAGGGTTTGAACTGTAGATTTCATGTATACGGATTGTATCGGTGGCAAGGGCATTTTCAAGCATGGCCTGTATATCTGCCACAGATTTTGGAGAACCGGTTTTTGTACGTACAAGACCTTCATAATATATTTTACCGTTTTCATAATTGCACATGCCGCCAAGATTTTTACTGCTTTTTTTAAGAGTATTCATGGTTGATGCAATATTTTCATAAGAAGGAAAATAGTATTGTTCAAGATATTTTTTGTTTAAACTGATATATGAATTTTTTTTATCATCCGATAAGTATTCCAGCTCTTTTATTCGGTCATTAAATGTGGTAATCAGATAATGATTTTCCTTATCTTTAATAAATTCATTACATTGATTTATTACATTATCTGCCTGAAATTCATTCATAAATGTTCCGTTGTCAGCCTTTAGTTTTTCAAATTCCAAAAGTCCTGAAAAGAATTCTTCAGATAATTGAAGAATTTGAAGATAGTCCAGTATGTCTTTTTCTGAATTAAATGAATATTCGGCGAGATATACAGGCAGGAGCTGCTGCTGTCCGTCACTGGCACTTAAGTATTCATCAAGCATATAGTAATCGCAATACTGGAGGGAGTCTGCAAATTTTGTCTTTAAAATATTATATGTAAGTTTCTCACTGTCATTCAGACTGTCGTAATCTATCTTGTTAAGCTCCTGAAGGGAGCGGCACAGTTCATTATTAGTATTTTTAAATCCTTCAAGTGAAAAGTCTCCCAGAGTCACCTGATAATCATTAATGCCAAAATCTTCGGGGGAAAGTACCATGGAATGCATATTAACGGTATTGCCTGACAGATATTCTGTAAACATCCGGTTAGTCAGTTGGGTAAATTCATAACTTCCGGCGGAAGGTTTTTCTTCCGGCGTATCATGTTGGGTATTGCAGCAGGATAGTAGCACAGAAGAAATAATAACAAGACAGAAACAAAAGAATCTTCTTAACTTCATAAAAAACGCACCTTTCAGCATATATCATAATTATATGCACGCTGCGTGAAAATATATTTCTTATAATTGTGTAATATAGTTGCAGGAAAATAATGAATTATTGAAATTTCACTTTATCCAATAAGTATATATGCCACCCTGTAATCAGGATGGCATATATGATAAATATAAATGATGCTAAATTGTTCTTAATCAAACGGTATATAAATCAAATCACTATTGTTTCAGTACAAATTTTCCAACTATTTCATCCATGGATATAGCCTGTGCTGATAATTCTTCACTTGTGGCTGATGTTTCCTGTGCAGTAGCTGAATTAGACTGTACAACCTCTGAAATTTGGCTAATACCTTCATCAGCGTCCTTTACAGATTCTGACTCCCTTCTAACCGTCTCACTGATGTCCTTAGAATTTTCAGCAATTGTCTTCATTAATTCCACTACATTCATTAATGTTTCTGAGGTTTTAACTGCCGACTGGCTGCCTATTTCAACCTTATTTATTGATTCTTCAATCAGTTGCTTCGTGCTGACTGCTGATTTTGCACTCTGATCTGCTAAAATACGAATCTGTTCAGCAACAACCGCAAATCCGCTTCCTGCCTCTCCTGCACGAGCCGCCTCAATTGCTGCATTTAATGAAAGAAGATTTGTCTGACTTGCAATATCTTCAATATCTACAATAATATTACTGATATTAAGCGATGTCTCGCTGATTTTGTTCATTGCATCCACCATAATTTCCATTTCGCTATGGCTTTTCTCTACTTCCTGTGCACACTGTGTTGCTCTTTCATAGGCACTGCTTGCTTTATCTGTTGTTATCTCCAGACTTGATGAAATCTCGGAAACCATAGCCTGTAACTCCTCAATAGAGGCTGCCTGATCCGTAGCACCCTCTGCAAGAGCCTGAGAAGCCTCCGCAAGATTTGTGGAACCTGCAGAAACCATATCAGCTGCATTTTGCATATCATTCAATGTTGCACTTATCTCATAATTCATCTTTTCAGTAGCTTTCAAAAGCCCATTAAACTCGCCTACATATTCCTCTTCGCAGGATGAATGAATATCAAAATTTCCTTCAGCCATTTTTGCAAGAAGATCGTCCATATCATTTACAATCGTCTGAATCTTTACCGTAGTACTGCTGACAGCTTTTATCATATCGCCTATTTCATCATCGTTATCATTTTCCGGAAACGGAGATGAAATATCTCCCTGTGCAAATCCGTTCAGTCTGTCGATAAGCTGATGCATTGGTTCTATGATTCCTTTGGCTGTTATGATGCTCAGTTTGGTTGAAATTAAAAATGCATTTATCATCAATATCACAATTAAAACGGTAAATATCACAGCCATTATAAGCAGTTGCTCTTGTGTCGTATCACCTTTCTGCACATTGAGTTCCATCAATTCGGTAAACACCTCGTCTACCGCATTATAAAGAGGTGTCAGCTCATTAATCGCCATTTCCTGTGCCTTGGCACTTTGTGCCGAATCTGTAGATTTGCCGATTTCAATAATTTCAGCATCTTTCACATAGTAGGCTTCTAATGCACTGTTCATCTCTTCAAACAAAGCCTTTCCCTCTGAAGTGACTATACTTTTTTCAATCTCAGCCATAAGTTGTTCCACTTCTGCCTTCGCCTCGTCATGCTGTGTCATAACAATTTTAATTTCAGATTCATTTTCATATCCGATAATCGCCCGTGTTGCACTTCTTACCTCCGCATATTCATTCATTGCAAGAGCAATATCTCCTTGGGGAAAAGCATAATATGTAAGAGTATAATCATATCTGACTATAATTATAATCATGCAAATAACTGCTATTACTGATGCTACACCTGACAGGAGCAATGTAATGCGTGAGCTTTTCCTTAGTCGTTTCTCAATTCTTAGTTTCTGTAAGTTTTTAAGCATTATTTTTCGTCCTTTCTATAGAATAATATTTACACCATTTTTGCAATAATATGCAAACATAACTTACTACTATTGTACTACATTCAGATAATTTTTCAAGAAAAAAAACTGTTTTCAGCATAAACTTCAACAATACCATTTCTCGGACACCGGGCAGGGTTAGGAGTTGAGGTTTGTCCTTTAAAAAGCAGTTGCAAAACCCCCTAAAAAAATGTATTATTAAAGATAATGTATTTTGGTTCCGGAAGCAGTTTTTAGATGCCGGAATATCTGACACGAAAGGCGGTTTATATAAATGGAAAAGAAAAAGTATTATTTAACAACAGCGATTGCATATACATCCGGCAAGCCACATATAGGAAACACATATGAGGCGGTTCTTGCGGACAGTATTGTAAGATATAAAAGACAGCAGGGCTATGATGTAAGATTCCAGACAGGAACGGATGAGCATGGGCAGAAGATTGAACTTAAATCGGAAGAGGCAGGAATTTCTCCTAAAGAGTTTGTTGACAATGTTTCTTCGCAGATAAAAGATGTATGGGATTTGATGAATACCTCTTATGACAAGTTTATCAGAACCACTGATGATTACCATGAAAAACAGGTTCAGAAAATCTTTAAGAAACTGTATGAAAAGGGTGATATCTATAAAGGATTCTATGAGGGGATGTACTGTACGCCATGTGAATCATTTTTCACACCGTCCCAGCTTGTAGATGGAAAATGCCCTGACTGCGGAAGAGAATGCCAGCCGGCAAAAGAAGAGGCTTATTTCCTAAAACTAAGCAAATATGCAGACAGGCTTATTGAGCATATCAATACCCATCCTGAATTTATACAGCCTGAATCAAGAAAAAATGAAATGATGAATAACTTTATTCTTGCAGGGCTTCAGGATTTGTGTGTATCAAGGACTTCATTTAAATGGGGCATACCTGTAGATTTTGATGATAAACATGTTGTATATGTGTGGATAGATGCACTGTCAAACTATATTACGGGACTTGGTTATGATTTGGACGGAAACAGTGATGAAAAGTTTGAACACTACTGGCCTGCGGATTTGCATCTTATTGGAAAGGATATATTAAGATTCCATACCATATACTGGCCAATAATGCTTATGGCACTTGACCTGCCGCTTCCGAAACAGATATTCGGACATCCGTGGCTGCTTCAGAATGACGGAAAGATGAGTAAATCTAAAGGAAATGTAATATATGCAGATGATCTTGTAAATGTATTTGGCGTAGATGCAGTACGTTACTTTGTGTTACATGAAATGCCGTTTGATAATGATGGAGTTATTACATGGGAACTGGTTACAGAGAGAGTTAATTCAGATTTGGCAAATACTCTCGGAAACCTTGTAAACCGTACAATATCAATGTCAAATAAATACTTTGGCGGTGTGGTAAATAATACAGGAATTACAGAGAGTGTAGACGAAGACCTCAAAGCAGTAGTTATGGCTGCATCGGGCAAAGTGGAAGAAAAGATGGATAAGCTTAGGGTAGCAGATGCCATTACAGAAGTATTTACAATGTTTAAAAGATGCAATAAGTATATTGATGAGACAACACCTTGGATTCTCGCTAAAGATGAAAGTACAAAGCCGCGTCTTGAGACAGTGCTTTACAACCTTATAGAAAGTATAACCATAGGTGCATCTCTTCTAAAGCCGTTTATGCCTGAAACGGCAGATAAAATATTTGAACAGTTAAACACTGCAGAAAGAAATCTTGAAGATATGAATGAATTTGGAAAGTACCCTTCAGGAAATAAGGTAACAGATAAACCTGAAATTCTGTTTGCAAGGCTTGATCTCGAAGAAGTGATTAAGAAGGCAGAAGAGTTACAGGATAATCAAAAAGAAGAAAAATATCCTGAGGTAGAGCCAAAAGAAGAAATTACCATAGATGATTTTGATAAGATACAGATACGTGTTGGAGAAGTACTTAAATGCGAGCCGGTTAAGAAGGCTAAAAAGCTTTTAGTGTCACAGATAAGAGTGGGTTCTGAGGTCAGACAGATTGTATCGGGCATAGCACAGTATTACACCCCTGAAGAAATGATAGGTAAGAAGGTAGCGGTTATTACGAACTTAAAGCCTGTAAAATTATGCGGAATGGAATCACAGGGAATGATTCTTGCAGCAGGAGATGATGAAGGTAATCTTTCGGTACTTACATTGGATAAAGACATTATAGCAGGTTCGGAAATATGCTGAGAATGATATTTGACAGCCATGCACATTATGATGATGAGGCATTTGATAAGGACAGGGATATAATTCTTAGTTCACTAAAAGATAACAACATAGGATATGTGGTTGATATAGGGGCAGATATGGAGTCCACAAATAAAGCAGTGGAACTTTCAGAAAAGTATCCATTTATATATGCAGCAGCAGGAATACATCCAAGCTCCGCAGAAGAATGTACACAGGATAATTTAAAAAGACTTAAGCAGATTTCTTTAAATGAAAAGGTAGTTGCAATAGGCGAAACCGGACTTGATTATCATTATGAGCAAGTAGATAAAAAACGGCAGAAAGAATGTTTCGAGGCACAGATAGATTTGGCACATAAGGTTAAGCTTCCGGTGGTTATACACAGCAGGGAAGCAGCTAAGGATACCCTTGATATGATGAAATCATTGGATGCAGCGAGTGTAGGAGGCGTAATTCATTGCTTTTCTTATGGAAGGGAGATGGCATGCGAATATCTCGATATGGGATTTTATATTGGGATAGGAGGTGTGCTGACTTTCAGTAATGCTAAAAAGTTAAAGGAAGTAACGGAATACATACCTTTAGACAGAATCCTTTTGGAAACGGATTGCCCTTATCTTTCACCTGAACCAAACAGGGGAAAGAGAAATTCTTCGCTGAATATCCCATATGTGGTAAAGGCTATAGCTGCCATAAAGGGATTATCCGAGCAGGAAGTTATATCGGCAACTTGTGAAAATGCATTGAAAATGTATGGAATTACGGAGGTTTAGATGGCATCATTAGGAATACCCCGGAATACTATAGAGATATTAAAGAAATATAATTTTGTATTTCAAAAGAAGTATGGGCAGAACTTTCTGATAGATACTAATGTATTAAATAAAATCGTGGATGCGGCAGATATAACCGACAATGATTTTGTGTTGGAAATAGGGCCCGGCATAGGAACACTTACGCAATATCTTTGTGAAAAGGCAGGACAGGTTGCCGCCGTTGAGATTGATAATATGCTTATTCCCATACTTGAAGATACGCTTAAAGAATACGATAATGTGGAAATAATCCATAATGATATTTTAAAGGTAAATATAAATGAGCTGGCAGACCGTTATAACAAAGGGAAACCTGTTAAGGTGGTTGCTAACCTTCCGTATTATATCACAACCCCAATAATAATGGGACTGTTTGAAAGCAAGATTCCGCTTAACAGCATAACCATAATGGTACAAAAAGAAGTGGCTATGCGTATGCAGGCAGGTCCGGGGACAAAGGATTATGGGGCATTATCATTGGCTGTACAGTATTATGCAGATGCAGAGATTGTGGCAAATGTGCCGCCAAACTGTTTTATGCCGAGACCGGCAGTGGGTTCAGCGGTAATCTGCCTTAAGAAACATAAAGAAGACTTATATGGGGTAAAAGATGAGAAGAGGCTGTTTGCAATAATAAGGGCATCATTTAACCAGCGGAGAAAGACGCTGATTAACGGGCTGAACAACGCAGCTAATCTTCCATACAGTAAGGTACAGATTGAAACCGCATTATCGCAGATGGGATTACCTCTTACTGTGAGGGGTGAAAGCCTTACACTGCAGCAGTTTGTGGAACTTTCTAATATATTACAAGTGTAAAGTGTGAGAAGAAAATCTAAGGCAGCAAAAGACGCAGCCTAAGATTTTCTAAGTCTCACAGCGTGAAGGGATTCACACTGAAGAATCGCTTGGGCGATTCTTCTTGATATAAATGTATGAGAAGAAAATTTTTTATAGGCATATTTATTTATTCCTTCGAATAAAATAGACTGGAAGGGGTGAATAGATTTGGCTGAATATATTAGAATGGTTTCCTATCTTAATATGTATAAGAATGGAGAAAAAAAGCAGAATTGCGGTTTTGCAAAAATAGATTCCAGAAACGGGATATGCAGAGTGTATGTTAATATACAGATGCCCTTTATCAGAGAAAGATTTGATTGTAAGGTTCATTTCTTTTTACGTGATGGAGATGTTTTATATGGCATTTCCATTGGTACGGCGACTGTAGAAAATGGCAGGGGATTTGCAGGAATAAGCATGGTCTCAAGCAATATTGGAAATATGGGCTATGGAATATCAGAGATGTCGGGAATATATATAACTACAGATGAAGTGGGTATGATAATAGCATCGGAGTGGGATGATATTCCTATACAGACATATAATTTTAAAGATATTTCAGAGAAGAGAGAAAATATAGAACAAACTACATACAAGCAGGCAGATATGCAGACGGAAAAAATTATGGAACAGCAGCCGGAAGATACTGCATACATGCAGGCAAACAAGCAGGCAGATATGCAGGTTGATAAACAGGAGGAAAATGAGTCGGATACAGGTATGGAAACTGAATCCGGGCAGGTGTACGAATCAGAAGAAGTACATATGGAAACTGAATCTGTTGATTCAGATGAGAATAATCACAGAGAGTTTTGGAACAGTCTTGGCAAAAGATGTGTCAGGATGAAAGTGGTAGATGGATTTGAAGAATGTATGCGGATGAAACCGTGTGATATAGTATGTTTACCGAAAAAGTACTGGGCTCTTGGGCAGAATAGTTTTTTGCTGCATGGATATTATAATTACAGATATCTTATTGCTGCACGGTATATTGAAGACGGGGTGGAAAAATATGTTGTAGGAGTTCCCGGAGTATATCATGGTAATGAAAAAATAATGGCATCTATGTTTGGATTTGGCACATTTACGGGTAAGGAAGATGACGGAGAAAAAGGATTTTGGTGTATGAACCTTGAGTAAGTAAATGCCGATAAAAATACTAAAGGAGGAAATGCGTAGTGTTATTTATTAAACCTGAAGAATTAAAAAGAGGCATGAGGCTTGCAAGACCTGTATATAACAATAAGGGTGTTCTTTTGTATGATATAAATACGAAGTTAACTCGTCAGGGTCTTGAAGGAATAAGGAATTTCGGCCTGCTTGGAGTGTATGTTCTGGAGCCTGCAGAGCCGGCACCAGTTCTCACCGAGGAAGATATAGAATTTGAACGCTTTCAGGCAGTAGCAGTCTACAAGCTGAAAGAAGAGATATCAGGTATGATATCGGGAGATGGGATAAAGGACATACAGAAACTGTCAGAGGATATTATCAGAAGATTTGGAAGAGAAAAGGCAAAGATTAATTTCCTTAAAAGTATCAGGAGCCCTGAAGATTATGCATATAAACATTCACTTAATACGGCAATACTCTGTGCCATAATGACGGTAAATATGCATTTGTCTTATATGGAGCAGGTAAATGTGGTTACTGCTGCACTGATACATGAGGTAGGAATGGCAATGATTCCTGAAAAGATATTGAAAAAAAGTCCTAATCTGACGGAAGAGGAGTCATATATTATAAGCAAGTGTGAAATTGAAGGAAATGAGCTTATTCAGCATGATTACAATATACCTTCAATAACAAGGATTATCGTGGCACAGAATTTTAAGGAAATCTCAGGTAAGACTGAAGAAGAGAGAAAACTTCTTGATGGTACAAAGGTACTGATGGTGGCAGATGTTTTTGACACATTAACAGCCATGAATATTAACGGAGAGCCTTATTCAGATGTTGTTGCGGTAAAATATCTGCTGTCAGAACCGGACAAATATGACTCAAGGGCAGTAGGTGCACTGCTTAAGGGCATAAATGTTTTAAATCCGGGAGTATGTATTGAACTTAATAATGGTGAAAAAGGTCTTGTAATAAGGGAAAACGAAAAGAATATACTTGAGCCTGTAGTGCTGAGCTTTAAGCAGAATAAAGTATATGACCTTAGTGACGAGAATAAAAATAAGAAAATATCCATCCATGATGTGATGAAGACCATGGATGAAAGAGTACCTGTTGACAGGGAAGTGTTTAATGAGCTGATGAGTCATGTTGAAAACGGAGATATTAAGGAGTAACGGTAGTGGTCCTTATATTCTTTCTGTATCTGTATGCATTTACGGCATAAACCTTCGTTTGTGAAACCTAAGGTGTCTAAAAGTTTCATGGAAGGAATGTTATCATGCAGCACATATGCTTCAATCCGGTGGATGCCAAAGTCAGAAAACATTGCTGCCGTAGTGGCAGTGAGGGCTTCAGTGGCATATCCCATACGCTGGTGAGATTCATCAATCTTGTATCCTAATGTGCAGGAACAGAAGGGCTTAGGCAGAATATTACTGAATGAAACAGTTCCTATAACAGTGTTTTCATCATCTTTTTTAAATATATAGTAACGGATGTATTTTAATGACATAAATGCATTATATTCCGCCTGAAGAAGATCGGACTGGTGTGGCAAAGTATAATATGAGGGATGTTTCTGTGTCTCATATGGTTCGAATATCAGGCGGTTTTTTTGTAAGAATGACAATACATCAGGTGCACGCTCGGGACCGAGAACCTTAAGGTAAAGTCGTTTGGTCTCATATATAAAATTCATTATAATAATTTACCTTTCATTAATAATTGATTCTATATAATAATATCATACTTTTATAATATTTTACAGGAATTTAAATAGTTACAAATAAGGAGACCGGATTATGAATGAAAAATATATGAAAGAAGCCATAAAGCAGGCAAAAAAAGCATATGCCATAGGCGAAGTACCTATAGGGTGTGTTATAGTATATAATGATAAAATAATTGCCAGAGGGTATAACAGAAGAACAACGGATAAGAATACATTATCCCATGCAGAACTTAATGCCATAAGAAAGGCTTCAAAAAAACTGGGAGACTGGCGTCTGGATGATTGTGAAATGTATATAACATTAGAACCCTGCCAGATGTGTGCCGGAGCCATTGTTCAGGCGAGGATAAAAAAGGTATATATAGGCTGCATGAACCCGAAGGCAGGTTGTGCAGGTTCTATACTTAATCTTTTACAGGTGCAGCAGTTTAACCATCAGGTTGAAATGGAGAAAGGTATTCTTGAAGAAGAGTGCAGCAGTATTATTAAGCAGTTTTTTAGGGAATTGAGAGAACTTAAGCAAAAGGGTGATACTTGACAGTTCAGCCATGCCATCTTATATTTTATATTCAACAACATATTCCCGACTTACAGGATAGCAATTTTGCATCAGGAAGTGTAAGAACCGGTTTAATATCTATAAATCAAGAGAAAAGAAAAAGGGGAACACAAAAGATGATTGAAAACAGAAATGTAAATATCATAACCGACGCTGACGGCAGAAAGCTGGTTTTGATTAACGATATTCGTTTCAAAGGGAAACGGCAGATTGGCTGGGATGATGTAAAACAGTACCTCAAAGGATATGTCGGGGACTATTACGAGATTGAGGAAAATACAGAGCGTATTTTCATTGGAAATGAACTGGCCGAAGAATACACGGAATCAGAGAGCCGTAAAAGCCTTATGGGTGCAAATGCAAAAGCTAAGGCAAATGCAGCTACTGCAATACCAGAGCTGATACAGATTGCCTCAAATCCGGCTTATGAAGAAAACCAGAAGGAAAAACACGGAAAGAATGCCATGCACGGATGGTATAGATATGATGTGCGGTTTGCACTGCCTGTCTATGAGGAGAATATACTTGTCAGATACAACATTTTCAATGCCCGGCTGCTGATCAACCATGCCAAAAACGACAGGAAATATCTGTACGATATCTTGGCAATAAAAAAAGAAACGAGCAAGCCGCAACAAGATGTACGGTGAAAACCCATTTCTTACTATCAATAATAAGCCTTTTTTTCTGTCATGTCAATCTTTTATTTTGATTTTTTGTAAAATCTCGCCATTGGCATTTTTAATGCAATGGGGGGACAGCAGGATTTGGAAGGAACACTTATGCCGTTTAATAAAAAAGTAATGGCACATTTTGAATCAAAAAACTTTACTCAATGGAGCTGATTATTTATGAATAAGAACCATTATCTATTGACGCAGATAGAAGATATTCTTATGAATCTGTATCTGGCATGGCGTCCTTTGATAAAGGAGATAAAACAGAGCATAAAAAATACATCTTCAACGCTGTAATAATATTAAAAGTACTTGACGAAGAACTTATCTGTATGGTATATATTGTAGCAGGGAATATTACAGAAGATAAAGGGGCACAAATCATAAGCCACTATATAACAAGGCATATTTGAAGGGACAGAATTATAGGTTTATATATTATGGTACATTTTGCAGTCCGGTATTTCCGGATTGCTTTTTTTATGCAGAAATGGAGGAATAAAATGTTGAGTAAGAAAAAAACGGCGGCCGCAATACTGACAATAAGTTTAATTACCGGAAATATTGCAATAAAAACATATGCAGAAACTTATCAGTATGACAAGTTAAACAGAATAACAAAAGTAATATATGATGATGGCAGTTATGTGGAATATGTTTATGATGCTAATGGAAACATAACAAAAGTAAACACAGTGAAATCATCTGAAAAAAACACAAAGCCGAAAGAAAGTACGAATTCTACAGAGAACACAAAGCCGAAAGAAAGTACGAATCCCGCAGAGAACACAAAACCGAAAGAAAGTACGAACCCTATAGAGGACACAAAACTGGAAGAAAGTACGAACCCCATAGAGGACACAAAACCGAAAGAAAGTACGAATCCCATAGAGGACACAAAACAGGGAGAAAGTACGAATATCATAGAGAATACAAGATCGATAAAAGAAACTGATTCTATAGATAATAAAAAACCGACAGAAAGCAAGGATTCTCAAGAAACTACAAAATCAGAGAAAGATACTACAAAACAGCAGGAAACCACAAAAAAGAAAGAATTATCTAAAAGCAAGAAAAAGAAAATCAGCAAATTAAAAAAGTCGCAGAAGAAATTAAAAAAATTTATTAAAATATTTAAGAAAACAATAGGTCGAAAAAGCAAAGGCATGGTTAAGAAATTAAATCAGATATACAAATACATAGGCAAACTGATAGGGCGTTAAGATTTTCCAATTTCCGAACAGCACATGTTGCATAATCGGACAACATGTACTGTTCGGAAAGGAAAATCTAATTGCCCATCAGCAAAAAAATATTGAAACTTTATAAATAAAGTGCCTGTTAGGGATAAAATCTTATGAAAAGAGGATACATATGAGGAGTAAAACATTAAAAAAGATAACAGCAATAATACTTGCAATATCAATGGTACCAATAAATGATTATTATGGCATAACTGTATCAGGTAATTCAATGACAGCGGAAAGTACAGAAAAAGCGGTAGAAGACAGCACCCGCAATATATCTGTAAGGGCATATATGTCAGACAAAGGAGAGGTGTCATTAAAATGGGATAAAATAAATAATGAGGAACAGAATGTAAACACTGTATACGAAATATACAGGGAAGATACACTTCTTGGGACGGTAAGCGAAGAATGTTATAATGATTCTGACATAGAAGCAGGATGTGAATATACATATTTTATACAGGCATCAGACGAATCAGGAAATATTATTGCAAAAAGCAGTGACATAACATTTAAAGTTCCGCAGGCTTTGACTGTTTCATCAAATTATACACTGACAAAAGACCTTGAGGTGTTCAGTCTGACACAGAATTCAGGATGTCTGGATTTGAATGGGCATGTGCTTAAAGTATACGGAAATTATAATGGTAAAAGCGGCAGCATTAAATATAATGGGGGATCAATATACAACTATGGTGATTATACGGCAGGTACCGGTCTTAGTGTATGCATGAATGATGCCAATGATTATATGTATGTTGGGGGGAACTTTATATGGAATAGCAGCTATTCACAAACTATTACCAACGGAATAATAGAAGTTGCGGGAGATTTTACTACATCTGACAGGATGTTTGTACCAACGGGTTATAACAGGGTGCTACTCTCCGGCAGTGAGAAACAGAATGTATCCATAAACAGTAATTCATCATTCAATATACTTGAACTTGATAATCACAGTGAAGACGGGATAAACTGTACATCAACTATTAATTATAAAAAGCTTATAAGGAACAAATGTAATATAAGCATTGGTATTGAAAATGGTTCATACGGATATACACTTGATAAAGACACGATAGTGGATGGAGATTATGTACTGGCGGCAGATACGCTTGACCTGAATGGGCATACGCTTACTATAAATGGAAATCTTATACAGGCAGGCGGTAATATAAATGTAAACGGAGGAACACTAAATGTACTTAAAGATTATAGGATACAGACACCTATAAATAATAATGGTACATATTCTTATGACAGAAGTCCGGGCATACTCTGCATGACAAATGAGGCGGACAGGGTTATTGTAGGCGGAGACTTCATTACATCATCTACAGTAAGCGGAGCAGAATATCTTACAGCCGGAACAATGGAGGTAAAAGGAGATTTTACTGTAGATTCTAAATACTCACAGTATAATTTTATTGCAACAGATAACCACAGGATATTATTAAACGGTACAGAAAAGCAGACTCTTTCATTTGGTACATGCTATCAGAATTGCTCGTCAATAGCAAATCTTGATATAGAGAATAACAGTGAAGAGGGAGTAGCCATAGACGGAAAGCCTCTGGTGAAAGGCAATGTAAATGACAATGGCAATAAAGTAAACGGATATATAGTACCTGCTGAAACTATAAGTTTTACAAATAACAGCTTTAACGGAAACATTTACATATATTCCCCAGTTAAAATGTCAGGGGAATACTACATTGGTGGTGAAATATATGTTTCATCATATCTTACCGTTTCAGGTAAAATAACCGTTGGTGGAAATATAGAACAGGGAAACGGCGGATATATTATAACAGAGAACGGATTAATAACAGTAAACGGAGACTACAAGGCAACAGGTACATCTAGATATTCATATGGTTTAAGTATGACCCGCCAGAATGATTATGTGCTTATAAAAGGGAATTTTACGGATACTTCATATGATGGCAGCAGGGAACTTACTGCAGGTACACTTGAAGTTCAGGGAGACTTTACTGCAAAAACATTTTATGGCAGAGATTTACATAAGGTAGTGCTAAGCGGAACAGGAATCCAGACTGTATCTATGGAGCCGGATTCATATTTTGCAACACTGGAGTTGAGGAACTACAGTGATGAAGGGGTGAAATGTGAAAGGGCGGTTACAAAGAACACCCTTATTAGGAATGGGTGCAGGCTCAGGTATGGAGATATGGAAGGAGAATTTGGCTGGACTCTTACAGAGGATTATGTGTATGAAGGCAACCTTGTACTTATAGACGAGACACTTGACCTTAACGGACATACACTTAAGGTTACCGGTGACTTTATACAGCCTGCCGGAATCGTTAATATAAACGGCGGTAATCTTATAGTGGATGGCGATTACAGACAGCAGACAAGGAGCGGTAAAGAGGGGCAGTATACATATGTAAACAGTTCGGGAATCCTTAAAATGACTAACCCTGATGATTATGTAGTTATTAATGGTGATTATGTTAATCATTCATCGGTCAGCCATCAGAATTATCTGTCAGCAGGAGTTATGGAAGTACATGGTGACTTTGAAGCAGATTTTTCATATTCATACTACAGTTTTTATGCTACAGGAACACACAGGCTTATATTAAACGGCACTACAGGACAGACATTAAGGTGGATAAGCAGGAATGTAAATGCATATTCTTCAAGAATAGCAAATCTTGAGTTAAATAACACTTGTAAAGACGGTATAACTATAGAAGGAAAGCCGTTTGTAACGGAATCTGTAAATGACGGACGGGGAGAAGTGTCAGGTTACATTATACCGGGCAGCAACATAAAGTTTTCAAATAACCACTTTGGAGGAAGCCTTTGTCTGTATGATAAACTTAACATAAGTGATGATATAACCATAGAGGGTGATATATATAATTATAGCGGCAGGATAGTAATGAATAGCGGAAGGCTCATCGTAATGGGCAGCTATGATATGAATTATTCAAGCTATACTTATGGTATAGAAATGAGCCATTCAGACGATTATATTATGGTATATGGAGATTTTACATTTAATCCATACTATTCGTCGACACTTTCAGCAGGTACACTGGAAGTAAAAGGTAATTTTAATGCATCAAGAGGGTTTATCGGGTGCAGAGAGCATAGGGTAATACTAAGCGGTGATAAATGCCAGACAATAAATATGGCATTGTCATGCAGCATGGCAGTTCTTGAACTTAAAAATACTTCGGCAGACGGAATATATGCAGAGACTGTTATTACAAAGCAGGAGCTTATCCGTAACGGCTGTAATATCAGATACAAGGGAATAGACGGAGAGTTTGGATATACCCTTACAAAAGATGAGGAATATAAGGGAGATTTTGTACTTGTTGATGATACCCTTGATTTAAACGGACATACTCTTACCGTAACAGGAGATTTCATACATACCGGAGGGAAAGTAGATGTAAACGGAGGAAGCCTTGTCATAGATGGCGATTACAGACAGCAGACAAGGACAGGTGATAAGGGCTCATACACATATTCGGCAGGTGCAGGCATACTTCATATGACTGATGCATCCGACTATGTTCTGGTAAAAGGCGATTATATAACAGGCTCATATGCAGGACATCAGAACCATATGACGGCTGGTTTACTTGAGATACAAGGAAATATGGAAGTGACAAATGAGTCATACTATAACTTCTATGCACAAGACAGCCATACAACAAAACTTAGCGGAAATAAGGAACAGACCATAAGTTTTAGGTTATGCAATACACAATATTCAAGAATTAACAATCTTATACTTGATAATACTTCAGATAAAGGAATAACATTCGACCCAAAAACATATGTAACGGGAAAAGTGACGGATAAGAGCAGGAATACATCAGGATATATTGCTGTTTCAAACAGTACGTCATTTGAAAATGGAATATTTTCGGGAAGTATACATATTTTAGAAAATACTGATTTGAACTATGGATTAGATATAGGTGGAAATTTAAATGTCGGTTCAGCACTTAAGATTTCAAAAGAACTGAATATATCAGGAGACTGCACTATATCAGGTGGTGGAATAGAACTTAACTGCGGAAGATTAGTTGTTGGAGGAAATTTTTCCTACAGCTATGAATATGCAAACGGAATAAAAATGACACATAAGGAAGATTATGTGCTGGTAAAAGGGAATTTTACATATTTACCAAGGTATAATTCTGAACTTAGTGGAGGTATTCTTGAGGTTGGGGGCGATTTTACTGCTTCCACAGGATTGTATGCCACAGGCGGACATAAGGTTATACTTAGCGGTGATGACCTGCAGACAGTAGACATAAATGCAACATGTTATTTTAACACCTTGGAACTTAAAAATTACAGTGAACAGGGAGTGTATTCTAAAACTTCATTTAGGAAAAATGAACTTATAAGAAACGGCTGTAAGCTTCAATATGGTGAGAGTGAAGGAATATTTGGCTATACACTTTCATCAGATTATATCTGCGAAGGTGATTTTGTACTTATAGATGATATCCTTGACCTCAATGGGCATACGCTTACGGTCAAGGGAGACTTAGTGGAAACATCAGGGGAGATAGTGTTTAACGGCGGCACTCTTATAGTAGAGGGTGATTACAGATTACAGACGAGAAACGGAAGTAAAGGAAACTATACATATTCGGCAGGTCAGGGAAAACTTACCATGACTAATCCGTCCGACAATATGAACGTATCAGGAGACTTTGTATATGAGCGTTTATATGATAATAATGACAGTCTTTCAGAAGGTCTTATTGAGATAGGCGGAGACTTTGTACAGTCGGGAATTTACGGATATAATGGTACTAATCACTTGAAATTTACAGGTGAACATACACAGACAATAACTGCATACAGGGAATTGAAAACAGGAGAGCTTACAAATGATAACACAAAAGAACTTGTTATAAATGCAGAGGTAAGAGTATCAGACCGGGCATATGATAACAGACAGAATGTAAACGGAACAGGTTATGTATCAGTAAGTTCCATCAGTCAGATACAGGGCGGTAACTGGAGTGGCTCAATTAAAGTTACAGGCATAAATACATTGGATACTGACTTAAATATAGGCGGCGTTTTGACTATGGACGGACAAATTAATCTTAACGGACACCATATAAAGGCAGGTTCAGTAAGATTGTCTGACAGGCTGGATGTACAAGGGGGAAGTATAGAATGTGCAGGAGATTTTACTGTAGGTAGTAAAGGTATTCTGGTAATGCAGAATTCAGCGGATAATGTTATGTCAGGAGGGGACTTTACATTTGTATCCGGTTATAACCATGAAGGTCTTCTTAATAATGGAATACTGGAGATAAGGGGCAGTTTTACACAGGATGCTTCACGTAACTTTATAGCATCAGGTAATCATACCACTATGCTTAGCAGGAAAAAGACAACTTCACTTAGGACATATATACAGTCGGTATCATTTAAAAGCTATGCAGGTGAAACACGATTCAACAGACTGATTCTTAAGAAACCATTAGCGGAATATCAGTTCCAAAATGATATAAATAGTATAGCAAATGAAGTAATATATGATATAGATGACAGCGTACCTCCGACATCAGTTACTTCAATAACGGAGACAGAATCTACGGCAACCACCATATCAATCAGATATGAAGGTGCTTCAGATGAAGGTGGTATAGCCGGATATGAGATATACAGAAACGGAATAAGGGTTGGAGTCACAAGTAATGAGACATTTACGGACAGAGGTCTCCTGCCTTCCACAACATATACATATAAAGTATATGCATTTGACAGTTTTAGAAATATGTCAGCAGATTCACCGGAGATTAAAGCGGCTACAAAAGAAGATACAGAAGCACCATCCATACCGCAGGGATTATCTGTACTTAAAAGGACGGGTTCTTCCATTACACTTACATGGCAGCCGTCAAATGACAATGTAAAGACGGCAGGCTATAAAGTGTACCGTGGTGATGAGCTTATTGCAGATTCTGTAAAGAAAAATACTTATAAAGATTCAAATGCAGTATACGGCAAAGCATACAATTATAGTGTGGAAGCCTATGATGATTCAGGAAATATATCAGGAAGAAGTAATAAGACAGAATCATCATGTGTAATGCCGGAGATAACAGAGATATATCCTGCCGACAATTCCTGTATTGGTTCGGATATGGTAAATCTTTCAGTTAAATTTAAAAATACAGGTAACAGTACAGGTAACAAGATAAAGATAGAATATTTAAATGATGACGGTAAGTGGGAGATGATATCACCTACTCTTATCGGTCAGAAAACATTTAACAGCAGTACACTTTATGCAGAGTATAAATGGGATATAAAATCTTTTACTGAAGATAAAGAATACAAGGTGAAGTATACTCTTTTTGATGAAGATGATAATAAGTCTTTTGAAGAGGTTACTTACAGAATAGATAAAAGCGCACCAAAGCTTCCCCAAAATATAACTGCCAAACCTGACAGCGGCAATATCACATTAAAGTGGGAGCCGTCAGTAAGTGCCGACTGTGTATGTTATAATGTATACAGGTCAGATAAAGATTCGGAGGAATATTCTTATATTGGAAAGGTAGAAGGCAGATATGCCAATACATATACAGATTGTGATGTAGCAGCAGGTCAGGAATATAGGTATGTGCTTACTGTATCTGATGTATTTGGCAATATAAGCGAATACTCTGAAAACGCAAGTGCTACGGCAGACGAGGATAACAAAGCACCGAATATTATTAAAATCACACCTGATGCAGGGAAGATAAATGGCCGTACAAGGATAGCCATTATAGCAGAGGACAATAAGGCAGTAAGAAACATTACTTTATATTATAAAAAAGATGGCGAAAAAGACTGGAATGAGCTGGAGGAGATAAAGGCAGAATCAGGAAAAGCATCTTTTCTGTGGAACACCAAATCACTTGCTGACGGCATATATATTATACAGGCAGTGGCAGAAGATGAAAGCGGTAACAGAAGTGATGGTAAATATACAAGAAGATATGTAGTGGATAACAGTGGACCTGGAAAGGTAAATATAGCTGATAATACCACTATATCATCTGCTTATGTTCAAATCAGGTGGGAGGATTTAGAAGACGAAGACCTTTCATATTATCAGGTTGAACAGCTTGAGGATGGTATATTTAAAAATATTGGAAAAGTATCGGACGTGCTTGGATATACTGTTACGGGACTTGTGCCGGATACAGAGTATACATTCCGTGTGGCAGCATATGATGAACTTGGCAACAGAGGTACGGTATCGGAAGAGATAACCGTAACCACATTAAAAGATGACATGCCGCCTTCTATAACTGCAGTATACCCTGTACCGTCATATTACAAAGACATACTGCATTTACAGCTTACCGCAAATGATAACCATTCCATAGATTATGGTGTATTCAGTTATTCAACAGATAAAATAACATATAAAGAGATATCAAAGGTATATTCTGAAAAAAATGGCGAAGAAGATACCTTAAGCTGTGATTTCAATATAGAAGAAATGCCGGAGGGAAGTCTGTATATAAGATTTGAAGTATATGATAAATCAGGCAATAAAAATTCACTGACATCTTTGGGTGAAGATGTTGAAGCTGAGTATAAAATAGACAGAACTGCACCATCTGTACCGGAAAATCTTAAGGTTGCATCAAATATAGGCAATATAAGCCTTACATGGAATGCATGCAGTGAAGAAGATGTATTATATTATAAAGTATACCGGGCTGACATGGATACATCTGTATTTAAAGAAATATGCACAGACGTAACAAATGCGGAATATTGTGACACTGATATAAAAGCAGGAAAATCATACATATATAAAATAACGGCTGTAGATAAGGCAGGAAATGAGAGTGGATATTCATCTGAAACTGCGGTAACTGCCACAGAAGATACAGAGCCGCCTGTAATTAAGAGTATGTCGCCGAAAGATGGCGATACTGTTGGCAAAAATGCGGAAATAAAAGTTCTTGCCATAGACAATTTCATGATATCATCACTGGTTCTTGAATACAGGAAAGCAGATGATAAAGAGGAGGTATGGGAAAAAATATCATCTGAAAAGTCAGAGGAGAGAAGCTGCCTGCTTACCGCAACATGGAATACAGACGGACTTTGTGACGGCAGATATGAATTCAGGGCAAAGGCAGCAGATGGAAATGGCAACGAAAGCAATATATTCAGTGTAGAATATAACCTTGATACAAAAGCACCTGATGTACCTGAATATGAACTGATTGCAGATTATAAGAAAATAGTAGTCAGTATAGACAAAAGTGATGCCGAAGACTTTTCAGAATTCATAATATACAGAAGAGAGGAAAATGCAGAATATACAAAGTTAGCAGAGACAGCAGATAAAAAATACATTGATAATACCGTTGTCAGCGGAAAAATGTATTACTACAAAGTTGTAGCATCCGACAGATATGGCAATATGTCTGACGGAATTGAAAAGAGCTGTATTCCATATGATGATGAATATATGCTTGGCAATGGGTCCGACGGATTCATACCTGACGAAGAATATGACAGATACACGGACAAAGAGCCTCCTGTAGCAGATGCGACAGACAGCTTAATGGGAATCGTCGGAATGGAAATAGCTCTTGATGGCAGAAGGTCTACGGACAATGTGAAGGTCGTAAGATATGAATGGGATATGGGAAACGGAGATATTGTCACAGGTGCCACCGCAACATACATATATGATGAGCCGGGAACATATACCATAACACTTACTGTATGGGACAAGGCAGGGAATTCTGATTCAAAGGCATTAACGGCACATATACTTGAAAAAGACGGAAACGGGATGTCATACATAACCGTAACAGGTGAGGGCGGCATACCGATACCATATGCATATGTATATGTCCGCAACAGTGAAAATGGAGGTATAAATCTTCAGACAGACGAGAGTGGAAAGGCGACATTTGTAGCAGAAATAGGAATATACTCTGCTGCTGCATATGCGGATGAATATATTCCAAATGAAGTACAGATAAAAGTAAAAGAATATGAGATAACATCAGCCGAAATATCGTTAAAAAAGGACAAGCTGATATTGGGCAGCATGAACGTAAAACGTATGAACCTTCAGGAGATTGTAGATGCCGGAATAGATTTAAGTGACCCGGCAAATATCAATACATTTGAATTCAGGTTTACCGTAACGCTAATACAGACACCGATACCTATGGAAATATTATATAATGGTGGAGCAGGAAAAGGGTCAGACAAGACATATGAATTATCGGTAGGAGGAGGCAGTTCCGATACACCGGCAGGAGGCATTACTTCAAAACTACAAGTAAAACAGGTAGAACCGGGAGTACCAATACTTGCCACTGTAACCACAACACAGTCCGTATCATGGCTAAAGGAAATGTATTCAGTAAGCCTTCAGGTATTCAATGCGGCAGATACACAGTTTACCATAAAAGATGCAAAGGCAGTACTTGATTTCCCTTCTGGTGTGGATATTGCATCAGGAAAAAAAGAAACATACTTTAACACAATAGAAGGACAGCAGCAGGCAGAAGCATCATGGGTACTCCGTGGAAACAAACCGGGAGAATACACTGTATCGGCAGACTTTGAAGGAACACTGATGCCATTTGATAAAAAAGTAATGGCACATTTTGAATCATCAGATAAATTTGAGGTAATCGGTGGTACCGGAATGCATATAACCATAATGCCAGAAAAAAGTGCATACATAGGGGATACATACTACATACAGTTTGCCATCTCCAACCAATCCCCATATCCGTTCTATAACTTTGAGACAACCATACCGCCATTCGAAGATTCCCCGTCAAAGACAGTGGTGATAGATGCAAAGACAGGCGAAAAGAAAGAGGTGACGGATAACGATACAAGAATCGCAGACCCAAGTAAAATGACACAGTCCCCTGTAACATCAGGCGGCAATACCATGATTTTCGACGTATTCAATCCGGGGGATGTATATTACGGCACATTCAAATGCACATTTGACGGAGAAGGAGACAGCGACAAGGTATACTACGAATACTTTAAATCAGTAGTGGACATACTGCAGGGTGAAGACCTGAACGTAACAGTGGACGTAAGACCGATAGACGGGCACATATCAAAAAACATAGTGGAAGTGGAGGAACAGCCATCCTACACCGGAGACCCGGTAGACCTCTCAAGTGGCTCATTTACAGACGAAAAACAGATACTCAACGTTACGGGAGGAACCACCATAAGCCTTGACATAAGCTATGATTCCCGAATAACGGAAAGCGGCGAGCTGGGAACAGGCTGGAAACACGGCTACGAGCAGCATCTGGAAGAAAATAACGGCACAATAAGATACTATACAACACCATACTCATATGCATATTTCGTAAAAAAAGATGCACTAAACGGAATAATATATGGAAAAACAGCAGGGGGAACCATTGTGGCAGACCAGTCAGAAGAACTGTCTGCAGGGGAATACGTATGCCTGAACAGTGCCATGAAGGACTACGTAATCCAAAAAAACCAGGACGGCACATATACGGTAAAGGCACCAAACGGTGACAGCTACCTGTTTGACAGTGAGGGAAGGTTAAGCCTGCTCACCGACAACACGGGAAAAACGGTAAGCATAACACATAACACATGCCAGAAAGTCATAACAGACGGCATATCAGGCAGGAGCATAACGCTTAATTACAACGAAAGCGGGCTCCTGACATCAGCATACAATGACATAGGAAAATACGAGTTCGCATACACGGGAAAAAACCTCACATCCGTAAAAGATGCCGAAGGGAACACCACAACATACACATATGACGCCGACGGCAGGCTGACAACACAGACCGACGCACAGGGCATAACATATGTAAGCAACGAGTATGACACAAAAGGCAGGGTCACAAAACAGACAAATGCCACAGGCGGCACAATGTACATAGCCTACGAAGACGGTGATAACGGCACAAAGGCAGAAGTGACGGATGAAAACGGCAACAGAAAAAGCCTGTACGCCGACAGCAGGGAGCGTGTCACAAAAGTAATAAACGAAAACGGCGGGACGGCAGTCTACGCCTATGACAATGACGGAAACCTCCTGTTCGAGAGTGATGCATACAAAAACGCCATATACCGGGAATACGACGCCTGCGGCAACATGGTAAAATACACCGATACCGGAAACCTCACCACCCTGATGGCATATGATGGGAACAGCAACATCATATCCCTTACAAATGCCGAAGGCAGAACCGCCACATACACATACAATGAAAGGAACTTAAAAACATCAGAAACCGACTACGGCGGAAAGATAACAACATACGAATACAATGAAGACGGGCTTCCGGTAAAAGAGATGGTTGAAGGCCTTGGCAGCACCACATACACATATGACAGGGGGCTGAAAACATCCGAGACCGATGCCATGGGCAACACAACACGCTATGAGTATGACAGTGTGGGAAACATCAAAAAAGTAACAGATGCCCTTGGAAACACAACAACATTTACATATGACAGAAACGGAAGAAAAATAAAAGAAACAGACGCCGCAGGAGGAAAACGCAGCTACACATTTGACTGCAACGGCAACATGACCTCCGCCACTGACACAAAGGGAAACACAACCACATACGCATATGACGGCAACGGAAGGCTCATAAAAGAGACATACCCTGACAACACATTTACCACATATACATATGACGGGGTGGGAAACAGGACAGCAGAAAAAGCACCTGACGGAAGCACCACAACATACAGCTATGACGTGTCAGGCAACCTTATAAAAGAAAAATATGCCGACGGCACGGAAATAAGCTACACATATGACCTGCTGGACCAGAGGCTTACGGAAACCGACAAAGCAGGGAACACCATATCATACGAATACTACCCTAACGGCAACATAAGCCGTGAGAAATGCACAGACAAATCGGGAAAAGTCCTTAATGAAAAGCTGTATACATACAACAATGCATGGAAAGTCATAACAGTGCTGGAAAACGGCACCGCATCATCATACACATATGATGCCATGGGAAACGTGACATCCCAGAGCGACGCCCTCGGAAACACCGAAAAGTACGGTTATGACAGATACGGCAGGCTGACATCACATACCGATGCCATGGGCAGCACCGAAACATACGGATATGATAAAAACGGCAACTGCATAACAAAGACAAATGCCATGGGCGTAACAGCACACATGGAATATGACGCACTTAACAGGCTTGTATCGGTATATACGGATGCAGACGGAAGAAGATATGAAATAAGCTATAAATATGATGCCCTCGGCAGGGTAATACAGACCACCGATGAGGAAGGAAACATAACAAAGGTGGAATACGATTCCGAAGGCAACGTGACAAAAATGACGGATGCCCTTGGGAACGTGGTGCAGATATGCACATATGACAGCATGGACCGCATGGCAAAGGCAGAGGATGCACTGGGCAGCGAAACGGCATACAGCTATGACAAAGCGGGCAGGCTTACAAAAACAACAGAATACCTTAATACCGAATCGGAAAGAAAATACAGGTACAGATATGATGCCATAGGAAGAACCACAGGCGTCACAGACCCGTTAAACGGAAATACCTCATGTACATATGATGAAAGCGGCAACATAAGCAGCATGACAGACCCGAACGGCGGCACCACCACATACGGATATGACGGAGCGGGAAGGCTGCTGACAGAAATAAACGCAATAGGATGTAAGACAGAATATACCTACAATGCCAAAGGGCTTTTGGAGAAAACAAAAGATGCAGAAGGCAGGGACACAGTCTATACATATGACGCCGCAGGAAGGGTAACATCACTTAAAGATGAACTCGGCACCGTTAAATATACATATGATAAAAACGGCAATGTCCTTACCGTTGAGGATAAAGGCGGAACAATAGAAAGAAAATATGATGTCCTGAACAGGGTGACGGAGTATAAGGATGCAAGGGGGTATGTAATAAAGTACAGATATGATTCCCTCGGCAACCTGACGGAAGAGACATACCCTGACGGAAGCATTGTAAAATATACTTATTACAAAAACGGATATCTGCATACGGTAACGGATGCAGAAGGAAAGACAACTTCATATAAATATAACGGCAACGGTAAAGTAACAGAGATAAAACTGCCTGACGGAACGATGGAGAATGACACATATGACAGGGCAGGAAGACTCACCGGCCAGACCGTTAAGAAAGGGAAGGAGGAGATAAGCAGCTACAGCTATACGTATGATGCGGCAGGAAACATGGTAAGCAGCACAGGCACAGGTGCAGACGGTGCAGGCATGCTTACAGGTGCCGAAATGACATATGACAAGCAGAACAGGCTGGTTAAATATAACGGCAAGGAAATAAAATATGACAAATGCGGAAACATGACCTACGGCCCGGTAGACGGTAAGATGACAGAACTTACATATGACTGCAGGAACAGGCTTGTAAGTGCGGGCGGGGTAAGTTACGGCTATGATGCAGAGAACAACAGGACATATGCAAAGACGAAGGAATATACGGAAGAGTATGTGACCGATACGGTATCGTCGGAACTGTCAAGGGTTGTAATGGTAATAAGAAGTGACAGTGAGACGAGAAGGCTTACTTATGGTAACGGGCTGATAAGTGAGAAGATGGGTGGTGAAGAATTATACCACCATTATAACAATATCGGAAGCACTATGGTGCTGACGGATGGAAACGGTGCGGTAAAGGCAGAGTATACATATGGAACGTATGGGGAGCTGCTCAGCGGTGATGCAGGTTTAAGCAGATACCTTTATAACGGAAAGTATGGAGTATCAACTGATGAAAACGGACTTTACTATATGCGTCAGAGGTACTATAATACGGAGATAAAGAGGTTTATCAACCAGGATATAGTTGTCGGAAGTATAAGCAACAGCCAGAGTTTAAACAGGTACAGTTATGTGCAGGGTAATCCGGTGACTTTGACGGACCCGTTTGGACTGTCGCCGTCGGCTAAGGATATAATCATGGGAGCCATACATGGGATACTGGATGTGGTCGGATGCTCACCGGAATTAATAGGTATGGGTGCAAATCTGATAAATGCGGCACTGTATGCATTTGTAGACCATGACTATGGGATGGCTGCACTGTCACTGCTGGCGGGTGTTACGTTTGGTGCGGCGAAAGTTGTTGCCATGGGAGGCAAATTTGCGAAGGCGGCGAAGACTGTTGAGACCGTAGGCAGGTTTGTGTCGAATGTGGCGAGTTTTGCGATATGTGCAACGCAGGCAGCTGATGTCGGGTCTGCGATGTGGCAGAAGTATTATGTGGAAGGCAAGTCGCTGGATGGTAGTTCGGCTATGGAATTCCTGACGCTTGGGCTTAATATGGCTGGAATGGCGATGTCAGGTAAGGGCATGGTCGAGAGCGGGAATAAGATTTGTAAGTCGATTAAGGAGAGCGGGGTTACAAATAAGATTTCCGGTAAGGTTAAGTATTGGGCGAAGAGTGCCAGGGATAGCAACAGGAGCGGTTCTTACTATTTTAGAGGTACAACAGAAGGATATGCAGGTAATTCTGCATTACAAAGGTTAGAAATAACACCTACATCTACAGACCCATTGGTGTCTACAGTGTTTGCTACTAATGGAGAACAATACGGAAAAGGAGTATTATATATATGTAGTGCGGATGATTTAAAGGGAGTTTCGTATACAGCCTCAAATGTATTGAGTAGTTATGAAAAAGAGGTTTGTTTTAACATACAACCTTTAGAATTTGCTAACAGAGCAAGTATAAGCATTTCGTCTTCACATGCCAGAAATATTTTAAAAGATATGGGATATGATATTCCTTCAAGAATTAAAAATGAAAATATGTCAGAGTTTCTGAGTAATGCACCATCGCTTAGAGCTGATGAAATAAGGCGATTTGTAGAAAAAGCAGGAGGAATCCAATGATGAGAGTTAATGCAGTATTTCATATTTATGAATGTAAAAAGTATAATGGACACAAGCTGTTGGACGGAAGATTATTGCACGATATAAAAATAACTGATGAGTTAATTGTGTTAGGAAATGTTGATATTAAATTTTACAATTGTAATTGCGATAAAGATGGTAGTTTAATAATTAATGATAAGGTGAAGTATGAAAAGGTTCAAATAAAAAAAATATTTTCATATGGAGAGTACTGGGAGAGTTTACCCTCAGGGATGTCAGCACGACTTGAGTGTTATTGTAATATGGAAAATTTGACGAATTTATTGTTGTGCAAAATAGTGGAAATGTAATTAGTTTAAAGCGGAGATTTTCCAGATAAAAAAGGTTTGGGATATCTCTGCATTTTCTTATTTCTTACTTCAAATCTGCCAGTATAATAGAGTAATGAAAAACAGTATGTAATGCTTGAGAATGGTACATAGTACTGAATGTCAGCAGTAGAGACTACATAAGAAAAGATGTAGAGAAAATGATAAATATTTGTTAGTATCTTAAGCAGATGTAAAGGTCGCTTTGGGAAGTGTTCCCTTTTTCAAAGAATGGACATCAGCTTGTATAATTACAAATATATTTAGTCTCTGTCAAGGGTGGTAGAACAACTGATTTCTATGTAGTACCTTGCTTATTGTAATGGGCTGATAAGTGAAAAAACTTGTGATGAAGTCTTATATCACCATTATAATAATATCGGAAGTAAAATGGTGCTGACGGATGGTAACGGTGCAGTAAAGGCAGAATATACATATGGAACATATGGGGAACTGCTAATCGGTGATGCAGGTTTAAGCAGATACCTTTATAACGGAAAGTATGGAGTATCAACTGACGAAAACTGTCTTTACTATATGCGTCAGAGGTACTATAATACGGAGATAAAGAGGTTTATCAACTAGGATATAGTTGTCGAAAGCATTGATAACAGCCAGAGCCTTAACAGGTACAGTTATGTGTAGGGTAATCCTGTTACACTTACAGACCCATTTGGGCTGTCGCCGTCGGCTAATGATATAATAATGGGAGTCATCCATGGAATACTGGATGTGGTCGGATGCTCACCGGAATTAATAGGTATGGGTGCGAATCTGATAAATGCGGCGTTGTATGCATTTGTAGACCATGATTATGGGATGGCTGCACTGTCACTGCTGGCGGGTGTTACGTTCAGTGCGGCGAAAGTTGTTGCAATGGGAGGCAAATTTGCGAAGGCAGCGAAGACTGTTGAGACTGTAGGCAGGTTTGTGTCGAATGTGGCAAGCTTTGCAATATGTACAAAGCAGGCNGTAGATGTCGGGTCTGATATGTGGCAGAAGTATTATGTGGAAGGCAAGTCACTGGATGGTAGTTCTGCAATGGAATTCCTGACGCTTGGGCTTAATATGGCTGGAATGGCTATGTCCGGTAAGGGCATGGTTGAGAGTGGGAATAAGATTTGTAAGTCGATTAAGGAGAGCGGGGTTACAAGGAAGATTTCCGGTAAGGTTAAGTCTGGGGTTAAGAGTTTCTGGTATGATAACAGGGGTTTTGTGGACTTTAGTGCTCCGATTGGTGGATATAGTGGCAGTAGTTCTATCAAAACAGATTTTTATGTTACAAAAGACAAAACTGTTATATCTGCTAATAAAGTTAAAAGTTATAGTCAATATGATAGACTTGAAATAGAAATCAAATCTGGTAAATCTGTTCGTCCTCAAAATGCAGTTGATGATTGGGATGAATTTTTGGGTTCAAATCAGACGAATATTAATCCATTTACAGGTGAGAAGTCAGTGGATAGAATATGGTCTGAAGATGGTAAAAGGAGTATTAGATTTGGAGAACATGAAATGAATAGCATGGGTACAAGGAATTTTCACTATCATAAAGAAACTTGGTATGATGATTATGTAATAAATGAATTGCAAAGGATACAAAAAAATGAGAATAATTATAAGTACAATTAGTTGTGAAAAAAATATAATAACTGTAAATGCGGATATAGAAATTGGTGAAATAAAAGGTATATGGAAAAGCAATGTAAAACCGAGTAAAGGTGATGAATATTTTGTTGAATTGACTATCAATGATTTTAATCAAGAAATATCATACCTTACTGGTGAAGATATTTCAACTAAGGTAATATTGAAAGATGATACAGTATTATTTATTGGAGTCTGTGAAGATATTGATGAAGAAGTATATTATATACGATTTGATACAGATTGGCTTGAAATGGTTGAAATTCCAGAAAATAGTACAAAAATAAAGGTGGGAGATTATGTGATGTTTTCGTCAAAATGTAATGATATATTAATATATCCATATACAATATAGAATTGTATAATAGATATATAATAAGAAAAAAGTGCTTGAATTATAAGTAATAACCAGAGCCTTAACAGGTACAGTTGTGTGCAGGGGAATTCTGTCACCGTCGGCTAAAGACATAATAATGGTAGCCGTTCATGGACTGTTGGATGTGGTGGGCTGCTCACCGGAAGGAATAGGAATAGCAGCAAATCTGCTGAATGCGGCGTTGTATGCGTTTGTGAACCATGATTATGGAATGGCATCACTGTCGCTGCTGGCAGGAGTTACGCTTGGTGCGACTAAAGTTGTTGTAATGGGAGGCAAACTTGCAAAGGCAGTGAAGGCAGTTGAGACGGCTGGTAAGTTTGTGTCGAATGTGGTGAGCTTTGCGATATGTACATCGCAAGAAGTAGATATCGGGTCTGAGATGTGGCAGAAGTATTATGTGGAAGGCAAGTCACTGGATGGTAGTTCTGCAATGGAATTCCTGATGCTTGGACTTAACATGGCTGGAATGGCGATGTCAGGTAAGGGCATGGTCGAGAGTGGGAATAAGATTTGTAAGTCGATTAAGGAGAGTGGGGTTACAAACAAGGTTTCTGGTAAAGTTAAGTCTGGGGTGAAGAGTATCCGGCATAACAACTGGGGGCTCTGGTTGGTGGTAAGAGTGGTAGTGGTTCATTAAAAGAGGGAACATTTACCAGATATATGGCTGATGGGAGGTGCGTTACAGATGTTACAAATATTCCAGAGAGTGCTGGTATTAAGATATCCAGAAGATTAACAAAGGATGAAATGACATTTTTAACTCAGGAATATTGTGTTGAATTTGCACAAGTATACAAATATGGTAATGGAGTTAATGGTAGCGGGGGACAGTATTATTTATATTCTGGTACAATTAATTCTGTTCAAGTACCTGTAGCAAACGATATTATGTTGATTAATCATACACATCCAGGTGGAACAGCATACCCTAGTAGAAAAGATAAGATATTGCTAAGAAGATATCAGGAATTTGGTTTGCCACAACGTACCTCTGAAATTATACCTATAGGAAAAGAAAATATTAGATTTAATACAAATGGTTTGATTGGAGATTAAGTATATGGATGCATTGAATGAATACTCTTATATATGGGAATCAGATAAGGATAAGTATGCTTTGCTTAATGATGAATTAGATATTAGTATCTTATATTTAAATGAAAAAGAAGTTATGTTCTTTTTAATTGAAGATGATGAATTATCCGATTCAATTATTGCTAAAATGTTGGAAAGTGGAAATAAAGTATATAATAGTATTGATGAATTACAAGTAGATATTGACATAAGATGAGTTATGTTTTCGTACAAATATATAATTTGGATATAAATTTATGGTACTTTAGTTAAAGAGTGCTGAAATATAACAGAGTATATAAGAAAAATAATAAACTTAAAATTCTAGTAGAGTAATAATATCATTATAATAATTTGCCAAAGAACAGCAGAAAGCGGACACAGGGTCACATGGTTTGTGACATGCGTAAAAAGACAGAAGGTTCTTAGTGTTCTGTTAGAAGAACAGCTATTTCCAACATGGATGTAAATTAACTTGTCAAAACAAGTTAATTGCAAAGATGGATATGAAATTGTAAATGGACATCATAAATGGTTAGCAGCACAAAAAGTAGGGATGGAAAATATACCAATATGTATAAAAAATTATAATATCTAAAGGTGATTAATGTGAAAGAATATAATTATTCAGATATAGTAAGCTTTGAAAAAGCAGGGATTTTATTTTCTGATGCAGAGTTTGTCGAGTTTGAAGAATGTAAATGTGAATGGGCGAAAGAAAATAATATTATTGTTACAGATACAGTGTGTGTTGCATTGCGTTTTTCAGAAGGGGATGATAGACACTTTATATTTTATTCTAAGGAAAAAGTAAAGTTGTATTTTAGGTTTAAAGGGATTTTAAAAAAGAAAAAAAGTAGAGATAAATTTAGCGAAATGCAAGTGTTATTAAATCGTTATGGATATACCTCTTATGATATGTCATAACTGCTTTAATCATGCCTACATATAAGGATGTAACTAACATTGATAACAGCCAAAGCCTTAACGGGTACAGTTATGCACAGATAAATCCAGTTACGCTTACAGACCCGTTGGGACAGTCGCCATCGACTAAAAATATAATAGTGGGAGCGGTTCACGGACTGCTGGATGTGGCAGAAGTATTATGTGGAAGGCAAGTCACTGGACGGAGGTTCTGTAATGGAATTCCTGACGCTCGAAGTTAATATGGAGGTAGGTAATATGGAAGAAAGTATTAAGTGGGATGATAGCAGATACGAAATTATGGATATCATTGAAGTGATAGAAGACAATAAAGAGCTGCAAATTCCCATAAAGTGTCCAATTTGTAATACTAATAATGCCCATATATATATGTATCGTTTTGAAATTGTCAGAGGTACAATATGGACATGGTGTAGTAATTGCAAATCGTGTACACATGGAAGTAGAATGAAATTACCAGAATGGTGGGAAAATGCTGATTTTATAGATAATTCGGAACTTACTTCACATCCTATATTTTTAGAACGAAAAGTAAAAATGGTAGATAAACATTTAAGGCAATTGCTGGAAAAAAGAATTTAAATTCTGCTAAAGAACAGATGTAACATTTTTGCATCTGGGTAACAGAAGACTATATGCGGCAAAACAAGTTGGAGCAAAATTTAATTCTGTGTGGACTACGCAAGAAGATTTGAAAAAGATTAATTTATCAAAGAGATTCTCAACAGTAGCAGGTGAAAAAACTATTGAAACTTGCGAAGGCAGCGAAGAGTGCTTGGAATAACAACAGGGATTGTCCCGATTGGGGGGCTTCGGTTGGTAGTAGGAGGTACATAAATGTATGGTTGAAGTTCATGGTTGGATAACATTAAGAGAAACTTATGAAGTAACTGATGAAGAAAATTTAGAAATGATATTAAGGCAGATTAATGATGAGATAGAAAAATTGAAATATTCTAATCTGCAGATTAAAAGGGTAAATGGAGAGTGTTTTATTGAAATTTTATTATTTACAAACCATATGTCACCAGATGTTAAGGAAGTGATTTCTTTCTATGAAATAGTTGGTAAGGTGGCTAAAGGAAGTTATGGTTTACTTTATGTACACAATGATGAGGATAAAGACAGTTATAATGATTTCATGGTATATAGGTTAGCAAGAGGTAGGGTAGAAATATATCGAGATAATTTGTTGTCTCCAATAGTTCCTATTATAGAGGACGAGGATTTTAGTTAAGAGTGGTACAGGTTTCTATTTTAAAAAACAAAAATATTATAGGAATAAAGACATGTTATGAATTTTATAAATTTTGGAAAGATATAATTCCGTTAAATGTTTTTGTTTTAAATCAAATGATTAAGATTGAGAATGAAAATGATTTATATCAAACTATCTGCTATATGTATTCAGAAAAAATAAAGATATTTAAAAAGCAATATGGAGATGTCCAATTGAAGGTTACAAGTGGAAATTTTTATCATGAGATTCAAAGGAGAAAGAAATGGTATTATAAAATATTTTCTTTGTTTAGATATGGTAAACCATAAAAGAAGTAGCCCATAACATTTAAAGTTTCTTCAAACCTGTTAAAAAAACAAATGGTAAAAAGAAAATATTTGGGAAAGTACAACATATTATTGAGCAATACGTTTCTATACAAGAAGACGTACTTATTAGAATGGGGGAAGAAAGTGATTTTATCATTAGCTATAACATGGATATTTTGGATTATAATAATTATCATTGACATAATTATTCATCCTGGTGAATGGTATTTGTTTTTTATACCACCAATCATACTTTCAGTTTTATTTGTGCTAATATCCTGTTTCTCAAATACATTAAGTGCTATATCTTCATTTTTGATTCATTTAATAATAATTATTAATTTGATAAAAAGTTATAAAAATAAATAAAATTTATATAAAAGATTAAATGAGTTTTAAAAGATGAAGTTTTTTAATTAAAACGGGAAATAGTATAAAATTTTTTTCAAAAGTTTGCCAAGGAACAGCAGGAACAAACCAGTGTCAATATGTCCGTTTTCTGCGTCCGCCTTGTAAATAGTCTTTACTACATACGTCAGAAATACTATAATACGGAGATAAAGAGGTTTTACACTGTTACGGCAGCCAAGGGTATTGATTTCAAATAGAGAGATTGACATTATAAGGAGGAGTGTATAATTTGAATATTAGAAACAAATCATTAGAAATAGAATTGGGGATATTAAAATATAGAGATTCTATAATTGTAGACGAATTTACACAATCACTGGGCAATATAACAATAAATGCTCATATAAGTAGCCGGTATTGTAAAGAGGGACTGCAGAATTATAAATGGTATTTTGTTTCACTTAATTTCTATGGGGTAAAACTTTATCGCTGCGAAGAGTATGAAATATTTAATTGGAAAGAATGGGATTTAGAGAGTAATTTTGTAGAGGTGCTAGATACCGGATGGTTGGATGAGTATGGTTTATCAAAACAAAAATATAGATTTTTAATTTTAAAAACCTATGATTTCATATATTTTATTGTATGTGAAGGATTCAATTTTTTAATAACGGGGAAAAGTAATTAAAATAAGCAGTTCGGTTTAAATAAAATTAATCTTGTCCCAATATACAAATTGAAGTATAAGTCAGGTACATCAGTTGTTGAACCGTATATGTTAGATTTTTTAATGGTATAGAATAAGTCCTTGGAGAGGGACTATAAACACTACTACTTTATAATAAGGTGGTAGATATTAATGCAGTTTGAGTATGATGTTGAAGCAATGTTTCACTTTACTGGTGATAGGAAAAATAATATTTATGAGGGTTATAGACCAGCTCATATGATTCAAGAGGGATATTTAACAACAGGTGTGCACCATTATTATAATATAGAGGATAGTGCAGATGGAATAAAAGGAATGATAACCTTTATATCTCCAGAAGATTATCCTAATTGTTTATGGGTTGGAAAAGAAATAGAAATGTATGAGGGAATTAAGATGATTGGTTATGCAATAATTATGCAGATTTTTAATCCTGCGTTAGAAAAAATAATTTAAATAAACACTGGAGAATTTCTTGCTGGCATAAGTCTATTAAAGAAAGTGGAGTTACGAGGGAGATTGCTGGTAAGGAGACTGCGATAATAAAAATACCAAATGGTAAATTGAAAAGATGGTTTGGCAAATTTCAAAAAGTTATTGAACAAGTGGCTGTATTATGCACTGATTTACTTGAAAATTTACAATTAAAAGATAAAACTGAACTTACTAAATACCTATATATGGGTAAACAAAGAGTATGGGAATTAAATATAAATGGAGTTAACTATAAATTTCATGGTGCCGGGTGTGATGCTTATTATGAGAATAAATACATACAATGGGATTTTGGACGAAGAAGTCATTGGTGTTGTATAGACCCTTGGTTTATTGCAAATACACTTAAAACAAATAGAAGTGAATATATTCAGTTCTATGATGGAGATTTCATTAAGTCAAAATGTGAAGAAGCGGTTATTAAAGGTGAAATGTATTGTTCTAATGGGCGATATTACTATACGATTCCATTAGAAGAAACATTTAAACCACAATTTCCGGAGCAATTTGATTCTATTATAATAGAACATTTTAATGATAAGTGGAAACTGTTAAGAAATAAGGAGGTTAATTGTTGGATGGTAGGCTGACAAACTAAAATTAGGTCAACAGGGTTGGTATTTATGGAAGAAAAATTAAGGATAATTATAAATGAATACATAGAAAATGTTAATTATGTATGTATCAATTTATTAAAGGGACTAAATTTAAAATCAAAGGAGGAATTTTGGAAATACAAGGAAACACATTGGGGAACAGAATTTGAAGTAAATGGTATTAAATATATACTTCATGGAAAAGGTTGTATTGCTACTAATGATGAAATGTTTATAGACTGGGATTTTGGTTATGGAAGCAGGTGGTGTGGAATTAATCCATGGATATTAGCAAGTATGCTGGAGCGTAATAAAGATGCTCATGTTGAATATTATGATAGTAAACGGATTGAAGAAGAATGTGAACAAGCTGTTTTAAATGGTGAGATGTATCAAAAATATGACTTATATTATTTTTCCATACCAATTAGTGAAACGTTTGAACCAAGTTTTCCAAAGGAGTTTGATACATTAATTATAGAGCATTTTGATTCTAAATGGATAATTCCAAGAAATAAAGTGATTGATAGATTTATACGCAAAAGCAGAAGAATATACAATCATATAGAAAAAAGTCTAAATAAGTATATTCTAAAATTTATACTTGAAGGAAAGGAAATCTATTCTATACCATATGATGATATTGGATATCCCAAAAATGCTGTAAGAATTATGAGTGATATTTTGAAAAACGTTAGTAAGGAAACTAAATAATTTATTGATATTATATTTATAAAAATTATTATAAAAGAAGGAATCTGAATGACAGTAAGTATGTGGAAAAATTTGCACAGAATATTTGTTTTTATACGTTTTGACATAAAAGATAAAAATAATTCTCAAGTTATTGATATTATTATTAATGCTATAAATAGTAATATTAGAAATGATGAAATGTGCAAAATGATATATTGTTTAATGCCAAAATGGAAAGGGCAATTAATAGTCGAAGAAGCTGAATTGCAAGAAATGATACCTGATAAGCAAATAAAAGAATTTTTTATTAGAGCGTTAGAACTCATGAAAACACACATATTAGCTCAAGAGTATGATATCGCATATGATATAGCGGATATGTTACATGTCTTGCCGGAAATTGTCATAGATAATAATAAAGGATTGAAACAATATTGGAAAAATTTTGTGAAGCCGTTTCAAAAAAAATGGAAGTGCAAGATATTTAATGAGTGGAAGAATTTTTTTACTAGGGTTATATTTTAGGACTTCCAACTCCATAAATCTTTTTAAATAGGTTTATCAATCAGAAAATATAATATTTTTGAAATAGGAGATTAGTAACATGGAAAAAATAAGCCAAAGAATGATGGAAAAACAATTACAAAAGGCATTAGCAATAGAATATGTGAGAAACAACTATAAACAAAATAAAATATCAGTAGATAAATTGAAAATGCAAAAATTTCTTTTATCATGTAATGAATGTGCATTTGCACAGCCAAGTAGTGTAAAGCCACAAGGGCTGATTAATGATAAAGAAACAATGCCTAAAGTTACTTTGATTATTAGATTAGAGGAAGGGAAATTAAAAATTGAGGAAACAGAATATACAAGAGAGTTTCTTTATGTTGATTAATTTATAGGATAAAATATGGTATAAAAGTTATAGATTGTATGAATGTTTGACTTTTATGTCGGGAAATATATAAAATTTGTCAAGGAACAGCAGAAAACGAACTTTACTACATGTGTCAGAGGTACTATAATACGGAGATAAAGAGGTTTAATTGCACCCTCTACAAGGACAGAGGGAGGAGTTAATATTATTCTTTTCAACGCAAAGAGGGTGATATAATTATGGATATGCTTGAATTTTTTGCAAGAGAGTATAAAGAGGATGAATGGAATAAGTATGTTAAGTGCTTTGATAAATTAAATATATATATTGAAAAAGTTCCACAGGATATTGTTGACGTTGTGTTGACTATTTTAGGAAATGATGAGGGATATAATTGGTTGCATGCACCACTCCATAAATTTGATGGAAGAAATGCATTAGATTTATTAAAAACACAAAAGGGAGAAAGAGCATTAAAAGCTTATATTATGCGGCTTCCTAACTAGTTAGAATTTTTATGTGGGGATTAAGACAAGAAAATTTCCAGAGAAGAAACCGACTTCAACAACTCCATAATTTTATCCAATGAAGGAACATGTTTAAACCTGAAGCTGGAATAGCATATTGGTTAGAACAAATTGGGAAATATGCATAAAAATAAATTTATAAGGAGATTTTTATGAAAAGATGTCCCTGTTGTGGTTATTTAACTATTGATGATTCAGATAATGTAATTACAGATATTTGTGAAGTTTGCTTTTGGCAATATGATGAAGTAGCTCAAAATGTTCCTGATGTTATTATAGGAGCAAATAAGGTATCTTTGAATATGGCAAGAAAAAATTTTAAAATATTCGGGGCAGTTGAGGAATGTTTTTTAAATATGGTTCGACCGCCATATAAAGAAGAGTTATAATAATTGTTATGCAGATGATGAAAAAGTAATCTGTCTTGATTGATAACATCATTATTATAAAAGGAGAATCTAATGGATTTATTTGAAGAACATTTTGAAAATTGCAAAAAAAGTGAAGAAATTTTTGAATTATATAAAAATTCTGACAAAGGGATAATACTTAGCAATGAACTAAAGGATAATTTTAGTAAAAAAGGAAGTGAGCTATTGACAAAAAAGGAGGTTGCTCATTTTCTTGAGATTAGAGGTATATACTATACTAATGTTGTAAAAAATGAATTGAAAGATTACTCCTTTTATGAATGGTTAGTATGTCTGGAACAAAAAAAATTATTAGAATATGTAGTACCCGTTCTTTCTAACGTATTAGTGCACTATCCGATTTTATATGGTATACATTATCATGGAGAGGTTCTTTATCAGATTACTATTATAGAGTCTGATTTTTGGGAAAATCATTTTGGTTGGAAAGAATATTTTATTAGCATAGTTAATGATGTATTAAGTAAATATACAATAACTGAGTTAACAAATATATTTCCAGAAGAATATATTAGTCAATTTCAAAAGTTTGTATTGTGTGATTACTAAAGCTTAGGATGGTGCGTATATGGTAAATGTTTCAAACGGTGACAAATATCTGATTGAAGGTGACGGAGGAATTTTCAATTTAGGAGATTATTTATATGAGTGAAGGAATACAGATATATACATATAATAATGAAACAATTTATCAAAAAATTTTTTTTAATATGACAAAATTGAATTTTATGTATGATAGGAGACAGTTGTTTAGAACAAAAAACAATAAATTGGAATATAATAATTATTTTCCGTTTGATTTAGTAAAACAGAAGTTGGAATTTTATGGATTATATTTGTCATTCTATGCGACTTCAGATTTTACATCCATGGATTACGATTTTGATATTGGGTTAAATAATCTTCAACATAATTTTGAAAAACAATTAGTAAATTGTTTAAATGATAAATTTAAACGAATAGAAATAGTAATAAAAATATTTAACTCCCGAGGAAATAAAAGTATTATTGAAAAAATAGAGAAGAGTTATAATATATTATTTTCATATATAGGATTACACAACACTTACATTATTAAGTTTGAAAATATAGAAGAAATTGATTTTATTCAAGAATATATATGCGGTATCCTGCTTGATGAAAATGATATTGAAATGTCATTTGAACAATATTCATTTAATCTGGCTGATTTAAAATGTATTCAGGGATTGACAGAACAAGTTAAATTGTTAATATTCAGAGTGCCATTATATGCAAATTCTAATATTATGTTATATTCAAAAGATAAAAATTGGTTAATATGATTAATGGAAAAATACTGGAACTAAAAAATGATAATTTTGATATACAGAATATTGTGGATATTAAAGATTCTAAAAACTTTTTACTTGGTTGGACAAGATATTAATTGCAAATATGAATTGCGTCAGGTGGCAATTAAGCAGGGAGATATATGATAAGAGAAAGATATATTAGAGTTCCTAAGAACAGGCAGGCTATGCGGGATTATGATTATGGAATTCAGAGTAGTGAACAGATGGAAGAACTAATATTAAATGATGAGCAGTATAGTAAGTTGGATAAATTAGGAGTTTTTGATAAGATAAATGAAAAGTGTAATATAATTATTGATGATTATGAAGAGGAAGTACTGGAACTTAGTGAAATTCCGATTGCATTAGATGTAATAAATCAATTAATGGAAAATAGCAGATGTGAAGAATTGGCTAAACTAAAATGGATTTTTAATCAAGCGATAAGTTACGGAACAATTGTGGGATTTGATTTTTAGATATTTAAAAAGGAAAATAGATATAATAAATTTATTAAATATAATAGGCTAGGGAATGATTTTTCTGGCGGAAAACATAGAAGAAATAATTATAAGTCTGGATATTATATGGGCAAATAAGTGATAAAGTTTGTAATTTTGTGAAAATTTGACATTTTAGTCAATCAATATATCTTGACACTGACACTATAAATAGGTATTATTAGTGTATTCGTGTAGAAGGACAATGTCTTGGACACAGTACTTTAGTAAAGTACTTAAGGATTTTAAATCAAAAATCAGGATGTGAATTATGAATATCGGATATATATTTGATGAAAACTATATAATTTGTGGTGCTGTATCAATATTTTCATTAATGTATAATAACAAAGAAGTTGATGAGATTAATATATATATATTTGATGGAGGTATTTCGGATAAAAGTAAAAATCAATTATTCCAAATGGTACATGAGTATAGAAGAACTGTTAAATTTATAGATATAAATAACATTATTCAAATGCTGAAAGAAATGGATGTAGAGCCTTGGAATGGGAGTTATACAGCATATGTAAAATTAATGTTAAGCAATTTTTTGCCAAAAGATATTAACAGATTTATTGTAATAGATGCAGATACAGTTATAGATGGTTCAATTGAAGAATTAGATAAAATGAGTTTGAAAGGTCACCCTTGTGCAATGGGTCTGGAAGGAATATATTCAAGGTATAAAAAATATGCAGGTATAGGAAATAACGAACATTTTAATACTGGTGTGATAGTTTATGACTTATCAGTATGGAGAGAAAAACGGGTAGAGGAAAAACTCATATATCATTTAAAAAATATATTTGGAAGATATATGCTTCCAGAAGAAGATCCTATATCAATTATCCTAAGAAATGATGTTGAAAGATTAAATCCTAAATATAATTATCTTGCACAATTTGAGATTTTTGGAACAGAAAAATATTTTAAAAGATTCGGGTGGAAGGATGCAGGTGACAAATTTTATTCTTTACAGGATTTAAGAAATGTATGTGATGATGTTGTTATATATCACTTTATAGATACATTCACCAATAGACCTTGGGATGAGAATAACTGTCATCCATTTAGTAAGAAATATGATTTTTATTTTAACAAAATATCATCTGTGACACTTAAAAAAAAGAAAAAGAAAATGTCATTTTCAAAGACTATAGAATATTATTTAAGGTTAAAATTACCGCAAAAATTGTCTGTATATTTATATTATTTTGCAGCTAAAAGTGTATATGGAATAAAAGCAAAGATTTACTATAAAAATATGTTTCATGGTAGGAAAGTCTAAATCAGGAGGATAAAAAGTGAAAATAATTGCATTCTATTTGCCACAATATCATAGAACAAAAGAAAATGACGAATGGTGGGGTGAAGGTTTTACGGAATGGAGCAATATGAAACAGGCCAAAGGTCTTTATGAAGATCATTATCAGCCGAGGATTCCATTAAAACAAAATTATTATGATTTGGCAGATGTATCGAATATGAAATGGCAGGCAAATATGGCACAAAAATATGGTATATATGGTTTTTGTGTGTATCATTATTGGTTTGAAGGAAAACAGTTACTTCAAAAACCTATGGAAAACTATCTTGAAGATAAGAGTATTGATTTTCCATATTGTTTTTGTTGGGCAAATGAAACATGGACAAATGCATGGGCAACAGATTCTAAGAATCCGAAAGTATTAATGAAACAAACTTATGGAAAAGAGGATTCATGGGAAAAGCATTTTCAATATCTTTTGCCATTTTTTAAGGATGACAGATATATAAAAAATAATAATAAACCATTATTTGTCATATACAGACCGGAGCAGATTGATAATTTAAATGAAATGCTTGATTATTTAAATAAAAGGGCTTCTGAGAATGGATTTGATGGCATTGAATTTGCATCGCAGCAGAAGGATTTTTGCCTTAATAAAAATAGTGATGATTCCAGATTCAGTTATAAAATAGAATATCAACCGGATTTTGCACAGTATGATATACAGTCAAAACTTCGTAGAAGGATTGATAAAACAAAAGAATGGATTTTGCTTTTTTTACAGAAAAATACAGGCAGGTCAATAAGAAAAGTGAAAAATCTTACAGTAATAGATTATGATAAAGTATGGCATGCGATTTTGGATAGAAAACCAGAGGATGAAAAAAGGATTCCAGGGGCATTTGTGGACTGGGATAATACACCAAGGTATGGAAAAAAAGGTAAGGTAATACAAGGAGCAAGCCCTAAAAAGTTTTATAAGTATATGAAACAGCAGATTAAGCATGCCAGAGAAGATTATAAGAAAGATATGATTTTTGTATTTGCATGGAATGAATGGGCAGAAGGGGGATATTTAGAACCTGATGAGAAATTTGGTTATGGATATTTAAAAGCATTAAGACAAGCGTTGGAGGATACTGATGAACTTAATCGATAAAATTAAAAGAAACCGTTTAAATATTTTACTTGAATTATTGCCCATAGAATTACTATTTGTTCTATTCTGGGATTTTGCACTAATATCACAGTATAGTGATAAATCCAATTTGGCTGCAATTACTATAGGTTCCATACTTATAAACGGTTTATTTATATTTACTGTATTCAGCCTATTTTTTGTAGAAAAATACCGATTTAATTTCATAAAATTTATTAAAGATAAAAGGTATTTATTTGTTATATTTTTAATCTTTATCTTATGTTTTTGCACCATTCTTGGTTCATGGCTTAATTTGGACGGCTTTATATATTACAGGAATCTGCGTGAAATGAAAAACTGGGATTTTACAAGCATTAAGAGTTTAATGCTGGCAGGTCATACATCGCAAGGATATACAATATTTTTGATGCTTGGTGAATTTCTTACACCTAATAATGTAATTGGCGTAAGAATTATACATTGTATTATGGCACTTATTACTATTTACTGTTTTTATGGCATAATAGATTCTATATTTCTTGATAGAGATAAAATTGAAAAAGCTTTATACACTTCACTTTTTGCTTTATCGCCCATGATGCTGTCCGTTATCGGAGAAATAAATACAGATTTTCCGCTGCTTTGTTTCCTAACATGGATGGTTTACTGCGGGATTAAAAAACGTTATATCTTGCAGTCGTTTTGTGGTATATTGCTATGTTTTTCTAAAGAAACCGGATGTATATTATATGGATTCTATATTATAGGTATTGTATTATTTAGACTAATTAGAAATAGAAATATTAAAAAGATATTATTACCAGACCTCTGTTTAATGACAGTTGGAGGGATATTATGGATAATTAATTATCTTGCTTCAGAAAACAAAGGATGGGCAAATAGCATATCTCAATCATCCGGAGCAGATACTAATATTAAAGCAGGCTACAAATTAAATTCAGTTGCGATATATAAGGATTACATTTTACAAAAATTTAAACAGATGATTTATATAAATTTCAATTGGATTTTGTATGCATTAATATTGGCTTTTATTTTTTATGCTATTTATAAAGGAATTAAGTTTATAAAGAAAAAAATAATTATAGAGGGAGAAATAATGTTAGGAATAGTAATTTCATTTCTATCATTTCTGGCATATAATTCTATTTATATAACTTATAATCATTATAGATATTTATTGCCTTTTTCATTTTTTGTTTCTTTTGGGGCAGTAATATCAATAGCTGTTATTTTTAATAAATCGAATATCAGAAAAATTGTTTCGGTTATTATAATTTTTATACTATTAGCATCAAATTTTTATACTTTTGACCCAATATCAAAATCGATTTTTATGACAGAGGGAACAGGCAGAAGTGATATATTAATTCCAAGTACAATATCCTTAGACAGGAATAATAATATTGTTATTAATGGGAAACATGATTATCATACTACTATAATTAATACAAGTGCAATGTATAATATGGAATGTTCACATTTGAGTAAATGTTTTGACAAAACATTAGAAAAGATTAATTATGACAGTGATACCCTTATTATTATGCCATGTGAATATCGTGATTCTTATGGTACGACAGCAAGCATTTTTGGTGTAAATCTGGCAGGGATAAATCAATATTATTGGGACACAAAAACGAAACAACTTAATATTAACTGTGCTGATAAAATTGATGAAATGCAGAATGACAGCAGATATCAGAAATTGAATATGCTGATTCTTAACAATATGGATGAACTTGATATTGAAACTTTTGATAAATATAAAAATATATACTATATTGCATTGCCATTTGATAAAGATTTTGATCATATTAAGTTTTTAGGAGATAAAGAATATGATTGGGTAAAATCAGTACAATATATAAGTTGGAAATGGAATCTATATAAAATTAAATAACATAATTTGATAGTTAATTATAATGGGAGGAATAACCATTGAGAAAAGTTAAAATACTTTATGTAACTCATGAAGCAGATATGAATGGAGCATCATTCTCTTTAGTGGATCAAATAAAGGCTCTTAAGAAATTGAATTACGAAATATATGTTATTATTCCTCGAAACGGAGATTTAGGGAAAGCATTAGCAAAGGAAGATGTTGAATTTAAATCAGTGTGTTATTTTTTTGATTATAGAATAGTTGGGAAAAAGCACCTTATTAGGGAAAGTATTAAAAAAGTGGTTAATTTTATTGCTGTTCATAGAATTGCAAAAATTATTAATAAAAAATCTATAGATATAGTACATTCTAATTCTACAGCAACAGATGTCGGAGCAAGGGCGGCAAATCTTACAGATACAAAGCACATATGGCATTTGAGGGAGTTTATGGAATTAGACTTTGGCTTTGAATATATGAATAAAAGACAAATGAAAGAACTATTTGTTAAATCGGTATATAATATTTCTATATCAGATGTTATATGCAAATACTATTTAAAAAAATATCATGTTAAATCAACAAGAATATATAATGGATTAGATATTGGCAAATATTATATTCCTTATAATGATGAAAAATTCAAAAAAAGTAGGATTTCTGTATTGTTCTGTGGAACATTAAGTGATGGAAAAGGAGTATTTGACATTATCAGAGCTGTAAATATATTACACTCAAAAGGAGAAGATATTAGTTTGCAGATAGTCGGTAAGGGAAGTAAGGATTATATTAATAGTATTGCTAAATATTCATTTGATAATGAATTGACAGATATAATCGAGGTACTCCCGCACTCTTCTGATTTATCAAGTTATAGAAAAAATAATGATGTTGCTGTTGTGTGTTCAAAAATGGAAGGATTGGGCAGGGTGACACTTGAATCAATGCTGTCTGGAATGTGCGTTATTGGAGCAGATACAGGTGCAACAATAGAAATTATAGGGAAAAATGAAGACAGGGGATATATATATAAACAAGGTAATAGTAAGAGTCTGGCTGATAAGATATTAGAGGCATATAATAATAAGAAAGAAACTTTAGAAAAAATTGTTAAAGGTCAGGAATATGTAATAGAGAATTTTGATAACACTAAATATATAAAACATATCGATGAGATATATTCAAAAATATTAAAATGAATTAGTACTGTTTAGATAGCAGTAAAAAAGGGAATAAGAAATGAATAAGAAAAAAGTATTATCAGGTGTAATGTGGAGATTTGGAGAACGTATTATGGCACAGTTAGTCAGTCTGATAGTCTCTATAGTTCTGGCAAGATTTTTATTGCCTGAAGATTACGGTTCAGTGGCACTGGTAATGGTATTTATCAATATTGCCAATGTGTTTATTGCCAGTGGACTGGGAAATTCGTTAATACAGAAAAAAGACGCTGATAATGTAGACTTTTCATCAGTGTTCTATATTAATATTATAATGTCAATGTTAATTTATATGGTGCTATTTTTTTCTGCCACATATATCGCACGGTTTTATAGTATGCCTATATTATGTCCTGTATTAAGGGTATTGGCTATAAGGATTCCAATTTCAGCGGTAAATTCTGTACAACAGGCATATGTTTCGAAACATATGATGTTCAGGCTTTTCTTCTGGTCTACACTAATTGGTACGGTTATTTCAGGGGTTGTCGGTATTGTTGCTGCGTATACCGGATATGGCATATGGGCATTAGTGATACAAGATTTAATGAATGTGTGCATTGATACAATAGTACTTTGGTTTACTGTAAAATGGAGGCCTGATTTCACATATTCCTGGAAACGTGCAAAAGGTCTTATTAGTTATGGATGGAAAATATTGGTTTCGGGTCTTATAGATACAGGTTATAATGAATTAAGAAATCTTATAATTGGTAAATTGTACAAATCAAGTGATTTGGCATATTATAACCAAGGTGATAAATATCCAAAGTTAATAGTTGTAAATGTTAATGCGGCTATTTCCGGAGTACTTTTTCCTGTAATATCTAATATTCAGGATAATAGTAAAAAGGTAAAAAATATGACACGTAGTGCAATTATGGTAAGTTCGTTTGTCATATGGCCTTTACTAATAGGAATTGGTGTAATAGCGGAGCCGTTAGTAAGGCTTGTTCTAACAGAAAAGTGGATAGAATGTGTTCCTTTTATGAGGGTATTTTGCTTTACATATGGATTATGGCCGATTCATGTTGCTAATCTACAGGCAATTAAAGCTATAGGAAGAAGTGATTTATATTTAAAATTAGAAGTGATAAAAAAAGCAGTAGGTATAGCAGCACTTATTATTTCAGTAAAACATGGACCTTTTGTAATAGCATGCAGTTTCATTGTTACTGATATTCTTAGTACAATTATAAATGCCTTTCCGAATAGGAAACTATTGAATTACAAATATTCAGAGCAGCTTAAAGACTTGTTACCTGCATTTTTGCTATCAATTTTTATGGGAATAGTAATATATCCAATATCTTTCTTTGATATTCCTGATTTTCTGTGTATTGTTATACAGATTTTATGTGGAGGAATTGTATATTTGGCAGGTTCTGTGTTTACAAAACAGCCGGGGTTAAATTTTATTATCAGTATATTAAAGGATAGCAAGAAGGATAATGCCATATAGAGAGGTGAAATAATATGAAGCAGATAGTTCACATTGTAAATCGTGATAAATTTACGGCAGGATATATTAATTTTATGGAATACTATATGAAAGATTATAGTCATTTGTTCATAACATTAAAGACTGATAAAGAGTTAGATGTTTTAAATATAAATAATGTTATTTATATTGAATCATATAAATGTTTAATTAGAAATGGTGAAATAAGGAAAAGTTTTGAAGATGCATATAAAATAATTGGCACTGGTATTTTTGGTATGGAAAAATATTTGATTCGTTTTCCTGATAGTATATTAAAAAAGACATATTTTCAATTTTGGGGCGGAGATTTCTATATGTATAGGAATCATAAAGGGCCAATGACTCAATTAAGGAAGCATATTTTAAAAAGCTGCATAAAGAAAATAGCAGCTAATATTATGCTTGTTGATGGAGATTGTATCCAAATAAGTAATATATTAAAGATTGATAAAAAGTATTTTGTTGCACCAATGCCGAGTGACCCTACTAAGAAAATTAACTATGATATGTATAGAAATATGAAGCACGAAGATAACAAAAAAAGGATTCTTGTAGGTAATTCATCTACACCTGAAAATCAGCATATAGAAATGTTTGAAAAGTTGAGTTATCTTAAGGAGGAGAAAGATATAAATATTATTTGTCCATTGTCATATGGAGATGAAAATTATAGGGAAGAGGTTATCAGAAAAGGGAAAGATATTTTTGGAAATAATTTTATACCAATAACTGAGTTCATGGATATAGAAAAATACCATAATCTTTTGTCTACATGTGATATTGGCATTTTTAATAATAACCGACAACAGGCATTGGGGAATATATGGATAATGCTTCGTATGGGTAAAAAACTGTATATCAGAAGTGATAATTCTATGTGGAAACATTTTAAGGATTTAGGATTTAAGTTATATGATATAGCTGATATACAGGAAATTTCATTGGAACAATTGTGCTTTTATGATGCGTCTGACAGAATGCATAATTTAGAAACTGCTGATTCATATAATGATGAAAAAGATATCGCAGCATGGAAAAAAGTCTTGGCTGATTAAAATGCCGAAATAGTAGGAGGTAAAAGATGGGAAATAAAATACTGGTTACCAAATCGTCAATGCCGTCTTTAGATGAGTATGTAAATGAAATAAAGGATATATGGGATACACATTGGCTTACAAATATGGGTGAAAAACATGTAAGATTACAGGAAGAACTTGTGAAATATCTTGAAGTTGGGCATGTTGAGCTTTTAACAAACGGACATATGGCACTTGAACTGACAATGCAGGCAATGAATCTGCATGGAGAAGTTATTACAACGCCATTTACATTTGCATCTACAACACATGCGATAGTGCGTAACAAATTGGAACCAGTATTTTGTGATATCAATGAAGATGATTATACAATAGATGTGTCAAAGATAGAAAGTCTTATAACAGACAGGACTTCTGCCATACTTCCGGTTCATGTATATGGTAACATATGTAATATTGAGGAGATAGAGAGAATAGCTAAGAAGTATGGATTAAAAGTAATTTATGATGCAGCACATGGTTTTGGAGAGCGTTACAAAGGAAAAGGAATTGGCAATTTTGGAGATGTATCATGTTTTAGCTTTCATGCTACAAAAGTATTTAATACTATTGAAGGTGGTGCAGTATGTTTTAAGGATATGGACTTTGGAAGAGAATTATACAGGTTAAAGAATTTTGGCATACGTGATACGGAAACTGTTGATGGAATAGGAGCAAATGCCAAAATGAATGAGTTTTGTGCTGCAATGGGATTATGTAATCTAAAACATATTGACGGAGAAATCCTAAAAAGGAAAAAAGTTGTTGAATGCTATAGAGAAAGATTATGTGGTATAGATGGAATAAGGCTTAATACTGTACAAAAGGATGTAGAACCTAATTATGCATATTTTCCAATATTAATTGATGAAAAGGTTTTTGGTTTTAGTCGAAATGAAGTGTTTGAAAAGCTGGAGGGAAATAATATAGGTGCAAGAAAATATTTTTATCCTTTGACAAATACATTTGACTGTTTTCATGGTAAATATGATGCAAATCTTACACCTGTTGCTATGCATATAAGCAAGAGGGTACTAACTCTGCCTTTATATGCTGAACTTTCATTAGAAGATGTTAATAGAATATGTGATATTATTGTTTCAATGAAAATGTAAATTATATAAATGCTGAGATGAATGAGGTATAGATGATGAACAGTTTTTATAGTACAGATGAGCTTGAAAAAATAGGGTTTAAAAAAGTTGGAAGCAATGTTTTAATAAGCAGGAAGGCGAGCCTTTATGGTGTTTCTGATATAATTATTGGAAATAATGTCAGGGTAGATGATTTTTGTATATTAAGTGGGCACATAGAACTAGGTGATTATATCCATATTGCTGCTTATACGGCATTATATGGCGGTAAAGAAGGAATCATTATATCTGATTATGCAAATTTATCTTCGAGAATCAGTGTCTATAGCATCAGTGATGATTATTCCGGTCTGACGATGACTAATCCTATGGTGCCTGAACAGTATAAGAATGTTGAAAGTGCACCTGTATTAATAGGTAAACATGTTATTGTAGGTTCTTCATGCGTAATTTTACCCGGTTCGGTGCTGTCGGAAGGTGTAGCTGTAGGCTGCATGTCTATGGTGAATAAAAAGTTGGAATCATGGAATATTTATGCAGGAATTCCGTGCCGCAGAATAAAAGAAAGAAGTAGGGATTTGGAAAAATTAGAGAAGAAATTTAATGAAGAAAGGGCAGGAAATGAATGGAATAATTAAGGAAAATAGGGGGTAGAGCGTAGTTCTAACTTTGAGTTAATGAGGATAATTCTTATATTGCTAATAATTGCACATCATTATGTAGTTAATTCTGGCTTGAGTGGATTGTATAATTATACAAATGTAACAATTAATATGTTTTATTTATAATTATTTGGTATGTTTGGGAAAACGGCAATTAATGGATTTACATTAATTACAGGTTATTTCATGGTAAATAAAAATATTACGCTCAAAAAATTTTTAAAAATTTATTTAGAAGTGAAGTTTTATTATCTGTTATTTTATCTCATATTTTTAATAAGTGGTTATGAGCCGTTTTCAGTAAAGGGTTTAGTAAAAACAGTTTTTAATATATGTTATGAAGCCGGTGAACAATATGTAGGTACATATGTTGTATTTTTTCTATTTATACCTTATCTAAATTTGCTTATTAAGGCAATGAGTAAAAAGCAATATGAGTATTTAATATTATTACTGATTATATATTTTACAGTATTTTCAACGTTTATGTTGCATGAGACTTTTGATTTTCTGGGATGGATGATTACAATGTACTTTATAGGAGGATATATCAGATTATATCCCAACAGATTATTTGAAAAATCTAAAACAGCATTGTATGGAATTATAATTTCGTTAGTTTTAATGGTTGGAAGTGTAGCTGTGATTGATTTAACAGGCAGGATAATGGGTCTTGAAAGTTATTTTTTCTTTCATGATTCACATAAATTTCTAGCGGTTACTTTTTCAGTATCAATGTTTTTATTTTTTAAGAATATTAGGATTCATAATATCAGGATTATTAATATAGCCGCAGCGTCAACGTTTGGAATTTTATTAATACATGCAAATAGTAATACGATGAGAAGATTTTTATGGTGTGATGTTTTTAATAATATATCAGTTTATAATTCAAAATATATTGTATTACATTCTGTTTTTGCAGTATTATTGGTATATGTTGTATGTTTGGTAATTGATAGGATAAGAATAACAGTTATGGAAAAACCACTTTTTTCTAAGTTGGATAAAATAGATTTTTTCAACAAAATTAAAATAGACAAGGAATAGTACAATGAAATATGACTATCTAATCGTAGGCACAGGTCTCTACGGAGCTGTCTTTGCACACGAAGCAAAAAAGAGAGGCAAGTCAGTTCTCGTAATTGACAAACGCCCTAATATCGCAGGAAATGTATATACCGAAGAAATTGAAGGAATCAATGTACACAAATACGGTGCCCACATTTTCCACACCAATAATAAGCAGGTCTGGGACTATGTAAATCAGTTTGCCGAATTTAACCGTTTTACAAATTCTCCAGTTGCAAATTATCATGGGGAATTATATTCATTACCTTTCAATATGTACACATTCAATAAAATGTGGGGTGTGGTAACACCAAAAGAAGCAGAAGAAAAAATTGAAGAGCAGAAAAAGGCAGCAGGTATAACAGAACCCAAAAACTTAGAAGAGCAGGCAATAAGCCTTGTTGGTACAGATATTTACGAAAAGCTTATAAAAGGATACACCGAAAAGCAGTGGGGACGTCCTTGTACGGAACTGCCGTCATTTATAATTAAAAGGCTTCCGGTTCGATTTACCTTTGATAATAATTATTTTAATGCCTTGTATCAGGGAATTCCGGTTGGAGGCTATACAAAGATGGTTGCCAATATGTTAGATGGCATTGAAGTGAGGCTTGGTGTGGATTATCTGGAGAACAAGGAAGAATTAGATTCACAGGCGGATAAAGTAATATATACAGGAGCCATTGATGCGTACTTTGATTTTAAGCTTGGTACATTGGAGTACCGTTCAGTGCGTTTTGATGCAGAGATTCTTAATCAGCCGAACTTTCAGGGAAACGCAGCAGTAAATTATACAGACAGGGAAACACCTTGGACAAGAATTATTGAGCATAAATGGTTTGAATTCGGAAAAGACAAAGAGGGAAATGATTTGCCGAAGACCGTTATAAGCCGGGAGTATTCTTCGGAGTGGAAGCCGGGGGATGAGCCTTATTATCCGGTGAATGATGAGAGAAACGGAAAGTTGTATGCTGAGTATAAGAAGCTTGCTGATGCAGAAGATAAAGTTATATTCGGTGGAAGACTTGGAGAGTATAAGTATTATGATATGGATGCAGTTATTGCATCGGCGTTAGATATGTGTAAAACAATTATCTGTTAAAGATTTTGGAATTGTGATATAATATCTGAAAAAGAAGGGATTTGATTATATGCCGCCATTAAGGGATGAAAGAAAACAGGAAAAAATGAATGGTGTAGTTTATGACAAGTCACCGGCACCGAATTATCGTCACGGAATCATTAATGGTAACATTTATGCTATTATCAAAAATAGTTTGAAGGATAGTTTATGTCTTGTATTTATGGAAAATTTGGATTTTAAATATCATCCTGATGAAAATGACGATTATGTCTGTCCGGATATTATGATTGTTTGTGACCGCAGGCAGCTTAAAGGCAGAAATTACAGTGGAGTACCTAAATTCATTGTTGAAACGCTAAGTCCTTCAACTGCAAAAAGAGACCGTACAGAAAAAAAAGATTCTTATGAGAAAGCGGGTGTGGAAGAATACTGGATAGTTTCACCACAAGTACTTGTTGAGATATATTATCTTAAAGATGGAAAATATGTATTGGAATATAATTATATTTTAGTAAATGATAAAGAAGATGAAGAATATAATGCGGATACAATTATAAGATTGAAAGAATTTCCACATATAGAGATGACCTTGGAGGAGATTTTTGAAGGAGTTGAGTAGTTTTAAAGATATACAACAGGTGATGAATTTTAGTCCGTATTATTCACCACAGTTGGAGAATTTAGCAACAATTGTGTTTTTAAATGAAAAATGGCTGCACACTGATTATTTAGTGTGACAGCCATATTTCATAAAGAACATATATTCATTTTAAAAACTTTATTTTGTTTCTAATACTTTCCAGGTACCTGATTCAAAGTCAAAGCTTATGGTCTGTGACTCCTTATTGGTTAAGTCAATTTCAATCGCATCTGTTTTTGCATCTTCGAAAATTGTACTTGTTTCTACATCTGCCTCAAACCATATCAGAACCTTTTCCTTTGGTGTCAGAATAATCTCTCCTTTTGTACGGGAATCTTTTGACACATAGATTGGTGTAGTTTCTTCAATTCCGTCAATAGTACATATCTGGCTTATACCAGGATGTATTGGTCCATATTTATTGTTAATCGTAACACTCATTGGATGTGTTCCGCTAATAGCGTCATTCATAATTCCATTTTTATCCAGAGTGCACTCCTGTCCTAATTCTGCATTGACAACTGCAGTATCTGCAGTAACCTTAACTGATGCTTCATAGGTGTTGGTACCAAATACCGCATATTTAGGCTTCCATGAAAAGATATTTCTGGCAAGATATTTTTTGCTTGATCTCCATATTACGTTATAGGCATCATTTACCTTTTTGGCAAAGCAAAGAGAATATTTTGATTCTTTCAGTCCCTTTAATGATGCAGGGTCTAATGTTACAATAATTGATTTTTGACACATAATAATTACCTCCATAATATAATCTGATTAAATTTGTTTTGTGACGTCACTGGTTACACTATTTATCCGTTCGCACGAACATATGTACGAAAATAATTAAATAAATTTCCAGGTGCCGTTAGAAAAGCTCAGTACCGGAGCATTTCTTTTCTCTAAATCTACCAGAATATAATTTGTTAGTGCTGACCGCATTTTCTGTTGTGGTATCATTTCTCCTGTTTCTGTATTTTGTGCAAACCATATCTTAATCTGATATGAGGGAAAATACTCAAACTCGCCGGGGAGTATTGCATTGCGGGAAAGAAACAGCGGATTGCTGAATTCTTCACCCTGAATGCCGGTTCCCGTTCGTTTAAGACCGGGATGCAGGTTTCCATATTCATTGACTAGTACAATAGCATTTGGATTCTGTCCCGTTATTGCCTGTGATATAATTCCGTATTTGTCTATTAAGCATTTTTCTCCTATCTCTGCCGGGGTGCCCGGAAAATCTACAAATACTTTTTTTGAGCATCCGTTGCTGGCAAAAACTTCATATTCATCATTTATTGTTATTTTATTATTAAAAGCAAATTTTTCTGTTGCATACCAGACAACGGTAAAGTCCGTATCATTCATTCTGCCTGCAATGCAGAGATGATACTCTGCATCCTTTAATATTTGTAAATCCTGTTTTGCAATTTGAATTATAATTGTGTCATTTTTCATTTTACTCCTCCTTTTTTAGAACGTATGTTCTTGACATGATAAATAAATAGTGCTAGGATGATTATAGAACATATATTCGATTTTTAAAAGATGAATTTAATTTATTTTTACATGAAAAAGAAAAGGAGACATTATGGAGTATAAAATATGGATTAAGGGTAATCCGATTCCCGTGTCGGAAGAAATTTACCGAACCTATTGGAAGGGTGTCAGAAAAGAGCGTTATTTTGCAGAAAGTGACACCCATAATAAGGTTTTTTCTTATGATGCATTAGATACAAGTGAAATGAACGGTTGTGATATATTCGGAGACAGTAATGCCCTTCCTGTAGAAGACCGGGTAATTCGGTCCATAGACGAGGAAAATTTACTGTGTGCCTTAAAGAAATTGGAAACCCATGAACGTAAATTGATTCAGAGAATTTATATATACAATGAGTCGCTTCGCACCATAGCCCGACAGATGGAACTTCCGGTTACTACGCTCCAGTACCGTCACAAAAAAATTTTATTAAAACTTAGAAATTACTTATTAAAGCATGGAGGTATGGATTATGAATAGAGATTTTCATTATGAAGGAACTTACGCTGCTGCAGTTATTGCCGGTTTTACACCTGAGTCTGCTGCTGATATTGCCTGGGCTGCCCAGACAGTAGATGAATGTACCAAAGAGAATGTTGATAAATTTTACCCTTATTTGAATCGGTGGGATCCTGTTTTCACCTGTCAATCCGTAACAGAAAATATTAAAGAAGAGATATCTTCTCTATTGTCAAATGAAACGAGTTCTACATTACAACTTGTTAGAAGTATTTGGATGCCTTTTCACTTTCTTCCGGGAAATATTGACGGACATTTCCGTTATAAAGGGATTATACCTATGGAAAGTGAACGGGATATGCGTGATTTCTTATGTATATGTGAGCCAAACAGCGATTTGGTTTTACAAATGATTCAAAGGTCTGTTTCTGTTTTTTCCCACTGTAACCAAGAGGAAAAAAAGGAATATCTGATTATGATTGGAATTCTCATGCATGTCTTGGCAGATACCTGGGCACATCAGTATTTTTCAGGTACGCCCAACTATTTCGTGAATGAGGTAAAAGATATGAAGAGATTAGATCCTTTGCCGTTGCCGGAAGATTTTGAAACAGGGGCAACGCCGCCTGGACCTAGCAACTATTCCATGTCTTATCTGGGACATGGACGTGCAGGTCATTTTCCGGATTATGGATGTATGAGCTATCAATATCATCCTTATTGGAAAGCTACAGGAGAAAATATTATAAAAAATGGTCCGGAAGACTTTTCCTGTGCATTTCAGCAAATGGAATGGGCTTTAAGATGTTTTCGTACAGGAAACACATTTACTATTCCTGAACAGCATCCTGAAGAAAAACAGTGGCTGATAGCCGTAGATGATGTGATTAAAACCATTAAAGCAGACCAGTCCGGTGTCTGGAGAAGGCAAATGGCTGATTTTGTTGATTATGATTATCTGCCGGATTATAAGTTTGAAGGGGAAAAACATAAAATGACATTCTTTCAAGCTTATGCAAGGGAGCATCGTGCCTTTGTAATGGGATATCTTCAGTCAAATGGTAATATCTTAAATGTACATTAAGCAGGACAAAGGAGCTGCCACACTGAATAATTAGTGTGCAGCTCCACTTATTGTACGAATATAGCAGGAATCATTAATAATGATGTGCAGACTGCGGCATAGGCAGGAAAAATACTAAGCTGGGGAGGAAGTAATAATGAAATTAAAAATATAATACATAACTTTAAAACAGCATATTTTTTGTTTTTTATTTTCTCTTCTTTAGTAAGAGGTTTGACTGCTGAAGACACCGGTGAGACAATAATTAAAAAAAGCAGTAAAATGCAAAATAGTATTAAAAGTATGTATTTATACTTGATAATTGGAATAAACGAAGCCGATATTCCAAGTAAAACGCTGGAGATAATGCACCCTGCATGTGTATGAGCATGGTATCCTCCGGTGTTATGACGAAGGGAAGAAAATACGGCTATCCATAGAAAAGTACCTGTTAAGCTATCAGACAGCAATCCCCATATTGCCAGTATTATAATTGTAATGAAAGTATTAAGAAAGCATTCCATGCCGTAAATATATACTTCAATATCTTCGGCATCACAATTAATATTTGATATAGATGTGATTTGGTTAATAAAGTATGTTGATATTTTAGTGATCATAAGTCCTCCTGTTAAAAAATGTCTTTGTCAAACCTAAAAGAATAATTGGAAAATTCAATTTGTACATGATTTAAAAATGAACGTCCTATGGGAACTTTCATGTTGTTTGAAAGAACTATGGTATTTCCTTTTATTTTGTATATATGAGACATATTAACTATGTAAGAGCGATGGCACCGTATAAATTCTTTTGGCAGATAACTTATTATATTGTTAAGCGAGGTATATTGGCAAAAGGATTTTGATGTAGTTAATATGTCAACATAATGCATATTACTTGAAAATACCAGAATATCAGTGTACGGTATCTGTACTATTTCATGCTTATTGCGGAATACATAGGTATTACCTAATAAATCTTTTGCAATTTCATCCATGCAGGGTTTAAGGGAATTGGCAGTAATAGGTTTTAGCAGATAATTCAATGCATGAACCTGATAACCCTCAAATACATATTCACGAAAAGCAGTTATGAATATTAAATGCCCTTTGTAACCGCTTTCCCGTAGCTTTTTTGCAAATGTCATCCCACTCATTCCTGACAACTGGATATCCAAAAAGAAAACAGAGACATCATTTTCCTGATGTCTTCTAAAATATTCTTCACCGGAAGAATAGGAGTATAATTCGATTTCTATTCCGGAGCATTTGCTCCAGATTTCTAACTCGGTACTTAATCTGTTTAATTCAATTAAACAGTCTTCAATAATTGTAATTTTAATTTTCAATATCATTTTCCTCCTTTAGTGGAAGCATTATATGTACTGTAAATTTATTCTTTTCAGGAACAATATTGAGAATTCCATCAGCATTATTTACAATGGAACGAATGCGTTTAATTCCCATGCCATGCCCCTTTTGGTGTTTTGAGGAAACAAATGTATTTTTGCTGTTTATCTTTGCCATATCATGAGTGCTGTTTTCAATATGAATCACAACCATATTAAGATAGGGTTTAATATAAAATAAAATCCATGGTATGCTGTTTGTTTTAGCAGTTAAGCAGCGTTGACAGGCTTCTAATGAATTATCAAGCAGATTACCAAGTAAAGAAGATAAATTAACTGAATCTAATGGAAATGGTTTAGGAATCAGAACGGAATAATCTAATTTTATATTCATTTTCTTTGCCTGTGAAAGTTTAGCAGAAAGTATACAGTCAATGGCAGTATTGCCTGTTGATAATAAATGATGTGTCTGCTCTATGCTGTTGTGATAGGCTGTTATATACTCTTTTAGTTTTGTGATGTCGCTATTATCAGCTAATGATTGTATTATATCAAGGTGAATTTCAATATCGTGCTTCATTTCACGAAGTGCCTTTGTAGATTCTAATAAATTTTGATACTGCTGCTTTTCTAAAGCAGACTGTTTGGACTGTTCTGTAAGGACCATATTCTGATTTTTTGAAACACCAAGTTGATATATAAACAGCAAAAGTGCAATAAACAGAAGCAAAAAGAACATATTAGTAAGAATCAGGCTGTCTGTCAGTTTTTGTATAGCATAAAAATGTGATACATTAAGTGTTACTATTAAAATGTAATGTGCCACTGCAATTCCAAGAACACATAGGATTACATATGCTGACTTTTGTATCGGAGTTAAAAACATTTTTTTACTTCCTATATTTATTGAGAAAAAGACAAATACAGCAATTAAAGCAATGTAAAGAAGTGACATTGGAATACGGAGTCTTCCTCCGGCAAGCAGTTCGTCAGGCTTTATAAGTGAAAATGTCTGTGGAATAAGCATAGTTATATATTCTGCAAATATACAGATAACAGAATATATACTTCCCCAAAATATCTTTAACATAAAAGTATTGCTGTAAAAGATTACCGCAAATGCTATATTTGAAACTAAAGAAAGAAGCACTGTAATCAGTGTAGGAATATTAAAAAAATTGCAAAAACATGTCAGGGCAGTTTGCAAAAAAAGAAACATTATCTGCCTTCCGTGAAAAGAAAAAGAGTTTTTTTGTGGTTGCATTTTAGCATTTATAAAAATAAAGAATAAGAAACTTTCGGAAAAATTAATGAAAATTTCCCATGAATAATTTATTATTGATTGAATCATATAACCCCCTGAATATATACTCATATATTTAATATATATTATTGTACCATTAAAAAATATCGACAACAAGTTACAATATATGTTGTTTGTGTCGGTAAAATTGTCGTTTAGGTAATTGCAGTTGAAAAATTAAATTAATTGTTATATTAATAAAGGTGCCATGGTAACAACATTTTTGATAAAATTTTGTCAGAGAACATAGGAAGGGGTGAATTGATGGACAGAAAAGACGGAAGGGCGTTGCGAAATAGTGCAGGTAGTTTGTTGGGAGTATTTTCATACATCGCATCAAAGAATGCAGACACAGCGTGCAGAGGGTTTATGTATGAGCCTAATGTGCCAAAAAAGCTTAAAAAACTGAGTAAATAATACTACTAAAAATGTAAAAGGAGATTTCGATTATGAGAAAAGTACTAAAAAAGGCAGTATGCATGTTAATGGCATGTACGATAATGTTGACACCGGCTGTAAGTGTGCAGGCGGCAAATGTATCTGACCAGCCAATTGGTGAGAGAGAAATAAAAGCAAATGTAAGTTATGAAACTCTCCCAAGAGATAAACAGAATACTACTAAAGTATATGTGTATTTTACAAAATTACCTACTAAGTATATTACTGTACAGACATTAGGCAGTAGAAATACGTCATTATGGTATAACGAGACTAAAGGAACTGGAAGTAATCCATCAGCAAAAGTGCAACTTAAAGTACAATCAAGTATTACAAACTTTATTTATGAAAATCGTGGAGCAAGTAATACATATGTTTTGGCAAAACTTAGATTTAAAAGTTCTGCTTCTGGTACTATTAAAGGTGTTTGGAGTCCTGATAGTACCAGAAACTATACAGTAGTAAACTAATATATATTTCATAAAAAGACACAGATTAGTTTTATAAAATCAGGGGCTATATATTTATATAGTCCCTTTGATAAAACAAGAGGAGAATTTTATAATGAAAAATAAAATAGTATGTATTGATGATTTAATTAATCAAAACTATAAAATATATGAAAATGGTGCTTCAATGAAGCTTAAATTAAAATGTAACAAATCCGGTACTTTAGTAGGTGTACTGAGTTATGATAATTTCAAAAATTACATATATAGTAAATTAGTGCCATTCCAAAATGCGAACAAAAGAGAGGAGTATTGCAGTTGTTTAAGAGGTGTTTAAAATCAGAATTAAAAAAAGCATTATTTAATAAAGCTGCATTTATCGCTTTTATTTTTACAATTTTTTTATCTCTCATGCATTCAGCAGGAGCAATTAGATTATGCAGCTTGTCTATAAATGAACTAAATAAAGGAAAAATAAACGGAAATCCTATGATTACTATGATTTCACTTTATGTACGTTGGCTTGGGGCAGATGGCTCTTCTGTTGAGTGCGGTCTGTTTTATTTTCTTTTACCACTTATAATAGTTGTTCCATATGGGTGGTCCTTGATAAGTGAATTAAATTCGGGATATATCAAAAATATAGTCTGCAGAGTAAACCGCAGAAATTATTTTATATCTAAATACATATCAGTATTTATTTCAGCATCATCTATTGTAATAATTACATTGCTATTAAATGTTTTAGTTCTGGCACTGTTTCTGCCGGCGTTGAAACCAGAAGGTATTTATCCATATGGTACTATAGGTCAGATGAGTATGTGGTCAGGTTTGTTTTATGAGCATCCTTTACTGTATACCATAATGTATATATTACTTGACGGAATATTTGCAGGGTTGATAGCAGTTACAACTGTGGCATTATCATTTGCTGTAAAAAGAAAGATATTGGTTATGCTTATTCCGTTTTTTGGTTTACTACTATTAGATTATCTTAATACACATGTGGCAGTAAACTGTGAGTTTTCTCCGATAAAATTCCTTCAGACACTTCCGGTTATATTTGACAGATATGGTGTGGTTATTGCCAGTGAAGGCATTTTGCTGTTTGTGGTAACATTTGTTATCACATTGTATAGAGGGCGTCATTATGAAGTTCTTTAAATTAATAAAATATGATGTTATAAATGGGATTTTTTACAGAATCTACAGTTATGCCAGTATGATGGTTCTGGGTATAATGTTTTTTATTGATTTTTACTTAAATGTCAATATTTTAAAGGAAGATCTGGCATTGGAACGGCAAGGTGCAACAATTACTAACATTTTGTTTTACATATATGAAGGAAAAAAACCTTTTAAGGCGGATTTAATAAGTGAATTTGTATTTCCTGTTATGTGGATAATTCTGTTTTTGTTTATATCATATCTGTCATTAGAATATCCCATAGGGAATCTTACGGGACATGGTATGCAGATTATTACCAGAACAACAAGCCGCCGGGAATGGTGGATATCAAAATGTATATGGGTTATTGAGAGTACTTTGATGTGCTTTTTCATTTTGTATATGACGTTATGGGTTCTTTGTATGGTATTTGGAATTGATATATCATTACAGTTTTCAGACTATGTTAATGAAAAAATACTGGAAATGAATTTTGTACAGGATGTCAGTAAAAATGAAATAATTTTACTCATATTTGTTTTTCCGGTGTTTACGGCTGTTACAATAAATCTTATACAATTGTGTCTTGGTATGTTTTTTAAAAAAATATATTGTTTTGCCATAATTGCCATTATTTTATTTGTATCCACATATTACAACACACCCATTATGGTTGGTAATTATGCAATGATAAAAAGGAACATATTATGCATTTCTAATGGGGTTACGTTTAAACAGGGATTTATTATAAATGGAATAATCGTTGTTCTGGTTGTCGTGGCGGGTCTTTTGAAATTTAGGAAATATGATATTTTAAAAGACGAAATGTAAATGGAGGTATGTTAATGATAAAGGTAGAAAATGTACGAAAAGTAATAAAAAGGAAAACGGTGCTGGAAGATATTAATATAACATTTAAGGATGGCAGGATTTATGGACTCAAAGGAATCAATGGTTCAGGAAAGACAATGTTAATGAAAATTATAAGCGGATTAATTTATCCGACAGAAGGATATGTCTGTATTGACGAACAAAAATTAGGAGATACAAGGTCATTTCCTGATGAAATGGGAATATTAATTGAAAATCCTGTTTTTCTGGACAGATATACCGGAATTGATAATTTAAGATTATTAGCCTCTTTGAATAATCGTATTGGAGACAGTGAAATAAAAGAAGCTATGATTAGAGTGGGATTAGAGCCGGATGACAGGCGTAAGTACAAAAAATATTCTCTTGGAATGAAACAAAGATTAGGAATTGCTGCGGCAATTATGGAAAAGCCTCGTATACTGATTTTAGATGAACCCACTAATGCACTTGATAAAGAGGGAGTGGAGCTGCTTGATGAAATTTTAAAATCCGAGAAAAGCAGGGGAACACTTATTATTATATCATGCCATGATGAGAATAAGCTGTGGGAGTATTCTGATATGGTTTTAACAATGGAAAATGGTAAAGTTACGGATATTCAGGAGAGGAATAATAAAAATGAAGTATAAAAGGATTATAAAAACATTTCTTTTGCTTGTACTATCAGCACTGATGGTATTCCTTTATGCTAAAAGATGTATCTATGTCAATAGGAATATAAAAGATGCTCCGGTTAAAAGTTATGATATTGGAGAAGAAGTGGATTTTGGAAAAGATATATTGATGGACTTTACAATGGAAGGTTACAGCGTGAAAGTAAATAGTGCGGATATAATGACTTATAAAGAGTTTTTGAATAAATATAATGGAGAGGATATTTATTCATATGCTCCGGGTAAAATATATGATGTGAGCATTACTTTAAAAAATATATCGGCGGATGAAAGTACCGGCGTAAATATTATGGACTTTTACATTCAGGGAGCGGCAGTGCATGCAGGAATTGATTCTAATTTGTATGATTTGGCTAATCCCAAGGTAGAGGGGATATATGCAGTTGCACTGAGAAACGGAACAGAAATGGAATTTCATCTTCCATTTGGAATCCACAAAGAAAATTTTAATTCTAAAACTTGGAAAAATATTGAAAACTTTAACATGAATTTTGTTGCAACATTATATCCGGTTAAAAAAGTTATAGAACTGTAAAATAATATGGAAAATGATAAACCTATTGTGATAATAAACAATAAAATTAACAAACTAAGTGTAAAAATAACAAAAAATTACAAAATGACAATAACTCAAAAAAATATCTTGACGCAGTATTACTTCGCGTATAAAATTAAGTTGTTTCGATAATTTATTTTTTATTACAAAAAGGAGGAGAAATATGAAAGCAAGCATTAAGCGTCTTCTTTCATTGATGATGGTATTTGCTTTGACTGTGACAACAGTACTTACATCTGATGTTACAACAGCATATGCGGCATCAAGTTCAAAGACTGTAAAATCAGTAACTTTGAAAATCGGCACAAAGAATGTGACGAAGAAGACAACAACAATGTATGTTAAGGATACTGCTACAATAAAAGTAACAGTTAATCCAAGCAAAGCAAAAAAGAGTGTAACTTTTAAATCTAACAAAACTTCAGTAGCAACTGTCAGCTCAAAGGGTAAGATTACAGCTAAAAAGGCAGGTACTGCTAAAGTAGCAGTTACAGTTAAAGGAAAAGATAATAAGAAAAAATCTACATATGTAAATGTAAAGGTTCAGAACAGACCGGTTAAGAGTGTTAAGCTTTCTGCAACAAAGATTTCTTTGAAAAAGGGAGCATCTAAGACACTTAAGGCAACTGTTTCTCCATCAAATGCAACAGTTAAGACAGTAAAATGGTCATCAAACAAGACAAGTGTTGCAACTGTAAACAGCAAAGGTAAAGTTACTGCTAAAGCAGCAGGTACAGCTGTAATTACTGCAAAATCAGGAAGTAAGTCAGCAAAATGTACTGTAGTTGTAACTGATAACACTACTGTTTCTGTTCCTGTAACAGGAGTTACAATCAGCCAGTCAGAATTAGTGCTTGCGGTAAATGCTACATCACCGCTTAAGGCAACAGTAACACCTGATAATGCAACAAATAAGCAAGTTGTATGGAGCTCATCTGATGCTTCCGTTGCAACAGTAGATAATACTGGTAATGTAAAAGGTGTTGCATCTGGAACTGCAAAAATCAGTGTTACAACAGTAGACGGCGGATTCAGTGCAGAATGTACCGTAACTGTAAAGGACAGCATAAGTGTAACAGGAGTAACTCTCAGTAAGACATCATTAGACGTTGCAGTTAACGCTACATCTTCACTTACTGCAACAGTAACACCTGACAATGCCGTAAACAAGGCGGTTACATGGAGTTCTGCTAACCCTGCTGTTGCTACGGTTGACCAGAATGGTAACGTAAAAGGTGTTACAGTGGGAACAACTACTGTTAAAGTAACAACAACAGAGGGCGGATTTAGTGCAGAGTGTACAGTTAATGTAAAAGCTGCTACCAATAAAAATGCAAGCAAGGTTGAAATTGAAATAACAAATGACATTGACGGATATGAAAATGCAGTCTTTACAGGAACAGATGCACATGTACGTGTACGTGCATTAGATGAAGACGGCAGTCCGGTTGGTAACACAGAGGTTAAATTAGATTCAACATGTCAGAGATTAGGTAATGGCGATGGTATGTTCGCAATAAGAAGCGATGATGTTGCAAAGACAGATGCAGACGGATATGTGACTTTTGTATTTGGTCTTTTACCACAGTACAGCAGTTATACAGCAGTAGATCAGTATTGTGAAAGCTATCTGTTAAAGGCAACTGTTGTGGGTTCAAGTGTAAATTCATCAACTACCCTCTCATTCGGTTATATAGACTTAAGAGGTACTGTTGTTGAGAATAACAGAGATTTAGATCCAAAGAATGATATTACTCCATCTGATAATGCAGTAGCAGGTGATGATGGTATATTCACAACACATTGTATTAACGGATTCCGTAAGGATGAGTATGTAAACAGCCAGCAGGTAAGCAGAAGAGATACAGATGAACATGCTGTAACGATTTCAGCAGCTCCATATCTTGTAATCCCTTCAACAGCTGGTGATATTTCTTCAGATTACTATTTAAGAGAGATAAATTCTACATCTGCAGAGTATTCTGTATACAATGATATTGACAATGAAAACACTACAACAGTAATTGAAGGAGTTCCGGCAGGTCTTCAGTATGCAACACTTAACTTCAGTAATGTTAAGTTATCTGAATATACAAAGATTGATATTGAGACATATAATGCTGTAACAGGAGCATTAATAGAATCTTATCAGATGTATAAAGATAGCAATACTAATGACATAAAGACAACAGCAAGTTATCAGCTGCCGATTCAGAGAGATGTTGATATTGATGTAGTAGTATCTATCGTATCAGAAGGTCAGGTTAATGATGATTTAAATGATGGTTATACGATTAAAGATATTACAGGTCTCTGGGCAAGTACTTCAGGAAAAGTGGGAGTGTATAAAGAGTTAGAGGGAACCGTTACATGGGAAAAGGTTGATACTACATATAGTAATTCAGTAGATATTACATTGGATGATGTAAGACAATATATACCGGCTGACAGTCAGTACTTAAGTGAGAAATATACATATAAGTATGAAGTTCCTGTATTCCCATATACAGGTGATGCAATCATTACAGTAAATGATGAGAATAAAGGTGTAGTTGCATATTATCTGTATCCGACAGTTAATGACTATGAGTATGTTGTTGACAGCCGTGGAGATTATTCAAAAGATGAATATGGCGACTATGTAAAAGAGTATCAGAATAGAAATGTATTGCCAACTAATGAAATACTGAAAAATACAACTAAAAAATATTATGATGAGTATGAAGGGGCAATAGGAATTCTTGCAAGTTCAGAAGAGATTAATTATGTAAAGAGTGTAGGTGATATTACTACAGATGGTAATAACGTAATAGTTAATTCATATGTATCTGGTATTACTGGATTAAAGGCTACAGTGAGTGTAGACGGATTAACTTATAATCAGTTGAACCCTACAAACGGAAGTGTATTGTATACATCCGTAAACTGGGCACCTATTCCTAATGAAGAGTTAGAAGCAGATGAATTCTATGCACTTCTTGGTCAGAATGTAACAGTAACAGCACAGTTACTTGATGATAATGGAAATGCTAAGAAGGAAAGTGGAAGTACAATTGACTTCACATATAATACAGTTAAAAATGGAACTAAGATTGAGTCAACTGATATAGGAAAAGTATTAGGTGACACAGGTGTAACACTTGTTCAGGGAACAAAACTGACAACAGATGAAAACGGTCAGGCAAAACTGATTCTTAAGTCATCTGATTACAGTAAGTTTATTACAAATATTCAGGCAACATGTGAGAGATATAATGTTAAGATTATAATCGGTTCACAGGATACAAAACTTGCAAACATCTACTGGGTAGATGCAGGATTACAGTTTACTGATAAGGTTGAAGCAGATTCAAAAGAGGCAGAACCTAAGGTATGGAATAGCTGGACTAACATAAACGAAGAACTTCAGAATGGTGATATTGATGATAGAAGTGTAGGAAGCCATTGGATATTCGGATATGAAGTAGTTGGAAGAGTCGGAATACTTGGTACTGAAGTATTAGGCATTACAAATATTCCGGTTAATATGTCTAAAGACAGTATCGGTGAAATGGTTACAGAAGGCTATGAAAATGGTGTTGCAATGCTTTATTCAGAAAAAATTGGAACAACCAGACTTACAGGTGAAATTACAAATGAAGCATTTGATGAGTCAAAACAGGCAGTATTTACCATTAAGAAGGGTATTGAAACTAAAGAATATCCAAATGTAGGTGAAGGTATGCCGACTATTAAGTCATCAATTACAATTCCGGTATCATGGAAGACAGTAGGATTAAATATTTCTATTGAATCTCCATTAGGAACTGCACTTGATAAGAATACAAGTACTTATGCATATATTAAGGTAGCTGACAATTATGGAAATCCAATAAGTTCAAGAGAGGTAACATATAGTATTACAGGTCTGAATGCAAAGGATACAACAAAGGCAATGACGAATGATAAAGGTCTTGTTGAGATTCCACTGCCTTCACCAAGTGCAGATTGGACACTTACTGATTATACAACAACTATAACTGCATCAACAGATGATGGTCAGATTGATGCAAGTCCGGTTACACTGCAGTATTCTGAATCAAAGGCTACTAAGTTTGGTCTTGTAAATGCAGAATATGATGATGATAGATCAACAGATAATGTAGATGTTATTGTAGCAACATTCTCAGTACCGGTTCGAGTAATTAACAAGGATCTATTTACAGTAAAAACAGGTACAACAGTGTATGAAGTAACATCAGCAGAGATTGATTCAAAAGATGCCAGAAAAGTAGTACTTACACTTGGCAAAAATGGTGGAGCAATCAGTAAATTCCGGGATGCTACAGATATAACAGTAAGTGTGGCTGATGAGGTTCAGGATCAGAACGATGGAATGAAATATAAGGCTATTGATGTTAATGGAACAACTCTTATAGCAGGATACAAGAGTCAGAAGTTTGTCCGTCCATCAGCATACAAGATTGTTGCTGAATATGAACAGGATAATCAGAGAATTAAGATTACAATAACGAATGGAGATGAGCCTCAATTTACTGGCACTGAAGTAGTAGCAGTTGCAGATGTCCCTTCAGTATTTATAGTAAATGGTACTGAAATGGGAATAACAATAGGAAGTGGTTCTGTTGTTACTGAAACTTATATAAGTGTAAATCCAACAGATAAGGATTCTACGGTAAGAATTTACTACAATGGAGCTTCGCAGGAGGTTACAGTTAAGGCTGCGACTAAATAACTAAAATATTTTCAAAGACTGTCACATTTGTGGCAGTCTTTGTTTTTTTAAATAACAAACTATTGACATTGCCATTAAAAAAATGTAATCTTAATAAGGAATTATTTACCTTAAAACAGTGAATAATTTATATATACTATTACAATTCTATTAAAAAACGAGGTATGATATATGAAAATAGCAATAGCCGGAACAGGGTACGTTGGATTATCCAATGCAGTATTATTATCACAGAAAAATGAAGTAGTGGCATTAGATGTTGTACAGGAAAAAGTTGACATGATAAATAATAAGATATCTCCTATTGTAGATAAGGAAATATCGGAATACTTAAAGACAAAGGAGCTTAACCTTAAGGCTACCATAGACCCGGAGGAAGCATTTAAAGGGGCAGAATATATAATTATATCTACACCGACTAATTATGACCCAAAGAAGAATTACTTTGATACAAGTACTGTTGAAGATGTTATTCAGAAGGTATGCAGAATATCACCGGATTCTGTAATGATTATAAAGTCTACAGTACCTGTGGGATATACAAAGCAGGTAAAGGAAAAATATAATACAGAAAATATTATATTCTCACCGGAATTCCTTCGTGAAGGAAAGGCACTCTATGATAATCTTCATCCGTCAAGAATTATTGTAGGTGAGCAGTCAGACCGTGCAAAAGTATTTGCAAACCTGCTGGCGGATGCGGCAATAAAGGAAGATATACCGATGCTATTTACAGATTCTACAGAAGCAGAGGCTATTAAACTCTTTGCCAATACCTATCTTGCACTTAGAGTATCATTCTTTAATGAGCTTGATACCTATGCAGAAGTTAAAGGCTTGAGTACAAAGCAGATTATAGAAGGAATCGGTCTTGACCCTAGAATTGGGAACTTCTACAACAACCCATCATTTGGATATGGCGGATACTGTCTGCCGAAAGATACAAAACAGTTATTGGCAAATTATGACAATGTACCGAATGAGATTATCGGGGCTATTGTGGCTGCAAACACCACAAGAAAGGATTTTATTGCTGAGCAGATATTAAGCAGGCAACCTAAGGTAGTAGGCATATACAGGCTTACCATGAAGACAGACTCAGACAACTTCAGACAGTCTGCTATACAGGGTGTAATGAAGAGGATTAAGGCTAAGGGTGTGGAAATAGTGCTTTTCGAGCCTGCAATGAAAGAAGACACCTTCTTTAATTCAAGGGTAATCAAAGATTTGGATGAATTCAAGAAGGTATCAGATGTAATAGTGGCAAACAGATTTACAGATGACCTTGCAGATGTGGAAGATAAGGTATATACAAGGGATTTATATTTAAGGGATTAATTTCACACTACTGTGAAATTTTTCCAACCGCGGAATGTGGTAAAATAAATAAATTTTCTCATGTGTGAAATTTAATACTTCTTAGGCAATGTTTTTTGTTGCCTTAGAAGTATTTTTCACACTAATCTCCATATGCTATTATATATTAATAGTATATGGAGATTTTTTGTAATTCAGAATATGTCTGCATTATTTTTTAATTTTAATGAAATACTGTCTTATAATTCCAAAAACCAGTACCAGCCAGAAAAGAATAGTTCCGGCAGAGGTAAGAACAATAGCAGGAGCCTTTGGATTATAGTTGTACGGATTATAATAAAACAACACATGGGCACAGTTATACAGGTTCATAAGAGTAAATCCACAGTAAGCTATGAATAACTCAATACCGGGTTTCATTAGAAAGGCAGCAAGCAGCAGCGGTATTGCAGGAAAGAGATAACGCTCATGCATACGCACCGAGAACAGGAACATTGTACTCATAATAAATGCTGCTGTTAAAGGATATTTTTCAGCAGACTTTCCGGCACGCATGGATATTATAAATGCGGCTGCTACAAGCAATACAATGGCTATTGTTCCCCATGTGTTATAAGTAATTGAGAGAAATGTATCTTCCTGCGTATGCCAGTTCAGCCCTAACATTGCCCAGAAATTGTAGGCATTGACGGAAGCGTATCTGTATGCGGTAAGTGCTTCTCCGTATGCACTTGTTATGGTATTTGCATTAGAAGCCGCCATACCGTTTCCGAATATAAAAGGCAGGTGGCAGACTGCCATTGCTGCTATAGCACCAAGCCCTGTAAAGAGGTGGGTAAAAAACTTTTTAGCTGTGCATTTATCCAGTATAACTTGGTCAATAACCGCAAATATTATAATTGGAGTAAATATTACTCCCTGATATTTAAACAGAATAGAAGCAGCAAATGCAAAATATGCAAGTTTTAATTTTTTTTCAGATACAAGATAGCACATTAAGACAATGCATAATGTATATATGGAGTCCATCTGTCCCCAGATACCGGAATTAAAAAATACGGCAGGGTTTAAAAGGTAAATGGTACAGGCGGTTAATCCGGCTTTTGACGAAATATATTTTCTGCCTATTTTATACAGTAAAAGTCCGGTCAGTATATCACAGATAAGTGCAGGACTTTTAATAAGCAGAATCTGTATGGTTGTAAAATTTCCTATATTAAACAGCGAACATATAATGCCAATTATGTATATCATAAAAATATGAAGAGGCGGATAGCACAGACCGTATTTTGTATAGAAACCTGCAAATCCGTTTTTCTGCAGATTGTTTATCCATGTTATAAATGCTCCCATGTCACCACGCTCATAGTAGAACAGTGAACCGGCAAATTTTACTATACATGCTGTTATTATAATCAGAATAAGATAAAATGTATCATCTTTTTTTTCTGAAGAATCTGACTTGTGCAATTTCTTAAAAACAAAAATGTAAGATACAGCCATTACAACTAAAAAAAATATAGTGGCAGAAAGTAATTTGTACATATTGGTATTGCCCCTTCCTGTTTTAAATATGTTTCGAACATTAGTATAAATGTATTATTATAAATTTACAAGAATAAAGTTAATGATTTATACAACTCCATTGCAAATAATAGGATAAAGTGTTATATTACAAAATAGAGTATATTTAAATTGTATATGAATTGGAGACTATATGAAGGAATTAAAGGACACAATATTATAGAAGAATATACAAATCCGAAATGATATGTGGCAAAATTTTACATAGATTTTACATAGATTATCTTTGGATTTTACACACCTGTGATACAATACGATTTATACATCTCAATTTACTACAATTTTAAGGAGAGAAAAAATGGACTTATTAAGTGTTTTAAATATGATTGGAGGACTTGCACTATTTCTGTATGGAATGAATGCCATGGGAGACGGGCTGGCAAAGACAGCAGGTTCACGTTTGGAGAAGATATTGGAAAAGCTTACATCCAGTCCGATACGGGGGGTGCTGCTGGGAATAGGAGTTACAGCGGTTATTCAGTCATCTTCGGCTACGACTGTTATGGTAGTCGGATTCGTTAATTCGGGAATAATGAAGCTTACTCAGGCGGTAGGAATTATAATGGGTGCAAATGTAGGAACAACTGTTACTTCATGGCTCTTAAGTCTTACAGGTATTGAGGGCGGCAATCTGTTCGTACAAATGTTGAAACCTACATCTTTTTCGCCGGTGCTTGCTATTATAGGTGTGATATTTATATTGTTTTCAAAGAGTGAATTTAAGAAGGACGTTGGAAATATATTAATTGGATTTGCTATACTCATGTTTGGTATGAATATGATGAGCGATGCAGTTAAACCACTTGCCGATGTACCGGAGTTTACTAATCTTTTTATTATGTTTAAGAATCCTATACTTGGTATGCTGGTGGGTGCAGCACTTACCGCAATTATCCAGAGTTCAAGTGCTTCAGTCGGTATACTTCAGGCAATGTGTATGACAGGAGCCGTAAGCTATGGTGCAGCAATTCCTATTATAATGGGACAGAATATCGGAACATGTGTAACGGCAATGCTGTCATCAATCGGAGCAAACAAGAATGCAAGACGTGCGGCTTTGGTACATCTGTACTTTAATATTATAGGAACGGCACTGTTTATGGCAGTATTCTATTCAATAAATGCATTTGTGGATTTTTCATTTCTGGAAAATGCCATTGGTGTTGCAGGAGTAGCAGTTATACACAGTATATTTAATGTGTCAGCTACATTAGTACTTCTTCCGTTTGGAAATGCAATAGTTAAGCTTGCCTGTCTTACAATAAAAGATGATGATGTGGATGCAGCAGATATTCAGGGAGAAGACAGGACTATGGCATTAGATGTACGTTTCCTTGATAAGCCGGGATTTGCGGTTGCGCAGTGTAAAAATGCCGCAGTTAAGATGGCATATCTTACAAAAGAAGCGATGACACAGGCAATATCACTTTTAGATAACTATGACCAGAGTAAGGCAGATAAGGTAATGGAACTGGAGAATATAATTGATCATTATGAGGACAGGCTTGGTACTTATATGGTAAAACTTAGTGCAAAGACATTATCTGAATATGACAGCCAGACTGTATCAATACTGCTTCATAGCATAAGCGATTTTGAAAGAATATCAGACCATGCGGTAAATATTGCCGGAACTGCAAAGGAATTGTATGATAAAAAGGAGAATTTCTCGGAAAAAGCATGGGAAGAGCTGAGAATAGCCACAAAGGCGATTAATGAGATTATGGATTTATCATTTAAGGTATTTGAGGACGAAGATACAATGTTGGCAGACTCGGTAGAGCCGCTTGAGGAGGTTATAGACAACCTTCAGGTTGAACTTAAAAAACGCCATATAAAGAGACTTCAGGGCGGAAAGTGTACTATAGGGCTTGGATTTGCATTTTCAGATATTATGGCAAATTATGAAAGAGTCGCAGACCACTGTTCCAATATTGCTGTATGTATAATAGAGGTTAAAGCTGATGAGTTCGATACACATGAATATCTTGACCACATAAAAGCAGATAATCCTGAATTTGACCAGATGTATAAGAATTATAAGAAGAAGTACGCATTACCTTAAAAGGAAAGGGGACTGCATATGGCTGCTATATATATAGTGGAAGATGATAAAAATATACGTGAGATAGAAACCTTTTCATTGAAAAATTCAGGATATGAGGTTGAAGAGTTTCCTAATGCTGCTGAGTTTTATAAAAGGATGGAAGAAAAGTATCCACAGCTTATCGTGTTGGATTTAATGCTTCCTGATGAAGATGGTCTTAATATAGTTAAGAAATTACGGAGCAGTGCAGCATGGAGAAAGATACCTATAATACTGGTTACGGCAAAAACTACTGAAATGGATAAAGTAAAGGGACTTGACATGGGTGCGGATGATTATCTTACCAAACCATTTGGTGTAATGGAGCTTATATCCAGAGTAAAAGCATTACTTAGAAGAACCATGGACATTGATGATGAAAAGCTGCTGGTATTCTCAAATATAGTACTGGATACAGAAAAACATCTTGTAAAAGTGGACGGAGAACAAGTGGAGCTGACATATAAGGAATTCCAACTGCTCAAGCTGTTTTTAAGAAATGCGGGAATAGTTATGAACAGAGATTCAATTATGGTTAAAATATGGGGAACTGACTATGAAGGAGAATCCCGTACCCTTGATATGCATATTAAGACATTGAGACAAAAAATCGGAAGTTCAGGTAACCGTATTAAGACAATCCGTAATGTAGGATACGTTTTAGAATAGATGGAGAAATAAATTGAAAAAAAGAATAACAATACAATATATCACTATAGCTGTAATTGCGATTATATTAACACTTGTACTTACGATAGCGGTGTTTTACAAAGTATTTACCAAAGAAATGATAAATGATTTGGAGAACTATGCTAATATATTAAGTAGTACAGGTGTTTTTGATATATCAGATGATTATACGGATGTGCCGGAAATCAGTGGAATACATATAACGTTAATCGATTCAGACGGAAATGTAAAGTATGACAACATGGGAGGAAATAAGCCTGATATAGGAGAAGCGGTAAAGAATGGAGTGGGATATTCGGTTCATCATTCTGATACAAATGGGAAAAATATTTTTTACTATACAGAGCATCTTGATAACGGAATGATACTGTGCATTGGAAAAGAGTCGGGATGTCCGGCAGGAATTTTATCATATGCATTACCTGTAATAATATTTTTAATAATAGTCATGGCATCAGGAAGTCTGGTACTTGCACAATTACTTACCAAGAGCCTGATAAGACCTATTGAGAATATGGCAGAGGAACTTTATGATAATAATTCGGTTAATGTATATAGAGAGTTGACACCATTTGTAAACATGATTCAGAAACAGCATGAAGATATATTGAAGAATGCAAAGGTGAGGCAGGAATTTACGGCAAATGTATCACATGAGCTTAAAACGCCGCTTACGGCAATCTCGGGTTATGCGGAACTGATTGAAAACGGAATGGCAGCAGATAATGATGTAATAAGATTTGCAGGCGAGATACATAAGAGTTCAAAGAGACTTTTAACACTGATAAATGACATAATAAGACTATCCGAGCTTGATGTAATGGATCAGCATGTGGATAAAGAAGAGGTTGACCTGTATGAAATAGCATATAACTGTGTAAGTATGCTGCAGCTTAGTGCAGACAGACATAATGTTTCAATAGATATTTGTGGAAAACATGAAACCGTATTTGCAGATAAGGAAATGATGGAGGAGTTGGTATACAATCTTTGTGACAATGCAATAAGGTATAATAAGACAGATGGAATGGTTTATGTAACAGTAGACGAATATACAGATGATGAAGGAACAAAAAAAGCAGTATTGTCGGTAAAAGATACGGGCATAGGTATTTCTAAGGAACATCAGGAAAGAATATTTGAGAGATTTTACAGAGTAGACAAGAGCAGGTCTAAATCAACCGGAGGAACGGGTCTCGGACTTGCCATAGTAAAACATATAGTGGCACAGCATGGCATAGAGATGTCTTTAAATAGTGATGAAGGAAAAGGTACCGAAATACAAGTTATTTTTTAGGGTGTATAATTATTTACAATTATTTTTCCATGATGTATAATGAGCGTGGTTATCTATACGGAGGCGTTTATTATGGAAAGAAAATTATATTATGCTATGGCATTTACAGGTGGATTTATGGGTGCATATGCCATTCTTAACAGATGTGATATATTTGGGAATGCACAGACAGCCAATATGATATATATAGTAATGAATATAGTCGGAAGGAATATGTTTGATGTTATATGCAGACTTGGTGGTTTGCTGATATATATGTCAGGCATAGCTTTTACCGTTTTGTGGCCTAAGTTTTCTAAAGTCAGTGTACGTTATATTGCAGTGGCGGTAGATATGGCGGCAATTATAATACTTGGTTTTATGCCGGAACATATGAATAATGTTATAGCACTTTATCCTATATTTCTGGCGGCATCAATCCAGTGGAATTCATTTAATGAAATATCGGGTTATAACTGCTCAACAATATTTTCAACTAATAATCTGAGGCAGTTTACGGTTGCAGCTACAGAGTATATTTACAGTAGGGAAAGCAAGTATGCACACAAGGCAGGATTTTATGGAGGACTGCTTATATGCTATCATTTGGGAGTGCTATTTTCCTATGTATCACATAAAGAATTTGGAATGAAATGTATCTGGGTAGGGATAATACCGGTTGTTATTGCAGCAGCGATGATTATATATGAAGATTTTTATATGGAATATAAAACAATACATCGACAAATAAATAAAGCTCAAGGGTGGAAGTATTTATAATAACACGATTTTTATGACAATAATTTGTTAGTGTGAAAACATAGTTACTAATATATGATATTAATTTCTCGCACCACTGGTGCGAGATTTGGAGGGAATATATTGAAAGATTTTGAAATCATGGAATATAAGCTTTTAGTAGACGAGGTGAAAGAATTAATACATAAAAAACAGTATAAAGTGTTAAAATCAATCAACTCTGAAACAATAAACCTTTACTGGGAGATTGGAGAAGAAATATATAGGCAGCAGGAAGAAAATGGATGGGGAAAATCTATTGTTCAGGTATTATCAAAAGAGTTGCAGAAAGAATTTCCGGGTGCTAAAGGATACTCAGCAGCAAATCTTTGGAGAATGCGAAATTTTTATTTGAGTTATCGCAATTCTGAAAGACTCGCACCACTGGTGCGAGAAATTAGCTGGAGCAACAATATAATTATTATGGAAAAGTGCAAAGATGACTTGCAAAGGGAATTTTATATTCAAATGACAAAGAGATATGGTTGGACAAAGCGTATCTTAGCTAATTTTGTGGAAGCACAAACCTATGAAAAATATATGTTGAACCAAACAAATTTTGATATTACATTACCAAAAGAACGTAGAATACAAGCGAAGTTGGCAGTGAAAGATGAATATACCTTCGATTTTGCAGAATTATCACCGGAGTATTCAGAGTATGAGTTGGAAATGCAGTTGGTGAACAATATTAGAGCTTTTTTGATTGAAATGGGTGGTGACTTTACATTTATTGGTAATCAATATCATTTAACGGTAGGAAGTAGAGATTTATATATTGATTTACTATTGTTTCATCGGAGATTAAGAAGTTTGGTGGCAATCGAATTGAAAATAGGAGAGTTTGAAGCGGAGTATGCAGGGAAAATGCAGTTGTATTTAACAGCATTGGATGAGCAGGTAAAGTTAGCGGATGAGAATCCCTCTATTGGAATTATTATTTGCAAAACCAAAGACAAAACATATGTAGAATATGCTTTAAAACAGACTAATGCACCGATTGGAGTGGCAACGTATCAACTGAGTAATTCTTTGCCGGAAAATATGAAGGAAATGTTGCCGGAACCAGAGGAGATTGTGAAAAAGTTGAGAATATTTGAAGAAAGTTGACAAAAAGTGCTTTTAGATTGAAAAAATCAGAGAATAAACGTGTGGAGGAATTAGGTTCAAATGTATGATAATGAAGATGTATGCAGAAGGATAAGGGAAAACCAGAGAAAACGTCAAAAAAAAGAGAAGCTGATACGCATTTGTATAGTGGCAATAATTTTAATTATGCTGGCAGCAGTGATAATTGCGGAGGCTTTTATTCTTATGGGAAGAAAGAACAGCAACAAAAAAAATAAGAGCATACATTCAAAGGGTCAGATAGAAAAGCAGACATCGGAAAAGGAAACGGAAACTGAGGAACCGGAAACAGAAGAGCTAATCTTTGAAAATGTAGAATATCCTAAATTAAGTAAAGATTATAAAGAGATAGATTCTCCAAATGTATTAAGTCCTTATGTGGCACTGGTGGATATAAATGACCACAGCATTATAGCAGGAAAGTCTTATGATGCCAGAATATTTCCGGCTTCAATGACAAAGGTAATGACACTTATAGTTGCGGTGGAAAATATAGAAAATCTTGATGAAACATTTACAATGACCGCAGAGATTATTGACCCTCTTGTCAGGGAGTCGGCATCAAGGGCAGGATTTGAGCCGGGAGAAGCCGTAACGGCAAAAGACATGCTTTATGGTCTTATTCTTCCGTCAGGGGCTGATGCATCAGTGGGGCTTGCTACGATGATATCCGGCTCGGAAGAGAATTTTGTTAATCTTATGAATAAGAAATGTGAAGAAATAGGATTGAAGAATACGCATTTTACGAATACATCGGGACTGTATAATGAGCAGCATTATACTACACCTGTTGAAATGGCAATGATAATGGAATATGCCATGACTAATGATGTGTGCAGGGAAGTACTTTCGATGTATCAATACACAACAACAGCTACAGAGCAGCATCCCGAAGGAATATTGTTAAGCAGTACAATGTTCAGCAGAATGTATGGAAATGAAGTGAATACAGTAAGCATAAAGGCGGGAAAGACCGGATATACCACAGAGGCAGGCAACTGTCTTGTAAGTTATGCAGAGCGTGGAAGTGATAAATATATTGCCGTTACATCAGGAGCGGCAAACCGATGGAATGTGGTATTTGACGATTTTGAAGTATATGGCAATTATATACCAAATGCACCGGGTTATGTAAAAGATGGAACAGTAAACAATTCAGATGATGTAACCGGTGAATAAGCACTTCAGAATGGAGATTGGTATATGGCAGCAGAAGAGGGAGTTATAATAGATGAAAATACATCACTATTTAAATTAGGGTGGCCTGTGTTTATACAGCTTTTGCTGACCATGTGCATAGGGTATGTTGATACATTTATGCTCAGCAGATATTCAAAGACAGCAGTTGGAGGAATAAGTAATGCCAGCCAGATATTATCATTTCTGACACTTGCATTTTCTGTAATATCCAGTGCTACGGGAATTATCGTGGCACAGTATATCGGTGCGAAAGTCAAAGAAAGGCTGAGCCAGATATATACAGTATCAGTTCTGTTTAATTTGTCTGTAAGTGTAGTTATAAGTATTATTTTGCTGGTATTTACAAAGCAGTTGTTTACCATTATGCAGGTACCACACAGTATGATGCCTGATGCCATAAGTTATCTTCGTATAGTGGGAGGTTTTGTCTTTGTAGAGGCAGCATTTGACACATTTTATCAGATATTCCGCAGTAATGGAATGACAAAGATAGGTATGTATATATCTATTGGAATAAATCTGCTGAATATAGCCGGTAATTATCTGTTTTTATACGGTCCGCTTTCATATCTCAATCTGGGGGTAAAAGGAGTTGCAATATCAAGTGCATTCAGTAAATGTTCGGCATTATTAATGGCTGTAATATATTTTGCAGTAAAAGTGGAAGGGAATATATCGTTTAGATATCTTAAACCCTTTCCTACAGATATACTAAAGAAACTGCTTAAGATAGGAATACCTACTGCCGGTGAGAATATTTCATATAATGTAGCACAGCTTGTTATTTTGATGATTGTAAATACTATGGGAGAGGCTGCAATAAATGCAAAGGCATATTGCAGTATATTAAGTAATTTTGCTTATTTGTTTTCAGCATCGGCAGCTATGGCAACAGCTATAGTGGTAGGACATGCGGTGGGTGCGAATAAGGAAGATTTTGCATTCAGGCGTGTGAGAAAAACTTTATGGGTGGCAGTTATAATATCTTTTGGAATAGCATTTACATCTTTTATTATAAGTCCTTTTACATTAAGGCTGTTTACGGATAGTGCAGATATTATTAAACTTGGGCAGAAGGTAATGTTAATATGCATTTTTCTGGAGTTTGGAAGAACAGCGAATCTTGTGATAATAAACAGTCTTAAATCAGCAGGAGATGTAAAGTTCCCAACTTACCTTGGAATGGCATCAATGTGGGGAGTATCTGTACTAATCGGATATTTGCTTGGAATAGTATCAGATATGGGACTTGTTGGAATATGGATTGCCATGGCAATGGATGAAATACTTCGTGGAATTATGGTATATATAAGGTGGATGAATGGGAAATGGAGAGGTAAGAAAGTAGTATAAGCAAAGGATGGAGATTAGAGTGGTTAACTTACCTGAGGATTTTTTAAAGAAGATGGAAGTACTTCTGGGTACTGAATATAACGCATTTATTCGAGGATTTGATAATGAACGTTTGTATGGGATAAGGATGAATCCAATTAAGGTATGCAGAGATGTTTTTGAACAGATGGATTTTGGACTTAAAAAAGTTACATGGGCAGAAGAAGGTTATTATTACGAATCTTCTTCCAGACCGGGAAAGCATCCTTATCATGAAGCCGGAGTATATTATATTCAGGAACCCAGTGCTATGGCAGTAGCGGAGCTTTTGGATGCAAAACCCGGTGACAAGGTACTTGATTTGTGTGCAGCACCGGGAGGAAAGAGTACACAGATTGCGGGGAAAATGCAGGGTCAGGGATTATTGGTCTCAAATGAAATAAATCCGCAGCGTGTAAAAATACTCTCACAAAATATTGAAAGGCTGGGAATAAAAAATGCTGTGGTATTAAATGAGAGTTCAGAATGCCTCGCACAAAGGTTTCCACGCTTTTTCGATAAGATACTGGTGGATGCACCATGTTCTGGAGAGGGGATGTTTAGAAAAGACGAAAATGCAGTATCGGAATGGAGTCAGTTACAGGTTGAAAGATGTGCTGAAAGGCAGAAAATGATACTGGATAATGCCGCAGAAATGCTTAAAACCGGAGGAGTACTGGTGTATTCCACATGTACATTTTCACCAGAAGAGAATGAGAGTGTAATATCAGAATTTATAAAAAAGCATAGTGAATTTGAATTATGTGAGTGTACAGTTTATGAAGGATTTGACCATGGTCGCAAAGAGTATGGCGGAGAAGATGTATTAAAGACTATCAGGCTGTGGCCTCACAGATTAGGCGGAGAAGGTCATTTTGCGGCAAAACTTATTAAAAGGGACGGACAGGATATGCGTTATGAGCCGGGACAGAATTACAATAAAAGGAGCGAAGTCTCCTTGTATAATAAGTTTGTTGCCGAATATCTTAATAATTTTAAAACACAGGGTGATTATGTGATGTTTGGGGAGCAGTTATATAGTATACCGCAGGAGATGCCTTTAATAAAAGGGTTAAAGGTTGTAAGACCGGGGCTTCATCTGGGCATAAATAAAAAGAGCAGGTTTGAGCCGGCACATGCACTTGCCATGGCACTTTCTCCTTTGGATGCGGTAAATGTTAAAGATATGGATATAGATTTGGCGGAAAAGTATCTTAGAGGAGAAGTTATTTCGGAAGATGGATATAATGGATGGACGCTGATGACAGTGGATGGCTTTTCGATAGGATGGGGAAAGGCATCAGGCGGTATGATAAAGAATCATTATCCTAAGGGTCTTAGGATATGATTCTCATATGTTTTATGTTAATATTCGCTGCATACCTGAAATATATAGAATTTAAGATAGTAGGATTCATCTGCTGCCCAGAGAATAGGATGGTCAGGTGACTGGGTTCTGTATTCCACCTGCCTGAGACGTTTATGTACGTTATGTGCAGCCTGATTAATAGTCTTTGTAAACATCTCATAAGACATAAAGTGTGAGCATGAACATGTAGCAAGAAAACCTCCGTCTTTTACCAGTTTCATGGCACGAAGATTAATTTCCCTGTAGCCTTTTACTGCGTTTTTAATAGAGTTTCTTGATTTTGTAAATGCTGGTGGGTCAAGTATGACTACATCAAATTTTTCACCGCTTTTTTCAAATTTTGGGAGCAGTTCAAATACATCTTCGCATTTGAAATGTACCGTATCTTCAAGACCATTTAATTTTGCATTTTCTTCGGCCTGCCTGACTGCAAGTAAAGATGCATCTACACCAAGAACTTCTCTAGCACCTGCTATTCCGGCGTTTAGTGCAAATGAGCCTGTATGTGTAAAGCAGTCTAATACTGTTGAATCCTTACAAAGTTTTTGTATTGCAAGCCTGTTGTATTTCTGGTCAAGAAAGAAACCTGTTTTCTGTCCGTCTTTAATATCTACAATATATTTTACACCGTTTTCGGTTATAGTTACGTTTGTATCAAATTCATTTCCTATAAACCCTTTTATTCTGTCCATACCTTCATTGGTACGCACTTTTGCATCACTTCTTTCGTAAACACCTCGAATTGATATACCGTCTGATGCCAGTACTTCCTTTAGTGCGTTTATAATATTTTCTTTCAGCAAATCAATACCAAGTGCAAGTGATTGTACAACCAATACATCCGAGAATTTGTCAACTACAATTCCGGGTAAAAAGTCTGCCTCGCCAAATATAAGTCTGCAGCTATCAGTATTTGTTACCTTTTTTCTGTATTCCCATGCATTCTGTACCCTTGTCTTCAAAAAATCATAATCTATTTCCTGATTTACATTTTTTGTCATAAGCCTGACTGTAATTTTGGATTTGGTATTTATAAATCCTTTACCCAATGGATAACCATCAAAGTCATGTACTTCTACAATATCTCCGTTTGTAAAGTTACCACTTATATCTGATATTTCATTATCATATATCCAGAGACCGCCTGATTTTATGGTGCGGCCTTCTCCTTTTTTTAATGTTACTGTTGTATTTGCCATATTACTTTAGTCCTTCCTTTAGTGTTTCTGCATTTTTTTCCATCATATCTATATATGTTATTCCATCATTGAACTGCTTTTGTGAGACATTGTGGCAGGAGTAAAACAGTTTCTTTTTTGCATTAGTGGAACTACAGATGGTATCGGCTATTTTCTGGCTGCTGAGTTCCAGATAGTATACATAACTAATCTTTTCGGATTTTACTTTATCTATCAGGAATTTTAATGTATCTACGCTTGGCTCTGTATCAGTACTGCATCCGCTGAATGCTGCAAAATAGTCAAGTCCGTATTCTTCTGTAAAGTATCTCAAAGGGAATTTGTCTGCAAATATTAATGTTTTAACTCTTGCATTATCTGTTATATTGTGAAGTTCCTTATCTAATGATTTTAGCTGTTCAATATACTTATCACAATTATTTTGATAAAAATCTGCATTTTCGCTGTCTGCTTCCTTTAGTGTACTGCATATTTCAGTTACAAGTGTACAGGCTATAACAGGTGATGTCCATATATGTTCGTCATATTCTTCTTCGTCAAAATCTTTTTTGTCAAAATTATTTTTGTGTTCATTATCATGCTCATCTTCCATGCCTTCCTTGTGTTCTTCTTCCAGAATATCTGTATAATCCATCATACGCATGATTGTCTGGTTTTTATTGTTTGTTGAATCAAGTACTTTTGTAACCCAGTGTTCCAGCGAACCGCCGTTATATATAAAGATATCTGAATTCTGAATATTTATCATATCTTCCGTTGTAGGTTCAAATGAGTGGGTATCCATTCCGGCAGGTACAATCATAGTAAGATTAATCTTATCTCCAGCTATCTGCCTTATAAAGTCATAGTATGGGAAAAGGGTTGTAACAACATTTAGCCTGCCGTTTTCTTTCATGTTGGTTTTCCCGGGGTTACTTCCTGTTTTACTTTCTCCTGCACATCCTGATATCAGTATGGCAGTAATCAGCAGGGCGGTAAAAATAGTGGTTCTTCTTTTTTTCATTTATAATTGTCTCCAATCTATATTTTGATTTTAGGATAAGCATTGCTATAGAGCAGATACACTACATGTTTTACATATACCATAAAATATGGTTTTATTCTGATTTATGCTGAATTTATGTTCTGAATTAATATGTTCATAAAATAATTTTAAATGTGAACAATCTACTTTAAGTATTTTACCGCATTTTTCGCATTTAAGACCGAAATATGCTCTTTCTTCCGGCTGACCGTATTTGAAACATGCACCATTAAGCCCGTCAACTTTAATCTTGCTTATAAGTCCCTGTTCTATGAGTTTTTCTAAATGTCTGTAAATGGTGGTAAGTCCGATTTTGATGTGTTGTTCTTTCATATGTTCTGAAATTTGATTAACAGTTATGTAACTGTCTGTATTTTCTGCTATATAGCCAAGTATAGCCTTCTGCTGTTTTGTATTATACATTCAATCTGACCTCCATACAAAATGAATTTGAAAACCTTTTTCATTTTACACTTTATAATGGAAAAGTCAAGTACTGCAGGATAAATGTATGAATAAATATTTTGTAAACAAATCTCAAACATTTATTCAAAAATATGCAATAATCACTTGATAAAACGCATAATTTTATATTTGATTTTGGATTGTGATATACAAAATATTGGAAATTAATGCTTGAGTTACTTATGCGTGTGTCGTTTTTAGGCATAGTTGTAAATCTTGACATGATTATACTTATATGAGAAAATGAATATATATTATAAACGTTATAGAAAAAGGGGTATGGAGAGAAACAGAAGGGGAAAATTTAACACGCAAATCTTTAAAGTCAAATCCTAGGCAGTATCTCTTTTTATGTAAATTATATCCCGATAAAATTAAAACACAAAGGAGGAGTATAGAAATGGCAGGTAAAACAATATCGACAAGTGTATTAGGTGGTACAGGAAAAGTAAACAGCAGTGAAAATGTAACGGGCAATAATGGTCTGCCAACAGCAGGAAGCAGCAGGCAGCCTTTAGAAACGGAAGAAATGCATATGCAGCCACTTCCGATAGAAAAATTAGGTGAGACTGATTATAAACCGCAGAGACAAGTCACAGGCAAAAAGTCAACAGAAAGCGATGCAGAAGACATTGACCCTGTAAACATGGCAACAGGGGAATACATCTGCGAAGACAAAGACTTCATACTTCCCGACATGGGCGGGGAATACAGCCTTACAAGGAGATACACCGGACCTTCAAAAAAGAAACCCGACCGCAGCCTCGGAAAAGCATGGGCATTCTGCACTGACACGTTTGTGACCGAAGAAGAAAATGTCGCAACAGTAACCATGCCCAATGGGAAAACTGCGGAATACATAAAACGCGGCAGCAGATACATAAACAAAAAAAGCGGTACAAAAAAATTCACACTGGAAAAAACAGAAAACGGATACATATTCACAGATAGTACAGTAAAGGTTAAATATTACTACGACAAAAATGGAAAAATAGAGAAGAAAACAGACAGGAACGGCAACATCACAGACTATATATACAACGAATACGGAATAGAAAAAATCATTCTTCCTACAGGGTACACCCTTACATTTAAGCGGGAAAACATGAAAATATCATCAGCCACGGACAGCACAGGCAGAACCGTAAGATATGAATATGAAAAAGGGCTTCTCACAAAAGTAACAAGGTGCGACGGGACAGAAATAAAATACACCTATGACGAAAAAGAAAACCTGAAAACAATAACAGACGGCATGGGATGCACATACCTTGAAAATGAATATGATGACAGCCGCAGGGTAATAAGGCAGAAGACGGCAGACGGAAGGTACTGCACCTGCACATATGATGAAAAAAGCAGGACAAACACCGTAACCGAAGAAGAAAACGGGGCTGTTACACAGTATAAATACGATGAAAACTACGACATAATCTGTATAAAATACCCTGACGGCAGTGAGGAAACAAGAAAGCTTGACAAATATGGTAACATATCTGAAACCACCGACAGGTGCGGGGCAGTCACATCATACACATATGACATAAAAGGAAACCTCCTTGTAAAAAAAGAACCGTCAGGGCTGATAACACGTTATGAATATGGCAGGGAAGGCTGTACAAAGACCTGGGACAACGCAGGAAGGCAGACAACATATAAACGTGACGAAAACGGCAACATAACAGAAGAAAGAAAACTTCTTGATGAAACAGGGAAAGAATCAGTAACGGAATATGAATACGATTGTTACGGCAGGACAACACAAAAAAATGAAAACGCCAGAAGCACAAAATATAAATACTCAGGAACATTCCCATACCCTGTGCTGGTAACATTACCCGACGGAACAGAGACAAGGAAGGGATATGATGATGCAGGAAGGCTTGCAGAAAAAACAACGGAAGACAAAACGGAAAAATACACATATACTGAATATAACAAGATAAAAACATATACGGATGGTGAAGGTGGTGTAACGGAATATAAATATGACAAAAGCTGGAGGCTTATTGAAATCCTAAGACCGGGACAGGAAAAAGGGGAAAAATACGGATATGACTGCATGGACAGACTCATAGCAGAGGAAGATGCCTGCGGCAGAAAGACCATATACAAAAGAAATGCATATGGAGACATAATACTTATAAGAAAATGCGGCACAAAAGAACCTGATGCAATAGAAGACTGCAATGCAATAAAAAGAAACTGCATGGAAGAAAGCATAACATACGAATACGACAGCTGCCACAGGATAATAAAGAAGAACGTTGGCACATACGGCACAGAAACATACGGATATGACAACTGCGGCAGAATCATAAGAAAAACAGTATTGGAAAACAGCAGTAATGAAGAAAACAACAGAGGATACGAATACACAAGGGACAGTGCAGGCAGGATAACGATGATAAAAGACCCATACGGGAACATAACTGATGCATACATATATGACCTGCACGGAAATGTAAAAAATCACATCCACAGCCCCGCAGTATTAAAAGCAATGGCAGAAGCAGGAGGAATGGCACAAGAAGACCGCTACCCGGGAGACATATACACCTATAATGAAACAGGTCTGATGATGTCAAAAAAAGAACTCCTTACCATAACAAAAGAAGGCACCACATTATACTGCATAAATATTTACAGGTATGATGCTGATGGAAACCTTATAGCAGAAAAAACATATGCAGAGCCGCAGCCCATCACAGGCATCCCAAAAGGAAAAGCCAGAATAATAGAAAGAAAATACAATGAATGCGGAAGGCTTAAGGAAATAAGTGACAGTGAAGGTGCAAAAGCCGTATATGAATATGACATACATGGAAGAAAAGTAAAAGAGACGGCATTACAGGACAGAGAAAAAAGCAGAATAACGGAATATGAATACGACAGATGTGACAGGCTGACAGCACAAAGGGTAATGGAAAAACAGAAATCTGCCCCACAGCAGAGGGAAAAACTTCAGAGAAGGAATGGGAACAGATTCTTAGAGAGCAGGAAAATACCAAAAGAGCCTGAAATAAGAGAAAAGCTTATAGAGGAAACCGGATATTGTTATGACAAGTCAGGAAACATAATAAAAGCAGTAATGCCTGACGGACTCACAATAACATATACATATGACGAATCAGACAGGAAAACATCAGTAACCGCATCAGACGGAAAAAATAAAGAAGCTGCAAGAAAAAACACCTACAGATATGATGAATATGGATATCTTTCTGAAAAAACTGAAAATGGTATAACAACAAGGTATGAAAATGATGCATTTGGCAACATACTAAAAGAAAAATATGCAGACGGCGGGACAACTGTATACAGATATGACATAAACGGCAGATGTACATGCATCATAACACCCGAAGAAAACAGGAAGTCAGAAGAAAATGCAGCATCCTGCACAGCCATGGGAACGGCAACAGAATATGACTTATGCGGCAGACCGGTAAAAACCACATCACCTGACGGAGCAATACTTGAAGAAAACACATATGACAGCAGCGGCAACATACTTATGCAGAAAAATGCAGACGGAAACAGCATAAAATATGTCTATGATGCAGGAGGCAGGATAAAATACACTGTCACATCCGCAGGGGTACGCAGGGAATACACATATGACGCCATAGGCAACATAACGGCACAGTCAGTTGGTGAAGAAGCAGTATACTATCAGACCGACATGTGGGGAAACGTGCTTGAAATAAAAGCAGCGGAAGACATAAAAGAAAAATACGAATATGACCATATGGGAAACCTTACGGCAGCCACAGACGGGGAAGGCAGGAGAAGGGAATATCACAGGGACATACAGGGAAACACCGACAGGATAACATATGCCGACGGTAGTTTGGAGACATACAGATATGATGCAATGGGAAGAATGGTAACAAAAACATACCGTTCAGGAAAAAAGGAAGAATACGGTTATGACATATTTGGAAACCCCGTAAAAATAGAGGCAGAACAGGAATGCCTAAAAGAAGACATTTACAGCAGGGAGCAAAACGAAAAATACACATATGAATATGACAGAGACGGAAGGATAAAAAGTGCATCAGGAGGCGGCATAAAATACACATATGAATATGATATATGTGGAAGGTTAAAGTCAAAGTCAGCCTGTGGCAGGACACTGTTAAAATATGAATATGATTTAAACGGCAATAAAACATCGGTTACGGACGTAACAGGAAAGACAACACAATATGAATATGATATATCAGACCATCTTATAACCATAATTGAGAATGACAAGATACTTGCAGAATATACCTATACCTTATGCGGAAAAGTGTCAAAGATTAAATGCGGAGATATAATAACGGAATATAGATATGACCTCGACGGCAGGAAAGAAAAAATAAAGGTAACAGTTAGTGGAAAAGTCATATCTGATATAAAGTACATATACGATGCCAGTGGGAACTGCATAAAAAAGTTAAACGGTGCAGATGGATTAAATGCAGTGACAGAATACAAATATGACGGTATTGGAAGGCTTACAAGGGTAGACAATGCAGGTATAATTGAAACCTATACATATGACCATGCAGGCAACAGGACAAACCATACCATAAACGGTGAAACAACAGAGAAATATAGTTACAATGAAGTAAATGAACTGTTAAGCATAGAACGCAGCACAAAGCAAGGTAGTAAAAATGAGATAAGGAACTTTACATATGACCCTGACGGCAACATGACATCAGACGGAAGGGGAATATATAAATATGACAGTCTTAACAGAATGACGGAAGCGGTAATGGAAGATGGAAGGAAACTCATATGCAAGTATGATGCGGAAGGGTTAAGGCATGAGACGGAGGAGAACGGAAGGCTGATAAGATTCATATACAGCGGAAGGGATGCAGTATGTGAAGAAGCTGATGATAACATTACCAGATATATAAGAGGCAATGGAAGGCTTGTGGTATCAGATAGTGAGAATGCGAGGACATACTACCATTATGCCTGTGACAGCCTTGGAAGTATAACCCATGTGATTGCAGGAAATGAGTTTTACAGTGAAGAAGCAAATGCTAATGTGAACAGCAGAATACTTTGCAGATATAAGTATGATGCATTTGGAAACACCATTAATTCAGAAGAAACTATAGCAAACCGATATGGTTTTACAGGGGAAATGTATGATAATATAACCGATATGTATTACTTGAGGGCAAGATACTATACTCCTGATACAGGAAGGTTTATAAAGGCAGATACATACCATGGAGACGGACTGAACCTGTATGTATATGCAAGGAATAATCCTGTTAAGTATGTTGACCCGAGTGGACATGAAAGCCAGAATAGTGTTTCTGAAATTGCTAAGAGTGATAGTGGAACAGAACTTACTATTTATGACCCTGAGTTTGCTGCTAGACAACTATTGAATTGTGGAACAACATCAGAAGAGTTGTTAAGAACAACTATTCCCAAAGATGTGCCAAATACTTTTGTGCCTTCTGATACCATTGAAGATGGTTATAAATATAGTTTTAGTGTCAATGGTAAAAGAATTGAAATAAAATGGCATTCTGCAGATTTGAATGCGGCGGAAAGATATCCAGGTTCAAATTCTGGCTCAGGATGGACAGCTCAAATTAAAGTAGGTAGGAAGTTATTAGGGCAAGATGGAAATTTTTATAGAAGGCCAAAGAATGCTACACATATTCCTTTGAGGGGAGGTGAGTAGGATGACAGAGTTTTATAATCTACCAGATAATATAAAAAGCGATATGTTAAAAGAAAAGTTTATTGAATTTTTAGTTTGTTATAGCAATAATACAACTAAAGAAAACATTAATTATGTGTTGGATGAATTATCTGAGTTATCTGATAGGCAATGGAATACATATGAAAATTTGGATAATGAGGTTAAATGTCAGATTGAAAAATTTTTAATCTCAGTAATTGATTTTGAGAATGAAAGTATTATGGATTCAATATTATGCATTATTCCGAGACTTGGTCTTGAAAATCTTTTTTTATATGTGTTGAGCAAGAAAGATGTGATTGTTAATAAGAAAGTGGTACAAAATATAATTGAATCAAAAACTGAATATGGCGAAACAGTAAGTAATCCATATGCAGATATGTAAGACAGTCTCAATATATGAGTAGAGATGCAACAGAACAATATTTAAGCATTTATACAAAAATGATATGGTGTGTTTAGAAGATGAGTGTTTAAAATTGCTTATGGTAATTAATGGAAAATATGGTAAGTTTTCTGGACATACCCATCCATGTTATTCACTTGAACCAGGACCAGAAGATGAAAAATTTTTAAAACTGTTAGGACAAAAAAGAAGTGCAATTTGGGGAAACAGTAACCAAGGATGGGAAATATTCGGACAAGAGCCTTGGTTAACTAATGAGGTTAGAGAAGAAGTCAGACGTGAAAAGATGGCAAAAATATATGGAGGATTATAAAGATATGAATAGTAATAGGAATTCGGATGAAAATGTTGTTAGAATTGCATGGAATAAATTTGAGGAAAAACACCCAAAAGAATCAAGACCAGAATGGTTGGACAAATGTATTTCAATTAGTGAAACTAGAAATCAAAATAACAATTGGATAATTGTTATATCAATGTTACCAAAGGTGCAATTAAAACCCAATCAGCATTGGGAATTGAGAAAAGGAATTCCTGTATTGGTTGAAGTTGATTTAATAACACAGGAAAGGTCAATAATTATTTGTGGTGGTCCAGCAGTGGATATAGAGATTTTGTTTAAAGCAGAAGTTAATCTTGATGATAACTCCGTAGCAGTACTTGCAGACACTGATCTTAATATGCTAGATAGAAATAAGTATGAAATATTTAGGCAATGAATATTATAATTCTATATTTTTGTTACTAAAATGGTAGTAAATATAAAAATTTGGATGCTAATGGAAAACCAATACATTAGAGGAGCATACAAGGATTGTTATGTAAATTGTATAATGAAGATGGATGACAAACCATTTTATTAAGTTGAGGTTTTTTCAGATTTACCGTATACTATATGCATAAAACTAAAACGGAGGTTACACATGATTACTATAAGTCTATGCATGATAGTCAAAAATGAGTCCGATACTCTGGGTAGGTGTCTTGATTCCATTAGTGGACTGATGGATGAAATTATTATAGTTGATACAGGTTCGACCGATAATACAAAAGATATAGCTGCAAAATATACAAACCAAATATATGATTTTAAATGGATAGATGATTTTAGTGCTGCAAGGAATTTCAGTTTTTCAAAGGCAACTATGGATTATATATATACTGCTGATGCCGATGAAATCATTGATAAAGCAAATTATGAAAAGTTTGCTGACTTGAAAGAGTGCATGATGCCGGAAGTGGAGATTGTGCAGATGAAGTATATAAATGACAAGGCAGATAATAATCTTCAGAACAGCATAACAGAGTATCGCCCAAAGTTATTTAAAAGACTGAGAAATTTTACATGGATTGATGCAATACATGAGACTATACGACTGGAACCTGTAGTATTTGACAGTGATATTTCCATTCTTCACAGACCGGTGGGGGTACACAGCAGGAGGGATTTTGAAATATTTAACCGTCAGATAAGAAGAGGCATACCACTTTCAAAGCGGATAAGAAATATGTATGCAAGAGAACTCTTAAACGTAGGAGAATGTAAAGATTTTGAAGCTGTTCTTGACTACTTTAAGGATATATTTGAAAGTCAGGATTCAAAAGAAGATGAAAAAAAGGAGGCATCCTGCGTACTCGCAAGAGGATACCGCCTTACTGGTGACAAAATTTCATTTTTCAAATATGCATTAAAGGACATGCTGACAAATCCGTGTGCAGAAATATGCTACGATATCGGTGAGGTATATTTTGAAGAAAAGGACTATTTGGAAGCTGCAGTATGGTATTATAATGCCGCATTTGAAACAGAGTGCATCCTCAACATTCATACAGCAGGAGACTTGCCGCTTACACGCCTTGCAGAGTGCTATGATATACTAAGCAGACAGAACAGTGAGTATAAGCAGGCAGCAGAAGACTACAAAAAACTGGCACAAGAATGGAAAATGCCAACTGAACTCTAAAGGGAAAATCAACATCCTACAGCAGTTAGTTTCGCTACGCTGCAAAGACTGCCTACGGATGTTGATTTTCCATTTACTTAGTTCTCAAGTTGGAGGGTTATGAGTGCAATATAATATGGGGAAATGGCAAGACAAAAAAATTGCCTCTCCAGCTTAAAAAAACCAGAAAAGCAATCAATTTCCCGCAGCCAATTCTAAAAAATCATCAGCCAACAACAAAGGAAAAACTCATTTCCGTAGGTCGCCTTTGCAGCGTAGCGAAAAATTCCTTTTCTGATTAAAATCAGAAAAGGAATTTGCGACCGGAGGAAATGAGTTTTTCTGCCTTAATTTGAATGTTCCGCCACCGGAGCAGGTTCGGCTATGGTTTCGCCGTTAAGTACCTGCTGCTGTAACTGTTTTGCTGTTTCTACTGTAGACATATCAGGCTGCATTACATATGCATGTGAGTTTGGTGTTGAATAGGTGGTTTTTGAATCGCCGAATCCGTCAACACTGTACTGCACGATGTTCCATGAAGCCATATCCGATAATTCCATCTTCACAAGAGAAGAAATTTCATCAGAAGTCATATTGGTTTCAAAACTTCCGGTAAGGCTGGATATAAGTCCGTTAAAGTCGTTTAGTATTGCAGGTGAACAGGCTTTGTCAATAACAGCTTTAATAACCTTCATCTGATTTTTGCCTCGTCCACGGTCGCCGCCTGATACGGAATAACGTTCTCTTGCAAAGCAGAGAGCTTTTTTGCCGTCCATGTTATTTTCACCCTGCGCTATAGAATATCCGCCGTGATATGTGGTAAATGATTCATCGGAGTAAACAGTAACTCCTCCCAGTGCATCTATAACTTTCTCAAATCCCGTAAAGTTTACCCTGAAGTAATACTGTACATCTACACCATAGAGATTTGACAGTGTTCCCATAGAGCAGTCTACACCATAGATACCTGCGTGGGTAAGCTTGTCATAAGAACTGCCTGATACAGTGGTCTGCACATAATAATCACGAGGCGTGGATACAAGCAATACCTGTTTTGTTTTAGGGTTAACAGTTGCGAGAATGTTTACATCACTTCGGCTTGTGGTTGAAATATCTCCATATACATCAATACCACTTATATATACTGAAAATGGCTCTGTAGTTATATTGCCTACACCTGTATCCTTAATTGTTGTTGTAAATGATACGGATTCAAGTTCTCTAATCTGTTCAGCGAAATTCAGATGTTCATCATCATCAGCTATTGTATCAACAAATGCGGAGTTAAGGATAATGGCACCAACTTCTCCGTTTAAAAGGGCATCAGCAAGAGATATCATATCGCCATAAGCATTAGTGGCAATCTCTTTTCCAATAGTTGTATTGACTTTTGAAATCGTATTATCCGTATTTTTTCTGTCAATGGTTTCAAGAATACCAAAATTGTAATCAGCTACATCGCCCAGTGTAGCGGCAGGGTCTTCTTTAAGCACATAAACACAGATAATATCTGTTTTTGTATTAGAACCCGATATTCCTGAGAACAACTGGTTCGCTTTGATGACCAGAAAAGTTCCGATTAATAGTATAATGATAAATATTACCGCAATAACTTTACCGGAAGTACGAAATTTTTTAGAAAATTGTGAAAAAATATCATACCCAAGAAAAAGTACCAGTATAAATAGAAATGGTATAAGTATTTTTGCAGGAACTATATTAAGATAAATTAAAAATCCTGCAAATATAATAGTAACTATTCCCTGAATAGCAGCAAGGATAAATCCCAGCTTTTTGCTTTTCAGAAAATTGGTAGAATTCTTTTTTGAATTTTTACTACTCATTATTCAGCCTCTTTTCTTAATTAGATTTTAAGTCGCAGTGTCAAAACTGTACGGTAAAGGTATTATAGTGTAATTTTAACAACCGGACTATTTGTCGCTTAGTTTAAATGTAACTAAGACATTATACTACATAATTACCAAAAATTCCATAAAATATAGATAAAATTTATGTAAGCTATTTATGGTTTTATATATTATTAATTTTAACCAAAAAATATCAAATTAAATATAAAGATGAAATTTTAGTGAAAGTGTTTACGAAAATGTTAATATGTGGTATAAAAGTATATAATAATTCGTGGTTTGGATGTAAAAACTATTATTAAATATAGAGAAACCTAATTATGTAAATTTTTACCACTTATGTGTGGAGGATGTACAGATATGTATCAGAATAATAGAGAAAAGACGGAGAATTTTCTAATATTTGCCGTAGATACGGTGTGCGTAATATTTAGTTATATATTAGCAACTTATTTGTGGGTTGTATTATACAGGGGTCAGTTACAGTATTCAAAGGATACCATATTTGATAATATGGGAATCATTTTATTCTCATTTCTTGGTACAATACTGTTTTTCAATGTTAATAAAGAGTTTTTTAAGCGTGGTGCCTTTGCTGAATTCATGCATTCATTTAAAATGAATCTGTTGTTTGCGGCAGTGGTATCTGTTCTTATTGTAGTAAAAGGAAGTTTCGGTACTATTTCACGAGGTGTTTTGGTGTGTACGGTACTTATAAATATAGTATTTATGTGTGTCGGACATATTTGGTTAAGGTATTATTTTACTAAAGTATATAAGAAAAAGAATAAAAATGTGAAGATGTTTCTTGTTACAACGGTAGACAGAGCCACTAAAATGCTTGGAAGTATGTCTAAAAACAGTAAATGGTATGATAATGTAAAAGGTATTGCAATAATAGATGACAATATGAAGGGAAGCAACATATGCAATGTGCCGGTGGTGGCAGATTTTAATGATATGCTTGAGTATGCACGTACAGAGGTAGTGGATGAGGTATTTATAAACGTACCTTACCATACAGGGCGTTCACTTAAAAATGTTATTATGCAATTTGAAAATATGGGTGTTACGGTGCATCTTAATATAGAGGTATTGGAAAATTTTGAGGGATTTGATAAGACTGTTACCATGCTTGGAGATATACCGGTAATATCTTTTGCAAATACATTTTTTGATTATAATAAACTGATAATAAAAAGAGCAATGGATATAATAGGCAGTATAATAGGTCTTATTATTACAGGGATAGTTATAATATTTTTAGCACCGCCTTTGTTGCTGGAGTCGAAGGGACCACTATTTTTCAAGCAGAAGAGAGTCGGTAAAAACGGCAGATTTTTTTATATGTACAAATTCCGTTCCATGTATAAAGATGCAGAAGACAGAAAAAAAGAGCTTATGGATAAAAATGAGATGAACGGGCTTATGTTTAAGATGACAGACGATCCGAGAATCACAAAGGTAGGAAGATTTATACGTAAGACAAGCATTGATGAACTTCCACAGTTCTGGAATGTTCTTAAAGGGGAAATGAGTCTTGTGGGAACAAGACCGCCTACAGTTGATGAGTTTAAAAAGTATGAGAGCTATCATAAAAGAAGACTAAGCATAAAGCCGGGTATAACCGGAATGTGGCAGGTTAGTGGAAGAAGCAGCATAGAAGATTTTGAGGATGTAGTAAAGTTAGATTTGGAATATATTGATAACTGGTGTCTTGCCCTTGATATTAAAATACTTGTAAAGACAGTCGGAGTCATATTTGCCGGTTCAGGGGCCAAATGAGTCACAGTTCAAAAGAAATGGAGAATCATAATATGCAGCATGTATTTATAATAGGATCCAAGGGAATACCTGCCAATTATGGCGGTTTTGAAACCTTTGTGGATAAGCTTACAGAAAAAAAACAGAATAAACAGATTATGTATCATGTAGCAGCGATAACAGACAAGACACCAAAGGAGTATACTTATAACGGAGCACATTGTTTTGAAATAAAGGTTCCGCCAATCGGACCTGCTAAGGCGGTATATTATGATATTCAGGCATTTCTATATTCTTTGGATTATATAAGAAAGCATAATATTAACAATGCGATTGTATATGTACTGGCATGCAGGATAGGACCATTTGTGGGAGTGCTTAAACAGAAATTAAATCTACTTGGTGGGCATATGTATGTAAATCCGGATGGTCATGAGTGGAAAAGGGCGAAATGGAATTCACTTATAAAGATGTATTGGAAGATATCCGAAGGCTTGATGATAAAATATGCGGAGCTTATTGTTTGTGATTCAAAGAATATTGAAAAATATATAAGAAAAATGTATTCATCATATCATCCTAAAACAACTTATATAGCATATGGTGCAGAAGTGAAAAAATCATCATTACAGGATAATGATAAAAAGCTTGATGAGTGGATGAAGAAAAATAATTTAAAACCACAGGAATATTTTATGGTGGTAGGCCGGTTTGTACCGGAAAATAATTATGAGATGATGATTATGGAATTTATGAGGTCTCATACAAATAAAGATTTAGTACTGATTACCAATATAGAAAAGAATAAATTTTATGAAGAACTTAAGCTAAAGACGGGATTTAATCAGGATAAAAGAATTAAATTTGTCGGTACTGTATACGATCAGGAAATGCTGAAGAAAATCAGGGAAATGGCATATGGATATATACATGGTCATGAAGTAGGAGGAACGAATCCGTCTCTGCTTGAAGCTATGGCATCTACAAGGCTTAATCTACTGCTCAAGGTAGGATTTAATAAGGAAGTTGGAGAGCATGGTGCCGTGTATTGGAATAAAAAGTACGGTTCACTTGCAAAACTTATTGATCGTGTAGAAGAATGTACAGAAATGGAAATGGAAGAGTATGGAAGACGAGCTAAGGAGAGAATCAGCAAAAACTTTAGCTGGGAAAAGATAGTAGAAGATTATGAAAATCTTTTTATTAATGGTGTATGTTGAATAAAAAAGCGTATTCAGCTATAGATTTGAGTGTGTGCCGCAACGCACAGATTGGAATAAAAATGAATGACAGTAATTGTCCTCTGATATCAATAATAATACCCGTATATAATACGGATGAAGAACAATTTAAGAAGTGTATAGATAGTGTCTGCGGACAGTCATTAAGAAATATAGAGATTATAGTAGTGGATGACGGTTCTGATGAAAACCACAGGAAGATTATAGATAATGCTGCTACAGCGGATTGCAGGGTGAAAATAATCCATAAATTGAATGGAGGAGTTTCATCAGCCAGAAACATGGGACTGGATATTGCTTCGGCAGCTTATGTTATGTTTGTGGACAGTGATGACTGGATTGATGAGAACTGCTGTGAAAAGGCATTTAAGATGGCTGTAAGCGAAAATACCGATATTGTAATGTGGAGGTATATTAAGGAGTATTCCGGAAAGTCAGTGGAAGTGGACATATACCCTGAAAGCGGACTGCGGTTTGATTACTGGAAAAAACAGTTCAATCCGTTTGATATGCGGCTTATGGGAATGTGTTGGATGAAATTATACAAAAAAAGTATAATAAGTAAACTTAGGTTTAACGAGGAACTGACAAATGGGGAAGATGTGGAGTTCAATTTCAGGGTTTTTGAAAGGATGGCATCGGCTGTATATATTAATGAGCCTTTTTATCATTACAGGCGGAATGATGCATCTGCGGTCAGAAGGTATATAAAGGATATGCCTGAAAGATATAAAAAGACATTAAATGTGATGGAGCAGGATGTGAGAAAGGCTAAAAGGATGAAAAGCCATCTTGCAAGGGCATACTATTCGTTTACTGCAATATCGTATCTTGTACTTAATATGAATTATATATTTGCAGAGGAGAATAAAGTACCGCTTTATAAGAAGATGGAACAGCTTAAGAATCTGTCGTTTGAAAAGCCTTATAGTATTGCAATAAGCAGGGCGGAAAGTCTGGAGCTTCCCATAACAAGAAAAATGTCGCTTATATTCGCAAAATATCATTTTTATGTGGGAATATATATGATAATGATGATAAAAGCACAAGAAGAAAATCTAAGGCAGTAAAAGACACTGCCTAAGATTTTCTAAGTCTTGTGCAGAAGAATCGCCTTTGGGCGATTCTTCCGATATAATTTTGGCATAGTGTGGAGGATATGATGGAGATTTCAATTATAACGCCGGTATATTATGGCAATAAATATTTAAATAAATATATGAAAATGATTGGGAGAGCCGTGGGGGGATTTGCCGGTCGGAATAACAGTGTGGAGGTTATTCTGGTGAATGACAGTCCGCAGGTGAAGATAGAGTATGATACGAGTCTGGTAAGAGGATTTGAAGTTCGTATTATCGAAAATGAAATTAATATTGGTATTCATGGTTCAAGGGTAACCGGGCTTAAGAATTGTTCGGGGGAATATGTCATATTTCTGGATCAGGATGATTTTATATCAGAGAACAGCCTTATAACACATTCTGATACAATAAAAGATGCAGATGTGTCTTTGGGAAATGGGATGCTGGAAGTTGGGAAAGAAAGAAAAAAGATATTTGAAGGCAGGTTTTCCCAGAGGTTTTCATCAAGGCAGTGGGCATATGTGTGGATTAGGGATTTCATAGTATCTCCCGGTCAGTGCCTTATCAGAAAATCATCAATACCTGAATATTGGAAAGAAAATATATTGCATTTAAACGGAACAGATGATTATATGTTATGGCTGTTAATGTTTAGTAACGGCATTGTTATGAAATGCAATTACCATACTGTATATATGCATCGTGATACAGGTGAGAATTATTCATCAGACAGTGAGAAAATGTTTGAATCTACACAAGAGATGTTATCTGTTCTTGGGAATTGTCCAACCTACAAAAAGTCTGTACTGAGGCTTATAGAAAGAAGAATATATTACAAAAAGGCAGATAGAAACAATAAGAAGAATTTTGCGGTTAAATCCATCAGGAATATAGACATATTATTAGTAAATATATTTTACAGATTAGTCTGGAGAGGCTGTCTGGTAAGCTGAACGGAGGATTATAGTATTGGAGAAGTTAAAGAAGATATTAATAATGGTACTTTTACTGATGCTGCCATATCACCATCAGATTATATATATTCTAATGTCAGATTTTGAAGTAGTAAGATTCTGGAAAGAGTTTGTAATTATTGTACTTGTATTTATAACATTTTTACAGATTATTACAGGTAAGAAAAAAGTAACAATATCGCTGTTTGAAATTCTTTTACTTGCTTTTATGGCGGTGGTATTTGTATATGTATGTGCCGCTGATTCAAAATATCAGGCATTGTACATATCAAGAACATATTTTATTCCTATGTTCTTAGTCCCTGTAATTAAATATACTGATATTACAAAGAATGAGTTAAAAAAGGCATTGTATATAGTTATGGCAAATACTATCGTAATATGTATATGGGGTATAGTGCAGGCACAGTTTTTGGGTGATGAATTTCTTGTGAATCTGGGATATGGGACACAGAGAGTCAGGCATATGATTAAACTTAAGAATGAATTTTATATTCTGGGCGGAGGATTTATGCAGAGAGTGGCAAGCACATTTGCGGCACCAAACACATGTGGAATGTATCTTGCCATTGTAATAGTTATTATTGTGTTTATGTATAAGGATATGAATATAAACAAGGTATATGTATATATAACGCTGTTTATATCCGCAGTGACTCTTGTGCTGACATTTTCAAGAACTTCATGGATAGCGTGTTTTGCGGCACTTATGGTACACTTTAATATGTTTGTAAAATGGGATAAAAAGACATGGAAAAAGGTAATATTATGCACAGTGTCTGCAGGGGTTCTGATTATAATAGCTGATATATTTATTATCCGTTCCGGGATAATAATGGCAGGATGCAAACTTATAACTAATACTGTAACGGGGCAGGATTCGTCACTGATAGGGCACTTCAATTCGTGGTGCGAGTCTGTAATAAGAATATTCAGGCATCCTTTGGGACTGGGACTGGGAAATAACGGTCCAAGGGCAATGCGGTTTCTAAAAAAGCCAAATCTTACGGAATCATCATATTTTTTGATGGCATATGAGGTGGGTATACCAGGTGCTGCCATTTACTTTAGTTCTTACATTATCGCTACACTGGATAATATACGGTTATATAAAAATACGGGGAATAAAAAAGTTTTGGCAATATTATCAGTATTGATAATAATGTATCTGGGATATCTTTCATTACCGTTTATTCAGGACTTTGAACTGTTGGTTCTGATGTATATTATAGTGGCATTACAGTATAACAGATTGTCGGCAGATAATCCGGCAGGAGAAAGGATAGTGGTATAATGCAGGCATTATTACTGGCAGGAGGACTGGGAACCAGACTCAGAAGTGTGGTGGATGACAGACCTAAACCAATGGCACCGGTAGGTGATAAACCGTTTCTGTACTATCTTGTGGAGCAGCTTAAAAAGAATGGAATTACTGATGTTATATTTGCAGTGGGATATAAAGGCTCCATGATAGAAGAATATTTTGGAGATGGGAAGGAATTTGGCATAAAGATTTCCTATTCATATGAAAAAGAACAGTTGGGAACGGCGGGTGCCATAAAAAATGCTGTTAAATATATAAATCAGGAATATTTTCTTGTCCTTAATGCAGATACATTTTATAATCTGGAATACGGCAGTCTTTTGGATATAAGAGAGCAGGAAGACTCAAAGATGGTGCTGGTGTTAAGGGAAATAGAAGAATCTTCAAGATATGGAGTGGTAACACTTAATGGCAGCAGGATAACAGGATTCAATGAAAAAGTACAGGGAAGCGGTAAGGCACTTATTAACGGCGGTGTATACCTTATGGATAAAAGTCTTTTAGACGAGATACCTGAAAGTAAATGTTCACTGGAAAATGAAATGATTCCGTTATGGCTTAATAAAGGTTACAAATTGTCAGCATATATAAATGACGGATACTTTATAGATATAGGCATTCCGGAGGATTATTTCAGATTCCGGAAGGATGCGGCGGAATTTGGATGGAGGTAGTGTATGATTATTCGAGGCAGGGCACCGTTGAGGGTAAGCTTTGGCGGAGGAGGAACGGATGTGGCACCTTTTTGTGAAGAAAGAGGCGGTGCCATACTGGGAAGTACTATTAATAAATATGCAAGTTGTTCTATTGTTCCGCGAAATGATGATGATATAATAGTGCATTCATTGGATTTTGATATGACGGTAAAGTATAATACAAAGGAAAATTATGTATATGACGGAAGCCTTGATTTGGTAAAGGCAGCGTTAAAACGGATGGATATACATCAGGGATGTGAAGTATATCTGCAATGTGATGCACCGCCGGGTTCAGGGCTCGGGACTTCATCAACCGTAATGGTGGCTCTCTTAAAAGCATTGGCAAGGTGGAAAGGAGAGGAACCGGATAACTATGCACTGGCTGATATGGCATATGAGGTGGAAAGACTGGATTTGGGCATATCAGGAGGATATCAGGACCAATATGCAGCCACATTTGGCGGATTTAATTTTATAGAATTTCATGGAAAAAATCAGGTGGTTGTAAATCCTTTAAGAATCAGGAAAGATATTATCCACGAACTGGAATCAAGCCTTTTGCTGTGCTATACGGGCAACATACATGTGTCTGCAAATATAATAAATGATCAGGTGAAGAACTACAGAGAGCAGAACAAAGACGTAGTGGAGGCAATGTCGGAGGTAAAAGCACTTGCCTATGCCATGAAAGATGAACTTCTTAAGGGCAATCTTAACAGCTTTGGAAAGCTTCTTGATTACGGATGGAAGAGTAAGAAGAAGATGAGCAGCAAGATTACAAACCCGCAGGTGGACGAGCTGTATGATACGGCAATAAAAGCAGGGGCACTTGGAGGAAAGCTTTTGGGTGCAGGCGGAGGAGGATTTCTGCTGATGTACTGCCCATATAATATAAAATATACAGTGGCGGAACAGATGGAAAAGGCAGGAGGACAGCTTATGGACTGGAACTTTGAATTTAGGGGGTCACAGTCGTGGAAAATGGATAAAAAAAGGTGGAATTATGATACGGTTGAAGTATCCATTCCTGAAGGAAACTATAGATTTGAAGTTTAATATATAAAGGAGCCATATGGACAGGGTGGTATTTCTTGACAGAGACGGAACTATAAATATTGAAAAAAATTATCTGTACAGACCTGAAGATTTTGAATTTATATCAGGGGCAGTTCATGCTATAAAGCTTCTGAATGATAATGGTTTTAAAATAGTTGTGGTAACTAATCAGGCAGGAGTGGCAAGAGGATATTATACAGAAGAGGATGTAAAAAAACTTCACAATTATATAGATGAATGCCTTAGGGAATATGGTGCACATATTGACACATATATTTACTGTCCGCATCATCCGGAAAACGGAATCGGAAAGTACAGATGCAGATGTTCATGCAGAAAGCCGGCAACAGGTATGTTTGAAAAAGCAGCAGATGTCTATGATATTGATATGAAACAGTCATGGATGGTCGGTGACAATGTTGGGGATATGGAATCAGGAAAAAAATTTGGGCTGAAGACTATACTTGTGAGTACAGGTTATGGAGAAAAAGTAATGGCAGAGAATAAAGTCCCGTTTGATTACTATAAAAAGGATTTACATGAGGCAGCTGAGTATATAGTAAAAGTCAGCGGATGAATGGAGGAATTACCATGAAAAAATATGGTTATGTGGAACAGCTTATATCGAATTATCCAAAGCTTGGGGATGCGGCAGAAGATATAAAAAAAACATGTGATATGCTGGAGAATTGCTATAAGTCAGGAGGGAAAATCCTTATAGCCGGCAATGGAGGAAGTGCTGCGGATTCGGAGCATATAGTCGGTGAGCTTATGAAGGGATTTGTAAAGTCGAGAAGGATACCGCAGGAATTTGCGGACAGCCTTAAAAGTGTTGACGCAGAAAACGGAAGTATCTTATGTAAGTGCCTTCAGCAGGGGATTCCGGCAATAGCTTTAAGCGGGCATCCTGCACTCAGTACGGCATACCTTAATGATGTAGAGGGTACAGTAGGATTTGCACAGCAGGTTTATGGATATGGAAAACCGGAAGACATATTTCTTGCCATATCCACATCAGGTAATTCAAAAAATGTTCTATATGCTGCGATAACGGCAAAGGCAATGGGTATAACAGTGATAGGACTTACGGGCGGTACAGGAGGACAGCTTGTAAAGTACTCAGATATACTTATAAAAGTTCCGGAGACAGAGCCTTATAAGGTTCAGGAATACCATCTTCCGGTATACCATGCAATCTGCCTTGAACTGGAAGAAAGGCTGTTTAGCGAGTAAAAGAAAGGAATTGGTAAAATGAAAAAGGTACTGTTTATTTCTTTTGATGTTCCTTTTGACGGTGTGGGGCATGCAGGAGGGAAGACACACAATTATTATCTGAAAAAGGTAAGCCGGAGTGAGGAATTTGAGACATTCCTTATTTCTTTTTGTATTCCAAGAGATTTGCAAAAGACAGATTGTGATAAATACAATATTGACAATAAGATATTCTGTATACGGCCGGAAAAAAAATACAGGCTGTTAAGAGGAATTATAAATATAAGTTCCAGATATAATCCGTGGAATAAATATGCAGGAATGATTCCGGAATATTATGTAAGGAAAATTCTGGGACAGTTAAACAAAATGAAAAAGTCAGGATACAGACCGGATATAATCATACTTGAATGGACCTCTATTGTGTTACTGGCTCCCATTATTAAAAAAATTTATCCGGAGGCAAAGCTTATAGCTTCAGAGCATGATGTATCATTTCTGGGGTATAAGAGAAAATATGCATATGAGAACGGAATATACAAAAAATGGCTGGCAGGTGTCAGATATAAAACTATGCACAGGCAGGAACTCAAGGCAATAAATATATGCGACTATGTATTTCCGCATAATCATAAGGATGCGGCACTTCTTCTTAACGAATCGGTACCGAAGGAAAAGATACATCCGATAGTACCATATTACATGGATTTTACTGATATGGAATGGATTGGTAAGAGTAAAAATGTAGTATTTTTCGGGGCAATGTCAAGACCGGAAAATCATCTTAGTGCCATATGGTTTATAGAAAATGTAATGCCACTTCTTAAAGGGACAGGAGTAGTATTTCAGGTAATCGGCGGAGGGGCGTCAGAAGAACTGAAAAAAATGGAAAGCGAAAATGTAAGAATATTAGGTTTTATTGAGGATGTATCACCATTTTTTCAGGATGCACTCTGTATGGCAGCACCTCTTGTACTTGGGGCAGGCATAAAAGTAAAGGTAATAGAAGGTATGTCATCAGGGATGCCCGTGCTTACCAATAAGCTTGGTATTGAAGGTATATATGCAAAGGATGGAGAACATTATTGTCACTGTGAGAAACCGAAAGATTATGCAGACTGTATAAAGATGCTGATTAATGACAGAGAAAAGGCAGAAAAAATTTCAGCGGCATCAAAAGAATTGATAAAGAATAAATTTGATATGGAAAAATCAGCAGATAAATATATTGAAATTCTCAAAAGAATGTAAAGGCGGGTGTTGATATGGGAAGTACCAAGAGTGTAACAAAAAATTATATGTATAATATGATATATCAGATATTGATACTTATCATTCCCATTATCACCATTCCGTTTGTATCAAGGACATTACAGTCAGAAGCAATAGGAAGATACAGTTATACACAGTCAATAGTGACGTATTTCATACTTGTGGGAACGATTGGTATTGCCATGTATGGCCAGCGGGAGACTGCCTATGTTCAGGATGATGTGCAGAAGAGAAGCAGGCTGTTCCTGGAGATTATTATTCTTCGTGCGATTACTGTTTCCATTACACTTGTGGTATTTTATTTTGCATATGTTACTCATGGGAAAAACAGGATATTATATGCAATACAGATAATAGATATAGTGGCAAATATCTTTGATGTAAGCTGGTTCTTTCAGGGAATTGAGGATTTTAAACGGCTTGTTGTAAGAAACTGTATGGTTAAACTTATATGCGTGGCAATGATATTTTTATTTATCAGAAGTCCTAAAGATCTTCCGATATATGTATTCTGTTATTCAATATCACTTCTTATCGGTAATCTGTCACTGTGGTTTTATCTTCCTAAATATGTTGTGAAGGTTAGATTTGATAAACTTAAGGTATTCAGCCATCTGTGGCCTGCATTAGTGCTGTTTGTACCTCAGATTGCTACACAGATATATACGGTTCTTGACAAGACAATGCTTGGAAAGCTGGCATTGAATAATGCCATGGATCAGGTGGGATATTATGAACAGTCGCAAAAGATAGTAAAGCTTCTGCTTACTGTTGTGACTTCACTGGGCACCGTAATGCTCCCAAGAATGGCAAGCATATTTGCCCAAAAGGATACTAAGCTTTTGAATGAATATATGGATAAGTCGTTCAGGTTTACTTATATGATATCATTTCCGATGATGTTTGGACTTATATCAATAGCAAAAAGATTTGTTCCGGTATTTTATGGGGGAGGATATGAACCGGTAGAGTATATTTTGATAATTATGTCACCGGTAATACTATTTATAGGCTTAAGCAATGTTATAGGCACACAGTATCAGATACCAACGGGAAAACAGAAGGATTATACATTGTCAGTGGTGGCAGGAGCTGTTTCAAATTTTGCCCTTAATTTTCTGCTTATACCAAAGTTCAATGCATATGGAGCTTCTATATCTACGGTACTGGCAGAACTTCTGGTTCTCTATGTACATTTTTACTGTGTAAGAAAAGATATAGATGTTAAGAAAAGCATATTATGCAGCAGGAATTATCTGGTGGCAGGGCTTATAATGTTCGCTGCGGCATATGCATTAGGGTATATTCCAATTACAAATAATATAATAGTACTTGTCATACAGATTACTACAGGTGCGGCATTATATTTCGGGGTGCTGTTTTTGATTAAGGATGAGCTTTTCCAATCGATTATTAGAAAGGTATTAAAACGGTAATGTCAGCAGAATTATTTAAAGATGAGGTTAAACTGAACAGATGTCTGAAAATCATATTTTCAGTTGCTGTTTTTATCATAAGCATACGACATATATGTCAGGTCTACCAGCCTACACTGTTGGATGATGAGTATGCATACTGGAGCATTGCGGCATATTTTAAGGGGTATGACTGGTCTTCGGTTACATCTTTATGTAAATATTATTCATATGGTTATAGCATTATCCTGTATATTATAATGGAGATATTTGGGGATTTTGTTTATATGTACAGGGCTGCAATAGTGGTGAACGGTGTGCTGCTCGTGGCAGGATTTTTGTTGCTTGACAGTATATTCCGGAAAATGTTTCCTGATGAAAGACGTACTGTGATGGTGATGCTTTCGTTTATAATGACGATGATACCATGCAACATTGCATTTTCAACAGTCAACCTTACGGAGTGCCTGCTGTATGTGCTGTTCCTTGCGGCGGTCAGGATTATGCTGGATATTGATGAAAGTACCTCCCTGTGGAAGATGATGGTGTCCGGCGTACTGCTAGGGTATTCATATATGGTACACCAAAGGATGATATGTGTTATTATCTCTGTAATAGTGATGTTTATGGTAATGCTGTACAAAAAGAAGGTTACATTCAGACAGGTGTTTGTGTTTACGGCATTTATAGCACTATTTATGATTATCCATCATTTCATAAAGGCAGATATTAAAGAGAATCTCTGGCTTAACGGAAGCAAATCAGCAGATAATGACTATGGATCTATATTTGAGAACCTTAAGTATGTATCCCGCTCGTTGAAAAGTCTGGTGGTATTCGCAATAGGCATAATGGGCAAACTGCTGTATTTCGGAACGGCTACATATATATTTGGCTTTGTGGCTGTTATGGCAGCAGCTAAAAAAGCATACAGATATGTGTGGCATGGGGAGGAAGATAATAACCGTCACATTTATGTTGCGGTATTCAGTTCGTTTCTGTTAATGATGATAATATCTGCATTATTTATGTGTCGCATGGAAAAGCTGGCATGGCTTGTATATGGAAGATATGCAGAATTTATGTATCCTCTTCTGTTTGGCATCGGTATTATAAATGTATATAAGATGGCTAGGAAAAATATTCTGAAGATGATTTTGGTTTTTTCGATATGTTCGTCAGCATATGCAGCAATTGGCATTATTGTAAGAATGTATGTAAAACGCAGGGGGCTTGAGTGGGTTAACTATATAAGCTGCAGCCAGATTTACAAATATGCGGATGGTGATAACCTTAAGATTTTAACCATGATGGTTACGGTGCTGGTCACGGCAGCCGCAGTGACGGTTATAATGTCTTTAAAAAAATATGAGAGGATTTCAGGGATTCTTTTGGAGGTACTTGCACTTATGGTATTTATGCAGACTGCAGAGATTCCGTTGAAAGCAGTTAATCTTGTGCTGCAGAGGGACAAATACGATACATCTTCAATAATCACATTTATGGAACAAAATGGGATTGAAGACAGGAATGTGTATTATTATATTTCTGAAACTGAGGAGGAAGAATCAGCACAGTATAGGGAATATATCCAGTACTGGCTTCAGGATAAAAAAGTGATATGCGTTACGGAAAAAGAGCTGCAAAAGATTGACAGGGAAGGATGGCTTATAATATCAGATGAAGAATATCAGGAAGTGGCAGGAAAGAAAATGAAATCTGTATATTCCAACTCAATGTGCAGTATGTTTGAGCTTAAGCCATGACAACACATATCATGGCTTAAGCTGATAATGAAGCTAATAGGTATATCCGGTATGAAGGACTTCTTCGCCATTTGCACTCTTTTTTATAATAAGTACTATATCATAATTTTTGTCTTTATAGGAAAGTCCATCAACATTTTCCACGCTGATATTACTGTCAGGATTGAAAAGCAGCCTGTTGAGCAGTTTATCAGAATCGATCTTCTTACATTGGGTATCTATCTTAACTTCTACGTCAAAGTCACTACCATATGAAAGTATCAGATTATGAATAAGGTTAGCACGTTTGCTTCTGAATTTAAATCTGCCTGCTTTGTAGTCTACATATTTTTCATATTCCTCATGCCATGAACTATATTCTTCTGAGTCAGAGTAATCATTAAGGGCATATTTATCCTGAATATATTTTCCAAGCCATAATGTTGTTTTATATGCACCCATATAATTCAGATGGCTTTTATCTTTATATATATCTGTTGCTGTATCAAGTATATTTTCATCCAACATATTTACATATGAGCAATCATATTGACTAAGATAGTTATTCAACGTGTATGCAATATTTTGTTGCATTGATTCAGCAGGAAATGGCAGATAGGTAAAAAGCAGTTCTATATTTTTTTTATTACAGAAATCTGCAATTTTAGGAATGTAATCCGAACATACACTGTTTATATCTATTTCCGTATACGTTTTATTCTTGATATAATTTGCATTATTGTGGCCATATAGGATTCCTGAACCCTTCGCAACAGAGTATGTCACATTAAAATCTTCCTCTGAGAGTTCAGTCCATCTGTTATGATAGAGTGCAAAATTAAAAATGAAGTCATAGTTGTTTTCATAATCATCAAATACATCATAAGCGGCCTGGATTTTACTCTTTGATAATGGAAGAGAATCGAATTGAACGTGCTGCTGTTCAATTTTCCCTGCTTTATATTTTTTGTTTCCCTGATTTTCATACTCCATAAGTCCATATAAATCGATGACCACCAGTTTTGGGTCGGTGAATTTAACGATATCCTGTAAAAGGTAATAATCTTCTGCAAGTGTGCAATGTGAATATCCCCAGTTAAATGATGAGATTCCATATTCTTTCCACAATTCCTGAGTAAAAACAGAGTGGTAGGTATGGCTTGTACCCATAAAAATTACATCAAAATTAGTGTCACTTTCATAAAATGCCTTATACTGTTGTCTTGCTTTTTTTTCTTCCAGCAAGTCATCAACTTTATAAAATGATAAGCCCAATAAACATAAAAATATTGTAATTGCTGCTATTTTTTTTAATATTTTTTTCATTTCCGTCTCCTAACATAATTTAAAACTGAAAATAAATAAATCCTGATACATCATAATCGGAACCCCATACGCCAAATACGAGTATTGCAATTACTGCAGATATATACAGTACCCAGCGAAACCAGAAGTCCTGTTTCTCAATAGTTTCACATATTCGGATGCCACGGTATTTTAAGGCATCGGCAAATATTAATATACAGATGCATATGAGCATAAGAGTGAAATTTTTTCTGTCAAGCCCACAATTATATAAAGAACCATCAAAAAGAACCCATGGATTATATACTGTAAACATATTTTTTATAATGGAGAATGCCTGCCGGATTGTGGATGCCCTGAAGAAAATCCATGCAAAATCAACAAGTACAAATGTAATAGACATTCTTAAAAGTTTATGGCTGAAATTATTGGTATTCAAATTAAGAATAGCTATAATCTTATTTCTTACAGGTTTTAAAATACCACCAATAATCTGATATATGCCATTAAGCAGTCCCCATGCCATAAAAGCCCAGCCGGCACCGTGCCATAGTCCGCTGACACCAAATGTAATAAGTAAATTAATATACTTTCTCCATATGCCTTTTCTGTTACCGCCCAGTGGAATATATAAGTAATCCCTAAACCATGAACTAAGAGAAATATGCCATCTTCGCCAAAATTCATCTACTGACTGTGCCATATATGGAGTATTAAAATTTTCCATCAGTTCTACACCGAACATTTTTGCCACGCCCATGGCAATTATGGAATATCCGGCAAAGTCACAATAAATCTGGACGGCAAACAGCATAGTGGCTGTTATGAGGTATACGCCGGAATAAGTATTATAATTTCCATATACTGTATCTACAAATATCGTGATTCTGTCTGCAAGCACTATTTTGAGGAAATATCCCCACAACATAAGAAGTGCTCCCTGACGCATTTTTTCCCAGCTGACTTTTGCAGGTTTTGCAAGCTGATGAAGCAAATTTTTAGAACGTTCTATCGGTCCAGCTACAAGCTGCGGAAAAAAGGATACAAATAGTGCATACCTGAAAAAGTTTTTTTCTGCATATATTTCATTCCGGTATACATCAACAGTATATCCCAGAGCCTGAAAAGTGTAGAAAGAAATTCCCACCGGCAATAAAATGTCGAATGAAGGATTATTGAGCTGTATATTAAAATTATTTAGAAATGCATTAAGATTTGAAAATGCAAAATCAAAATATTTATAGAAAAAGAGTATACCTAAATTTAGTACAAAACTGATAATCATACAAAGTTTTTTATATAGCACAATTTTTTCAGGTGGCATGGTATTGTTTTTGAACTTTTCCATAATAAGCCCGCAAATCCATGTTATGACAGTTGAAAACAGTATTAACAAAGCATATTTGGCATTCCAACACATATAAAAGTAGTAACTGGAAATTAAAAGCCATATATATCTGATTTTGTAAGGAATTAAATGATATACTGCTGTTACAATAGGTAAAAATATTAAGAAATGTAAAGAATTAAATAACATATTTTTATAACCTCACTTTTTATTTGCATATATTTAGAAAAAACAGGTAAATATGTTGGAATTATAATATTTGACCCTTATATTGTCAATACTAATGGAAAGAAAAAAGTCTTTAATCGTATATAATGCTATGGATTCCAAAAATAAACAAAATTTTATTGACAAAAACATTTGTACCCATTATTATACAATATGGTAACTAAAATTCGGAAAATTTGCATATTTTTGGAAATTATGCAGATTTATCGGAATCGTAATAGGAGTGGAAAATAGTGAAAAAATTTTTTTGCAGATATAAATTTCAAATAGGCATATTTTTAGGCATATTCCTATTTAAAACAATAGTTAATCTTTGGTTCGGTACATTAGTGCTTACAACAGGGCAGGATGAATTCGGCACAATAGCGGGGGCATCATATTTTGCAGGGCTTGACTGGTCAGGCATAGTTTCCGAACTTAAATATTATGGATTCGGATATTCAATGCTTATGGCACCTGTATATTGGATATTTGATAACCCGAGAGTTATCTTTCAGGTAATGATTGCATTTAATTCAATCTGTCTTGGGGTGTCAGGTGTAATATGCTATAACATAATCAGGGATATATTCAATATAAGTGATAATAAGTTTAATGTAATTACATCAATAGCAGGCACATTTTTTTCATGTATCCTGCTAAATTCAAATGCCGTATTTAACGAATGTGCACTTATGATGATAGAGTGGATACTTGTATATCTTTTACTTCTTATGCAGAAGAAAAAGGATGCCGGACAGTCCACATTGGCATTGACAATAATATTCAGCCTGATATCAATATATGGATTTACAGTGCATACCAGAATAATTTATGTGTTGGGTGCATCATTTATATTTATCATAATGTATTTTATCCTTAAAAGAAAAGTGCTTGTAAATATACCGGCATTTATCGGGATAATGGGCGTGGGATACGTTCTGGTACAGAAACTGATTGAGATTGTACAGCTAAGGATATGGCTTACTAATGACCCGGAAAAATTAAGAAATTCGGTAAGTAACCTTGGGGGTTATTTTGGAAATGTATCATATCTTAAGAGCACAGTGGGAATAAAAGGATTCATATATACATTATGGGGACAGGTGTATGGGATGTTCAGCCTTTCAGGTGGAATATTTGCCATTGCTGTATGTATATTTGTATTTATAATTTTAAGCCTTATATTTAAAAAGAAGATGGTGAAAGTTGATGACAGCCTGGTTACACTGGCGGCTTTTTTGTGTTCCCTTATGATGGCAGTACTGCTTCTTACGGCATTGGGAGTCTTGGATCTTGTAGAAGAAAATGTCATAACGGGAACAGCCTCAAGATGGTATCTGTATACAAGATACTGGGCAATGTGCAGTCAGATTACGGTTATGTTCGTGGCGGTATTCTTTAAGAAACAGGAAAAAGTAAGTAAAATGCTTATCGTAGCTTCGGCGGCAGTATTTGCAGCAATTTCGCTGGGATTTGTATTGAAGATGGGTAAAATGTTCCATATATATCAGGGAGCACGTTCAAATGCGTTTAGCAGTTATCTGGGAATGTTGTTTATGAAGTCGGATGATTATTTTACGGTAGGCTCTTTTTGGAAAATGACCGCATTGGCATCAGTTATTTTTATAATAAGCATAATAAGCATTAAATATAATAAAGCAGAGATAATGGCGGCGGCAGTGCTGTGCCTGTTCTTATACAGCTATGCATATACTACCATTATATTGGATGTTCCGACATCAAAGCAGTTATATAATGAATTTGACGGAATGAAAGAGGCACTTGAGGAGTATGGCATTAAGGAAGGTGCTACAATTAATTTTAATCCGACAACTAAGTCAAGACCATATATGTTTGGTGCACAGTTTAACCTGTATGAATATAAAATACTCCGGTCAAAGGCAGATAAAGATGCAACGCAGGTTGTAATAATAAGCGATTCGGACAAGTATCAGGATAAAGGATATTCCCTTGTGTATAAAAATGAAAATAGTGAAATATATAATCAGATTTATGTATGGGCAAAAGGGTACTAAGATAAGAATGGAGTAGTGGAATCGGAATGGGCAGATTTAGAAAAGGTGCAGGTATTATTCTCATATTATCCATAATACTTATTATAGCGGCGGGTGTGTATTTTTTTAAAGTCTATGATAAGGTGAAAAAGATTCCGCTAAAGCCGGAATTTTCGGTTGAAAGCGGAATGTATGATACAGATATGGAACTGATACTTTCAGCAGAAGAAGGTATGGATATTTATTATACAACAGATGGCTCGGAACCTAATTCTGAAAGTACAAAATATACAGAGCCGGTTAAATTGACAAATGCATCAGGTCAGAAGAATAAGCTGTCTGATATGGGACCGGATCTTATAACAGGAAATTCAAAATATTCAGTTCCGGTAATGAATATTGACAAAGGGACGGTAATACGGGCAATAGCTATGGACAGCAGTGGGAAATCAAGTGAAGTTGCCACAAAGACATATTTTGTAGGAATAAATAATGCCAGGTATAATAACCTTCCTATATTATCAATAGTTACTAATCCATACAATCTGTTTGATTATTATGATGGGATATATATACTGGGTCGTACTTTTGAGGATTACATGCAGCAGAATCCAAAGGAGCCATTTAACGGGAGCATTCCGGCGAATTACAACAGGCGGGGAATGTCATGGGAAAGAAAGTCTTATATGGAATATTTTGATTCTACAGGCAACGTAAAGGTATCACAGGATATAGGCATCAGGGTACAGGGTGCATATTCAAGGGCCAATATCCAAAAGAGTTTTTCGTTATATGCAAGAGAAGAGTATGGAAAAGCAACCATAGATTATGATTTCTTCAATGATTCCGAGAAAACATCATATAGTAAACTTGTTATACAGAATATAGAAGAAACAAAATATATTGATCCATATGTATCACTGGCGGCACAGAATCTGGATTTGGATACAGTATCATCATATCAGCCCGTGATAGTGTTCATAGATGGTGAATACTGGGGCATATATACATTAAGACCTTCTGTATCGGTTGACTACATTGCAGACAAGTATGAACTGGATTCGGATGATGTACTTCTTGTTAAAGCAGACGGATATGGTGAGTACAAGATTGAATCAGGAAGAGCAAGGGATATAGGATATTTTAATAAACTGCTGACATATGCAGCTACACATGATATGAGTGTGGATAAATATTATGATAAAATATGTGAAATGATGGATATAAACAGTTTTACTGACTGGATATGTGCAGAAATTTATCTTGGCAACAATGACTGTATAAAACCGGGAAGACCTGATAATAATGTAAAAGTGTGGAGAGTAATGGTGCCGGATGCTTCAAATCCTTATGCGGATGGAAAATGGAGATGGATATTATATGATACGGATAAGGCAGTGGGGTATCAGAATGATTATATGTTTGATGATGTAAGCAAAAGGCTTTTGGAATACAATGAATTATCAGAAATGCAGAAGCTGTTCTTAAATCTTATTGTTAATGATGAATACAGACAGTTATTTATTAATACATTTACTTCAATGGGAACAACAGTGTTTAATCAGAATGTTCAGGAAGTAAAGTGGGAAGATTTTTCGAGGACATATACTTCCATGCTGGACAGATACTATGCGAGATTTCCATCATCAGAACCGGACTTACAGAAAAGCCTTCTGAGGGTAGAGTCCATAAAAGAGTTTTTTTACAACAGACCCAATTATGTAACTGGAATGATGGATGAATTGAATAGGTATCTTGGTAAATAGCAGGAATTAAAAGACTTTGGGAAAGGTATTGTAATGGAAAAATTTAACGGTAAGTTCAGACATGAGTACAAATATATATGTTCAGATATGCAGCTTGCCCTGCTGAAGAATAGAATAGATGGTCTGATATCCCTTGACAGCCATGCAGGCAAGGATAAAATGTATAATATACGAAGTGTGTATTTTGATGATTACAAAAACAGGTGTTTATATGAAAATATAAGTGGAACGGACCCCCGGGAGAAGTTCCGTATCAGGATATACAATTACAGCAGTGAGAAGATAACGCTGGAGCTTAAGAAAAAAGTCTGCGGCAAGACACAGAAGTTATCATGTCCGCTGACAAAAGAGCAATGTGAAATTCTTTTGGGCGGAATGCCATTGCCTGTAAGCAGGGAATATCCGCCGGTGCTTCAGAAATTATGCATCCAGATGAGGCAGTGGCTTTTAAAACCGGTAGTAATTGTAGAATATGACCGTGTTCCATATGTGATGAAGGAAGGGAATGTAAGAGTTACGCTTGACCTGAATATTTCTTCATCATTGGATATAGACAGATTCTTTGAGAAGCAGATTAGCAAAAGACCGATAATGCCAATAGGGCAGCAGATTTTGGAAGTGAAATGGGATGAGTTCCTTCCGGATACCATATATCATAATCTGCAGTTAGACAGCCTGCAGCGAACAGCATTTTCAAAGTACCAGTTATGTAGGAAATTTTCACTAAATGGAGGAATAGTAGGATGAGTTTTAAAGATGTTTTGAAATCGGCACTTACAAATGGATTTGCTTCAACAACCGTATCGACAAAGGAAGTTGTGGTATGTCTGGGAATGGTAAGTTTACTTGCAGTATACATTTTCTTTGTATACAGGTTTATTACCAGAAAAGAATTCTATAATAAGAATTTCAATATTGCAGTTGCTGCAATAGCAATAGTTACGGCATCCGTAATTCTTACATTACAGACTAATGTAGCCATTTCACTGGGAACTGTAGGAGCGTTATCAATTGTACGTTTCAGGACGGCAGTAAAAGATCCTATGGATCTCATATTTCTGTTCTGGGGTGTTGCCGTAGGTATAATATGTGGTGCAGGCTATGGCGAAATAGCCATTTTTACTTCGTTTACCCTTACAATCGGAATATTGATACTTAATGCACTTCCAATTGCCAAGGCACCTATGATTTTGGTTATTAATGCTACTGATTATGCGGCTGAAACTAAGATTATAGATGTAGTCAAAAAGTACAGCAAATATAATAAAGTTAAGTCACGTAACCTAAGGTCAGGCAGCATAGATATGATTATTGAGGTGCGGGTAAAGGAAGAATCAAAGCTTGTACAGGATATAATGAAGGTAAATACCGTTACTGCCGCTTCACTCATGTCACATGATGGGGAAGTTACCTTTTAAGTGCAGTTATTAATGGATAAGTTTACATGGAAAAGATACAGGAGGATTTAAATGAAATTAATAATTCAGATACCATGCTACAATGAGGCAGAAACATTAGAGGTGGCATTAAATGATCTGCCAAAACATATTGACGGTATAGATGAGATAGAATACCTTATTATAAATGACGGAAGTAAAGATAATACGGTAGAAGTTGCTAAGAAGTGGGGAATTAATTATGTAGTCAACTTCAGGCGTAATAAAGGTCTTGCAAAAGGATTCATGGCAGGTATAGATGCCTGTCTGAGAAATGGGGCAGACATTATAGTTAATACTGATGCGGACAACCAGTATAATGGTGATGATATTGAAAAATTAGTACGACCGATTATTGAGAAGAGGACAGATATAGTTATAGGTGAAAGACCAATTGATGCTACAGAGCATTTTTCACCGTTAAAGAAGAAACTGCAGCATTTTGGAAGCTGGGTTGTAAGAAAAGCTTCAAAATCAGATATTCCTGATGCACCAAGTGGTTTCAGGGCATATAGCCGTGAGGCTGCCATGCGTCTTAATGTAGTTAACGAGTATACTTATACTCTTGAGACAATAGTTCAGGCAGGAAGAAGCAAGATAGCACAGACATCAGTTCCGATAAGGACTAATCCGGAGCTTAGAAAGTCGAGACTTTTCAGCAGTATGTTTGGATATGTGAAAAAGTCTATGCTTACCATACTTCGTGCGTTTATGATGTATAAGCCGCTGCAGTTTTTCAGTACTATAGGAGGTATAAGTTTTGTAGGTGGTCTTATTGTTGGAATAAGATTTATTGTATATTTGTGTATAGGTCAGGGAAATGGACATATCCAGTCGTTAATTTTGTCCAGCCTGTTGATTATACTCGGAGTATTAATATTTGTAATCGGACTTCAGGCAGACCTTATCGCATCTAACAGAAAGTTATTGGAAGATGTACAGTATCATGTGCGTAAAATTGATTATGATGGTACAAAATCAAAGAATGAAGAAAAATAGGTGAGATTTAATGCAGTTAATTATAGAAATGATTAGAAGAGTGTTTCAGATAATATTCGGGGTATTTATATTTGACTGTCCCGGATTGCAGCAATGCAGAAATATTATGTATAAAATAATGTTTTCAAAGTTCGGAAGTAAAAATGTATTATCATCGAAAATCTCATTTTATGTTCCGCATGGTCTGAAGATGGGAAAAGTAGTGGTTGGAAATAAAGTACGAATATCAGAAAATGTAGCCATTGACTGTAGTGCCGGTCTGACTATCGAAGATAATGTATGGATTTCGGAAAATACTATTATTTTAAACCATGAGCATATAATAGAGGGACGTGAATTAAAGAAAAGTAAGGCAGTTGAGGTTACTGACGGACTTACAATAGGTGAAGATGCATGGCTCGGTGCAAATGTAATTATACTTCCAAAGGTTAAAAAAATCGGAAGAGGTGCAATTATTGGTGCAGGAAGCGTTGTTACAAAGGATGTAGAGGATTATGATATAGTTGCCGGTAATCCGGCAAAGAAAATCGGACAGAGGTGATAACTATTAAAAAATACATTAAATATATAGGAAACATTGTTACGGTTCTTTCGATAGCATTTGTAATATATGCATTGTTTAAACTTAATATTGATTTTAGCAGGCTTGCAAATGTAAAGGCAGTAATAATATGCATAGCCGGTTCATTAGGTGTTACATTAACAGTTTATATACTTGCATTTGCCTGGAAAAATACACTTGACTATCTTGCCGGTACAAAAACGGGATATAGAGAAGCGGCACACGTATATGGAAAAGCAAATATAGGAAAGTATCTTCCGGGTAATGTCATGCATTATGTGGAGAGAAATCTTTTTGCGACAAAGATAGGATTGAATCAGTTGGAACTTGCAATAAGCAGTGTACTTGAAGTAATAGGCATTGTTATTGTAGCATTATTGTTTTCGCTTATATGTGCTTACAAAGAACTGGTAATGGCTTTAAGAGAATATATGCAGCCTGTATATATTATTATTGCAGTGGTGGCAGTGGTTCTGGTCATTGCCGTTGCAATTGTCATCTGCCTGAAGAGCAAAAGAGTGAGGGAAATGCTGGGCAGGCTTGCAAATGTAAAGTTTCTTATTGTATTTATTGAAAATATGTTAATCTATGCTGTAGTTTTTGCAATATTGGGAATTGTACTGGTTTTAATATGCGGGTATATTCTTGAAATAAATCTGACAGTATCTATGTGTGCCATGATAATTACTTATTATATGCTTGCATGGGTTGTAGGGTTCGTAATACCGGGTGCTCCGGGAGGAATCGGTGTCAGGGAAGCAGTTCTGGTTCTTCTGATGGGAAGTTCATCTGTTATGTCCGGTTCACAGATACTTATGGCGGCACTTGTACACAGGATGCTGTCAATTATAGGAGATATAGTAGGATATTTTATATCACTGCTATTGGCACAAAAGGAGTCAAATACCCCGCAGCAAGCTGACGGGGCATCAAATTTGTAACGCAGCAAGCTGCGGGGTATTTGACACCCTCGCGGCAGTCGCCAAATGTCTGCAAGCAGCCACTTGGCTCGTTGCTCGCGGGAATAAATTTGAGTACACTGTTCATTAAAATATATTGACAAAGTAGTCTATTTTATTTAATATAAAATTAGTTTGAATATCAAAGTATTAGAAAGGATTTTATAATGTGTATTCGTATAACAGGGACAGGCAGGAGTCTGCCGGAAAATTTTATGACTAACGATGATTTGGCAGAGATTGTAGATACCAGTGATGAATGGATAAAATCCAGAGTGGGTATTGAAAGAAGATACATAGTAAAAAATGAGACTACTACATCAATGGCAGCAGATGCAGCATTAAAGGCAATAGAAAATGCAGGAGTTTCACCATTGGATATTGACCTTATTATAGTGGCAAGTGTAACAAATGATAAGGTTACACCTTCTACGGCATGCCAGGTACAGGATATTATAGGTGCCGAAAATGCCATGGCATTTGATTTGAATTCTGCCTGTTCGGGTTTTGTAGTGGCACTTAATACGGCAATGGCATATTTTAAAGCAGGAATATATAAGAAGGCATTGTTAATAGGTGCTGAAACATTGTCAAAGATAGTGGATTGGAGTGACAGAGGCACATGTGTACTTTTTGGTGACGGTGCCGGTGCCGCCATAGCAGAGGCAGACGAAAGTGTGATGACCGGTTTGGTTCAGGGTACTGACGGAATCAGGGGAAAGGCACTGGATATGGACGGTATGCCGATTAATAATCCGTTTGTTAAAAATGAAATAAGCGGCAGCGGATTATTTATGGACGGTCAGGCTGTATTTAAATTTGCGGTTAAAATTGTGCCGAAATGTGTAAACAAACTGTGTGAAGATAACAATATTGATAAATCGGATATAAAATATTATGTGCTCCATCAGGCTAACAGCAGGATTATTCAGACTGTGGCAAAACGTTTGGGAGAGCCGGAAGAGAAGTTTCCTGTTAATGTACATAAATACGGTAATACATCAGGTGCCAGTGTCCCTATTCTTTTGGACGAGCTTAACAGGGATGGAAAGCTGGTAAAGGGTGATAAAATTATTTTATGCGGATTTGGCGGAGGATTGAGCTGGGGAGCGGCTTTGATTGAGTGGTAAGTGTGAGAAGAAAATCTAAGGCAGCAAGGGACGCAGCCTAAGATTTTCTAAGTCTCACACCGAAGAATCGCTGGGGCGATTCTTCCGATATAATTTCATGTGTTGGTTGTGCCAACTTTGTTGGCACTGCCGACTTCGTCGGCATGACTGGAAGTGTGAGTAGAAAAACTAAGGCAGCAAAATATACTGCCTTAGTTTTTTAAGTTGCGCACTTTATTGTTTTTGTTATATGGTTTATTTTTGGTTGAAATATTACTATTAATATGATAGGATGCTGGGTAAAGTATAAATATATAATAAAGGAGTTATTAATATGTCAATAAAAAAGAAAAAGATTGTTACAAAGCTTGTGGCATTGTCAGTTGCCATGAGTATGTTTTGTGATGCAATGCCATGTTATGCAGATGAAGATTATATGGTGGAAGAAGATATTTCATCATTTGTAACCAGTAATGATAATCTTAAATGTATAAAAGCAAATGAGAATGAAGTGGGATACAGTACCAAAGTATCTGATAATATTGAGTATTCATGTACTTTTGATATGGATAATCTAAGGTTCTGCTTTGTGGAAACTGTATCGAATAGTAATGGAAAAGTTATAGAACAGAAGAAGACATATACAAATGCAATTATTACTGAGAATGGCGGTCTTGATGCGTGTATTAAATTATCAGGGAATACATATATGCTAAGTGATTTTAAAAATAATGGCACCTTAACTAACCGTGGTGGTGTAATGAGTGGTCTTATCAAGGCGGCTAATATCTATCTTTCTGTAGCAGAT
>JAAVHZ010000003.1 GCA_014799465.1 Lachnospiraceae bacterium | reverse complement strand
CCGCAGCAAGCTGACGGGGCATCAAATTTGTAACGCAGCAAGCTGCGGGGTATTTGACCCTCGCGGCAGTCGCCAAATGTCTGCAAGCAGCCACTTGGCTCGTTGCTCGCGGGAATAAAACTACTTTCATGTGTAAAAATGTAAAATGGTAACAGAAACAACAGATTCTTTTCAAATATTTCTTCTATCGAATATTTCTGCGTTTTCATTACCGGAATATCATAGCTTATCCTACCTTTAGGCGTATTTATCGAAATCTTCATTGTATTCGGTACTGTTTTATCAGACCTTAAAAATAGTACCGCAGAATTCGGAAATTCCACATGCAGCACATTATCAAAAATCATCCCATCATCTAATGCTATCTGTGTATCATATTCAAATATCCTGACCAACATTCTGCTGTCACTGTTAGACTGGCATTCCAGATGATATTTTTTCCACGTCTGCCCCTGTAGTATAAAGCATGAATCTGTAATACGCTTTTGCTCATTTCCATCCTGCCTATTTATATAATGTTCATTTGGATAGAACCTAACCGTTTCGTTCCCTTCATAGTGTTCCTCAAATATTTCATTAATAACCGGAATAATCAGTCTGCTACAATCATTTAATAAAGTTCGGAACACATCATCATATGGTGTCGCTGATACCTCTTTCATATTGTAATTCATTATATCTCTCCTTTGTTTAATTATATCATAATGTATTACATTTTACATTAATTCTAAAAAATTTTAAGGTTTTTGTATTACATTTTATATTAATCCCCAAAAGTTTGACGCACTTACTACATGGTCATCCAATGCGGACACTGCACCCTCCTTCCATTACAATACTGCATAAATATAGGTTGTTACATATATTGTCAATTAAATTTTCATCCATATTACTGCCCTCACCAAAAAAGTAAGGAAATCAATATAATCACTGACTTCCTTACTTATAATCTTTCACCACATCTTAGTATTTATTTTTAAATTTTATTCCTTAATTCTCTTATATTTTCTAAAATAATATTCTATGTCAAAATATGTCTGTTCATCGCTTTCATCTGTCATTTCCCATTCCTTATCTTCATCAAGAGAAGGCAGGAATGTATCGGCTTCGTATTCATAATTTATAAAAGTAATATATGCCGTGTCACAATACGGAAGAAGCTGATTATACACCGTTCCTCCACCAATTACATATATCTTTTCAGAATCATATTTTTTTAATATGTTCAGCAATTCCGGAATGGAATGTACCGTTTCAGCACCATCTGCTTTATATTTCACATCAGAAGTAAGAACTATATTTGTCCGGTTTTTAAGAGGCTTTTTTCCGGGAAACGACTCCAAAGTCTTTCTTCCCATTACGACTACATTTCCTGTAGTTGTATTCTTAAAAAACTTCATATCTTCAGGAATAGAAATCAACAATTCACCCTTTATGCCTATTCCCCATCTTTTATCAACCGCCGCTATAATATTCATGCTAATGTGGTCTCCTTTCCACTGTTAAACCGCTACCGGAATATTCTTTATCTGTGGCCCTGTCTCATAATTATCCAGCCTCACATCATCCACAGTGAAATCATAAAAATTCTTTATATCCGGATTAATCCAGAATTCTGGTGCCGGATGCTGCTTTCTTTCAATCAGCTCCTTTACAAGCGGAATGTGTCTGTCATAAATATGTGCATCCGCTATCACATGCACAAGCTCTCCTGCTTTAAAACCACTGACCTGTGCAATCATATGCACAAGCACTGCATACTGTACCACATTCCAGTTGTTTGCCGTTAATATATCGTTTGACCTCTGATTAAGAATAGCATTCAGTCTGTCTCCGGTCACATTAAATGTCATACTGTATGCACATGGATATAGATTCATTTCATGAAGGTCCTGATGGACATACAGATTAGTCATTATTCTGCGGCTGTAAGGATTATGTTTCAAATCATATAACACTCTGTCAACCTGATCCATAAGTCCCTCATTGTACTGATGCTTAACTCCAAGCTGATATCCATATGCTTTTCCTATAGAACCTTCATCATCCGCCCACGAATCCCATATGTGGCTGTTAAGCTCATTGATATTATTTGATTTTTTCTGCCATATCCATAACAACTCATCAGTACAGCTTTTAAATGCTGTGCGTCTTAATGTAAGTGCCGGAAATTCCTTTGATAAATCATACCTGTTTACTACACCGAATTTCTTCAATGTATAAGCATATTCTCCATCCTCCCATTTTGGACGGACTTTCTCACCCTCTGTACTGAATCCGGTATTAATAATATCCTGACACATATCTACAAATACTTTATCTGCGTAACTCATATTGACCTCATTTCCGACGGAATATATGCTTCCACATATATTCCATCTTCTCTATACTCTTCCGTCAGCAATTCACCATATTTCCTGATACGCTGTATTTTACCCGCTTCATCATATGAAAATGTCTTAGCTATATACTGCTTGCTATTTCTGATAATTTCTTCTATAGATTTTAGAACCTCATCCACACCTGTACCTGTTTTTACTGCTGCATTAACTGTATAGTCCGCCCTGCCGTCTTTAAGAATACGCTCTTTATCTGTTCTCTTATCTTGCTTGTTAAATACAGTTATAATCGGTTTGCTGCCGACCTCCAGATTATCAAGAGTCTCATAAACCGTATGCATCTGAATATCTGCCTGTGGGTTCGAACTATCTACCATGTGAATTATAATATCTGCGTATCTGGCTTCTTCCAGTGTGCTTTTAAAGGCATCTATAAGATGGTGTGGAAGTTTTCTTATAAACCCTACAGTATCTGTAAAAAGTATTTCCTGACCACTTTCAAGCTTATAATTTCTTGTAGTAGGGTCAAGTGTGGCAAAAAGTTTATCTTCCTCTAAAACGCCGGCAGATGTCAGTCTGTTTAGAAATGTTGATTTGCCTGCATTTGTATAACCTACTATTGACACTACCGTAACAGGATTCTTTTCTCTATTTTTTCTTGCAAGTTCACGCTGTTTCTGCATTTCTGCAACTTCACGTTTTAATATTGATATTCTGTCTCTGATAAGACGCCTGTCCATCTCCAGTTTTTTCTCACCGGGACCTCTGGTTCCTATGCCTCCGCCAAGACGCGAAAGTGAATTTCTGAGTCCTATAAGACGTGTAGCCCTATATCTGAGTTGTGCCAGTTCCACTTGTATTTTTCCTTCCCTGCTGGTAGCCCTTGATGCAAATATATCGAGTATGACAAGAGTTCTGTCCATAACTTTTATGTCAAGTGCATTCTCCAGATTTGATAACTGTGCCGGAGACAGTTCATCATCACATACAACACCGGTAGCATCCAGATATTCTATAAGATTCTTCACCTCTTCAATCTTTCCTTTACCAATATATGTTCCGGGATGAATCTTTTCCCTGCTTTGGATTACTTTCTCCACTGTAACAGCTCCTGCTGTTTTAACTAATTCTTCAAGTTCATCCAATGATTCTTTTGTATCATCTTTTTCGTTTAAACTTACACCTATGAGAATCAGTCTTTCAGGGTTCTCTTTCATTTCATATATACTCATTCTACTCTTCCTGCTTAATACATTCTATACATAATTCTTCAAGCTGTTTTTCATCCACTACATTTGGTGCTTCTGACATAAGACATGATGCATCTTTCACCTTTGGAAATGCTATTACATCCCTGATATTATCTTCCTGTACCATATGCATAACAAGTCTGTCAAGACCATATGCCAGACCTGCATGAGGAGGTACTCCATACTGAAATGCCGTAAGCAGGAATCCAAACCTTTCGGTTGCAGTATCCTTTGATAATCCTATAATATCAAACATTTTTTCCTGAACATCTGCCTGATGTATTCTTATGCTTCCTCCGCCAAGTTCCGTACCATTAAGCACGATATCATATGCCTGAGCCCTTGCTGCACCCGGATTGGTATCAAGCAGTTCCAAATCTTCCTCCATAGGCATTGTAAACGGATGATGCATTGCTACATATCTCTCTTCCTCTTCTGAATATTCAAGCAGCGGAAACTCTGTTATCCATAAGAAATTATATACATCTTTATTAAGAAGATTAAGATTATTTGCAATTTCAAGTCTTAATGCACCCAAAGCATCATATACCGCTTTATTTTTATCTGCCACAAATAATAACAAATCCCCCGGTTTTCCGTCAAGTCTGTCTGCGAGTGCTGTCATTTCTTCATCTGTCATAAATTTAGCAAAAGATGATTTATCTGAATATGAGCCATCCTCATTTATAATCAGATACGCAAGACCTTTTGCTCCATAATCCTTTGCCATACGAACTAATTTATCTATCTTTTTTCTTGGCATTGAACCTTGTCCTTCGGCATTTATGCCTCTCACGGAACCACCATTTTCAACTGCTCCTGTAAATACTCCAAAACCACATTCCTTTACAATATCTGATACATCTTTTAATTCCATGCCGAATCTGGTATCAGGCTTGTCAGAGCCGTATCTGTCCATTGCCTCCTGCCATGTCATTCGTGGAAAAGGTGTAGGTATATCAATATCAAGAATATCTTTCCATAATTTCTTCAAAAGTCTTTCATTTACATCTATCACATCATCAACATCAACAAATGACAGCTCCATATCTATCTGTGTAAACTCCGGCTGTCTGTCAGCACGCAAATCCTCATCCCTGAAGCACTTTGTTATCTGGAGATACCTGTCATATCCTGAACACATTAAAAGCTGCTTAAATATCTGTGGCGACTGCGGAAGTGCATAAAAGTTTCCCGGATGGACACGGCTTGGCACAAGATAATCTCTTGCTCCTTCAGGTGTACTCTTTGTAAGCATTGGTGTTTCTATCTCTATAAATCCTTCTTCCGCCATAAACGAACGTACTAAAGTTGTAACATCACTTCTAAGCTTAATGTTTTTCTGCAGCCTCGGCTTTCTAAGGTCAAGATACCTGTATTTCAGCCTTAATTCGTCTTTTGTATTCGTTCCGTCTTCTATAGGGAACGGAGGTGTAAGCGCCTCTGACAATATTCTGAGTTCATTTGCCCTTATTTCTATATCACCGGTTTTCAGATTTTCATTTACTGCACCTTCACGCTTTCCTACAGTTCCTTTTACAGCAAGTACAAACTCACTTCTAATGGTTTCCGCCTTTGCAAATCCTTCTGCCTTAACATCATTTTCATCAAACACAATCTGGATTATACCGGAACGGTCTCTAAGATCCACAAATATGAGACTGCCGAAATTACGCCTTTTCTGGACCCATCCCATTACCGTAACTGTTTCTCCTATATTATTGTTTGATACCTCTGTACATCTGTGACTTCTTTTAAGTCCTTTCATTGACTCAGCCATTATTACTCTTCCTTTCTGTCCCTATCAACTCTTCTATGCTTACTTCATGAATTACTCTCTGAAATGCCAGAAAAATTTTCATATCAAAGTTCTTGACTTCATCTATCATTATTTCAACTGCCATGTCAGGGGTAAATGCTTTTCTATACGGTCTGTCGGATATAAGTGCCGCAAACACATCACTTACCTTTAGAATCCTTGCACCTATCGGAATACTTTCCCCTTTAAGATTATCAGGATATCCCGAACCATCATAATTTTCATGATGGTGCAGTATGGATTCCATAATATATTCCGAGTAATCTCCGCTCTTTAGTATATCATAACTTAATTGTGAATGCATCCTCATATATCTAATCTTTTCCAGTGTATATGGTGAATCATCATTTGCCATTATATATGGTACAAGCTTAACCTTACCTATATCATGGATTATACCCGCAACTGCCGTCTCATAACATATCTGTTCCGGCATTCCAAGTTCTGCCGCAAGACTATATCCCACATTACTTACACATATACTATGTTTCACAACATCTTCCACACAACTGTTCAGTTCCTTTTCTAAATTATCATATCGTCTCATCAGAAGTGCCTCACTTAAAATATATAACTGTATTTATCTAAAAATTTAACCTTTCTTTCTATCATTCCATCTATTCTTTCTATGTAACAATCCACATCTTTTACATTCTCAATCCTGTGAATCTGCTTATCTTCCGGAAATCTTCCGTCAGCAAATCTTTCAGGCTGAAAAACCATTTTTGAAGAAGCTCCGGCTCCTAATGCCACTATACTCTGCCTTTCCTCCATTATAAGAATATTATAGATGCCGGCTTTTCCGGGAACAGAGTATCCTACATTCTCCAAATTTCCTGTCATATTTTTCTGACGGTACAGATAATATGGTTTCATTCCCATATCATCTGCATACTTATGTGTCATATCCATTATATTTTCATCATTAATATATGAATAATTCCGGTATTCTTCTTTCATAGTATTAAGCCGTGCTGCCCTCTTTACGCAAAGCGAATGTATTGTTATACTGTCAGGACTTATCTTCTTAGTTTCCTCCATGGTATATCTTACATCATCTATATTTTCCTGAGGAAGTCCTACAATAAAATCCATATTTATATTATGAAAGCCTTGATCCCTTGCCATATCAAAAGCTTCATGTATCTGCTTAACGGTATGTCTTCTTCCGATAAGTTTAAGAGTCTTTTCATTCATAGTCTGCGGATTTACTGATATTCTTGTTATGTTATAATCTGCCATAACCTTAAGCTTGTCCATTGTTATACTGTCCGGGCGTCCTGCTTCAACCGTAAACTCCTTTAGGTGTGCCATATCAAATGTATCGTATATCTCTTCAAAAAGTCTTTGCATCTGATGTGGTTCAAGAGTGGTCGGCGTACCTCCTCCTATATAAATGGTATTAAGCTTTTTATCTCTCATCCTTTTTCCTACAAACCGCATTTCCCGGCATAATGCATCTATATATGAATCCACCTTTTTTCTGTATGCCGCAAGAGGGTATGAAGTAAAAGAACAATATGAACATGTACTCGGACAGAATGGAATACCTATATAAATGCTATACCCGTTTTTATATTCAATATCTTTTAATATGTCAAGCTCCCGCTTCGATATACCTATACTTAATTCTGTCTTTTTATCAGATAAATAATATTCATTTTTCATATGCTGTCTTATCCATGGGATATCTCTTCCCTCTTCAAGCAGTGATGTGGTAATCTTTGTCGGACGTATGCCTGACAATGTTCCCCATGGAAGTGTCTGCCCCGTATAATCAGACAAAATATCATACACCAGCCTTTTTAACCTGTTTTTAGTATCTTTTCTGTCCTCCCTATATATAGGAGATTCTGTTTTACTAACTACAGTTCCGCCTGATGTAAGTGTAAGCATAATATTACTGTCACTTATATCCGTTTCTATAGTAAGCCTTGCATCCACATTTTTATCCACTGCCATTTGTTCTCCGGGAAAAAATGATTTTACAAGTCCTTGAATATCATACTCAAAATCCTTTATTCCGTTATATTTAATTAAAATCATACAACTGCCTTTCGAAACCTATCTTTGTTTCTTCGTTATGCCCCGGATATACTTTCACATCATCAGCCAATTTAAGAAGCCTGCCCTTAATTGAATTCATAAGTGCACTGTGGCTTCCTGTTGGGAAATCAGTTCTTCCATATGACTGGCAGAACATTGTATCACCACTGAACAGTATCTTTTCTTCCTGCACATAAAAGCAGCAGCTTCCTATTGTATGTCCCGGTGTATGTATAACCTGATATTTTATTCCGCCGATACTTATTGTCTGCATATCCTTTAAATACTCATCTGCCTCAATGCTTATTCTTTTTCCTATCATTGAAGCTACATTTGCATCTGAATTCAACACTGCTTTTTCATCTTCATGGGCATATACTTTTATGTTATAATGATTTCTCAAATCCTCGACTGCACCAATATGGTCAAAATGTCCATGCGTAAGAATGATTGCTGCCGGTACAACTCCCAATTCGGTCACCTTCAATTTTATTTCATCTGCCGAATCAGCAGGGTCAATGATAACAGCTTCTTTCACTTTATCATCATACACTATATAAGTATTTGTCATTACAGGTCCAAGTACCATATTTTTTACAACAATACTCATTTTTGATTATACCTCCATAATTAAAAATTCTTATTGCGTGAAAGCAAATTAATGTAACAGTTCAGCCATACCAATGTCGGGCGTCCGCCCTATAGAGAATAATATATAATAATTTCTTAGTGAGCAAGCTCCCACGAAATTATTATATATTATTCTCTGCATGGCTGAACTGTTACAAATTAACTGATTGATGTTGCCACCAATCAGCCTGTTGTTCTTTCTATATCAATTATGCTTTCAACACTTCTCATTTTATCTATAAGACGGTTAAGTTCTTCTACGCTGCCTATCTCAAATGACATGGAAATAGTTGCAAGACCCTGTTTGCTGGTTCTGACATTCATACTGGTAACATCTATCTGCCTTTCCGTTGTAATCTTTGATAAATCCGCCAATATTCCTGTACGGTTATTTGCAAACAGGTTTATCTCCGCAGTATACTTTTCACCATGTACCGGCTTTGCTCCATCCTGCCATTCAGCCTCTATAAGCCTTGTACGCTCCAATTCCGGCATATTGAGTATATTTATACAGTCCGTTCTGTGAATAGATACTCCTCTTCCTCTTGTAACAAACCCTACTATCTCATCTCCCGGAACAGGATTGCAGCATTTAGAAAATCTTACTGCCACATCATGAATGCCTTTAACTACTATACCGCCCTTTGACTTTGTAATCTTTGGCCTTATTCCGCTTTCACTGACCGCACCCAGAATTTCTTCATCCGTAATATCCTTTTTGTGCTTTTTCTCGTACTCTTCAATCAGCTTATTCATGACCTGACCTTCTTTAAGTCCACCATGACCAACTGCTGCAAGAACTGAATTCCAATCCCTGAACCCATATTTTGACATGACCTTTTCCATATATTCAGGTTTTGTATAATCGCTGAGTACTATTGATTTTGTTTTACAGTATTTATCTAAAATTTCTTTTCCTTTGGAAATATTATCTTCCTTTAACTCCGATTTGAACCACTGGCTTATTTTATTTTTTGCCTGTGTACTCTTCACTATCTTAAGCCAGTCCATGCTGGGACCTTTGGAATTCTGCGATGTTATAACTTCTATTCTGTCACCGTTTCTTATGGTGTAATCTATATTCACCATTTTTCCGTTTACCCTGGCACCTACCATCTTATTTCCCACTGCACTATGGATAGCATATGCAAAATCTATTGGTGTAGAACCATTCGGCAGATTAAGTACATCGCCTGATGGTGTAAAGCAGTATATATTTTCAGAATATAGATTGAGATCGCTTTTAAGAAGACTCATAAACTCCTTATTATCCGACATATCTCTCTGCCATTCCAATATCTGACGCAGCCAGCTTAATTTTGCCTCTTCTGTATCAGCAGAATTATGTCCGTCTGCATTCTCCTTATATTTCCAATGTGCTGCAATACCGTATTCCGAGGTTTTGTGCATTTCAAATGTCCTAATCTGAATCTCAAAAGGCATTCCGCCCGGTCCTATCAAAGTTGTATGAAGTGACTGATACATATTAGGTTTTGGCATGGCGATGTAGTCCTTAAATCTTCCGGGTATAGGCTTATACATTTCATGTATAACACCAAGTGCCGCATAACATTCCCTTACTGTATCCACAATGATTCTGACCGCAAACAGGTCATATATCTGGTCAAGAGTCTTATCCTGATTAACCATCTTTCTGTATATACTGAAAAAATGCTTGACTCTGCCATCTATCTTCGCCTCTATACCGGCATTATCTATATGTCTTTTAACATCATCAACTATATCCTGTATAAATTTTTCTCTTGATGACTTTTTCTGCTCTATTTGATTTTCAAGATTTTTATAAACTTCCGGTTCAAGGTACTTTAAAGACAAGTCATCTAATTCTATCTTTATCTTAGATATTCCAAGTCTCTGTGCAATAGGTGCATATATATCCATTGTCTCCCTTGCTTTTTCCCGCTGTTTCTCCGGTTTTACATACTGTAGTGTCCTTAGATTATGAAGACGGTCAGCAAGCTTTATCAATATAACTCTGATATCCTTTGCCATGGCAAGAAACATTTTTCTTAGGTTTTCTGCCTGAAGTTCGACTTTATCAGCAGAATAATTTATCTGTGTAAGCTTAGTTACACCATCTACCAAAAGAGCAATTTCCGGATTAAACTGTCTTTCTATATCTTCCAGAGTCATACTTGTATCTTCAACAACATCATGCAGCAGTCCTGCAACTATAGTTTCCTTATCAAGTTCCAACTCTGCCAATATTATAGCTACGGATACAGGGTGGATGATATATGGCTCACCGGATTTTCTCTTCTGTTCCTTATGGGCATCATAAGCAACTTTGTAAGCTTTTTTAACCATGGATATATCCGTAGACGGATGATATCTAAGAATAGCCAGCTTTAAATTTTCAAACAATTCCTGTGGATTCTCAAATTCATCCTCTCTTTTATATTCTTGAACATTCTTTATTTTTTCTTTCTTTTCCTCTACATTTCCTTCGCTCATAATTGCCTCCATTCCTTCACCTCCGGCGGCTGTCTGGCTCAAAAGTGGCTTCATACTGCCTGAAAAATCTTTTAAATATTATAAAAAATTTATGAACTAAATAGTATTTTAACTATTATAAAGACTTTTATGTAAAATTGCAATACAAAAAGTAACTTTCCCCTTGACAGATATACATACTTAAGCTATACTGTGTGTACTACCAAGAATAGTACACCTAATATTCTTAATACTATGCACACAAGGAGGTGAATACATGTTTCAGATTGATGCCATGTCCAGACAACCTGTATATGAACAACTTATAAACCAGATTGAACATTTCATACTAACAGGGATATTAAGTACAAAGGAGCAGATACCATCTGTCAGAAGTCTTGCACTGGAACTTTCTGTGAACCCCAATACAATACAGAAAGCATATTCCGAACTGGATCGACGCGGAATAATATACTCCGTTCCCGGAAAAGGATGTTTTATATCTGATGATGCACACCGGATACTCAGTGAATACAAACGCCAAAAGCTTTCAAAACTTGAAGAGCTGATGTATGAACTTTCACTTGCCGGCGTTACAAAAGAACAGATGATGCAGTGCATTGAAAATGTATTTAAAAGAAAGGGAGATTCTGAAAATGATTAAGGCAGCTAATGTAACCAAAACATTTGATAAATTTAAAGCACTTAATAATATTTCCTGCAGTATTCCAAAAGGATGTATATATGGTATGGTTGGTTCAAACGGTGCAGGGAAATCCACTTTTTTACGGTTGATTACCGGTGTATATAAACCTGATACCGGAGCTATTACCATTGATGACAAAAACGTATGGGAAAATCCGGAAGTAAAAGAAACGGTTTCTTATGTTCCCGATGACTTGTACTTTTTGCCTGGAGCCAATATGCAACGCATGGCAAAACTGTATGCTGCAGTATATAATAACTTTGACATGAAACATTTTAATTACCTGACAAAATCCTTTGAATTAAATCCTAAAAAACCATTAAACCATTTTTCAAAAGGAATGAAACGTCAGGCTGCCATAATACTGGCATTATCCTGTCATTCAGATTATATGTTTTTTGATGAGACGTTTGATGGTCTTGACCCGGTTATGCGTAATCTCATAAAAAAACTTATATGTGAAGATGTTATAGAAAGAAAGGCTACTGCCATTATCACATCTCATTCATTAAGAGAGCTTGAAGACACATGCGACCAGTTGTCTTTACTTCATAAAGGCGGTCTGGTATTGGAAAGTGATGTGGCAAATCTTAAAACATCATTGTTTAAGATTCAAATTGCATTCAGCGAACCATACGAAAAAGAGATTTTTTCAGATATTGAAATGCTTCACTATTCAAGGCATGGCTCAGTGGCAAACATGATTGTCCGAGGTGATAAGCAACTTACTATAGCAAGATTAAAATCAATGAATCCTATTTTAATGGATGTACTTCCTCTCTCACTTGAAGAAGTATTTACTTATGAAATGGAAGCTTTAGGATATAGTTTTGAAAACGTAGTGGAAGGAGGAAACTCAAATGAATAAGAAAAAAATATTCAGCCGGACTTTATATATGGAAGGAATACGTCAATTAAGAATTATAGGATTTATATTTTTAATTATATACGTACTTGAAGCCGTACTCATTCCTCTTAACAGGGCAAGTTTAAATCACAATCCCTCACGTTCAACGATGATTGGAATTAATACCATGCATCCTGTAATTTATCTGACTTATACAGTACTTGCACCAATTATGACGCTGTATTTATTCAGATTTCTTACAAAGAGAAATTCCAGTGATTTTTACCATTCCATCCCCCACACACGTACCTGTCTGTATATAAGCTATATTGCGGCAATACTTACATGGGTTGGAGTTATACTTTTCGTATCTTCAGGTATATCAGTATGCATTTTTTCCTGGTTACCTTATTATTCCGTACAATTGTCAATGGTAATTCCATATATAATCGGTGTTTTCACAGCTTCCATAGGTGTGGTATGCGGAGTATCACTGGCACAATGTATTACCGGCACGGTACTTTCCAATATTATAGTTTCCGGAATTATTTTCTTTTTCCCGAGACTGTTGACCTTTGCCATAACCGAAAATATATTAGATAAAACATACGGACTGATACCTGGCGAATACTTTATGCCTGCGTTAAATGGAAAATATAACTTAATTACTACTGTATTCTTTAATAGAAATGGTCTGTCTGATTTTACAAAGTATAGTTCATGGATATATACCTTTATACTTGCAATAATATATTTTGCAGCAGGATTATACCTTTTTAACAAAAGACACAGTGAGAATGCTGAAAATCCTGCTTCCAGCAGATGGCTTCAGGCAGTATACCGAATCTGTATTACACTTGCTTTTTGCCTTATACCTATATGCACTATATGCCAGGATTATTTATGGTCAACAAATGATTTAACAGGTATTTTCACTCTGTATTGTATAGCAGTAGTTATATATTTCTTATTTGAAATAATAACTACAAAAACAGTACGTAACCTATTAAAAGTTGTACCGGGACTTATTGTTATTGCTGTATTAAATATAGGTATTATATTTTTTATAAATACCGTATCGGATTATCAGCTTAATTTTTGCCCGGAATCTTCAGAAGTAGCATATATAAATTCACAAACATATATAAATTCAGCAATACTTGAATCTGAAAGTAAGTTTTTTTTAGTGGCACCATCAGACAACACATACAGATTTTCGGATATTTTATGTGAAAACATTAAAATAGATGATGAAAAAATAATAGCAGCAACATTAGAAGCACTGGAATCAGATATTGAACATTTACAGTTAAATCCGGAGCTCTCCTATGAATATATGTATAGAGATTCAAGTCTGTTCCGTACTTTTGCCATTCATATGAAAAACGGACGGACATATTATAGAAGGATAAACGTAAATCAAACTGTAGCATCATCATCCAAACTTTATACTATGATAAACAGCTATCTGTCTGATAATTTAAAATATACAGAATCACTTGAACATCTTCCTGATTTTAAGGATACAACCATAAATTTATCAGATAAAAATGCTACAAATACACAAAAGAATCATTTGTACAACGCTTTCCTTGAAGATTATGCCACATTTTCAACGGAAGAAAAAGTAAATTTCATAGCAGAGAATTATCTTTATCGGCGCTACGATAATGATTTTAATTATTATAATTATGTTGATGTAATGACGGTATACTTTTCTTTTAAAGGAAAAATGTGCTATTTAGATATACCAATAACACCCGAACTGCCAAATACATTTAAAACATATCTGAATTATTACTATGATGATGATTCACTTAAAGACTTGAAAAACATTCTTTCACATATAGAAGATTATGTACTGGAAATAAGAGAATCTTTTGATATAAGTGTAGATGTGCAGGGTGAACAGTCAATTGATTTTTATTATAGCTATACAAACGACAGCGTAGAATGCGTAAACACTACTCATCAATCAGAAGTATCAGACATTTTCAATAAGTTATCTGAATATATACCTGATACTACGGCAGAATATACAGACAGCCTTATGGAATGTGATTCATATATAAAAATTGTTCTACAGTCTTATGAGTATGACAATTATGCCGACAACACCATATTAATGCCTATGACATACGAAGTATCTGAACTATATAAACAGCTTGGCGATTCAAAATAAAAAAGGAGAAAAAAATGATAGAAGTTAAAAATCTTTGCAAAACCTATAAACCCAAAAAAGGTAAAGAGGTTAAAGCATTAAAAAATATCAATCTCAAATTCGAGGAAACAGGACTTGTATTTATACTTGGCAAGTCCGGCAGCGGCAAGTCCACCCTTCTGAATATGCTGGGAGGACTTGATAAATTCGACGAAGGTGAAATTATAATTAAAGGAAAATCTTCTGAGAACTTTACCCAGTCAGACTTTGACTCCTACAGAAACACATTTATCGGATTTATATTTCAGGAATATAACATTCTTAATGATTTTACCGTAGGTGCCAATATTGCACTGTCAATGGAGCTTCAGGGAAAGAAGCCTTCTAAAACAGAACTTAATAATATACTTAATGATGTAGACCTTGACGGCTATGGCAGCAGAAAACCAAACGAGCTGTCAGGCGGTCAGAAACAGAGAGTGGCGATAGCCAGAGCCTTAATTAAAAATCCTGAAATAATCATGGCAGATGAACCCACAGGAGCACTTGACTCAAATACAGGTAAACAGGTATTTGATACTTTAAAGAAACTGTCAAAGGATAAACTTGTTATTGTTGTATCCCATGACAGGGATTTTGCAGAACAGTACGGCAACAGAGTTATTGAACTTTCAGACGGCGAAGTTATTAGCGACATTAAAAAATATATTGCCAAACCCTCCAACCTTACAGAAGGAATTGATATAATAGAAGATAAAATCATCCATATCAAATCAGGCTATGAGCTTACACAGAATGATTTGGATATGATTAATGAATATCTCCGGAACAACAAAAACTCCGATTCATTTATATCAATAGATTCAAAAACAAATGATGAAATTAAAAAAGCCGTAAAAATTGATGCTGACGGAAACAGAGAAGACTTTTGCAGTACAAGTGATGATAATCTTGAAATATATGATTATTCACCTGATGATTTTAAGCTTATCCGCTCAAAGCTCCCACTGAAAAATTCGCTGAAAATGGCATTTGGAAGTCTTAAGAAGAAACCATTCCGTTTGATTATGACCATTTTTTTATCAACTGTAGCATTTTCACTGTTCGGTCTTGTTAACACAATGTCATCCTATGACCCTGTTAATTCCGGAACCGACTCCATTATAGATTCCGATGTAGACTATGCAGCATTTACAAAAGAATCTTATCAGGATTTTGGCGACTTCGGATATTATGCACACACACTTTTATCCGATGAAGATGTAGACAGGATAAAGAAAAAATTTCCTACGTTTGATTTTAATACTATGATTAACCCTGATAACTCTGCAATAATGCTATCAGAAAACATATTTGATGAAGAAGCAGCAGCCGTTAACGGTTATATGTATTACATTACACAGTTTTCAGGAATATCGGATGCTGATGAAAATGATTTAAATAAAATGGGATATACAATTACAGGCAGTCTTCCAAAAGAAGATAACGAAATTGCCATTACACAATTCACTGCCGAAACCTTTGTCGAGGCAGGATACAGAAAAGAACCAACACAGGACAAAGCAATAACGATTGATAAAGCATCTGACATGATTGGAAAAACCTTATCTTTGAACCTAAACGGACATAGTGAATATACAATCACCGGAATTGTAGATACAAATTATAATGTTGAAAGATATGAAAAATATAAGGAAGAAATCAAAGGTCAACGATCAATTAAAGATTATATAATGCAGTCAGAAAAACAAACTGTAGATGCATACAGCTACCACTCTGTAGCATTTACCACAAGCAATGTATATACAAAAACTCTTGAGAACAATATCGGCATCTCATCATTTGGTGATAATTATTATGCAAATTTCATTAATAATGAAACGGATTACAATACTTATACAATAGATAAAATCGTTGAATTTGGTAAAGCAAATGAAAACGTGATGAAAAACGTAGTAATGTTTGAAGATAGGACCACCCTTGACGAAAATGAAATAATAATACCAATGTCAATACTTGCTGATGATTCAGAACTTTATATGCAGCTTTCTGATAATATTGAAGATATAGATGACATCGAATCAATAAAAAAGGCATTGACTGACAAAAAAACAGATATAATTGCAATACCATTAATGAGTGATTTTAACATTTGGACCAACGGGTATATGGGCAATCCTAAAAAACTGAAAATCGTTGGTGTATACATTGATAATGACTTAAATAATACCGGCTTGGCTATAATGTATGATGGAATATACGAAGATTTAGGTACAAATGATGACGGAAAGTATAAAGCATTATTAACTGCTCTGCCTGAATCTAAAGAGGATATTGCCAAACTTGTTAAGTATTCACTTGATAACGATATTAAAAATATTAAATATCCATTGAATAACTGTACATCTTACACATTATCAATGGTAAATAGTGCAATATCCCAGACAAAAAATATTTTCCTTTATATCGGAATATTCTTTGCAATATTTGCCGCAATTATGCTTATGAACTTCATTGCCACAAGTATTTCATATAAGAAACGTGAAATCGGTATTCTGAGGGCGGTAGGTGCCAGAGGTGCAGACGTATTTAAGATATTCTTTAATGAGAGTCTTATTATAGCACTTATCAACTGGATATTAGCTTCTGCCGTTACAGCCGGAATCGCATTTTTTATAAACAGGGCAGGACGTGAGCAATACAATCTTGTAATCACCATCCTTCACTTTGGCATTATCCAGCTTGCCCTTATGCTTATTATAAGTGTATCAGTTGCGTTCGTGTCAAGCTTTATACCTGTATATAAAGTTTCAAAGAAAAAACCTATTGAGGTTATCAGAAAAAATTAGTTTAACTATACAAAAATAAATCAAGGCATCCCATAGATTATGGGATGCCTTGATTTCTATAATTTAAGAAACTTAGTAATAACGATTTATTTATATGATGTAAATCCTATATCACGCAATTTTAAGCCTGCCTCACTTACTAATATATTCCATCCTGCAAATGCAAGCCTTAATTCTGTATTTGCAAGTTTTTGAAATTGAGAGTTGTTTACGCCACTGGTTACCTTAAAATACACTGTACTATTTTTTTTATAGCTACTTGCTTTAAATGATGTTTTTGCATTACAATATATATCATCGTCATTAAATTCAAGAATATATTGAGCTGTAACATTTCCTTTGTTATCTGTTTTAATGTTCATTTCCATTGAACTCCCAGCCAAATCTGAATCATTAAAATATAAGAATTTAAGATTATTTTTACTCTTTTCATAAACAATGCCAAATGTATACTGAGCCCCATTATCACTATATGAGAACTTTATAAATTTATTTCCGCTGTCATTTACACTACCATTTTTACTTATGTATGTTTTCAGTTTCTTTATATTGGTTTTAACTGAACTTCCCTGATTTTTCACGGTAACTACACATTTTGCTGTTTTATTGCCAACTTTGGCAGTAATTGTTGATTTTCCCGCCTTCTTTGCAGTAACCTTTCCTGTTTGGGATACTGTTGCAACTTTTTTATTTGATGAATTCCATTTTGCCTTCTTAGAAGTACCCTTAACTTTTAATTGAACAGATTTACCTACATATACAGTGGCAGTTGACTTATTCATTTTTATGGTCGATGCCGCCTCAACTGTCACTCCTCCTAATAAATTTTGAAAAACTGATGGTGCTGCAATTATAAACGCAAATGCTAAGCACAATGTAATGATTGTTTTTTTCATTTTCTTCATCTTAACTCATCCTCTCTTATATATTTTATAATTTTGCTGACAGATATATTATATTATTATCAATAACTAATGTCAATACATTACAAAATCAGTGGACTGATTCAATATGTCACACCAGTCCGCTGATTTTAATCTCTTAACTTATTCTGCCTGTATTTCCCTTATTTCTTTAGTTCTGATTTCCTTGCAGATATCATCTATAAATGTATTCAAATCCTTCTGTCCTTCGTCTCCAAGGAAACGGCTTCTTACAGATACCTTTCCTTCTTCCTCTTCTTTTTGTCCTACAACCAGCATATACGGAACCTTTGCAAGTCTTGCCTCCCTAATCTTATATCCGATTTTTTCAGACCTGTTATCAACCGTTGCATCAATACCATTTGCCTTAAGTTCTGAAAGTACTTTTCCGGCATACTCTGAATATTTTTCAGATATCGGCAGTACCCTTACCTGTTCAGGGCACAGCCATGTCGGGAACAGTCCGGCATATTTTTCTATAAGCCATGCCAGAGTCCTTTCATAACATCCCATTGATGTCCTGTGGATTATATAAGGTCGAATCTTCTCACCATTCTGATCTATATAATACATATCAAAATTTTCCGCTATAGCACAATCAAGCTGGATTGTAATCATTGTATCTTCCTTGCCATACACATTCTTTGCCTGAATATCAATCTTCGGTCCGTAAAATGCAGCTTCTCCGTCTGCTTCCACAAATGGTACATTCTTCTCTTTCAGTACTTCACGAAGTGCATCCTGAGTTGTGTTCCAGTATTCATCATCACCAAGATATTTTTCCTTATTTGAAGAATCCCATTTTGATAAACGGAATGTTACTTCCTTTTCCAACCCTAATACACTAAGCACATGATAAGCAAGGTCAAAACATCCCTTAAGTTCCTGCTCTGCCTGATCAGGGCGTATTACCAGATGTCCCTCTGAAATAGTAAACTGACGTACTCTGGTAAGACCATGCATCTCACCAGAATCTTCATTTCTGTATAATGTGGAAGTTTCCGCCATTCTATATGGAAGGTCTCTATATGACTTCTGCGTATTTTTATATACATAATACTGGAACGGACATGTCATAGGACGCAGTGCAAATACTTCCTTATCATTTTCCTCATCTCCCAGTACAAACATTCCATCTTTATAATGATCCCAATGACCTGATATTTTGTACAAATCACTTTTCGCCATAAGCGGTGTCTTTGTACGTACATAACCCCACTCATTATCTTCCAAATCTTCTATCCATCTCTGAAGCTTCTGAATCATCTTCGTGCCCTTCGGAAGAAGTAAAGGAAGACCCTGTCCGATAACATCAACTGTAGTAAACAGTTCCATTTCTCTTCCAAGCCTGTTATGGTCACGTTTTTTTATATCTTCAAGATGCTCAAGATATGCTTTCAAATCATCTTTTTTATTAAATGCCGTTCCGTATATTCTCTGAAGCTGTGCCTTATTTGAATCACCACGCCAATATGCCATGGATGATGATGTAAGCTTAAATGCTTTTATACCTCCCGTACTCATTAAATGTGGTCCTGCACAAAGGTCTGTAAATTCACCCTGACTGTAAAATGATATAACAGAATCTTCAGGAAGGTCTTTTATAAGCTCTACCTTATATGGCTCATTTCTTTCTTCCATATATTTTATTGCCTCTTCTCTTGGCATCGTGAATTTCTCAAGTTTTGCATTTTTCTTAATGATTTTCTTCATTTCTGCTTCAATCTTATCAAGGTCTTCTCTTGAAAATGGCTCTGAATCAAAATCATAGTAAAATCCTTCTTCTATGGAAGGTCCGATAGTAAGCTTTGCATCAGGAAACAGATTCTTAACGGCTTCTGCCATTACATGTGATGCTGTATGCCTGTATGCCGCCTTACCTTCTTCATCATTAAATGTAAGAATATTTAAACTGCAGTCTTTATCTATTATAGTACGCAAATCTACTGTTTCTCCATCAACCTGTCCTGCACATGCATTTCTTGCCAGACCTTCACTAATATCCTTTGCAATATCATATACGGACATTGCCTGACCATACTCTTTTACCGAGCCATCTTTTAATGTTATTTTCATAATATTTATTTTCCTTTCTAATAAAAATACCGCCCCTTCCAATTCTTTTAAGAATTTTTCTTTTAAGAATTTTTCTTTTAAGAATTTTTCTTTTAAGAATCAGAAGGGACGGTTAATATTCATTAATCGCGGTTCCACCCTTTTTGCATATATCTCTATATGCCGGCTTATAATGATTATAACGGAATCACCGGACCGGATTAGGGCCACTCCGAGGTAGTCTTCATCATTGCTCCGGTAAGATGCTCCCAGCAAACGCACCTCTCTCTTTAACTTTCTGCAATGATTACTCGTCTCATCTACGTGTTAGATTTATATTTGTTTTTAGTATATCATTTTTTTTAGTATTGTCAAGCCATGCATCACTTTATGATTTTTAAAAAAATTTGCGTATCGAATTGAAAATATTCCACAACAATCTTTTAGTTTTCATCAAAAATGATTCTTTCTCTTTATAAAGAAAATATTCATTCATGTATTTTTGTGGAACAATGTCCTTTGCATTGTGAAAAGCAAGATAGTATTTGGCTGCTAATTCAGGCTGGCCCGTTATGTGATAACAATGGGCAAGGTCAAAAAATGTTTTAGCAAGCTCTTTATCACTTTTCCGTTCCTTTCTTAGATATTTAATCCTATTATTTAATACTTTAATCATTAATCTAATTCCATAATCAGAGTCTCCGCAGATTGCAAGACCTTTTTTAACAGATTGAAGCGCTTTTTCGTATTCCTCCATCTTGATATAGATTGTAGTCAAATCAAAGTAACGAATCCCCAATGTATCATGATTCTCTGAATCCTTAGGCAGCGAAAGCTCAATCATTTTATTTATACACAGGAGTGCTTCCTTAAATAATTGGGGACACACATCAACTGCCTCCTCCAAATCTGTCCAATATGACAAATATGTATCATAGCGGTCTGGTTCCTTTTCAATAGCAGAATAAAAATAATCAAGTGATTTTTTAATCGTTGCGGTATCTTCCGAATCCGCATACATAAGAATATCTTCTGCTGCTCTGGAAAGTACTTTGGCAGTACCCCCGGTGCGTTCTATAAAATTCTCTAATGCCGCTATACCTTCATCTTTATGTCCTGCAGTACATAAAAAGTTCCACAGCTCATAAGAATATTCCTCCTTATCCTGAATCTCAATGGCTTTGTTATAATACTCTAATGCTTTCGCTTCATTTGCAAAGCTTTTAGCATGTGTTGCAGTTTTGACAGCCAAATCATTATAAAACAGTAATTCTGCTGTCAGAAAATAAAGTTCTGAAAGTGACTCATCACCTCTATCCATCACAACTTCATTTTGGGTACATTTCTGTAAAAGTACCTCGGCTTCTTTAATTAACGGACCATATTCTCTCCGTCCAGTAATCTCCTTGCGTGCCCATAATTCAGATATTGCTTCGCTAAACAATGGTTTTTCCTGATTCATATTTTCTTATGTCCTCCTATATTCTTCTCACACTTCCATTCATGCCGACACAAGTCAGCAGTGCCAACGCAAGTCAGCAGTGCCAACGCAAGTCAGCAGTGCCAACGCAAGTCAGCAGTGCCAACGCAAGTCAGCAGTGCCAACGCAAGTTGGCACAAACAATACCTAAAATTATATCGGAAGAATCGCCATAGCGATTCTTCGGTGTGAGACTTAGAAAATCTTAGGCTGCGTCTTTTGCTGCCTTAGATTTTCTTCTCACACTTTTATAATCAGACAGTTCATATTCACTGAATTTACATACTTAAAATCTTTCACCATATCTTTAATCTTACAAATTTTCCTGTGTATTTGTGAATCTTCTGCTTTCAGCCGCTCCAGCCACTCTTTCTGTCCTGATGATTTCCCATCATCCCGAAGCCTTAAGATAAACTCTCCATTCTTATATATAAGCCGATATTCCACATTAAGTTTTTTTCCTTTCATAACTCCATACCTTATTATATTCCCTGCCATTTCTTTCACACTTAATGACAGTGCCGTTACCTGACGTTCATTGGCACCATGGTTTCTGCAAAAATCCACTGTATGTCTTGACAATTCCTTGATACCATCCATATCACAGACCATCTTCTCATATAAATTCTCCGGTATTGTATCAAAATCTTTAGGCAAGAATAAATAATTTTCAGCCTTATCCGGAAAATGTTTCCTCTTAATCCAAACCCCTGTTACAAAAATAATAAGCATCAGTAATTCCGAAACCATATAACAGGAGAATACTCCATTTACCCCGAAAGAAATACCCAGAAGCAGTGCCGAAAGTAAAGGAAATACAACTATCTCACATACACTGTATATATTCATCCACATCACATTTCTGGTAGCCTGAAGAAACTTCTTCATAACACCGTTTATACCTGCCACCGTCATACTAATGCAAATAATACGTACACAATCAGATGACATCTGCCTTACTTCAACTCCTTCAGCAAAAAGGCTTGCCATAAATGGTGCAGCCAAAATCACTGCCACAGTTACTACAGAAATCATAACAAGTATCATCTTAACCGACTCTCTCATCAGCCGTTTCAACCCATTTTTATTCTCCTCACCATATAAAACTCCGGCTACCATAAGTGTTGCTGATTCTATTCCAAACACAAACGAGCCAAAAAAATTATTAAGTGTTGCATACACCGAAAGAGCAGCTACCGCCATGTTTCCAACTGCGACACTTCCTGCTGCAAATACAAGCATCTTGTTATACACAACAGCTCTTACTGCATAACAGCCTCGCTCCACTGCTCCTGCACCACCTATCCAAAACACATTCTTCATAGCGGAAAAATCCATATTTCTAAAATTAAATCTAAATATACTGCTCTTTTTTAAATTCCCGGTCAACAATATAAAAAAGGCAAGATAATAACTGACTGCAGTCGCAATCGCCATTCCAAACATTCCCTGCTTAAATACCAGAACATTTAAAAAGTCCAACACTATATTTGATGTTGTCATTACAACTACTGCAACAACTGTTGTCAGTTTATTACCTTCCAACTGCTGGATAAATACAAACAAAAGTGATAGCTGCATGGCAGGAATCATAAAAGACAATCCTCTTATATATCCTTTTAATCCATCAAACAACACTGCCCCATCACCAGATGCCCCAAGCATACGGCACAGCGGATCTATTCCAATATTCATTGCAACAGCAACCACAACGCTTATAACTACAACGGTTACACATGATGCTGAAAAAATGTTTCCGGCACGTTCTTTATTTCCCTTTCCCATTTCCTCAGCACATACATTCTGGACACCTCCCGTAAATACATCTGATACAGCCAGCAATGCTAATAAAATCGGATTAGTAAGACCATATGACGCCATTGCATTCACACCAAGATATTTCCCAATAATAATTCCGTCAACCAGAATACTAATCATTGATGCTATATACATAAAAATCATAGAAGGTATAAGACTCCTAAACATTTTTTTCTCCATTTTGCGTTTCTCCTATTCTTTATCTGTATTTCTTTGTTTCTTTTCCATCAAAATAATTTCAGCTCCTGCTGCTCTTCTATCTTATACAGCTTTATCTGCACATTTCCTATACCAACAACTGTATCATAAATATTTTTTGTAGTAATCTGTGTGCCAAAATATTCCTTTTACTTTGTTCTGCCTTTTTAATCATTTTTTCATATGCCGGAACAAACGGAATTATCTCCTTAACCCTTTAAATTTTGAAACCATGCTTTCATATATTACTATTCCTTCATAATCTAAATCACCAAAATAATAAATTATATTATTCTTTTCTTTTATAATTTCTCTATATATAATATTACATCAACACCTATGGGTTGAAAAGAGAAATTTTTCTTTTTAATATTAAGAATTTATAAAGTATGGTAAATGCATAAAAAGACCATGCATCCACAGATTATTTTGTGGAATGCATGGTCTGGCTATTCTATATTTATTTGTATTTTACAATTTAACTACCACCTTTGGTATTTGAGGAAACCGCTGAATATCTTGGCGGAATGAAAATAACAAAATCTTTACCATTCACATTTAAAGTCTGCAGGGCTGTAGCTCCGCCCTGACTCCCGCTATTCCGCATTCTCTTAATATAAATTCTATTAATATTTAATAATCCTGATTTTTTTAAAACAATTCTTGTTGGTAAATGAATTTCTGATCAGCTTTTTATACTCCGAGTATTTCTTCTTCGGAACATATATATCTGTGTTTTTCAGTAAGTCAAATGCGTTTCTTCCTATGGCAGTTATTTTCTTGGATTCTATTACTATTTTCTTCAGATTCCGTGAACCTGCAAATGCACGGCCTTCTATTTCCTTTACCTTTGAAGGAATTGTTATTGTTTCTATTTTTCCCAAACTAGCAAACGCACAATCGCCTATCGTAACAGCGGACTTTGGAAGTTCTACGGATTTCAAATTATCTCCGCTAACAATACACTTTATGTATTTTATCCCTTCCTCATAAGTAACCTTTTCTAAAGATTTTATATCTGAAAAGGCATTTCTTCCATAACAGACCCCTTTTTTATAACCAATTCTCCCTTGAACCCAACACCACAAAATGCCAGTCTCCCTATCTTCCTTATGCTTTTTGAAAACTCTACACCGGATAATTTACTGCATTCTTCAAATGCCCTTCTATCTATCACTTCCACTCCCGGAATTGTAAGGGTTTTTAAATTTACACAATACGAAAAGGCTCTTACTGCAACTTCCTTAACTGACTCTGCCATATGGACCGTTTCAATTCCTCTACAGCACTCAAAGGCTCCCTTTACTTTCAACGCTGTTATTCCGTTCTTAATCGTTACCTTTTTAATCTTATGAAAATAAGATGCCTTTACCCACGGATTATCCGTGATATCTCCCGTTCCCGATATTACCATCTCTTTCGTACCCGTATTATAACTATACCTGCAGTTATCACCACACTTGCCTTTGATTGTATCCGCATTTGCCGTTACCCTCATACCTGCTGCAATCAGTACCGCCACCAGTACCTGCAGGAATATTCTCTTTATTCTCATACTAATCCTCCTTCCTATTGCTGTTCCCGTTACGTAACTCATTATTTTATCCTCTTGTATCGTTAATATTTAGACTTACTGCTTCGTCCGGCTCAGAACATAAGAATCACCACCGTTTCTTTTATTATATATTACAACAATGCTAATTGTCAGAAATATTTGTTAATATACCATTTCAAACAACAGCATTGCGTTATTTCTATTTGTTCACAGCACTCTGCATAACAGCACTCCAACTTCCATACAGTTTCTCTGTCTTACCTTTTACTTTAACTTTCTGATACGTCCTTACACGTATATAATACTTCTTTCCTTTTTCCAGTTTCCGTATCTTATATGACGTGGTTTTATTTTTACCAATATTTATTGTTTTTGTAGATTTTTTTGTGAATTTTTTTGTTGTGGAGTACTGCAGTTCATATCCTGCACCTTTTGTATCTTTTTTCCATGTTACATTCAGTGTTCTGCTGCCCGACGCTTTTACCTTTTTTACCGTATTTTTCATTGGTTTTACGGTTATGGTTATCTTCTCTGAAATACTTGCATAATCGTCCGTGGCATCTGCTTTTACTGTTATGGTACATATGCCTGTCCCTTTTATGGTGATTCTGCCTTTCTTATCTACATCTGCTATATTTTTGTTGGAAGTGGTGTATTTTAATGTTTCGTTTAATGTTTCGTTTCCTTTTATGAGTTTTGCATTTAGTTTAAATGATTTTGCTCCATATGTTTTTGTATAGGATTTGGTTACTTTTAATATCCTTGGCACTGTTTCATCACTGCATACTGTTCCTGCATAAGTGTATAGATTGGATGATGACAGATTCAGATTCAAAGCCACTCGCACACCATTACTACGGCAGTCAACCTCATCACCACATGCATCATTGACGTACCCACTCCAGTCGACACTTGACGCACTATCATTCTCCCAACCCGGCGAGCGGAGCCACCAGAAGCAGTTCTCTTTATAATCTTTTGTTATATCACCACTCCTCGCTCCCATTGCCTTTGCATAATCACTGCTCTTACATCTTCTTGCTTCATCATCCTTGTTTAGTTTTGATGCAAAACCATAAGTTACCGCATTATCCGTATATACCTCTGATTCTGACAGCAGGAACACTTTATCCACGGTATCATTTCCACCTCCGTTATCGCATTCAAGATTACCTTTATTTACTACATTAGTATCCGCTATTGCTGAACGTTCCTCCATAGTAAATGCACTGTCTATAAAATTACTGCCACTGTAGCTGATTTCTTCCTGATTCATGTCTGCATCATATCCGTTCAGCCAGCTCCTTATGGTACAGTCCTCCCATGTTGTACTTTCACATTCCGTATTATATTCCCTGTCATCCAGTACTATATCAGACAACAGCATTGCTTTGCTTCCGTCTGTTTTTAACACTCTCCATTTTACCGGCTCATACCTGAAATAGTGGTATGTTGTATCATCTTTCCAATCATAATAACCGCTCCATCCGCTTTCGGCGAAAGTTGCATCTCCTTTTAACATCCTGCGGTACTTTGTGCCGTTAATTACAGCATCTCCATTACTATCCCAGCCTTCCTCACTCTCCAATGATTCATATTCACTATCTGTTTCTTTTACCTCCGTCTGCGGATAATTGCCGAACCATACACAGTCCCAAGTCACCTTTTGTCCTGACGACATGGTACTGTCTTTCACTATTACCGGATTATGAAGCACCGTTTCCTCCGCTGCTTTTACTTTCTGCGGAAATGATATACCTGACACAGTCATTACGGCTATGGACAACATCAATTTAAATTTTCTATATTGTGACTTTCTTATCATAATTATTCCTTTCCTGCCCGACCAGTTTTGACATCACTATATTGGATAACAAGCTCTCTTGTATGCCAATCTGACCCAAGCTTTTTCTTTAAATTACTTTCCCACTCTGCTTAACAGCACTCCAGCTTCCATACAATTTCGCTGCCTTGCCTTCTACTTTAACTTTCTGATACGTCCTTACACGTATATAATACTTCTTTCCTTTTTCCAGTTTCCTTATCTTATATGACGTGGTTTTATTTTTACCGATATTTATTGTTTTTGTAGACTTTTTTGTGAATTTTTTTGTCGTGGAGTACTGCAGTTCATATCCTGCACCTTTTGTATCTTTTTTCCATGTTACATTCAGTGTTCTGCTGCCCGACGCTTTTACCTTTGTTACCGTATTTTTCATTGGTTTTACGGTTATGGTTATCTTCTCTGAAATACTTTCGTAAATGTCCGTGGCATCTGCTTTTACTGTTATGGTACATATGCCTGTCCCTTTTATGGTGATTCTACCTTTCTTATCTACATCTGCTATATTTTTGTTGGAAGTGGTGTATTTTAATGTTTCGTTTAATGTTTCGTTTCCTTTTGTGAGTTTTGCATTTAGTTTAAATGATTTTGCTCCATATGTTTTTGTATAGGATTTGGTTAATTTTAATATCCTTGGCACTGTTTCATCACTGCATACTGTTCCTGCATAAGTGTATAGATTGGATGATGACAGATTCAGATTCAAAGCCACTCGCACACCACTAAGACTGCCGTAGGTGACATCATCGCCGTCATTGTTAATGAAACCGTAATAGTCGACATAAACTGCACTATCAGTGCTGTAGCCCGGCGAGCGCAGCCACCACCAGCAGTTCCCTTTGCAAGATGAATGTTCAGCAATATCTGGTGATGTAAAGCTATACACTCCCATTGCCTTTGCGTAGTCGCTGCTCTTGCATCTTCTGGCTTCATCATCCTTGTTTAGTTTTGATGCAAAACCATAAGTTACCGCATTATCCGTATATACCTCTGATTCTGACAGCAGGAACACTTTATCCACGGTATCATTTCCACCTTCGATATCGCATTTAAGATTACCTTTATTTACTACATTAGTATCCGCTATTGCTGAACGTTCCTCCATAGTAAATGCACTGTCTATAAAATTACTGCCACTGTAGCTAATTCCTTCCTGATTCATGTCTGCATCATATCCGTTCAGCCAGCTCCTTATGGTACATTCCTCCCATGTTGTACTTTCCCATTCCGTATTATATTTCCTGTCATCCAGTACTATATCAGACAACAGCATTGCTTTGCTTCCGTCTGTTTTTAACACTCTCCATTTTACCGGCTCATACCTGAAATAGTGGTATGTCGTATCATCTTTCCAATCATAATAACCGCTCAATTCGCTTTCGGTAAAAGTTGCATCGCCTTTTAACATCCTGCGGTATTTTGTGCCGTTAATGACAATATCTCCATTACTATCCCAGCCTTCCGCACTCTTCAATGATTCATATTCACTATCTGTTTCTTTTACCTCCGTCTGCGGATAATTGCCGAACCATACACAGTCCCAAGTTACCTTTTGTCCTGACGACATGGTACTGTCTTTCACTATTACCGGATTATGAAGCACCGTTTCCTCCGCCGCTTTTGCTTTTAATGTAAATGATAATCCCGAAAATACTGATACCGCCATTATCAATACCATTAATCCTGTCAATATCCTCTTCCAAGTAAATGTGATTAATCGTTGCATAACACCTAATCTCCTTTCATGAAATATTTCCTTAATAATATCACTTGCTAAATGTCAAAAGTAACAAATGTAATAAATAACTGATTAAGTGTAACGAATATCAGTATACGGAAGATTTATTCCCAGTCAAATCTATCACCGCACAACGGCACAATCATCATAATGCTGTCACCAATACCTATATGGTCATATGCATTAAGTTCCGCTGAACCCGCCAGCACTTCATCATTAACATATACAGTTTCCTTACTATCTCCCATTTGTACGGTAAACCTCTTTTCCTTTGGTTCATAGCATATTATTACATGTTTTTCCCCTGCTATCCTGTCGTCCTTAGTTAATGCCACATCCATGCATCTTTCCCGTCCTACAAAATTCACACCGCATTTCAATTCAAAGCTTTCCCCATAATGCCGTCCTGAAATGCATACAAGCCATCCTGTTACCGGCTGCTTATTTCCATAATATCCTGTTGACTTTTCACTTTCTGACTTTGTTATTTCCTGTTCCTGCCCTCCCATATACCGGAGCACATCACTCGGTACCGTTGGAAGATTTTCCTTACTCATTTCCTTACAGTAAGGGCATTCTTTATTTTCTTCTCCATCATAAAAATGGCCATTTACACATCTTAATAACTCCATATTTCCACATTCTCCTTTACTTTTTGGTATACTTATACACAGTCCTTATATCTATTACTTCACATGTATCAGATGTTTCAGGCTCTTCGTCCACCCACGTTGACTTTCCCCATGCTCCATACACCTCTCTTGTAAAGTAGTATATATAAGTTACATCCCTGTCACGGTATCTGTATAATGTTATTGTTTTATATTCATAGATATTACCATCCCCCACGGGCCACCATATTGTTCCGTCATCCTGTGGCAAAGTTCCCATATGTCCACCATAATTCTGACTAAGTTCCAGAGGTTCATCAGTAATCTTCTCCTCATACGTTCCTCCGGATATATCGGCATATGTATATTCCGGTCTGTCCTCCTCTTCATTCCAGCGGCTATAATTGTAATATTTATACCCGCTGATTACTTCCCTGTCTTCCTGTTTTGTTTCTGTCTGTCTTGTATCCGTAGAAAATGCTTCTGTTTCTGACCACTCACTCCATTCACCATATTCACTGTAATTGCCTAATTTATATGACAATTCCCATCCTTCCATTTCCGGTGAAGCGGAGGATTCTGTCTCTTTTTCCATGCTTCTGGTCCGCACCAGATACTGTGTCTTTTTTTCATAAGTATAATTTGAATCATTAATATAACTGTCATCACTTGTCCATTTGCCCGTTATTGAATCTGTGCTGTTTTTCTGTTTATCTTCTCCCGAATCTATGGTTTCAGCATTACCATGCCATGTTTCCTGAACCTTAACTGTATTGTCCGAAAATTTTTCCTTGCCTTGTTTTTTATCCTCTGCCGTTTTCCTGAAAGTGTCTGCTTTATCATTTCCTTTGCTGACATTCAATGTAACTGTTTCGGTAAATTGTATTTCCTTACCTTTCTCTACACTCTGGCTTATTACATGGTTCTTTGCGACAGTATCACTATTCTCATATACCACTTCATAAGTGATATTCGAAGATTTTGCCAGACTTTCTGCCTCCTCCAAATCTTTTAATACAAAATTAGGCACTATCACCATATTCCCTTTACTTCTTGTAATATCAACAACTGTACCGGCAGTAACTTGAGTTTCTGCTGACAGGTTTTGCTTTAATATCTGTCCTTTCAGCTTATGCCTGCTTAATTTATCTTTATCCACCCTAATATATATATCATATTCTTCTGCCAGCTTTAATGCTTCTTTATAAGTCTTTCCCTTAAAATCCGGTATTTTGGTTTTTACGCTCATATCAATATTTTCAATGCCGTTGGATATCACCAGAGTAACTACCATGCCTTCTTTAAGTTCAGTCCCCTCTTCTATCTCATTTTCACCAAACATCTGCCTTACTACAGTTCCCGGTGCACCATAACCTGATTCATATATTTTATGTACTGCAATACCTGCTTTATTCAGCTTTTCTTCCATCTGTGATGCATCATATCCTACAGTATTAATCATTTTTTTCTTTTCTGTCCCACAACTGACTACCAGAAAAACAGTACCACCCTTTTTTACTCTTTCATTAGCACCGGGCATCTGGCTGTAAATGCAGTCCATAGGTATACTGTCATCTTCTATATAATCCACATATTGTACAATCAGACCTGCATCTTTTAATCTCTTTTCTGCCTCATCTTTTGTTCTTGACACCACTTCTGGAACTTCTACATAATTCTCATCAAACATTGTCTTTACAGAATCAGCAAAACCGAACCTGACTGCCCCTATCCAAATCATCATTACCATAATTATAATTAAACATGCTGTTCCCGATACTGCCTTTCTCCACAGCGGTCTATTCTCTTTTAACTTTATAATACAGCACTTTTTCTCATTTGCAGCCAGTATCTCCTCTTTTAATCGGGAGCAGTCTCCTGTACACTCTTTAATATTACTTTTTAATACATTCATAATGGCTGTTTCTATATTTCCGGGGATATCTGCCCCCAGCTTGGAAGGCGGTTCTAATTTACCCTTTATGGCGTATTCCGGAATCATACCTGTTACCATATGATAAAAAACAGCAGCAATGTCATATTCATCTGTACATATGTTCTGATTTATGTCATTATTTTCCGCATAATTATTTATCTCATATTTTGCCATTCCCAAATCTGATAATTTAACTTTCCAATCCTTTGTCAACAGTATAGTGCCAAATGAAATATGGTAATGTATAATCCCCTCCTTATGGACTTCCTCCAAAATCCCTATAACAGACATTATAATATTTAATGCCATGTCTGCCGGTATCCTGCCTTCACGCTCCAGCATTTCCGAAAGCGTTGCACCTTCCGTATATTCTTCTATAAAATATGCCGTACCGTTTTCTTTAAAAAAATTGTAAAAACGTACAATCTGCGGCACTGACTGAAGTTTCATCATATAACCGGCTTCTGCCATAAGCATCTCCATGCCTGCCTCATACCGTTTCCGGTCATTGCCTGTACATACTTTTACCTCATCCTGTCCCGGCACATGCCCTGATAACCGGGATGGCAGATATTCCCTGACAGATACTTTTTTTTCCAACAATGCATCCCATCCTATATATGTCACCGCAAATCCATCATACCTGATATATTTGCCAACAATATATCTTTTTGACAAAATACTGCCCGGTTTCATGTAGGGATTATCTGATTCATCAGTATCTTCCATATAACCGCAGTGAGGGCATTTATCATTATTATCTCCATAGGTTTTCATGCAGCCCATACATCTTTTCATGACTCCATATCCTTTCCTGCATTTACTCCGCTATCTTTTCCAACAATATATTACAGGCTTCATCATCACCTGTATATTCATACATATCCATTTTTCCTGCATTGTCTTTCAGAAAATCCATCTTATCTCCCACGCCGTTCTGATAATAATTAGTAATAAATATTTCTTTATTCAATGGCATTGAGCTGCTTATCCTTGTACTGTCCACGGTAAAAAATATCCTTTGGCAGTTTTCCTGCATCATGTATGACAAAACTGCCTCGGCACATATCTTTTCATCTCTCCCGGCATTACTGCTGATACACCAGTAATCAGTAAAATATCCATAACTGCATATATCCGACATATCATATATTTCTATATAAGATGATATGTCACGGGAATTTATTATTTGATGGTACTTTGACGTACTTCCAATGTAATAATGCTTTTCACCTCTTAAAAATGCCTGATAATATTCCATATTTCCCAGCTCAAGCTGTCTCTCCAATACCCTTCTTATTAATTTTTTATCTATGGTTACTTCTGTTGCGTCTTTTGTCAGGCTGTTATTTACATACACTACAAAACAGTTTAATCCTGTTGGCAGCATATGTTCTTCGCTTATTGATTTCCCTATATCTGCTGCACACAAATATTTTCCTGCATTTATGCCTTTAATTTTCCCTGAAATGTCTGACAGTCCCTCTTTATATTTATTCTGCTTATTTTCTGTATAGAAAAGCACCGGCATACTTTTAGTGCCATTTAACAAAGACAATATATCATAATATTCACTGTAAGGAATCTCTTTTACATCTATCTTTACATGGTCTTTGTATTTATTGTTAAATTCTTCAAGTACCTTTTCCATCTTATCTGCAATACCTGCATCATCATCAGATGGAATCCACAGTTCCAATTCTGCCTCAGGAAGTCCGCACATTATGTACCCCCTATAATATATTAAAACGGCAGTTATCAAACATATAGCCATAATGACTGCAGCACATATGATACCGGTTATTTTGCGTGTTTTCTTTTTCTCTGTCTTTTGCTGCACTGCTGTATCATCTTCATCATTGTGCAATGCATTTCTTAATTCATCCATATTCCGGTATCTCATATGCGGGTCCGTATCCATTGCTTTCATAATTACATTATCCAGATATTCAGGTATGTCCGGATTAAGTTCAGACGGTACCAAAAGCCCGTCATCACATTTTCTCCGGACAGACTCTATTGGAATCTGTCCGGTAATTATTCTATACATAACAGCACCTAAAGCGTATACATCCGTCCATGGTCCCTGACTTTTCTCATCCGAATACTGCTCCGGTGGGGCATAGCAGGATTTTACAACCCTGGTGGAATTACTGCTGTTCCCCATTAACCTTGATGCACCAAAATCTATTAATTTCACATCGCCATTACTGCATATAAAAATGTTATCCGGTGACAAATCCCTGTGTATAATGCCTGCCTTATGAATTGTCCCTAATATATCGCACATTGATTCGGCTATACCAAGCATCATATCAATATCTGATAATCCATGCTGATTCATAAGGAACTGCTTAAGGGAACTGCCTTCCAGAAATTCCATTACTATATATCCCGCACCATTTTCTTCAAAATAGTCAAAAATATGGACTACATTTGGATGCATATCGAACTTTGCCATAATTCTTGCTTCATTAAGAAAGCACTTGATATCATATGCATACTCTTCCGGCTGTATGGCATCAGCCTGCACCGCATGGTATTCCTTAATGGCAACTTTTGACTTCATCATCTCATCCCATGCCTCATATACAATTCCGAATCCTCCGGCACCTGCCACTGCCCTTATAATGTATCTTCCCTTAAGTTTCGTTCCGGAAGACATATTTGAACTTACACAATGTTCCATTTTTGTTTCCTCATAATGTTATCCTAATATTATCTTATCTCTTCCCCCGGCTAATATAATTTCTGTTTCCGGTATCAGTCCATACTCTTTTTCCATCGTTAGCAGTTTATTCGTTCCATTAATACATATAAATATACCATTCATTGATATATCTGTCACATAATATTTCCGTTCTTTACAATCATAACGCACTATACAATGGTTTCTGCTGATTTCTTCTGAATGCATAACTATATTGCACGTTTTGGCATCCCTTCCTATATATATTTCTTCATCCGGTTTCAACCGTACTATTTTTCCCACATATTCCCCGGCTATGAATATTATTGCCCCATAGTCTTCCCTATTCATTGTAAGGCTTCTTGTAATTTTCATTACATCATCAACCTCCTTCTTACATCATCTGAATATGATCTGCTGACCGGTATCTGAACATTATTTTCCAAAACAATCTTTGATGCACCGAATTGCCTTATGTATTTTATATTTACTATAAAGCTTTGATGGCATCTGATAAACCCCTCCGTCTGCACAATCTCATACACATTTTCCATTTTCTCATAAAAAGATACCTTATCTGATTTTAAAAATGCAGTAATAACTCTTCGTTCACTTGAAAAATACATAACATCCTTTAATGGTATTTTTATGTTGTTACCCCTTACAGAAACATTTAACATATCTGATAATTCCTCTCTTTCATCAAGGTATCTTGTCAATTCATCATAAATATCCTGATATGTTACTGTTTTAAGCAAATATGCAAATGCTTTGTATTTGTATCCACGGTATACATACTTTTCGGAAACGGTAAGGAAAATAATATCCATATCCAGCTTTTCATTCCTTATATATTCAGCAACTTCCATGCCATTTACATACTTCATGTTAATATCAAGAATAAGCAGATCAAGGCTGCACCCGCCTTCTTCAATGAAGTTTATTACATTCCGTCCATCCTGAAAATATTGTATTTCATATTCAGTTCTGGAAAAACAGATTTTGCTTACCCATTGTCCAAGAGTTTTAGAAAATTTTATATCATCATCACATATACCTATCCTTATCATAAAAATCTCCTATACTTTGCATTCGTGTTCAGTTTTAATTATAATACAATTATTCCATTAAATCACTTCCCATTTGTAATTTCCATGTTATTCCGGCAACAATTTAATTTTACACCCCGAAAAAATAAAAATACGTTTATGTAACAAAATGTATAATTTATGTAATTATTAAACTGAACAAAGCCTATATAGGAAATAAGTAATTCCCATACAGGCTTTAATGCCATATTCTCACTTGCTCTTAAGTATCTCTAAAAATTTATCATATACTAATTCATCTGTTTTTCCAAAATGAATTTTCCTGCTCTTCTTACAATGTCTTACGTTTCGGATATTATAACTCATTTGAGTGATGATTGCAAATTATTTTTCACTTTTTCATCTGCATATTATTTCCTTTCTGAATTATAATAATTAGAAACATATGAAAGTGAGTGATACAGTTTGATAGAAGATGATATTCTTAACAGAATCAATTATTTTTTGGATTTTAAGCATTGGAGTGTATATAAGCTTGCCAAGGAATCCGGTTTACCATACTCCAGTCTTAATAATATTTTTATCCGGAAAACATGTCCTACTCTCCCTACCCTCAAAAAGATATGCGACGGTCTTAATATCAGTTTAACAGAATTTTTTTCATTTCAGAAAAACCCTATAAAATCTCAGGCATTATCTGATACTGAAGAAGATATAATAAATTCATACAGGTCTTTATCATCTAAGGATAAGGAGCTTTTAGAAACATATTTAAGGGGATTATGCAAAAGGTAATGTCCTCTTCCCCATTCTCCTGCCGCCGGCTGTTTTATTCGACACAGCATTTTCTGTAATAGCTATTGTACCACTTTGTTCTCCTGCTGTTACTGTATATGTCTTATTAATTTCTAATTCTGAGCTGCTAAATATTACTGAATCACATTTTTTTACTGTAGTATAAGACATTACATTTTTGTCATTTTCATCCGTAATCATTATCTCCGTTCCCACCGGCAATTCTGTTTCAAATATATATAATATTGAACATTGTTCTGAACCTGCCGAATCAAAAGACTCTGCCATATCCGAATATCCGGTTGCAATAATCTTTCCTCCTGATACTGTACATCCTCCACCGTTTTCAGAGCCATAATCAATAGCCGAATTACCTCCATTTGATGAACCGTTTACTATAATGTCACCACCTTTTATATAAATGCTTCCGTTTGAATCTATTCCATCACCTTCGGCATCTATATATATTACTCCTTCATTTATTGTAATAACAGGTGTTTCTTCCTCTGATTTATCAGAATCTAATTTATCAGAGTTTGATTTATCAGAATTACTGCTTTCATTTTCCCCGAAATCTTTTTTAAACTTACCTCCAAAATTATTATTTCCACCATTGGCATTTATTCCGTCATCTGATGATTTAATATTAATTTCCCCTCCATCTACATCTATTTTTACCGCCTCAAGCCCTTCATTACATTTTTCTATTTTTATATATCCTGATTTTATACTTAATTCTTCATCTGCATGTATTCCGTCATCATCGGTGTTTACAAGAAATTCTCCGCCGGATATTTCAATTTTTTTGTTACTGTGTATTGAATCATCAAGGCTGTCTATTGTAAATGACCCGTCAGATATAGAAATGCTTCCGTCGGCCTTTATACCTTTAGTGCTGACATCATCAGTGTCATTAGTATCATTATCTGCACCCTGTTTCCATCCTTCACCATCTTTAGGAAACTCTCTCATCTCCGGTTTTTCCCCATTTTCAGGCATTTCTCCCATCTCCGGCTTTTCCCCATTTTCAGGCATCTCTCCCATTTCCGGTTTTTCCCCATTTTCAGGCATTTCTCCCATCTCTGGTCTTTCTCCATTCTCCGGCGTCTCTCCATTTTCAGGCATCTCTCTCATCTCCGGTCTTTCTCCATTCTCCTGCGTTTCTCCATTTTCAGGCATCTCCCCCATCTCCGGCTTTTCCTTCTGCTCAGAAATATTTAACTCTTTGGCTCCCCCACCGGCAGTTATATTAATATTTCCTCCTGATATATCCATATCCGCATTTGACTGTATACCATCACCGCCTGATGTAATGCTTATATTTCCACCTGACGCATAGACTCCTTCCTTACCTTTTATTCCATCATTTAAACTTACCACATTAATTTCTCCACCCTCAATATACATCTTATCTTTTGACTGTATTCCGTTATTTATATGTCCATTCACATTAAGTTTTCCTGTACCATTTATATACAAATCATCTTTTGCAAATATAGCTGCACCTTCTGAATCTTCTGAATCTTTTGAAGCTTCTGAATCTTCTGAATCTTTCTCTGTTGTCTTTTCACTGCCACTTGTTATGGTGTTCTCTGTATTCTCCATAAGTTTAACAGTTACATCTCCATTTTTTATGTACAATGTATCTTCTTTTTCATTTGTAATACTCATTCCATTTAATATTAATGTAACGTCAGAATCTGCATCCACTACTACCTGTCCGGACTTTAACGAACCTTTAAATGTATACTCTCCTCCACTTAATATGGTAATGGTTGTTCCATCAACATCAATACCAACGCCTTCCACACTTACGCTGTCTTCGTTTAAATATATACTTCCGTTCCCCCTAATTGACACATGATTATTATCGCTGTCGCTTTTTACCGAATCATCTTTATTATTGCTTTCTGACAAACCACAGCCTGATACCATCATAGTTGTTATTACTGTTACTGCAATCAATCTGATACATTTATTCATTCTCATTGTTCAATTTCACTCCATTCATTTTATTGGTATAAATATATAGTACTTATTATTTTTGTAAATTTTGTGAATCAATAATGAACATCTTGGGAATTTATCTGCATATTTAAAAAACAACGGTATAGAATTATCCAAAATCCGTTGTTTTTATAAATGAAGTGTTATGATTTGTCTATGTTATTATTCATTTAGCCACTATCCATATATCAGATATTACCCACCAGATATTCTTTAAACAGTGCAAATGCCTCTCTCACCATATAGTTAATAAACAAAATTTTATCCGGCTTGCCTGCCAATCCCTGCACATCTTTATAATTTAACTTTTCTGCCAGTTTTACGGCCCTGTAAACATGAAAATTATTAGTTACCACTGCCACTGATGCATCCGGCTTATCCATTTTTTCCATGCTGAATACAAGATTCTCCTTAGTAGTAGTGGATTTATCCTCCATAATAATCCGTTCACCGGACAGACCTGCATCCATAAGATATTTTTTCATAGCTTCGGCTTCCGATATATCTTCGCCTATTCCTTTACCTCCTGATACGATTACAATAACATCCTCATGTTCTGATGCATATTTAAAAGCAGCATCAAGCCTTCGTGCAAGAGATTTTGTAACCCTTGTTCCTCTGACCTGGGCACCCAGTACCACCAGATAATCAACATCTTTTTCCGGTACTGCATTTATTTTGCTTATAATCATACCTTCAAGTACGGCAAATAATAGCAGTCCTGCCCCCACAATAACAACTGTGGCAGCTTTTACCACTTTAGGTATATGTTCCATCCAGTCTCTTTTGCCTGAAATATAAAAAAACACTGCTAATAATAAAAATCCCACAAATGCCGCAAGCCAGAAAGTAAGAAAAGAAGAACCGGCCCCTGCGTATGATGCTGCAATAATGTAATATGCCATACATATTAATGATAATATTCCAAATATAATACACATAATCTGACTAATCCCCATCTTTCGTATTCTCCATAGGAATAAACACCTTGCTTCTTCTGCCTGATTCCTTATTTTTAGTTCTTTCTTCTGCTTCCTGACAGAAATATTCCTGTGCACAGAGTTTTTTCCTTCCCCGCCTGTCAATCTTAATATACTCGCCCTTTTCATTCATCATCTGTGCTTTCATGTTATCTTCCAACTGAACCTGAAGGATATGGATTACCTCATTTTTAAGGTTTTCATCCTCCACCGGGAACAGTATCTCCACCCTCTTATCAAGGTTTCTCGGCATCCAGTCTGCACTACCCATATATACCTCTTCATTTCCGTCGTTATGGAAATAAAATATTCTGCTGTGCTCAAGGAACATACCTACTATTGACCTGACCGTAATATTATCACTTACGCCCGGTATTCCCGTTTTTAAGCAGCATATTCCTCTTATTATAAGATTTATCTTTACACCTGCTGCTGATGCCTCATACAGTGCCGCAATAATTTTCCTGTCACATAAAGAATTCATTTTAGCTGTAATAAATGCATCCTTTCCTTCCTTTGCAAACTTTATTTCACGCCTTATAAGATACATGAACTTATCCCTTAGCCAATGTGGTGCAAGGCTTAACTTATTCCACGAACGAGGCTCCGAATATCCTGATATCATATTAAAAACCGCAGTGGCATCCTCTCCTATCTGCGTATTGCAGGTAAACATTCCCATATCAGTATAAAGTTTTGCAGTAGCATCATTATAATTTCCGGTGCCCAGATGCACATATCGCTTTATTCCGTCTTCTTCCCTTCTTACCACAAGCGTTATCTTGCTGTGGGTCTTTAATCCCAAAAGACCATATATTACGTGACACCCTGCCTTTTCAAGCTTCTGTGCCCATATAATATTGTTTTCTTCATCAAATCTTGCTTTCAGCTCCACAAGAACCGTAACCTGTTTTCCATTCTCTGCCGCTTCTGCCAATGAAGCTATTATCGGAGAATTGCCGCTGACTCTGTACAATGTCTGCTTTATGGCAAGCACGTTTTCATCCCTTGATGCCTGACGTATAAACTGGACTACCGGGTCAAAAGTCATATATGGATGATGGAGCAAAATATCCCCCCTGCTTATCTGTGTAAATATGTCTTCTTCACTGTTTATGCCGGGTACAGGCTGTGGAACATATTTTTTATCTTTGAATTTTGAAAACCCATCTATGCCATATAATTTCATCAGAAAAGTTAAGTCTAACGGACCATTTATCCTAAATATGTCCTCTTCTTTTATATGAAGTTCTTTTTTCAGTATTTTTAAAAGCCGTTTATCAATCTTTTCATCAGTCTCAAGCCTTATTACTTCTCCCCACTGCCTCTTCTTAAGCTGCTTTTTTATCTCCTTAAGCAAATCCGCTGCCTCTTCCTCTTCTATGGAGAAATCTGCATTTCTCATAATCCTGTATGGATATGAACATATTACATTATAATTTAAAAAGAGCTTATCTATATTATTCTGTATAATCGTTTCAAGAAGTATGATACTTGTAGTTTTCCCGTCTGACGGAAGTTTTACAAACCTTGGAAGAACAGATGGTACCTGAACCGTAGCAAATTCCAGCTCTTCATCTTTAGAATTTTTCTCGTTCATCAGTGCTGCTATATTAAGTGTTTTATTTCTGATAAGTGGAAAAGGCCTTGATGAATCTACTGCCATAGGAGTAAGTACAGGATATACCTCTTCCTTAAAATAGCGGTCGGCATACTCTTTCTGTTCCTCATTCATTTCATCAAAACTTCCCAACATTTTAAGTCCATTTTGATGTAAAAGCGGAATAAGCGACCTGTTATAAGTTGAATACTGCAGATTTACAAATGAATGTACTTTTTCATTTATGGCTTTCAACTGTTCCTGCGGCTTCATTCCCGATATATCGGTTTTTGTATAGCCTGCATGAGCCATATCCTTTAGAGATGCCACTCTCACCATATAAAATTCATCCAGATTAGATGCAGTTATACTTAAAAACTTTAGCCTTTCAAAAAGCTTATTAGTCTTATCCCTTGCCTCACCGAGAATTCTGTGGTTAAAATCTATCCAGCTAAGTTCCCTGTTCGTATAATATTTTGTATCCTCAAAATTAACCATATCTGCCATATAAGTACCCTTCCTTTCTAATGAAGAACTTTCTGCCTTAAAACAGGTTTTATTCCATATATTTCTTCGAACAATTCTGCTTTTGCCTCAACCAATCCTTTCTCTAAGGTTATATCCTCATTTGTAAATGTTGTAAGCATCAGCCTGCCTCCATTGAGTGTGGTCTTAAAATCTTTAAATTTCTGTTTGTGGCTGCGGTCCATTGCATTTGCCACCCTCAACATTGCTGTCAGCTTTATTATCAATAAATATTTACTCTTATCACTTATACTAATCTCACTGCCATTTCCCGGTAAATCCATTGTATTATATTTAACCACATTTGCCACAACTTCCCGCTCAATATGAGACAAACCTATTATCTCTGTGGACATTATAATATTATAAGAACATTCTGCCGGAGAACTCATGCTTACATATTTTCCACAATCGTGCAAAATGGCGGAAATCTGTAAAAGCAGCCTTTCCCTCTTACCCAATCCGTGGTATTTTTTTATTGCATCAAATATGTTTGTAACATTTGCCTCCAGTATTGCGATATGGTTGAGATTTGCCTTATATCTTTTTGCAATAATTCTTGCAGCTCCCACTATATCTTCCTGAAAATCATGTCGAAATGCAAGTTTTTTTGTCATAATTGCATATTCTGCTGCTATTCCATCACACAAATCAACTCCCGGAATCCATATATTTTCTGTTTCGGTTTCCTCTATAAATTTTTTATATACCTGTGCACATGGTATAAGCAGTGACGCCTGCTCTTCGGTTATTCCCAGTTTATCAGATATCTGCTGCGGTGACTTTTCATTAAATGTACTGAACCTTTCTAAAAACTGTTTTCTGCTCATCATGCTTTTCAGTTTATTATCAGTTCCTTTTCTTGCAAAATATACCACATATTCACCAATGGCTATTATATTTTTTATTGGTCTGTCTTTTAAGAACATTCTTTTAAATGTCTGGATATCATTATTTATCAGCTCTTCTATAAGTCTGTCAAAATGCTGTCTGCCATTACTTATATTATATAAAAGCTCCCTTATCCTTAATGAACCCAGTTTAATATTCTGGGTTGTAACAAGTGAATGTTTATCAAAAAGAGAGATCTGGATACTACCTGCACCCACATCTACTATTGCTGTACTCTCTTTTATGAATGACTCAAACTCTTCCTCCCTTGATGATAATGCCTTATAGCAAAGGAATCTTTGCTCCGAATTGCTTAATACTTTCACATTAATACCAGTGCTTACATGTATTCTGTCAAGTATTATCTCTTTGTTTTCTGCCTCACGTATGGCACTTGTGGCATATGCAGTATATGATTTCACCTGATATTCATCCATTACCACAGTAAATTTTTTCAATACATTGCACAATTCATCAATATTTTCAAAACTTACCTTCCCATGCGTGTAGGTATCCTTTCCAAGTTCTATAACATGACGAATATGGTCAACCATTACAATCTTATTCTTCTGTGATATTTCAAATATTTTCATCTCAAGTTCGTATGAACCCACATCAATAGCTGCAAATGTAGTTACTGCCATGTTATCCCTCCATTCTGCCGATTAACCGTGTATCTTGCCCGATTTAATAATTACCTACTATTTTCATAAAATTTGCTTCCTCTGCTATCCCTCTCAATGCATTATTTACGGCAGCATCATCAAGCTTTCCTTCAAACTCCACATAAAATCGGTATTCCCAGCTTTTGTCTGCTATAGGTCTCGACTCAATCTTCGTCATATTCAACCCATTATATATAAAATTTGAAAGTATATTAAAAAGGCTTCCACTTTCATGAGGCAGCTCAAAGCATACAAATATCCTGCCGGCATCTTTTCGGTATACCTTTTTATTGCCTATTATTACAAATCTGGTTGTATTCTTATCATTATCATTTATATTGCTGTCAAGTATTTTCAAACCATAAATGGAAGCAGCACTTTCACTGGCAATGGCAGCCTGACATATATCTCCATCTTCAATTACCTTTTTGGCACTTCCTGCCGTATTTGCCTGTGCAATACGTTTCCAGTCCTTATGTTCCTCTAAGTATCTGCTGCACTGCATAAGACCCTGTGGATGTGAATATACTACACTGATATCTGATATTTGTGCATCAGGCAACCCTAAAAGTGAATGTTCCACTTTAACCTCAGTCTGATCTACAATATAATTATTGTACTCCATTAGCAAATCATAAGTGTCATTTACTATTCCTGCAGTGGAATTTTCTATTGGAAGCACTGCATAATCTGCTTTCCCCAACCTGATATATTCCATGGCATCTCTAAACGTTTTTACGTTTATATTTTGCACATCCTTACCAAAATAGTCTTGCATCGCCTTATTACTATATGCCCCGGGTACGCCCTGATATACAACTGTAACATTCTCTTTGTCTATCCCGTCAATCTGTTCAAATCCCGGTTCTTCACCTATCCCATGTCTGCTAAGAATCTGATACTGCATCTTTCTGCTTATGGACATAATCTGTGAAAATAACTCTCCGACTCCATGCCTGTTAAATGAATTATGTGCTAGTGCTTTAACCTTATTTATTTTGTCAATCTCCCTATCCCTATCTAATACCTTTTTGTCATTCTCAATTTTATATTCCGCCACATCACTGCAAAGTTTCATACGCTCTTCAAACAGCTCTACTATTTTTTTATCAATATCATCTATATCGTCTCTTATAGACTGCAAATCTAATGCCATCTCTATCCTCCATTATACCTTTGTATATTATATAAAAAATTTTATCATACTTCTGACCTTATCACAAGTTTAAAAACTATATCTGATGCCCTTGTAAAAGCATATCAATAAAATATGGCACAAAAAAGGTAACAGTTCAGCCATGCCATTCATAATTTGCCGGACTATGTATTATGGCTAAACTGTACCAAAAAAGAGAGTGCATCTCCACACTCTCTTTAGTAAATTTTTTTACCTATTATATGTAGTATACCAACAACTGTTTGCATTTCCTGCTTCGCCGCAATATAACTTTTTGCCGACTTTATTATATGCTACCACATATGCATAATATGTCCGACCTTTCTTTAAAGACTTTTTATTAAACTTTGTTAAAGTATAATTACTTTTTTTAACAGTGGCAGCCTTCTTATAACCGGAGTCCTTTTTTAAAGATACATACAAATCATATTTATATGCCCCCTGTATCGTATCCCAACTATACTTTATTCCTTTTGATGTGCAGGAAATGTTAACAATTCTTGGCTGCTGGCATACATATTTCCACGAAGACCATTGACCATACTTTTTAGAACCATTAGAATTTTCTGCATAACCACGAACCCTTACTTTGAAAAAATTCTTTTTCTTAAGAGCTGTTGATTTTAGATACCCATAACTGCCTCCTGTTGTTGATGCGACTTTCGTATCTTTGATTTTATATGCTGTCCATACCTCATACTGGTAACCGTCTGCAGATTCTTTAGGTGTACATTCAACTCTAATCGCTCCTGAAGAATCATACCCATTATAATAATATGGAATTTGTACACCGCTCACCTGTGTAGGTGTCGTACCTACACTACTTATATATGCATAATAACTATAACTTCTTGATTCAGCTACATACCCTTTACTGCCTGTCCTTCTTGCAGGATATACATATACATTATATTTAGTGTCTTTTGATAATTTTGATAACGTAACTTTTGTAGATGTGACAACCTTCCTTGAATATTTTGTACCATTTGAAGCATTAGACCTCCTATATTCCACTACATAGCAGTTCGCTCCCGGAACTTTTGACCAGTTAAGCGTTATTGAATTTGTTGTGGAATCTGTTTTCTTCAAGTTACCCGGCTTTGAGTTTGGTGAAGTTACACAGGCTACAACATTAGAGTATTCACCATATTGTTTTACTGATGACTCTTCCACGTATCCACGTACTTTTACATAATATGTAGTTCCGGCATTTAAATTATATATATTTTTTGTGTTGCCATAGACTCTGTCTTCTTTTACTACCCAGTTCTTTTTATCAGTACTTAGCGCTACTTCATATCTTATACCATTATCAAGTAATGCATTCCACTCCAATTTAATACTATATATATTATGTTCCGTTTGTTTCAGACCTGTTACCTTTGTTGGTGCTGCCTTGGCAGCAGTTGTTAATGTAAATGTCATTAAAAATGCAATTACCACCAAAAGAAACATTTTACTAATTCGTTTTGAAATGTTCATAATTTAATCTCCTCCTATATATTCTATATATTCTAACCATTAATACTATAATGCAGTATGGTTAAATAAGTGTAAAATGAAAGGTTAAGGAATGGTTAAATTTTACTCATCGTCATGCTTTTGAAAATAGTTTTGACTTATTTTTTAACATAATATTTAATATTGCATATTCTTTTCATGTAAGAAACAGAATATTTCCGTTTACCAACACCATTTTACTTTCACAGTCCATATATAATAGAATTTGCCTCTAATCCATTGAAAACCGAAATTACTTCGTATCCTTGATTTTTCAAAAATTCACTTAATAGACGGTTTATTTCTTTATCATCTTCTGCAATTAATATTTTTGTCACGATTATCCTTCCTATTCTAATAATATTCTGACCTTATCACAAGTTTAAAAACTATATCTAATGTCTCAATCATACTAATAAGATATGGCACAAAAAAGAGAGTGCATCTTCACACTCTCTTTAGTAAATTTATTTTTTACCTATTATATGTAATATACCAACAACTGTTTGCATCTCCTGCTTCGCCACTATATAACTTTTTGCCGACTTTATTATATGCTACTACATATGCATAATATGTCTTACCTTTCTTTAAAGACTTTTTATTAAACTTTGTCAAAGTATAATTACTCTTTTTAACAGAGGCAGCCTTCTTATAACCGGAGTCCTTTTTTAAAGATACATACAAATCATATTTATATGCCCCCTGTATCTTATCCCAGCTATACTTTATCCCTTTTGATATGCAGGAAATGTTAACCATTCTTGGCTGTTGGCATACATATTTCCATGAAGACCATTGACCATACTTTTTAGAACCATTAGAATTTTCTGCATAGCCACGAACCCTTACTTTGAAAAAATTCTTTTTCTTAAGAGCTGTTGATTTTAGATACCCATAACTGCCTCCTGTTGTTGATGTGACTTTCGTATCTTTGCTTTTATATGCTGTCCATACCTCATACTGGTAACCGTCTGCAGATTCTTTAGGTGTACATTCAACTTTAATCTCTCCTATACTGTCCCAATAATATGGAACTTGTACACCGCTCACCTGTGTAGGTGTCGTACCTACACCACTTATATATTCATAATCACTGCTTGCTGCGGCTACATACCCTTTACTGCCTGCTCTTCTTGCAGGATATACATATACTCTATAATCAGTGTTTTTTGATAATTTTGTTAAAGTAACTTTTGTAGATGTGACAACCTTCTTTGAATATTTTGTATCATATGAAGCAGAAGACTTCTTATATTCCACTACATAGCAGTTCGCTCCCGGAACTTTTGACCAGTTAAGCGTTATTGAATTTGTTGTGGAATCTGTTTTCTTTAAGTTTTTCGGTTTTGAGTTTGGTGAAGTTACACAAGTTACAATATTAGAGTATTCACCATACTGTTTTGATGACTCTTCCACGTATCCACGTACTTTTACATAATATGTAGTTCCGGCATTTAAATTATGTACATACTCTGTATTACTATAGGCTCTGTCTTCTTTTACTACCCAGTTCTTTTTATCAGTACTTACCACTACTTCATATCTTATACCATTATCAAGTAATGCATTCCACTCCAATGAAATACTATTTGTACCATGATCCGTTTGTTTCAGACCTGTTACCTTTGATGGTGCAGCCTTGACAGCAGTTGTTAATGTAAATGTCATTACAAATGCAATTACCACAAAAAAAAGCATTTTACTAATTCGTTTTGAAATGTTCATAATTTAATCTCCTTTTCACATTTTGTACCTCTTTTGTTACGATATATATTATACCTTAATAATTTCCATATTTCAATCCTGATTGTCCCTTGCAAATATAAAAAATGTGATGTACTATTAGTCTGAAATATTATATTAGCCAACAACCGGAGGACTACAATGGATAAAATAATAATAAAAAATCTTGAAATTTTCTGCAACCATGGTGTATATAAAGAAGAAAACATTCTTGGACAAAAATTTCTTGTATCTGCATCACTTAACCTGGATACAAGAAAAGCGGGTATTACTGATTCTCTCGAAATATCCGTAAACTATGCGTCTGTATGCAGTTTTATAAACGATTATATGAAAGCCCATACATTTAAACTTCTTGAAGCTGCAGCAGAACATCTGATTCTTGCTCTTTTTGCACATTTTGATAAACTTCTTGCAATCACTCTTGAAATCAAAAAGCCATGGGCACCTATCGGACTTCCTGTGGATTATGTTTCTGTAGAAATCAGCCGTAAATGGCATACGGCATATATCGCCCTTGGCTCTAATATGGGCGACAAACTCGGATATCTTGAAAATGCTGTTTCTTCTATTAAAAATGATGTGAACTGCCGGCTTTTAAAAATATCAGACTTTATCATTACCGAACCATACGGACCTGTGGAACAGGATGACTTTCTAAACGGATGTATAATGATTCAAACTCTTTACAACCCCAATGAACTTCTTGCATTTCTACAGCATCTTGAATCAGATGCAAACCGAATCCGTGAAATCCATTGGGGACCACGTACATTAGACCTTGATATTCTGTTATATGATGACATTATACTTGATAGTGATGACCTTATTATTCCACATCCTGAAATGCATAAAAGAGATTTTGTACTTAAACCACTATGCCAAATTGCACCAAATGCGGTACATCCTCTTTATAAACTGAGAATTAAAGATATGACAGATAATAAGTAAATCAAATATTAAAGAGAGTGGGCATTGCCTACTCTCTTAATAAGTTCATTTTAGTATTTATATAAAGCTTCAAACAATATTAACTTCTCCATCTTCTAAGATGCTTTTAATAATATTATTTGCGTTTTCTTTTTCTTCCTTTGTAAGCTGTGGTGTATCTTTAAGGCTGTATTCAATCCCCATATTATCATATTTCACCCTTCCCATTGAATGATATGGCAAAACTTCCACTTTCTCCACATTAGACAATGTCTTTACAAACCGTGCCAGATTTTCGAGTTCCTTTTTATCATATGTTATGCCCGGTACTACCACATGCCTTATCCAGACAGGTTTTCCGATTTTTGAAAGATATTTTGCAAAAGAACGTATATTATGTCCGGATTGTCCGGTAAGTTTTATATGTTCTTCTTCATCCATATGTTTAATATCAAGCATCACAAGGTCTGTGACCTGCATAAGACGATTCGTTTTATCCATCTGTGCCATATCATTATCATTAAACATTACCCCGGATGTATCAAGACATGTGGATATGCCATTTTCCTTTGCTTTTACGAATAGCTCTGTAAGAAAATCCATTTGAACCATAGGTTCGCCTCCGGTAGCTGTTATTCCGCCCGAAGCATAGAACTCTTTATTTCTCAATATATTATTTATAATATCACCAGTTTCCATTTCTTTACCGTTTGATATTTCCCATGTGTCCGGATTGTGACAATACCTGCATCTCATCGGACATCCCTGAAAAAATACTACATAACGTACTCCCGGACCATCTACTGTCCCAAAGCTTTCTACCGAATGTATCTTCCCTTTCATAAATGATTACTCCTTCTATATCTGATATTTTCTATATTTAAATTAAATCTCCTTGAACACTTCAGGATTTTTTGCTTTCAACTCAATATATCCACACTGCGGGCAAACATAACATTCAACCATACTTCGTTTTTCTGTTTCCAGTATACCCTTTTTCTTAAATTCTAAATAAACAGGCATTACTCCTCCATACATAGTTACACTTTTCATATTAGTATTACACTTAATACATTCCATAATACCTTACCTCCTTTGGCTAATATTATTAATCATAATTGTGAAGTTCATTATCCTGCATCACCCCGGCTGATTATCTGAAAAAACAAATCCGGGTATTTACGCTTTCAACATACAATACCCGGACTATATTTATCTTAATTTATTACATTCTCTCATGGAAAGTCCTTGCTATTACTTCATCCTGCTGCTCTTTTGTAAGCTTAATGAAGTTTACCGCATATCCTGATACCCTGATTGTAAGCTGCGGATATTTTTCAGGATGCTTCTGTGCATCAAGCAGTGTCTCCTTATTAAATACATTTACATTAAGATGATGACCGCCTTTAGCTGTATAACCGTCAAGCAATGCTACCAGATTATTTTCTGACGATTCCTCATCTTTTCCTAATGCATCAGGAACTATTGAAAATGTATTTGATATTCCGTCCTGTGCATCAGAGAACGGAAGCTTTGATACTGATGCAAGGGATGCTATGGCTCCATTGGTATCACGTCCATGCATAGGATTTGCCCCCGGTGCAAATGCCTCTCCTGCCTTTCTTCCGTCAGGAGTTGAACCTGTATTTTTACCATATGTCACATTAGAAGTGATAGTCAGTATGGATGTGGTCTGGATACCGCCTCTGTAGGTGTGGTTTCCACGCACATACTGCATAAATGTATGAAGCACTTCTTTTGCTAACTCATCTACCCTGTCATCATCATTTCCATATTTAGGGAAATCGCCCTCTACCTGATAATCTACTATTAATCCATTTTCATTACGGATAGCTTTAACCTTAGCATACTTAATAGCAGAAAGCGAATCTGCCACAACTGACATTCCTGCTATTCCTGTTGCAAACCATCTTCTTACATTCTTATCATGAAGTGCCATCTGCAAACGCTCATAACTATATTTGTCATGCATATAATGAATTATATTTAAAGTGTTCACGTATACACTTGCCAGCCATTTCATCATATCTTTATATTTATCCCATACCTCATCAAAATCAAGATATTCTGAAGTTACAGGTCTGTACTTAGGTCCCACCTGTTCGCCTGATACCTCGTCCACACCTCCGTTAATAGCATAAAGAAGGCATTTTGCAAGATTTGCCCTTGCACCGAAGAACTGCATCTCTTTACCGATTCTCATTGATGATACACAGCATGCAATACCATAATCATCCCCATGTGTTACTCTCATAAGGTCATCATTCTCATACTGAATGGCTGAATGTTTAATCGATGTTTTCGCACAGAATTTCTTCCAATTTTCCGGAAGACCTTTTGCCCAGAGAACTGTCATATTAGGTTCCGGTGCAGCTCCTATATTATTGAGTGTATTAAGGTATCTGTATGACATCTTTGTTACCATCGGTCGTCCGTCTATGCCTACACCACCGATAGATTCCGTTACCCATGTAGGGTCGCCTGCAAATATATTATTATAATCAGGAGTCCTTGCAAACTTAATACAGCGCAGTTTCATTACGAACTGGTCAATAATCTCCTGAATCTCTTTTTCCGTAAATGTACCCTCTTCCAAATCTCTTTGTGCATATATATCAAGGAATGTGGAGGTACGTCCAAGCGACATTGCAGCACCATTCTGCTCCTTAACTGCCGCAAGATATGAGAAATATACTGCCTGTGTTGCTTCCTGCACATTTGTGGCAGGCTTAGATATATCGCAGCCATATATTTCAGCAAGACCTTTAAGCATCTTAAGTGCTTTTATCTGCTCTGACAATTCCTCACGTTCTCTTATAACATCAGAGTACATTATAGTTCTTGTAGAAGCCTTCTGTTCTTCTTTATCTTCTATAAGGCGGTCCACACCATATAATGCCGCCCTTCTGTAATCACCTATTATCCTTCCTCTTCCATATGCATCTGGCAGTCCGGTAATAATATGATTACTTCTGCATTTTCTCATTTCAGGTGTGTATGCATCAAATACACCCTCATTATGTGTCTTTCTGTGAGTTGTAAAGTATTCCACAACCTCCGGGTCAACCTCATACCCATTATCCTGACATGCTTTTATTGCCATCCTTATACCGCCGTAAGGCTGTAAAGAACGTTTAAATGGTTTTTCTGTCTGAAAACCTACTATTTTTTCCTTTGATTTATCTAAATATCCTGCCTTATGGGATGTTATGGTAGATATCACCTTTGTATCCATATCAAAAACCCCTCCGGCCTCTCTTTCCTGCTTAGACAGTTCTAAGACCTGCTCCCACAAATCAAGAGTATCCTGTGTAGGTCCTTCCAAAAATGAATCGTCACCCATATAAGGAGTGTAATTTTTCTGAATAAAATCCCTTACGTTTATTTCTTTTTCCCATGCTCCGCCATTAAAGTTTCTCCATTCATTTCGCATAAATTTCCTCCATACTGTTGTAAATGCTTTAACTATTGATAGGAACAAAGAAGCCAGCAATCCAAGCTCCTTTAACAGCCCAGACGGTCGGCATTATACTCAGTTATACTCCATGTGGTTATTTCCACTTCCGTCAGTCATATAACCAATTGCATTATACATATTCATTTGTGAAATGTCAAAGATAATTTTTGGAAACTATAAAACAAAGTTTCCCGAACCTTTGGATTTGTCCAGATATTCTTCACGTATATTTTTATTTACAAGCTCAATCTCTTCCTTAAATTCCCTTGCTGATATACGTCTTGCCCCCTGACCCATTATTATAAGCTGTTCAAGACCATCTGATGTAGCAACTGTAACATTATATTTCTTATTCATTTCATGTACGGCTTTTTCTATATACATATCGGCAGTCTCTGCTTCTTTTGTATATACAACATAAATATTATTATATTTCTGCACTTCTCCCACATTTCCCTTTACCTTATATGCATCAAACACAAGAATAACTGTACACTGTTTAAAGCCCTGATAATTACATAATATATCCATCAGACTGTAACGGGCGGCTTCAAGATTAGAATCAGAAAGTTCTTTTAGTTCATCCCATGAAAATATAATATTGTAACCGTCAACCAAAAGATATTCCTGCCGCTTTTCCTGATATACAGGCTTATATTCCTTATGCACTTTATTCTCATATCCAAACATATCTGTGGAACTGTTAAGTCTTGTTTTTACAGGTCCGAAAGTCCTTTCAAATATCTCCTGCAACTCTTTATCATCCTCTATAGAAGCAGAATAACTCGTTTGTGGTGTTTCTTTTATTGGCACGGTCTGTCTGTCCGAAAATATTCCGGGAAGATGCATATGTTCCTTTACCTCATTCCATGGAACATTATATCCTGAACCATGAGAACAGAATACCGAACCGGTAGGGTTCTCCACATCATTTTCACTGTCATAGCCTGACTTCTCCACTACTTCATCCTGATTATGGCATTTGTCATAACCTCCATACTGAAGTAAAAGCCTTCCTTTCCCTTTTGTATACGAATTGACATCCGACACATATCCCTGTACTGTTGATGCAGGAATTCTTCCTTTCATAACGGCATATTCTCCGTTAATATCAGGAGGATTAAATGTGCCACACATATTCTGAATATCTGTCATAGCCCTTCCCACATTATCTGCCGGAATTTCTAATGTAAAGTTGTAATATGGTTCCAATAATATGCTCTTTGCCGATTTCAGTCCTTGTCTTACTGCCCTATAGGTTGCCTGTCTGAAATCTCCTCCCTCTGTATGCTTTAAATGTGATTTTCCCGATACTAAAGTAATCCTTATATCAGTTATTGCAGAACCTGTCAGTACTCCCGGGTGTTCCCTCTCACTAATATGTGTAAGTATAAGTCGCTGCCAGTTCTTATCCAATACATCTTCACTACAGTCACTGCTTATAATAATCCCCTGTCCCCTGTCTAAAGGTTCCATAAGAAGATGTACCTCTGCATAATGCCTTAAAGGTTCAAAATGCCCTACACCCTCCACAGCATTTTCTATGGTTTCTTTATATACTATATTGCCAATACCGAACTCTGCATCTATACCATATCTGTCAAGTATAAGTCTTTTCATCACCTGTGTCTGAACTTCACCCATCAACTGAATGTGTATCTCCTGAAGTTTTTCGCTCCACGAAACATGAAGCTGCGGTTCTTCCTCCTCAAGCTGCTTTAATTTCAGGTAAAATCCATGCATATCATTGTTTTCTTTTGCGGTAACACTGTAATTAAGAACAGGCTGCATAAATGTCATATTATTGCCAGACTCTGTTCCTAATCCCTGACCTGCAAAAGTACCTGTAAGCCCTGCAACAGCACATACTGCACCTGCATGTATTTCATCAGGTGAATCATATCTGCTGCCGGAATATATGCGTATTTGATTAATCTTTTCACTATACTCATTGTCACCAGCTTTATATGCCAGTTCCTCCCTGACTTTAAGGCATCCTCCCGTAATCTTCATATACGTAAGCCTTGTCCCCTGTTCATCACGGGCTATTTTGTATACTCTTGCTCCAAAATCATTGCCATATTTTTTTGATAATGTATAATCATTTATTCCGTCCAGAAATTCTTCTACACCCTGCATTTTAAGTGCAGAACCAAAAAAACAGGGAAATACTTTCCTTTCCCTTACAAGTTCTGCAATATCCTGTTTTTCAATACTTCCCGTTTCCAGATATTTATCCAGAATATTTTCGTCACACATTGCGACGTTTTCATCCAGATAATCTCTGTCCGTAAAATCAATGCAGCCATCACCAAGCTTTTCTTTAATATTCTTTATAAGCTGTTCCTTGTCTGCATCTGCCATATCCATCTTATTTACAAATATAAATGTTGGGACATTGTATATGTCAAGAAGTTTCCATAAAGTCTCCGTATGTCCCTGAACACCATCTGTACCACTTACTACAAGAATGGCATAATCCAGTATATTAAGTGTACGTTCCATTTCTGTAGAAAAGTCCACATGACCCGGTGTATCCAGAAGGTCAATATCCAAATCTTTGTATTTTACAATTGCCTGTTTTGAGAAGATTGTAATTCCCCTCTCCTTTTCTAACTGAAAATTATCCAAAAATGTATCTTTATGGTCAACCCTGCCCTTCTTCCTTATAGTTCCGCCTATGTAAAGTATACTTTCAGACAGTGTTGTCTTTCCTGCATCAACATGAGCCAGCAGAGCAATACTAATATGTTTAATTGGCTTATTTTCAGATGTTTCTGCCATCGAAAATGCCCCTTTCTCTAATCTATAATTTAATTATTATATCACATAAAGGTGTACAAGTCGATAAATGTTTATTTTAATACAATTCTATGATTATACAGTTTTGCCACCCAATAATATTTTCTGCCTTATGATATAGTAAATAATGCCAATTGCATCAGCCAAAATCCAACCAATTGGAACCGACCACCAAATTCCTACAACACCGATTGCAGGAATGGCTGAAAGCAGATATGCTAATACCACCCTTGTCCCAAGAGAAAACACAGTCAGAACTACAGACATTCCCGGTCTGCCTAAAGCCCGATACAGCCCATACAACAAAAACAAACATCCTATTCCGCAGTAAAACGCTCCTTCAATCCGAAGATAACGAACACCCTCAGCAAGAATAGCCGTTTCTTCTGTATTTACAAATATAAGCATAAGCGGATGGGCAAATATCCAAACAATGGCTGATACAATTACACAAAAAATCAACACAACAGCAAAAGCACCTTTCAATCCGCTTCGGATACGCTCCTCCTTCTTTGCCCCATAATTTTGAGCGATAAATGTAGAAAAGGCATTGCCAAAATCCTGTACAGGCATGTATGCGAATGCATCAATTTTAACCGCAGCCGCAAAAGCGGCCATGACCACAGAACCAAAACTGTTGACTACGCCTTGTACCAACAAGATTCCCAGATTCATAACAGATTGCTGGATGCATGTCAGCACAGAGAACCCTGCAATCTCCCGCATACAACTCCAGCGGATACGGCATTCATCTCTCTTGATTTTAAGACATGGAACACATCTACAAGAGTACACTGCTATTCCGATTCCTGAAATATATTGTGCAATTATAGTTGCTTCTGCAGCACCGGTTACACCTCGGTTTAATCCAAGCACAAACCACAAATCAAAGGCAATATTCAATATGGCGGAAATGGCAAGAAATATAAGCGGTACAACGGAATTTCCAACCGACCGCAGTAAAGAAGCAAAATAGTTATAAAGGAATGTAGCAAAAATTCCACAAAAAATAACAGTAAGATAGCTGTGCATATCTCCCCATACTTCTTTTGGTACTTTCAGAAACATTTCAATTTTGTCAAGAAACAAAAAGGCGAGTATATTAATGACTATGGTCAGTGAAAAAATAAGCAGAAAAGAGGCACAGATTCCCTCTTTTAATCCCTTTTCATCTTTCTCTCCGAAACGTATAGAAAAGAAAGCTCCGCTGCCCATACACAAACCCAACAGTATTGAGGTCAGAAATGTCATAAGTGTAAAAGAAGAGCCAACCGCCGCCAAAGCATTAGAGCCAAGAAATCTGCCTACGATTAATGTGTCAGCAACATTATAACATTGCTGCAAAAGATTTCCTAACACCATGGGCATTGCAAATCGCAGCATTGATTTCATAATCGGTTCATGTGTCATGTCTGTGTACATATATCTACGGATTCCTTTCTCAAGTATCATATCTTAAAAATCACAAGGAACAGCTTTGAAACAACCATATTTTCGCCTTCTGTTATTGTACTATACCTATGGCTTTAATGGTCCGTAAAAATAACTTGAAGTTGCACCACCATCAGCCAAAAATGTAGAACCTGTTATAAAAGCTCCCTTGTCACTCATAAGCAGCTCTGCCACATTTGCGACTTCATCTGCTGTTCCCGGGCGACCTGCCGGACAGTTTGCAAACATATTTTTGTAGAATTCTCCACGAGGGCCATTAAATTCGTCAATAGCAAGAGGTGTTACAATGATGCCCGGAGCAATAGCGTTAATCCTTGCTCCCCGTTTTCCCCATTTAACAGCCTCTGCCATAACCCTCTTTTCATTGCAGCGTTTTGCTATCTGATATGCATGAAGTGTATCTCTTATATTCTCAGGTTGTAGCATAGAAAGCTGTAACAATTCCTCCGCAGGTGTAATTGCCAGCAGTTCATCTTCTTCAGCGGTCAGAGCAGGCATTCTAAAGCCGGACTGACTTGAAATCGTTACACCGACACCACCCTCTTTAATAACCTTTCCTATTTCCTCAAGTAATACTGCGGTACCATATAAATCAACTTTTAAAATTGCCTCTATCGGTGCCTGACTTGGAGAAACCCCTGCTGCATTGACCAACATGGTGATTTCCCCGTATTTTTTCGCCTCTGCAATAAGATTCATAATTGAATTACGAGAAGATAAATCCATCTCCACAGGAACTGCATCAAAACCTGCATCATTCATTATCTTAGCAATATTTTCTGCATTTTCCGATTTCTTATCTCCCACAACAATCTTCTTTCCATAGCCCATTCTTCTTACAATTGCCATACCTATCTGTCCGGCACCTGTTAAAATCATTACATCTTTCATTATTTAACACCTTCCTTAATTTATTTTGTTAATCTTACATTATATATTTTATAATCAAACCAAACGTCAATCAATTCGGGTTTCAGTTTTTTTCCATAAGAAAAACTTATGTAAAAAATGGGAGCAGAATATTTACCTTATACTCTGCTCCGATTTAAAGTTTTCTCTTATCAATTTGAAAATTTTGATTTTAGTATGTCGGCAAAATCTTCAATATAGTATCCGGAGTTATCCGCTTTCCAAAATGCACAATAATTCCGCTTCATTGCTTTTCCATTTCGTGTAAAAAGTATCCTGCGGAGATTTGCTGCAAAGCCCGACTCATTTTCTCCACCTTCAATAGGCATAAACCCTTTCCCACTGATAACCAATGTCCTTGCTTCTTCAAGATTCTCTGCAAATATAAATTCCCCTTTAATTCCCACAACTTCCTGATAATATGTTTTTTCATTCTCCTGCTGTTCGGAAGAAGCTGTCAAAATACAAGGTATATTTTTTAAATCCTCTGTTTCCACACTCTCTAATGAAGCAAGAGGATTTCTTGCGGCAATCTCAATATAACATTCCTTAGCTGTCAAAATTAAATTAACATACTCATCTGAAAAAGCCCTTCTTTGGTCATTGAGAATTAAATCAACACGCCCATTTCTAAGAGCATCATACAAATATTCATGGTTTCCATTAATGATATGTACAGATACATCCGGATATTTCTCTGAAAACTCTGCAACTGCCAGCCGGAACTCCTGACCACCATAACATTTAAGATAACCAATTCGAAGTTCCGCATTATCTTTGTTGGCAATACGAACAGTTTCGCTGCACAATCTGTCATAATCAGCAGTAATAACAAGACTTTTTTTGTAAAAATATTCTCCGGCAGGTGTCAGTGAAAATTTACGATTTTTTCTATCAAGCAGTTTCACGCCTAATCCACGCTCTAATGCCTGAATCTGCTGTGACATGGCAGACTGGGAAATGAAACATTCCTCTGCCGCATCTGTAAAACTTTTATGACTGACTACTGCCTGAAAGTATTTAATCTGTTTTATCACTTACTTACCCTCCGGTTTTACCTCATGCAGCACTCTAAAAATTTATCCCGTTCCATATCATTACTATTATTAAAATAACATTCCAGTAATATCTGAAATAACAAGGGCTGCTCCATAATGCGAAATTCATTTTTACTTAAGTTGTGACTGTTCTGATTATAGAATTTAATAAGTATTTCTATAGTTTTTGGCCGATACATGTTAAATCCCCATGATTCCAAATAACTAAAATAAACTGTAAAGTAAGGTTTTTTCTGATTTTCAGTATATATAATTACTTTTATATCGTCCATTCTACCCCTGATTGTATATATATATCTTATTTTATCTACTGTAATATACCTTTTCTTATTTGCTGTCATAACTCATCCCCTTCCCGTAGAGCCAAATCCGCCCTCTCCGCGTACAGTATCGCTCAATTCATCACTTATAACAAAATCTGCCGTAAGAAACGGAGTTATAACAAACTGTGCTATTCTCTCCCCATTCTCTATAACTGCCGCCTTGCTGCTGTGATTATGCAGAGGAACCATTACTTCCCCTCTATAATCTGCATCAACCACGCCAACTTTATTGGCAGGTGCCAATCCTTTTTTTGTGGCAAGCCCGCTCCTGGCATATATAAGTCCCGCATAGCCTTCCGGTATCTCCATCGCCAATCCTGTTTTAACAAGATAAGTCTGCCCCGGTTCTATTGAAACACTTTCATCAAGGCATGCATAAAGGTCAGCACCTGCCGAATACTGTGTTCCATATGTGGGTATTACTGCATTTTCATTTAACTTCTTTATCTTTACCTGTGCTGTCATCCTATTCCTCCTCAAACTCCACAAGCTGTGTTTTTCCTGTCTCTAAACTTTCCTGCACTTTTATGGTCTTTTGATTGGCTGAACCTTTAAAATGCAAGTTCATATCTTTTTGTTCCAATATAAATTCACCATCAACAATCACATCAATATAAGACAGCAGTTCCTTTGTATCAGGCCAGCCATCATACATTTCTCCAACAATATCTTTTTCAAAATCATACCCTGTAAAGCACCATATGTCTTTATCAGGGTATGTTTCTTTAACTCTTTTTAAAAGTGGTATGAGGGGAGCCTGATTAGGTCTTTCCAAAGGGTCTCCGCCAAGAAGCGTAAGACCCTTAATAAAATCAGCACTCATATATTCTATAATGGTATCAATCGTCTCTTCCGTAAACGGTTTACCATAATTAAAATCCCATGTTTCAGGATTAAAACACTCTTTGCAATGATGTGTGCATCCGCTTACAAATAATGAAATCCTTATTCCCGGTCCATTAGCCACATCATACTGCTTTATATCTGCATAGTTCATATTTTTTCTGTGCCTTTCTGAATTATAAATGAAGCACCCTTGCCTTTATCTCTTTTGTCTTTCCTACATTCCAGAAATTTTCACCAAGATATCCACATGTTCTTCTGGTAACATTCATTTTATTGTGGTCTTTATTATGGCACTGTGGGCATTCCCATTCGCCCTCTTCATTTATTATTATCTCTCCATCATATCCGCATATATGGCAGTAGTCAGATTTTGTATTAAACTCTGCATACTGTATATTTTCATATATAAACTTAACCACTTCTTCAAGTGCCGTAAGATTGTGTCTGAGATTAGGAATCTCCACATATGAAATTGCACCGCCTGATGAAATATTCTGGAACTGGCTCTCAAACTTAAATTTGCTGAATGCATCTATTTTCTCGCGGACATCTACATGATAAGAATTAGTATAATATCCTTTATCAGTAATATCCTTTATCTCTCCATATTTTTCCTTATCTATACGTGCAAACCTATAACATAACGATTCTGCCGGAGTTCCATAAAGTGCAAATCCGATACCTGTATTTTTCTTCCATGTATCTGTGGCATTGCGAAGTCTGTTCATAATCTTTAACGCAAATTCCAGACCCTTCGGTGTGGTATGGCTCTCGCCGGTCATAAGCTTAGTAACTTCATAGAGACCTATATATCCCAGTGATATTGACGAATATCCTCCATGAAGCAGTTTATCTATTGATTCATGCGGCTTTAACCTTGCTATGGCACCATACTGCCAGTGAATAGGACTCACATCAGAAAGTGTACCCTCAAGTGCACGATGTCTGCACATAAGTGCCTCAAAACATATAGCAAGACGCTCCTCAAGTAACTGCCAGAACATTTCCTCATCTCCATCAGCTATTATACCTATCTGTGGCAGATTAAGGCTGACAACGCCTTGATTAAACCTTCCTTCCCATTTATATTCTCCGTTTTCGTCTTTCCATGCACTTAAAAAGCTCCTGCATCCCATACAGCTAAATACGTTTCCTTCATAATTTTCACGCATTTTCTTTGCAGAAATATAATCAGGATACATACGTTTTGCAGAACACTTAACAGCAAGCTTTGTAATATAATCATATTTTCCGCCATTTAAGCAGTTATGTTCGTCCAGTACATATATAAGCTTAGGGAAAGCCGGTGTCACATATACACCTTTCTCATTCTTTATTCCCTCGAGACGCTGACGAAGTATTTCTTCTATTATAAGTGCGTTTTCTTCTATATACTCATCATCTTTATCCAGATTCAGAAACAGAGTAACAAATGGTGACTGTCCATTAGTAGTCATCAATGTATTGATTTGATACTGGATTGTCTGAACTCCTGATTTAAGTTCATCCATCACCCTGTCATTTACAAACTGGTTAAGCAATTCGGCATCAACCTTCTCACCATATTTTTCCATATAATGCAGTCTGTATTTATCCCTGCTTTTCCTTAAATATTTACCGAGATGGCGTACATCAACCGACTGACCGCCATACTGGCTGGATGCTACAGCAGAAATAATCTGTGTAACTACCGTACATGCCACCTGAAAGCTTTTCGGACTCTCTATCATCTTTCCATTCATTACTGTTCCGTTTTCAAGCATATCTCCTATATTTATAAGGCAGCAGTTAAATATCGGCTGTATAAAATAATCTGCATCGTGGAAATGAATTACTCCGTCTTCATGTGCTTTCGCTATCTTTTCAGGAAGAAGCACTCTCTTTGTCAAATCCTTTGACACTTCGCCTGCTATAAGATCACGCTGTGTACTTGCTATATTGGCATTTTTGTTTGAATTTTCCTCCATTACATCCTTATTGCTGTTCTGGATAAGGCTCATTATGGAATCATCAGTTGTATTTGCCTTTCTCACCATTTCTCTTGTATATCTGTATATTATATAAGTCTTGGCAAGCACATATTTTTTCTCAGCCATAAGTTTCTGTTCTATTATATCCTGTATATCCTCTACCTGCATTTCGTCAAATCCGCGGTTTTCTATGGACGCTATAATATTATATATTTTCTCTTCTGATACCTTTTCATGAGCTTCAACTTCATCATTAGCTTTTTGTATAGCTACTACTATTTTATTTCTGTCATATTCAGTTCTTCGTCCATCTCTCTTTATTACTTTCATTATCTTTGTATCCTTTCATGAATGTTTTAATCCTTTTAATGGTGTTTCACCTTGCACATTATATCACCATCTACAAAATATGGCAATCCATATTTTTCATAGCACAATATATTGTGTTCCTCTATTCTCCCTATTTATCAGCTATCTGTTTATTTTTACCAATCTTTTTATATTATTTTCATTACATTTTACGATAACATAATTTATTTTTGCTAATTTAAGGAAAAAACCTATAGACTAATTGAGATTTTTGTGAGAAAATGTCAGCAGAGTGTGTTCAACACGCAAATATTAGAATTACATATTTGAAAGGAGTCTTATAATGATTTATTCACAGGAAGTTGAAAACATGTGTCCGGTTGGACAGGGTGTTAATCATGGATGTGCACCTATCCCGGAAGAGGCAAAATGGGTAAAAGCAAAAGAGATTAAGGACATTTCAGGTTTTACACATGGTGTAGGCTGGTGTGCCCCACAGCAGGGTGCCTGCAAACTTACTTTAAATGTTAAAGAAGGCGTTATACAGGAAGCATTAGTAGAAACTATCGGATGTTCAGGTATGACACATTCTGCAGCTATGGCAGCAGAAATCTTACCTGGAAGAACTATACTTGAAGCTTTAAATACAGACCTTGTATGTGATGCCATCAACACAGCAATGAGAGAATTATTTTTACAGATTGTCTATGGACGTTCACAGAGTGCTTTCTCTGAAGATGGTCTTGCAATTGGTGCCGGTCTTGAAGATTTAGGAAAAGGTCTTCGTTCACAGGTTGGTACAATGTATGGTACTCTTAAGAAAGGTCCTCGTTACCTTGAAATGGCAGAGGGATATGTTACTGCTATTGCCCTTGACGAAGATGACTTAATAATCGGATACAAATTCGTAAGTCTTGGTAAAATGACTGACTTCATCAAAAAAGGTGATGACCCTAACACAGCTTATGAAAAAGCATGTGGTCAGTATGGTCGTGTAGATGATGCAGTTAAGCTGATTGACCCTAGAACAGACGAAGAAGTAGCTAAATAGGAGGAGGTAACGATAATGGCTTTATTTGAATCATATGAAAGAAGAATTGACAAAATCAATGAAGTATTAGGCAGCTATGGTATCTCTTCAATAGAAGAAGCTGAAAAGATAACTAAAGATGCCGGTTTAGATGTTTATAACCAGATTAAGGGCATTCAGCCTATCTGTTTTGAAAATGCATGCTGGGCTTATATAGTAGGTGCTGCTATAGCAATTAAGAAGGACTGCAGAAGAGCCGCTGATGCTGCTGCTGCTATCGGAGAAGGACTTCAGGCTTTCTGTATTCCTGGTTCTGTTGCCGATACACGTAAGGTTGGTCTTGGACATGGTAACTTAGGAAAAATGTTACTCGAAGAAGAGACAGAGTGTTTCTGTTTCTTAGCAGGTCACGAATCATTTGCTGCTGCTGAAGGTGCCATCGGTATCGCAGAAAAAGCAAATAAAGTTCGTAAGAATCCTTTAAGAGTTATCTTAAACGGTCTCGGTAAAGATGCTGCACAGATTATCTCAAGAATCAACGGATTTACATTTGTAGAGACAGAGTATGACCCATATACAAATACTGTAAAAGAAGTATTCAGAAAATCTTACTCAACAGGTTTAAGGGCAAAAGTAAACTGCTATGGTGCTAATGACGTATGTGAAGGTGTTGCAATTATGCACAAAGAAGGCGTTGATGTATCTATTACAGGTAACTCAACTAACCCTACAAGATTCCAGCATCCTGTTGCAGGTACTTATAAGAAAGAATGCCTTGAGCAGGGAAAGAAATATTTCTCAGTTGCTTCAGGCGGCGGTACAGGACGTACACTTCATCCTGACAACATGGCAGCAGGTCCTGCTTCTTATGGTATGACTGATACATTAGGACGTATGCATTCAGATGCACAGTTTGCCGGTTCTTCTTCAGTTCCTGCCCATGTTGAAATGATGGGTCTTATCGGTGCCGGTAACAACCCAATGGTTGGTATGACTGTTGCAGTTGCCGTTTCCGTACAGGAAGCTGCCGAATCCGGTAAATTCTAAGCAGAGGAACAGCAATATGATGAAATTTAATATCAAAAAAATTGCAGCATTTATGTTAATGCTTGCCATTACAACATGTTTTGCTTTTATGCCCGTACAAGTTCAGGCTGCACAAAAAGCCTACATGAAAAGTGTTAATGTAAAATGGGATTTTAAGAAGAATAAAACCATTTCTTTCAAAACAAAATATGCCGGGCTTGGAATGATGAAAAGAGAAGTAAAAATGACAAAATACAAAATAAAGAATTCTAAAATAAATGGTTATAAGGAACTGACATTTACATTAAAGTTCTCACACATTCCGAAGATGAGCGGAACACAGGTTCACAAATGTGTAAACAGCCGGGAATTTAGTAAGTATAATTCAATAGGTGGTGATTTCTGTTATGCTATTGTGGATTATAATACTGGTAAAGCTCTGACGGCAAATAAGAATATGGACGTTTACGTTCAAAGTAGTGCATGGGTGTATTCACCTAAAAAATATTACTATGACAGCCATGGCTGCTGGGTAAGTACATACAGTTATTCAAGAACTATTAAAGTAACTTATCCTAAGAATTACAAAGGACTCTGCATTGGTGTATGTGGAAATACCGTTCTAAAAGATACTAAAAAAGATGATTCATTCTGGGATGGAAAGGCTGCATTTGGAAAGACAACCTACTATGATAAGAAAGACAAATCAGTTGCACATTTCATGCGGGTGACAAAGTAAGAAATAATAAAATAATCTTTAGATAATTTCAGGACAGATTCATTTTTAATCTGTCCTGAAAGCTGTTTATGGCTGACAAAAAAGGAGGAAAACATATGGATTCACAATGGTTAAGGAGACATACTGAAAGTATACAAGGAAAAGGAAATAATACAAATAAAAAGTTCTTGATAATTTTACCAATTATATTTTTATTACTTGCATGCATAGTATTCGCTACCGGTAAACAGAACCCTGATTTCGATGCAAAAATTTCTGTAATAATAATTATTATACCAATTGCCATTATAGTGCCTATTTTTCTTTTGGCAGGCAAAAAATCGTCTGATATTGCCGGACCTTTACGTGAGAACTTAGAAGCACTTCTTACAACACCTGAATTGGTATCAGAGTTTGACTATGAAATGTCATGTGAGCCTTTATGTATTCTTAAAGACAATCCCTCTAATTCAAAAGAGTACGTATTTTTCACTGAACATTACATCGGCTCATCATTTTTATTAAATAATATACAGGATTACCGTTTTGCACGGCTCAGCGATATTGCAGAAATGAAATTTTCAATTGCAAGGGACCAAACTAAGGTAATGGGTCTTGGAAAGCTCTATTTTGTAGATTTGATAGGTTCTAACGGTGAAAAATGCTTAGGATTATCTATACATGGAAAAGACCGTATGAACGAATTTGAAGAAACACTGGAAAAATATTGTCCGGGAATTAAACTTCAGGAGCACAAATTTATACATGTAAATCAATAAAAATATAAATTGCAGACTTGAAAGGAGATTATTATGAAATATTTATCTTATGAAGACTTTGAAATAGCAAATATGTTTGGTAAAGGCACTCCAAACGAAGCATTTTCCCAGTATTTTATCGGGAATTCTTATCTTAATCCACTGACAGAACCAAAAGAAACAGATTTATTTCTTGCCAATGTCACCTTTGAGCCCGGCTGCCGCAATAACTGGCATATTCATAAATCATCATCAGGCGGCGGCCAGCTTTTAATCTGTACGGCAGGTGAAGGCTGGTATCAGGAAAAGGATAAGGCTGCCATAAGCCTCACTCCCGGTATGGTGATTACAATTCCTGCCAATGTTAAACACTGGCATGGAGCCAAAAAGGACAGTTGGTTTTCCCATATTGCAATAGAAGTACCTGGTGAAAACACTTCTAACGAATGGTGTGAGCCTGTAAGCGATGAAGAATATAATAATTTGGAGGAAGATTGATTATGAATTACAGCAAGACCGACCCTGAATTCATTCAATTCTTTGAGAATTTCGCCTTTGACGAAGTAGTGAATGAATCAGGACAGCAGTTAGATGATATAACCCGCTATACGGCAATTTTGGCAACACTTATAGGATGTCAGGGTACAGATGCCTACAAAGAAATCCTGCCAAAGGCTTTGGATAATCAAATCACCCCGGTAATGGCAAAAGAAATTGTATATCAGGCAACCGACTATTTAGGCTATGGAAGAATGTTATCTTTTTTGAATATTACAAATGATATTTTCATCCAGCGTGGAATCTCTCTTCCGCTTGACGGTCAGTCAACCACTACTCCTGACAACAGACTTGAAAAGGGTGTGGAGGCACAGACAGAAATTTTTGGTGAACAAATGAAAGAGGCTTGGAAATCCGGACATATCAACCGCTGGCTTGCCTCTAACTGTTTTGGCGACTATTACACCAGAACAGGACTTAATTTGGCACAGCGTGAAATGATTACGTTTTGTTTTCTTATGGCACAGGGCGGATGTGAACCGCAACTTACCGCTCATGCAAAAGGCAATATGAACATAGGAAACGACAAGGATTTTCTTATCAGAGTTGTTTCGCAATGTCTGCCTTATATTGGTTATCCACGCAGCCTTAATGCCATTGCATGTATTAATAAGGCGGCGGAAAATTAAGATAAATACAGATAAAAAAATCAGAGGGGAATTTGCATTTTCCCCTCTTTCTTTTCTATGTAAGTGCAATATACTTATTATCGGCCTTTGCTATAGCTGGAATCAAAATTTGCTCCAAAATTGTTATCCCAGTAGGTCTGACCATTTACTTCATAGCTTATACAAAAATGAAAATCTTTATGACCACTATCGCCAAAGCTTACACCAGTACTCCATACTTCATCATTAGTTCCCTCTATACCTTTTGAATAACTTAATGATTTTTCTTCATAAGTTTTCCAATTATCCAATGTATACCTTACTTTAACTTTTTTATCATATGCTATATTTTTTACTACTGCAGTTACATTCACACCTTCATAATTTTGACCATATACAAGCCGTCCGGCTTTAACATTAGCCGCACCCGTAATGTCATATCCATAGTTATTTCCATTATTATTATCCCAATATGTCTTACCGTCACCTATGTATTTAATTGCATATTTCAAATTCGCTTCAATTCCATATATAGATGCTTTCCATATTTCAGTGTTATCATCTAACTTTGTAAAATATGTTGCTTCAGTATCTTCCCAATCAGTTCCTTCATAATTGGTATGATGTATATATACCTGTTTATTTGATGCACTTCTTGAATCAATCTGAATATAAACATTCTTTGTAATAGTACCATAATAACTATAACCCTGGTCACAATAGTACATTTTAACCGGATTGTCTGATGCTTTTACCGTAACTTCCATTCCTGATATTCCGAATACTCCGAACATCATCGCTAATGTCAAAATAATTGCTGCTACTTTCTTCATTTTTTTGCTCATCCTCATATTAATTACTCCTTTTCTATTTATATTTTGTGCAAGCACTTGCATACATAATCAATGGCATATATTAATTATCTGTTACAGTTATAACTCAAATCATAATTTGCTCCAAAATTGTTATCCCAATAGGTCTGACCATTTACCTCATAACTAATGCAAAAATGAAAACCGTCTGTTTTCCCACCATCTAAATCTAATTCGACACTCCATAATTCATCATTAGTATCTGTAGTATTTGATAGATAGTCTAATGATTCATCCTTGTAAGTTGCCCAATTATCAGTTGTATATCTTACTTTGACATTTTTATTATATGCTAAGTTTTTTACTGTAGCAAACATCATCACTTTACTTGAATACACTTTATATAAACGTCCAGCTTTAACATTAGCAATGCCTAAGACATTATTATATGTATAATCATTACCATTATTATTGTCCCAATATACTTTACCATCACCTATATATTTAATAGCATATTTCAAGCTTGTTTCGAATCCGATAATAGTCGCTTTCCATATTTCAGTGTTACCATCTAATTTTGTAACATATGTTGCTTCAACATCCTCCCAATCACCGGAACCAAATCCTGAATGGTGTATATAAACCTGTCTATTTGCTGCATTCCTTGAATCAACCTGAACATATACAGTGATTGTAGCAGAACCATGGTAACTTAGTACATGGTCACAATAGTACATTTTAACCGGATTGTCTGATGCTTTTACCGTAACTTCCATTCCTGATATTCCGAATACTCCGAACATCATTGCTAATGTCAAAATTATTGCTGCTACTTTCTTCATTTTTTTACTCATCCTCATATTAATTACTCCTTTTCTATTTATATTTTGTGCAAGCACTTACATACATAACATTATGCTTAAATTTGTAACTTCTCAGTTTCTTAAAATCAATTTACAATCCTTCTTTATTTTATAACAACTTTCTTTTATCTGCATCAATTAGTTGGTGAGGTGTGCTTTTTCTTAATCTAAAGATACAAATTCTATATTTAAAGTGTTTTTTTAATACTTAGATTAGGATTTTGCACACTTCAATAACAATTTTGCATTTTTCTAATAAATTTATGATATAATATAAATTTAAACTATTTACTCTATCTAAAAAGGATGTTCACACGACCAGCATGATTTCTTTTCAAAAGAATATTTTGCATAAAAATGCTGACCTCCAATTGTTAAATTTTTTGTTCTAACTTTTGGGGTCAGTACACTCTTATCTCTTTTCTATCTTCATTATCAACATTTATTTCCTGCTCATCATGAAATGGTGTAAATCTGTGAATCACTTCCTGTTCAGTTTTATAGGATTCAAATTCTAACACTGTAATTTCATCACTAAAATTTGTTTTAGAATCTTTAATATATATTTGTGCAAGCACTTACATACTATTACCCTTCAAACCGGACATCAATTGCTGAATCATACAACGGACATTTATACTTTTGCATTATATCTATAATTCTGTTCATATTAAATTCTGAGACACTATAACAATCTACTCTTACAAATTGTTTTGTCAACATTAGCTGAAATGACTCATGTCCCTTTTCAAAATCCCAATTATCTTCTATGTGCCAGTCTCTAAATTCAATTTTAAAATCATCCATTATCTGTTCTACAGGTATTTCATCGATAAAGTCAAGTGTATTTTCATCAGATAACTTAATATAAATTTCTCTGTTAGAAATATCTGTTGTTCCTTTAATACGCCAAAAGCTTAAATCTCTGCCCATTATCTGTTCTCCTTACTACTTTTCTAACTTAATTACTCAGTCTTTTGAATTAATTTATATCAGTAACATCATACCTAACCATTTGAGTTTCACCTATACCAATAGTTACCGATTCAATTGTTCAATTAACTCATCTGCATGTATAGATTCAAGAAATTCCATGCAACTGCATCTCGGCAAATCAACATCTTCCAAATCATCACCTTGAATAACCGAATATGCCTTATCATTACAAAGTCCTTCAGGCAGGTTCCACCTTAAGCACTCACCATCATCAAAAATTACAATCGCTGTATCTCCTGACGGATTGGATTCATCTTTTCCGGCAAAATAACTTTTATCATCATGAACTGCTATTGCAAAAGCATCATCACCATCCTGACACATCCAACACGCCAAATCTATAAAATCACCTCTGCCAAGCAATTCTATCGGACATGGAATTACCGTCCAATCACCTACATTATAAAACTCACTAATCTGTGGACTGTCAACACAAATTTCCCCATATTCCTTTAACATATCCGGCACAAAGCCATCCTCCTCAAATTGTCCGATAATATATCTTTTGTATTCTTCCTCAGGAAAAAAGAATTCTTTACCATTATCTTTCTTGTCTGATTTCTTCGTCTTAAAAAATTTCATATCCTATTTCCTCCATATATATGTAAATATTTTATATTCCCATTTTCATGGTATAATCCTCAGCAACATCTTCTTCGACATCATCCTCTGTAGTGATTTGGGAAACTAGCGGACAATGCGTACCGGCAATATCTTTAAGAATCTGTATTCGTTTTCCTACAGAAGCAGAGATAGCAGATTTCCTACCCTCATCTACGAAATCTTTTATCTTTTCATCAGCTAAAACGGCAGCAACCATTTCTTCCACATCTGCAAGTCTGTTAAAATCAATCCAATCAAAGGAAGATACAAGTTTTAGCTGCTCAGCATGATGCTTTTTAAATGGCTTGCAGATAATATCCTGTCCCGAGCGTATGTGTGCAGTCACTTTATCGTAACCGAGACAAGAACCACTATCATAAATAGGAGCAAACCCCAGCCATTCAAGCGTCTCGGCATTGCGGAGAAGCCCAAAGTTATTCAAATGTCTATCCTCATTAGCAATAATATAATCTGTTACAATCATTCGGTCAAGCTCCGGTACAATGTTAATTCCAAATGTAGCACAACAGTTTACAAAATGCTGATACACAGATGTGTTGTTATTCTTTTTCTGTGTCTGCATGATACGCCATGCACTCACCAGTTCGGTGTCACTTGTCACAAAATCCTCACACACACTGTAGGGAAATCCCCCACTCCACATAATCGTATATGGAACATGATTAACTCCGAGCCGCTCCATAATTTCTGATGCAATAACCTCATTAAAAGGCTGCTGACAAAACGGATTGCTTCCGCCCTTTACAAGACAGTGTTTGCCGTCTATAATTTTCCATCTTTTTTTCAGACATCCGTCCGAAGTATTATCAGGGGAATTAAAATCAAAATTTTCAGCTTTCTTCTTATTTTCGAACAACACATCACCCATATCAGCAGAAAATGAATTATCAAAAAAATTAATTTGATTCCATATGAGACTTGTGCCTTCCGGCTTCATCCAATACTGATCCGATAAACTTAATCCATAGCAGCGGATAAGCAGCATTTTTGTATCCTTCAAATCCAGTATTTCTAATGCCTCACGTATACCCGAACGGCTGGCAGGTATTGAACGATCCGTCCACCATACATTTAAAGCAGCCCGGTCTGCGATTCCTTTTCTAATGGATACACCCACTGGAAGATGCTCCGATGCATATATGTTGATTATTTTTTTAATAAAGCCGGTTGCTTCATCTAATTCTAATTCTGCAACAGCAATTTGTTTATGCATCAAAATACATTTCACCAGTTTCCCTCCATTTCTGCACACCATTTAAACCGAAATATCTATTTCCCGCCTCTTTGACCGTTCTTCATCCACTGTCCTAAATTGCTCTGTATCCTCTACCGGTACACTCTCTATTTCCATACCTGAATTTACATAATAATCATCTTCTCTTCCTTCTGTCTCTGCTTTGTTATGCACCTTATCATGTGTGTTTTCATCATCAGGAAGACTTATATACTTAATAGTTTTTGTAAATTCCACATGTGCATCCTGTATATTTATCACCCTCGCCATAATATTATCCATAAGCTCTGACTTTTTACCCTCAGGTATATATGGATTTGAAGATATACGTCTCGCCTCCGATATAAAGCTGTTCATTTTCTGAACTCTTAATTCTTCCACTTCTTCCTTGGTTCTGCAATTTTTAAGCTGATTCTTATATGCCTCTTTTTCCCTCTTGATGTCTTCATATTCCCGAAGTGCATTAGGATTATTCTTTTTAAGGTAATCTATCTCCTCAGAAGTCAGTTCTGCCCCGGATTTTATTTTAGCATAAATATCTGATGACTTATTTCCTTCACGCATCTTCTCCAATTGCTCCTGATAATGCTGAATCTGCCGTTCCTCTGCCGTAAGCTCTTCCTGCTTTTTTAAATTATTATCTTTTTTCTGCTGCCACCTGCTGTCAAGTTCAGCCATCTGAATCATATTATGGATAGTTCCTGCCCTTTGAATCATAAGCATTCCTCCTAGTATAATAATGATGTAGTCAATAAGACTACTTGATTAACAAGTTTCTATATTTCATTTCTTACTGATAACAGAAGAAGGTGTTCTTCCTTCATCAGATGTTATACTAAT
>JAAVHZ010000002.1 GCA_014799465.1 Lachnospiraceae bacterium | reverse complement strand
TCATAATTATAACTCGTCACATTCCCAAGAGCATCCGTCTTAGTCAGCACATTATTATTCTCATCATAAGTACTGCATGTCACATTACCCAATGCATCCACCGTCTGCAGGATATTACCGTTATCATCATAAGTATAAACCGTCACATTACCCATCTTATCCCTGACAGCCTCAGTTCTTCCGTCAATGTCATGCTCATACTCCACCCTGTTGCCATCCGCATCAATAGTCGCAACAAGCCTTCCGTCATCATCATACACATTCCTTGCCACTGCCATGCCAGACGGGTCAATTATATTAATCAGGTTATGGTCATCATCATAAGTAAACATAACAGTCCTGTCCGCATCATCAGTTACGGAAATCAGATTATCCCTGTTATCATAAGCATATGTCATGGAAGTAATTACATTTCCCGTACTTCCCTTCTCCTCTGCTTTAATGACTCTTCCTTTTCCGTCCCTTGTAAAAGCCACTCCATTTCCATCAGAATGCTTCAGTCCGTTCTTAGAAACAGATACAGTGTTGCCGTTAGTATCCTCCATCTTCAAAAGCCCATGTTCATTATCAAGATACAGTTTCGTCCCGTCCTTCTTTGTAAGTACATAAGAACGTGAATCAAACAGCATATCATCCTCCGGCAAAAGCTGGTTTCCATAGACAAGTGCATGATTGTCCCCGTTCAGCCTGAGTTTTACATTTTTATCAGTTACGCATACAAATGTAATCTGCACCTCATAGATTGGTATAAGCCCCTGTCTCTCTGGAGTGAGTTTCAGTTCAAACCTGTCACTTGTGCCATCACCATATGTAACCGTTATATCGTGGCACTTTGTCTGGCTCATAAAATATCCGGTAGACAGTTTATCTCCCATCTGCACCATCTCATAGCCTTCCGTTATATCAGAACTTTCCGTAAGCCTTACACTCTGCATGCCAAGCTTCCAGCCTGTTCCGAAATCTCCCGAAGATTTATTCCTGCTGTCATAGCTTCTGGTAACTGTAAGCGGAATGCCTGATACATTTGCATTAATATCCGTAAAACTAAGGTTCATGTTTCCAACCTTCAGACTGCCTTCCACGTTTATGCCACGCTCCATGCGTATACGGTTGCCGCCATTATCCACTACGGTAAGGCGTAACAGATATCTTCCATTTTCAAGTGTGGTGGTATCAAGTTCCCCAAGCACGCCATCCATTACCGGCTCCGTTCCATACACTATCTGCCTGTACTCATCAGTACCCTCCATACGGTATTCCAATGCATAGTATGCCATGCCTGTTTCGTCCGTTGCTGTTCCTGTTATCTCTGTCTTAGTCTTAACCACACTGTCCGCCTCAGGCGTCAGAAAATATGCCACCGGATGTACTTTATCAGATTTATCATAGAATCTTGCTTTTCTTGATACAGTCTTTGTTTCTCCATCTATAACGGCAGACAGAATCACTTCCACTTCACCTGCGGTTCCTGATGTTATATCTGCATTTCTTCCATAAACTGTTACATCTGCTCCGTCTGCTGTAAGGGATACATCTGTGGCATTTTCAGGATAAGTCATATATGCCTTTATAATATCCCCCATACCCGCAGAAGTCCCTGAGAGAACAAGATTTAATACGTCATTATCAGTTTCTCCCGTATCACTGCCATTATAACCGTCATTAATTGTACCCTGCTTTGTTATGCTTACTGTATACGTGGCTGTTCTCTTATTACCCGCATTATCCTCTGCTGTTATACATACCGCATAATCCCCCTCGCTGAAGCTTTCGTATGTGTATTCTGCTATCGTACCATCAGTTATATTCTCCGTTCCATGGGCTATTGTAACAGGAAGAATTATTTCATTTTCATATATCCTTCCTGTAATTACCGTATATTCTTTCAGATTTTCATCATTAACTGTTCCTGAAAGGATAAGATTTAATCTGCTGTCTTTAATTGCTGCATTTAATTCACCTGCTATTACCGGAGGTGTTGTATCTTCATCCCTTTCTATTTCTCCGTTATCTGCCTCTCCTTTTGTGTATTCAAAGGAAGCCCCTGATACACAGGTGTTCCCCTCTGTATCCCAAGCCTTTAATTCAAGTATGTATGTACCGCTTTCAAGATTTTCCGTGGATATGGTTCCAATAAGTTCATTTATGACGGATTTTGTTCCGGCCGATACTGCTGTTCTGTCCTTATCATTTCCTGAAGGGTACATAATAAGCTCATATCCGCCCAGCTCCGTCTCATCTGTTATGCTGCCTGTAATTTCTATAACTGCATTACAGTCGGTTTCGTTACCGGATTCTGAAAGGACAATATCACTTATTTCAGCCTGCGGAGGTATCCTGTCTGATACTGTTTCTTCCACTGTTATCAGAAGCGTAACCGTATTTGTAAGGCCTGCCATATCCTCTGCTGTTATGTCTATTTTATATATACCATTTATAAGTTCATCCGTATCTATTGTGGCTATTATATCATCTGTAATCTCTTCTGTCCCGCTTGCAATAACCTGCGGCTTTGTAAGTTCTGTATCTTCTCCACCTGTGCCGGTATATGTTCTTGTTACGGTATATGATTTAAGTTGTTTGTTGTCGGTAATACTTCCAACTATATCAGTCTTACCGCTGATTGCACCATTTTCCGGTGAAATTATATTAATATCTGGTGGTATTACATCGCTGTTATCTATAATTGTTACGGTTTTGGTCTCTGTGGATGTGTTTTTACCGATATCTGTGGCTGTAACGGTTATTACGGCTTCCCCTGCATTCTCTGCCGTAAAATCATATCGTCCATATGTACTTCCTATATTTTCTCCATTCACATTTACGGAAAAGTCCGTAATACCGTAATCATCTGTGGCTGATGTTTCGATGTAGAATGTTTTTCCTGCTTCCACTGTATCAGCACTTACTGTCAGTTCTATTACCGGAGGTTCTGTATCTTCAGGTTCAATAAATACTCTTGCTTCTGATGTCTTAACGGCTGTCACCGCCGGCCGGCTTACGGTTCCTTCTATATCAGTTACTATGTATTTAACAAGATAGGTTGTCCCAATGGATACTTCTGCCGGGAATCTTCCCTCCGTCCACACCGTATCCCCAAGCTCTTTGTAATAGAACTTTTCGTCACGTATGCCTTTTCTTAAGTCTGACGGGTGGTCTGGGTCTTCACTTTCATATATTACGTTTACCATGCATTTGCTGCTGTCTGATGGTGACTGTGTTACCGTTGCTGTCACTTCTGCTGTCGGCCGGTGCTGCGACAGTATCAGTTTCCTGTAATCATCCGTATCTGACCATTTGATATATGAATCAAGTGACGGATTCCCACCTGTAGGATTATCGCTTACCCTGTGGCTTATCTCATATGCACCTGCATCCATGAACATGGTAATCGGTTTATCTCTTTTTATTTCCTGTACTCCTTCATCATTTTCCCCGAATACGGATGCATCATAAACATATTTCCACTCTTCTGTGCCCACCGGGTCATTATCAGGGTCACTGTATGTTCCTGTATATACTGTTTCTTCATCTGTGGCTATGGTGTAGCCTACGCTATAGTCTTTACTGTTAATGTCAGCGATGATTCTTGATACGATATGGTCTACTGCCTCTTCTGCCGTAACCCTGCCGCTTTCCTGCCCATCGCCTTCATATGATAATTCAAGATTTTCCCCTTTACCCTCTAAGGTATTCAGTAATGTGTTATACTGGTCTGTTGTAACATTATTTCCGATTCCAAAAAACATGGCATCATTTTGTATCATTGAGGCTGCCACATCTGACATTCTGTCTTTGTCTGACAGCTCCGGTACTGATGTCTCGCTCATATTTATTACATAGTGGTTGGTACCCGGAGTCCACTTGTGGTTATTTACCACATCCGACAGGCTTTCACCTGTAATTGTCTGCATGACAATATTTTTGAATGTAAAGTATGACTGCTGGCTGCATCCATGGCTTAAATGGCTTATAATCGGTCCATAACCATATGCATCCACACCGTCATCAGGAAGTACATATTCATCTATTAAGATTTTTTCTCCGTCATAGACGGTAAGTACGTTTTTATCTGTAACTATCTTTATATGGTGTTCGTCATAAATGTCCTGCATTGGAAATGTCTGTAACAGTTTCCCGGTACGGTACATGTTGTTGTATGAACCGCCCCTGAAGTATGACAGCTTTACTTTGTTAATCTGTACTAGCTGCAGTCCTGATGCGGTCACAAGTATGCAGTATCCCTGTATGCTGTCTTCTTCTTCAGAGATTTTCGTATTAAACAGGAATCCCCCGCCTTCCATGCTGTGCCAGTCGTTGTAGTCCCTCTGGAGGTCGAATTCAAATACTTTTCTGCTGCTGTCTTCATCATCAATATACAGGAAATCTTTTAATGGTGCCCAAAAATATCCTACCATCTTAATATCTTTACCATCATAAATGATATGTTTTGGTAATTTCTGTCCATAAGAATCACTGTAGTCATAATGGTCATATTCCGTCCATGCAAATGTGTCCTGTGCCGTAAGTGCTGATGTGGATACCGTGCTTACATTTGCTTCTATGCCCAGTTCTTTTAATCTGTCTTTTACTTTTTCACCTGCACTTACATATTTATCAAGAATATCCCTGTCTGCATTTCCTACCGTAAATATGATGTCTGCTATCCTGCTCTTCTCAAGCGACATTGATGATTCCGGTGCCTGATTGGCAATTTCAAATATCTCCTCTGTATCTGCACTGAGATAATCACTGTCACTTATGAGTTCAGGTATGGTATCTGTATATGTCTCCTGTACATGGAGCTTTATCATATATTTTCCTACCGACTGAAGTGCATAGTCTGCCCCTGCTTCATTTCCGTCCGTTCTTTCTATAAGTTCTTCTTCTCCGAATTCCCCGTTTCCGTCTGCATCATAATAAAGCTCATATATACGTTTTGTAATTTCATCACCTGTCTCTGATACTGATGTGTCTGTTACCGTTATATGTGCTGTTCCGCTGCTGTCACGGAGATATGTATTTTCACTGTCATTGTTAAGTTTTAATCCTGCCGCCGGGGCTTCATCATCTGCAACGGTTATGTATGTATCCGCAGTAAATGTATCTGTTCCGTCTGTTGCGGATGCTGTTATGTGGTAACTGCCTGCTTCTTTGAATATAAGTTCCCTGTGGTTCCATGTGGTTTTAGTGTCATCATACAGGACATATTCCAGGTTGCCTTCACTGTTACTTTCTTTTTCTATTGTTATCTCTGTCTGTTCCTGTATTAACAGTTCTGTTTCTCCCTGTATATTAAGGTCTATTTCTACTTTTCTGTTTACTTTTTTATTGCCTGACACTTCAAGCTCAATGCTGTCTATCCTTGTTATGTGCCTTCTCGGTACATACGGGCATACATATCCTGTGTCATCCCAGTCCTGTATTTTTGCACAGTTGTTTCCTGCTTTGTAATCACTGTATGTAAGTGTTACCGAGCAGTTCCACAGTGTATCTGCATTTCCCCTCCAGAACCGCAGTTCTTTTGCCCCTTCATCTTCTTTTGTTACCGTATATGTAAATACATCTTCTTCTATCTCATTTTCCAGTTTTATTGGTGAATACTTTTTTGTGTCTGTATTGTTTATATTTATATCAAGTCCGTTGTTTTCCTGTTTGGAATTTCCTGTAAAGTTCACATAGAAACGTGCATCTGATTTTTTCCAGTCGTTAAATTCATAGTAATCAAGATATATTACATCGCCCTCATGGAAGCCTTCTTCCAGTACTGCCACTCCATCCCAGTAGCCGTGTTCGTGTGTTATGGCATGGTAGGTGCTGTGGCTGTCCCTTCCCCCTGCACTCCATGAGTTCCACTGTGTGGTTTTGTCAGGGCTAAGGCGGTTGAATGTAACGTTATATGTTGTATACGGTACACGCACACTCCATTTATTGCCTGTCTCTTTTGTCATTATGTACCGGTCATGGCCATATGTGTTGTCTACCATCTCTATTACTGCATTGTCATTTCCAATCCAGTGTTCCGGTGTGTCATCCACAAGGTAAAGTGTTGTGTATGTTGTAGCTGCTTTTACTTCGTTTCTTATGTTTTCCAGTCCCAGACTTGTAAATATGATTGTTATTGTAAGTATTAAGGATATGATTTTTCTGATGTTTCTTTTTCCTGATGCTTTCTTCATATGATTTTCCCCCTTGTACTGTTTAGAATTTTTTAGAGTTTTTGATTTGTTTTATTTAACTGTTACTGTTTTTTGTGACACAAAAAAAGCCACATGGAAATGTGGCTAAAATAACATATACTTTTGGTTAGTATTTTGTATATATTTACTGCTTTTTCATATCATTTTAACCCCTGTTACCAGAAAACTGATTACATTTTATCTCTCCATAATATGAATTTATACTATTTGTATATTTTTGTCAATATAATTTTTTCTTTTTTCTGCATTTACTGTAACAGTTCAGCCATGCCATTCATAATTTGTCGGACTATGCATTACGGCTAAAAATCTAAATATCTGCCGGCAAATTATTCATATCGTGCGTCCGCCCTATAGAGAATAAAGTATAATAATTTCTTAGTGAGCAGGCTCCCACGAAATTATTATATATTATTCTCTGCATGGCTGAACTGTTACTCACATAAAAACATCCAGATTCATCTGTTTTCCTGTCTTTACAAACACATTAAGCTTATTCTCATCCGAACAGGTCGCAAGAATAACATCCTTAATATCATCAGCACCATTTGCTTTCAACTGATTCATCAGCCAGTTCTCATCCTTGCCAGCATGCCGTAGATTTTTCCACAATATTTTGCCGTCTATTACCAGATTGGCACTCATCATTTCCTGTTTAGGTTCAATGTTCAAATCAGACGGGGTGGCAGGTCTGTCTGCCTCCAAAGGAAGAAAACTTACTTTACCATTGTCCTCAAGGATGGCAGTCTGTATCTTTGATACATCAAAGTAACCACTTACCCTGCATTGTGTAAGAAATTCATTAATATCAATTTTTGCCTTCTTAAGATTCTTCTCATATATTGTGCCTTTGTCCATAAGTATCAACGGCTTTCCGGTAATAATCTTCCTTGCTGCCATACTCTTTGTACTTAAATATGCTAAAATTACGCTTACAACACCATACACTATCATTGCCACTAATGGTTGAACAAAATTTTCATCAAGTGACGTTGACATCTCCGCTGCTATGGAACCTATGGTAATTCCATTTACATAGTCAAACATGCTTAACTCTGACATCTGCCTGTATCCCATGATTTTTGTAAGCAAAAACAGAACTACAATCGAACCCAGTGACAACGCACATATATATAATATCTCCTGCACAACATATTCCTCCAATACTATTCTTTTACAATAGTATTGGCTAAATATAATTTTGATATTCCCTAAATGATACAAATTTTCCTTTATCATCTTTTATATCAGATAATACTGTTATATGTTTTTTAAGTAAAATACGGATTATTTCATACATAACAATGCCATTTCCTTTTACATACACTGCGTTAGGATATAATTTTATTATCTTATCTGAAATATCTTTTGACAATTCCTGTATCTCTTTATCTGTTGTCTCAATGCTGATAGCAGGCATTGGAATGTCTGTTATATCACCATAATCTTTTGCCGCAAGAATCTTTGACTCCTCCCATTTATCAGATGCATCTTCAGTGCAGTTTACAAATACCATCTCTCTAATCTCAGGATTTTCAAGACTCTTCCGGCATGCCGTTATTACATCATCTTTTGTATCTGCCGCCACCATAAATCCGCTCTTATGGCAGAATGACAACGTATCTATACCGGATATACTTTTAAGTTCCTCTCTTTCCTTTCCTCTCCACTCCTTTATAAAAGGACACTTAAGCTCCTGACTGCCTTCCTCCTTTGGTACGGCTATTCCGCAGTAACCCCCTCTGTTTGACGGATGAACTACATATTTAATCCCTGTAGGTATAACATATTTCCTCCATGGCAGTGCCTTTTCTAATACAAGTATATCACTATCATCATTATTACTTACAGCCTGATTAATGATTTCCGCTGCCCTCTCCTGTGATTTTATTACTGCAAAACGGTTCTTAAGCATATATCCTGCAAATTCCACTGCCAACAGAAACTCTTTGTCATTGTCGGTCTCATTATCCCAACATGAATTAAAATCTCCTATAATGTTTGCTGTCACATTTTTCCGCCCTGTATTATCATTTTCATCCAACGGCTGTACAAATTTTTCATCAAAGTTCTGTGCACCATCTTCCCCCAGTATGTCTTCTCCAAGCTGCTCCCACAATAGCCCAAATGCAGCAAAAGGCACTCCGTTTTCCCGTACCCTGCTGTCTGCCTGATGATGGTCAAATTCACCGCATCCGATATCAAATACTATTCCCTCAAAACCATCCGGTACTGAGTTTCCTCTGATAATAGTAATATCAGGATTTATAATGCGGAGCAGTGCTGCCGAAAACACATCATCTGCATGAAATCTGCCTGCATGTGTAAATGCTTCTTTTTCATCCTTTATTCTATCAATTAATTTTTTCATAATAATCTCTTTTCCATTCTTAGTCAAATACCCCGCAGCAAGCTGACGAGGCATCAAATTTATAAAGCGGCAGTTTCCTGCCGCCGTATTTCTTATATAATATTCTTTAAAAATATACAAGGTCATCTTCAGGTTTTACACCTTTTTCCACACTTGATGCATATAGTACGGGACCTTTTCCTCTGTATTCTTTGGCAAACTCTCTCTTTATACTTGCTGTTACAGTCACCCAGTCTTTATCATTACATCCTTCAAGTTCTGCACCTTTACACAGCATTCCCATGTACTGAATGTCATCCGCACAACATGTCATTGCAAACCTGCCTGGTACAAATGATGTTGCAGGATAATTCTTCGGTCTGAATACCAATGCATTGAATTTAACCTTTTTACCTTCATACTTTCTTGGATTGTCCATAATATCCATATACCATATACCATAATCATCATCTTCAATATCAATAACCGGTGCATCAATATCAAATGGAAGCTGTTCTTCCTTAAGTGCATCTTCAAAGCCTTCTGCTGCCTCATATCCTATCTGAGCCTTTTTGTTAAACAGCTTTATACTTCTTCTGAAATCATTCCTCTTTGTCTGGTCTGTACATCTGTTGAGTATAACAAGATCTGACAAAGACAACTGTTCCATTACAAGCGACCTCATATTATTCCAATACATTGAAAATGTGGTGGCATCAACTGTAGATATAACCTGTACAAGCTCCCACTCCTGAGGCATATTGTCATCCAATACCGGCTCAATCTGCCACATACCATTATATTCTATCATTACACGTTCAGGTTTATGTAAATCATCGCATTTCTGATAAAATTCAGCAGTAAGGCTCTCCTGTTTTTCCACCTTTTCTATAAAGATATTCCTTTTTGAATATGATACTTCATCATACTCCACTTCTCCCTCTTCACACAAGATAAGAAGTGTCTTTTCTCCATTAAAAAATCCTCTGTCATTTAACGAATCCTTTATGAAACTGGTTTTTCCGCTTTCTAAAAATCCGGTGAATAAAAATACCGGAACTTCCCTTTTTTTCATCTAAAATCATGCCTTTCTATAAATTAAACAGTTCCTTTAATTTGTCCTCTTTAAGATCAGTTCCTATTACACATATTCTTCCTGTATAATCTGCTGCACCATTTCTGACCTCATATTCTCCCGGTACCAAATCAAAATGAATCCACTGTCCGTCTGCTCCCTGTACAATTCCCTTTGCCCTGAGTATAATTCCAAACTCTTCTGAATCAGATAATTTTCCAAGTGCTTCCTTAATCATATCCTCTGTGAATTTATGTGGTGTCTCTACACCCCAGCTTGTAAATACATCATCTGCATGGTGATGTCCATGCTCATGATGGTGTCCATGACAGCACTCTTCCCCTTCTTCATGGTGATGATGCTCATGTCCGTGGCAGCATTCTTCTCCTTCTTCATGGTGATGATGCTCATGTCCGTGGCAGCACTCTTCTCCTTCTTCATGATGATGATGCTCATGTCCGTGGCAGCATTCTTCTCCTTCTTCATGGTGATGATGCTCATGTCCGTGACAACACTCTTCTCCTTCTTCATGGTGATGATGCTCATGTCCATGAACCTTAAGTTCCTCTTCTGTAAACAGTTCATCAACCATTGAACCTTTTTTTTCTATCGCTGATAAAAGCTGTTCCCCTGTAAGTTCATCCCAAGGTGTTGTTATAATGGCAGCCTTTTCATTATGCTCTCTTAATAGTTCTACCGTTTCATTTAACTTAGCCTCCGGAAGCTTCTGGGTACGGCTTATAACAATAGTTCCGGCACTTTCTACCTGATTATTAAAAAATTCTCCAAAATTTTTCATATACATTTTTGTCTTCATGCCATCCACAACAGCAGTAGTACTGTTAAGCTCAATATCTGCCTTGTCCTTTACATCAATTACCGCCTTAATGACATCTGACAGTTTACCCACACCTGACGGCTCTATAATAATCCTGTCAGGTGAAAATTTTTCCACCACTTCCTGAAGCGCCGTACCAAAGTCTCCCACCAGTGAACAGCAGATACAACCTGAATTCATCTCTGTAACTTCCACTCCTGAATCCTTTAAAAAACCACCGTCAATTCCGATTTCTCCAAACTCATTTTCAATAAGTACCAGCTTTTCGCCTTTAAATGCTTCTCCAACAAGTTTTTTAATTAAAGTTGTCTTTCCTGCTCCTAAAAATCCTGATATAATATCTATCTTTGCCATTTTTATTCACTTGCCTTTCTTTAAGTTATTTTAAAAATCCGTTTACTATCTGTGCTTCTGCCTCTGCCTCAGTAAGTCCCAGAGTCATAAGCTTTATAATCTGCTCACCTGCAATTTTTCCAATGGCAGCTTCATGTATAAGCTGTGCATCAAGATTATTAGCTGTAATCTCCGGTATTGCACTTATATTTGCATTATCCATTATTATTGCATCACACTCTGAATGACCTGTACATCTGGCATTACCGTTTATTTTTGCAAGAAATACCTGTCTTGAATCATCCTTTGCCACCGACCTTGAAATAACATTGGTGCTTGAATCATTTCCATTTAAATCCACACAAAAATTTGTCTTTGCAAACTGCCTTCCATGTGTCATCAGCTTTTCCTTTACTATAAACTTCGCACCGGCACGAAGTACCGCATTAGTAACTCTGTCTGTAGAATTTATGCCTTTTAACTGTACGGTTTCCATTTCCATATATCCATTCTCATCAATATCCACAACAGTTGTGGGATTCATAACATTTTCCCCTTTTCCGTCACCTTCACCATAATGCTTTTCTATATATTTAACCTTCGCATTCTTTCCTATATGAAAGCTGTGTATTCCATCATGCTGTGACTTCTCATCTCCGCCATTATGTATGCCGCAGCCTGCAATAATAGTCACATCTGCACCTTCTCCCACATAAAAATCATTATATACAAGGTCGGTAAGTCCTGTCTGGCTTATAATTACCGGTATATGAACACTTTCATTTTTTGTACCGGGTTTTATATATATATCAATTCCCGGTCTTTTATCTTTCGTAACTATATCTATATTAGCTGTTGTATTCCTTCCCTCCAGACCTCCGTTAGAACGTATATTATATGCCCCTGCCGGAACATCATGGAGATCGGCAATCTTCTCTAACAGTGTTTTCTTAATCTCATCCATTGCCATTTTTATTCACCATGCCTTTCCCAGTCTAATCCTGACTGAATTTACATCCGCCTGTTCCCTGAAGAAGTTCCGGAAGAATATCTGCTTTCTTTCCTGTATCCTTTACTTCACCACCGGCTATAACTACTATCTCATCTGCAATGTTCAAAATCCTTTCCTGATGCGATATTATTATTATGGAACTATCCTTTTCGTTGTGCATCTTTTCAAATACTGTTATAAGATTCTTAAATGACCACAAATCAATTCCCGCTTCAGGTTCATCAAATACACACAACTTTGTTCCTCTGGCAATAATTGTGGCAATCTCTATTCTCTTAAGCTCCCCACCTGACAGACTTGCATCCACTTCCCTGTTAATGTAATCTCTTGCACAAAGCCCTACTTCCGATAATATATCACATGCACTTGCCACCGATATATTGTCTCCCGAAGCCAGCTTTATCAGATCCTTAACCTGTATCCCCTTAAATCTCACAGGTTGTTGGAATGCATAACTAATACCAAGTTTTGCCCTGTCAGTTATACTCATTTCTGTTATATCAGTGCCATCAAACACAATATTTCCCGATGTAGGTTTTTCAATACCGGCTATTATCTTTGCCAGTGTTGACTTACCCCCGCCATTCGGTCCCGTAATGGCTATAAATTTCCTGTTATCTATTTTTAAATTAATATTTTTAAGTATCTCTTTATGCTTATCCTTTTCATCATTTACCATAAAAGAGACATTATTCAGTTCCAACATATAGTAACCATGCTCCTTTCCCAATGTGAAAAATTGTAACTGCAATGTAAATATTTTTATTTATTGCAGTTTACTCACTTTCCCGATTTTACCACATTATTACAAAAAGAGATAGGATTTTTTTAATTTTTCTTATTATCCTTTTCTTCGGCATGCCTTTTTCTTATTAGACCTCCTATTTTTCCTGTTTCCTTTGCTGACAATGATTTCCAGCCATTTGCCTTTACCTGTTCTAAAAGTCCAAGTTCTTCTGCTATCTCATATTTCAGTCTGTCATCCTCTGAAAGGTTATTAAAATCAATCTTTTTTTCCTTTTTCATATATACCACCTTTTTGTACTGCTGATTACAGTATAGTTAATTATAGTATATATAAGTATTACCCTTTAATCATGTACTATGCAGTTTTTGATTGATATTTTGGATATATTGTGTTATCTTTTAGCTAAGCATTTTGAAAGGAGTATTATAAATATGAAAAAAACTTTAACTATAACAGCATTATGCATATGTGCATCAATGACTATAATCGGCTGCAGTTCAAAAGAGCCTGTGTCTTCAGAAACAAAGACTACGGCTTCAAATGAACAGACTTCAGAAAAAATAACTGACACTGAAACAGAAACTGGTACAGAAGCCGTTTCTTCCGAAGAAGTATCTTCAGATAACGAAACCGAGTCTCCTTCGGATATGCCATTACAGAATAACCCGACATCTGCTTCTATTCCTGCAGAAGCCGGTTCTATGTTAGAGATTGCACATGCACTCGCTTTATGTGAATCTGATATGGAAACATCTTACAGCAGCACTGACAAAACTTTCTTCTGGAATGCAACAGCCTATCTTATTGCCGGATATGGTATGCAGAGTGCTGCCGCAAATATAGATGAAGAAGGAAATTTATCTCTCCCTTCTTCTACAGTAAAAGAATACGCCAGTGCAATATTTTCAGATTTTAATGGTAACTCCGATTCACTTCCTGAGATTCCTGAAAATGTAACTGCAATTTCATATGATGAAACTTCAGATTCATATTCTGTCGGAGCAGGAGGTTTCTCATCAACTAAGGTAAACACTTATGAATGCACCTCTAACGGAGATGAAACCTATACTCTGGGCTTAGAACTGGAAGTAAATGACGAGACGGATTCAGAAAAACTTGGAAAATGGAAAATGACTATCTCACCATCAACATATAACGGCAGTGGTCACCCATTATTTAATTATACAGTTACAGCTTTTAACAAGGCTGATTAGTATACTTTACCATTCCTGTTCCGTCTTCCCATTTAACTAATGCATATGCTCCATTTAATATGGTGAACCTCGGTCCTTTATGTCCTATGTCGCAGTCAAATATCACCGGAACATCAAGATTTCCAAGTGCATACATTACAGATTCTTCATAGGACATATCAAGACCGGAATTATAAAAAAGAGGTCTTCCAAATACAAAACCATTTGTATATTTAAACCATCCGCACTCCCTTAATTTCCACAAAACCATCATAAGATTCTCACCACTGGTGTCAAATGATTCCATATACCATATTATTCCATCATCTTTATATTTATTTATAAATTCTTCTGTGCCATCATATTCTGTGCCATGAAGAAACTGCAGTACATCCAGACATCCACCAAGCATCCTTCCTCCAAACTCTGTTTTTCCGGATTCTTTTCCATAGCATTTCCATAATACATCTGAATCTTCATTATATCCTTCCAGTCCCGTCACTCTTACTCCAAAATTCTCCTGATATTTTAAAAAACTTTTCTGTACAGAATTTTTCCCTTCCAGTATATTAATGTTATTCCTTACGGAATCGTGCCACGGCTCCATTCCAAAATCTCCAAAATTGCTGCCATATACTGTCATCATATCACACTTTGTTGTAATAGAATGTACAAGACAAGTGTTATCCGAATATCCCTGAAACCATTTCGGATTTTTCTTTATCTTTTCATAATCGACAAATGGCAGCATCTCATTCAGAAAATTACCGCCTTTGGCAGAAATTATTGCTGATACACGTTTATTATCAAGAAGGCTTTCATATTCCTGCCACCTTACTAATCCGTCAGTACTTCTGCCCATATCATCTGCCTTAAATACATCATCTGTAAACAAAACCTGATACCCTTCATTACTTAACTTATTTTTCCCATTTTCAAATCTTTTAATGTCCTCATTATCTTTCACTCCATCAGACACTGCCGTTACACCTATAATATCGCCTTTTTCTATCCACTTTGGGGTTATCATATATTACACCTTTCCTTCCTCTGCCAAAGCCACCGAATATATTATCATTTCACTGACTTTCATTCCTGTAATCTGTTCCAATGCAATCTTATAATAATTCAACTGCCCGCTATACCTTTTACGCAGTTCATCCATGCTCTCCACTCTGTCCGTCTTATAATCTGCCAGTACAAGCATACCGTCTTCTTCAAAATATACATCTATTATTCCCTGTACAAGAACATCCTCATCTCCGGCATCCTGATACATCATTTCTCCCGGAAGTCCCATTACAAACTGTGCTTCTCTGTAAAGTCTGCCTTTTTTATCTGCTTTCTTCATTCTTCTTCCAAGTTCTGATTCGGCAAACTTCTTTATATCTTCGGAATTTATGGTTTTATAAGATATTTCATCAATTTTCCCACTAAGATAAAGGTTTTCAAGCATATTATTTATATTATCAATTTCCGGAATAATATCAAAATCATACAGCTCAAATATCCTGTGGTATGCAGTACCTCTTGCTGCACCAAGCAGTTCTTTTTCCTGCTCCTTTCTTTCCTGCTTTATAAATTCCGGTACAATTTCGGAAGGTTCACTACTTTTAACCAGACTGTGAGTCTCCGGCTCTTCCTCCAGCATCCTGTGTTTCAAATCCGATACACTGACCTTTGCATAATTTGTAACGGCACCCATATACGGATATACATAACTGATTCTATTTAATATCTCATCTCTTGCAGATTCTGAATATATATATTCCCTGTTCCAGTTTCTAAAGTTCTGTTCTTCTGCATTAAACGAAACATTTTTCTTTACTTCTTCCATTACAAGATGTTCAACAGGAACATATCTGATATCTATATGGCTGCTGCCTGTTTCAATATCATTTCCAAGCACATAACCTATAAAATCCATAAAAGAACCGGAATTAATAAGTTTTCCTTTACTGACACGACTGCCTCCCTGTAATGCATATTTATCTGTCTTTACTCCTGATGCCGTAATTATAAGCTTTTCCTTTGCTCTTGTCAGTGCCACATATAGAACCCTCATTTCTTCTTCCCTTACCTCACGTCTTTGCAGCAGCTTTATACAGTCTTTAAAATATCCCCTGTTTCTGATTCTCGTATCCCTGTTAATGTAATCCATGCCTATACCGTATTTCTTATGTATCAGCATACTTTTCCTTGAATCCATATCATTGAACTTTCCGTTTGTGTTACACAGGAATACTATCGGATACTCTAATCCTTTACTTTTATGAATGCTCATTATCCTGACAATATTATCATTTTCAGATACTACAGATGCCTCTCCTGATTCAATATCATATTTCTTTATCTTTTCTATATAACGCACAAAGTTAAATAAACCTTTATAACTTCCATTCTCATATTCTAAAGCCTTTTCCTTTAACATCTCAATATTGGCACTTCTGCGTTCTCCAGACGGCATAGCAGCCACATAACTGTCATATCCTGTATCTTCTACTATAAATGTTATCAAATCATATATTGATGTGTAAGATGCCATTTCCCTAAGCTTATAAAGTCTTTCAAGAAACTTTGAAATTTTACTGATAAGCTGATTTGATGTACCTGATGTTACATATTCTTTTGCATCATCAAACAAGTCATTTTTTTCTTCTGACTCTGCCCTTATCATTGCAAGTTCCTGCTCAGTTATTCCTCCAAACGGTGATTTTAATGTTGCCGCCAAATATATATCCTGATGTGGATTATCAATAACATTTAAGAAACTTAAAAGTTCACCCACTTCAACTGTATCAAAATAACCTGTCTGCTGCTCAAAATATACAGGAATACCTGCTGCCATAAGTTCATCCATATATATCGGTGCATTACTCTTCGTGCTCCTTAAAAGTATAAGTATATCTGAATATACTGCATTCCTGTACTCACTTTTTTTTCTGTCAAACACCTTATAGCCATTTTTGATATCCACTAGTTCTTTTATTCTGGACGCTGTCATTCGTGCTTCAAGCTGTTTTTTACTTATTCCTTTGTAGTTGCCCTCATCATCATCTTTTTCCAGTTCGTCCGGCATATCGGCTATTAAAAGCTCTGTTTTTCCGCTTTGACCTTCCGGCATATCAGGATATTCAGCTCCCATATAAAGCTCATTTTCACCCTTGTATTCTATTCCTCCAAAGTCTTTATGCATAATACTTCTAAATATGTAATTTATGCTGTCTATAACATCACTGCGGCTTCTGAAATTCCTGTCCAGTATGATTTTTTTATTCTTTATATTTTCAGAACTTTTTTCTCCTTCTTCGGAAAATGTATTATATTTATGCATAAAAAGCTCCGGGTCAGCCTTTCTGAATCCATAAATACTCTGCTTTACATCTCCTACCATAAACATATCCGGCATACCAAATCTTTCCGTAGACAGACAGGTAAGTATAGTATCCTGAATCTGATTTATGTCCTGATACTCATCAACTATAACTTCCGTTATCCCTTTTGCAATCTCATCAGCAGCACTTGATGGTACTATACCATTTTCAGTCTCATCTGTAAGTATTTGAAGTGCCATATGCTCAATATCATTAAAATCCACCAGATTCTTTTCACGTTTTTTTAATGCAAATTTTCTTCCAAAAGCAATAGTAACTTCGGCAAATACATCTGCCACGGGTTTAAGTTTCCTTATAACTTCATCATATCTTTCCAAATCTGCATTACAATATAATTCCTTAAGTTCTTTTATCTGCTTTTTTGAGCTGTCACGCAGCGTCTTTACAATCTCACGAATCTCCTTATCCGAACCATCCTTACCGGCACGCATAGTTGGAAATTCAATGGCAGCTATCATTTTGCACTTTTTATCAAATCCTTCTGCATCTAATGCATTTAATACGCTTTCGTATTCCGATACTATTTTTTCCCTATACGAATATGGTCCTCCCGGTTCATCTATAATCTTCAGTGCATTTTCATAGATAATCCTGCACTCTTCAAGTACTATATCTATATGGTCTGTAAGCACTTTAAGATGCATACTTTCTTCTGCACTATTTTTATCAATATCATAATATGATACCATATCATTTATCCATTTCTCAGGATTAATATTACTGCATGCACTTTCATAAAAGGATAAAATGTAATTTTCCACCGCACTATCCCTGTTTCCCTGTGCAAGCTGCTCTATAAGTTCATGAAAATCCTCTCTTTCCGTCTGATAGAATTCCTCCATAACTTCCTTTACCACATCAGACTTCATAAGTTCAATCTCTCCATTATCAGCCACTCTGAATCCGGGGTCAATATCAGGTATATCAAAGTGCTCCCTTATCAGATTAAGGCAAAAACTGTGCAATGTGGTAATCTTTGCATTATGGATATATGACATCTGTTTTTGAAGATGTATATTCTCAGGATTCTTATTTATTGCCTCTTCTATGGCAAGAAGTATTCTTTCCCGCATTTCTCCGGCTGCTGCACTGGTAAATGTCACTACCATCATACTGTCTATATCCACAGGATTCTCCTGATTAAGTACTCTGTTAATTATATGTTCAACAAGTACGGCAGTCTTTCCGGAGCCTGCAGCAGCAGATACCAGCAAATTGCTGTTTCTATTATCTATTACCTGTTTCTGTGGCTTAGTCCACTTCATTTCCATTTTGTACTGCCTCCTTTATTCTATTCCATATTTCTTCTTTATCAGGTTTTTGAAGCTTTCTGTACTCATTTCCCGGAAGACCTGTATCAAAACGACACACCGGTCTGAATTCACAATACTCACATGGGTTTTTATCATCCTGCTTTTTATATGGATTTTTATCTATAACTCCGCCTGATATCTCCTTTCCAAGTTCTCCCGTCTTTTGATGTACAAATGATATAAGCCTGTCAAATTCTTCCTGTGACACTACACCTGAGCCCTTCCTTATACCGCTTTTGGTATATGATACCGGAATAACGTCAGAACTGCACTGTTCACCCTCTTTAAGCTCATCATCCATTGCACTTATTACTTCTTTACTGTCATTTACTATTCCGTCTGGCTTCATATATGATAAAAGCTTAGACTGCCGGTTATCTTCGTCTTCTTCAGGTATTGTAGGATTCTTTATATCATAATAAAATACTCCTGCCGGAATGACTTTTTTCCCCCCTGAATTACGCCCAATCATATCTATTGCCGCCTCCATATACAATACAAGCTGTAATTGAAGTCCGTTATAAACATCAAATATATCAAATTTCTTATTTCCTGATTTATAATCAATAATCTTTACATATATATTTTCATCTGTCTCATAAATGTCTATTCTGTCTATTGTACCTTTAAGATTCATATTTTCATCTTCCGATAAATGAAACCTTAAAGTATCTGCCATGCGTTCGGCATCAAATCTCACCTCATATCCTTCCGGTACAAACTGTCCTTTTTTTAGCTGGCTGCACAGTGCCCATGTAGTTCTGTCAGTCATATCATACATCCTCTTTATCTGATATTCATCTCTTGCCGTACCATGAAGTGCCATCCCCTCATATTTTTCGCTGACATCCTTTACCGCAGACATAACCAGTTCTTTTCGCTTATCTTCTGTTATATCTCTCCAATCCAGATGTTCATCCCTGATTTTTCGTGAAAACAATTCTAGTGCACTATGATAAAAGTTACCTATATCTGCCGCTTCCACTTCAAATCTTTTCCTTCTCACCAGATTCAATCCATACATCATAAAATGTCTGTAGCCGCAGGATGCAAAAGTCTCTAATCTTGACACACTTCCATTAATATCTGCACCATATAACATCTTTGCAACTGCTCTGTCAAGATTATCTGCTTTTTCATTAAAAAACGCAGCAGACAAAATCATATCCAGCTTTTCTTTATTATTATAAATACTATATAGCTCTTTCCATTCTTTAGACAACTCACCTGTATTTGCAATATAATTCCTTAATCCTGAAGCAATCTCCCTCTCCATGGTTTTTTCTGAAAATATTTTTTTTACCATATTGGTGTTTTCATCCACATTCTCAGCTTTAACATACGGAAACCTGCTTAATAATACAGATATAAAATAAGACGGACGCAGTGACTTACCTGACGAAGCTGAGCGGCTGTATGTTACTATCAGTTTTTCTGACATTTTAGTAACATTCAGATACAGATAAAACTTCTGTATAAACGCATTTTCTCTTGGTGAAGGTGAGAGTTCTATATTACATTCATTTAAAAAGTTTCTGTCATACTCAGATAATATACCTCCACTCTTGTTGTTCTTCGGTATAATTCCATCATTTACTCCTGCAAAAAATAATACCTTAACTTCTCCAAGTCTCGTTCTTTCCATATCCCCTACTACTACCCTGTCTATAGTTGAAGGTATTATTCCAACCTTTATCTCCTGAAATCCTGATTCCAATATTCCCATATATTCCCTCAGGCTTATCTTTTCATCTCCCAGAAGTGACACTGCCTTATCTAACATCTCCATTACCTTACCGTATATTTGTGAATATTCCCTTGCCATAGACAGATTTCCTTCATCCTCGAACATTTTCTCATATTCATATAAATTGTCCTGCATATGCTCTGATTCAATAAACTGATACAATACTCTTGTGTACTTCCTTACATCAGCTTTTCTGTCTTTCATACCTTCGTATACAGGATTAAGCACACTAATAAGATTTTCCTTAATTTCATTAAGGCTGTTATCGGCATATTTCCATTCCTGATTCCACCTTTTATAACTGTTTATTCCATATTGAATTACATAGTTTTCCATTCTGTCCACATCATCTGTATCCAGCCTCATCATCCCACATCTTAGCAGCCTGAACATACTCTCATATCCATAATTATTATCTATGGTTTCCAATAATGACTTTATAGTCTCAATAAGAGGATTATTATTTATCTGCCTTTTACTGTCTATAAAGCATGGTATATCATAATATCGGAATGCCTGCTCCATATTATGGCTATATCCCTCTATGTCCCCTGTTACTACGGCTATATCTTTATACCGCAGTCCTTCTTCTCTTACCAGACGGTTTATTTCCAATCCAATAAATTCGCATTCTTTCACCGGATTACCAGCTTCACATATCTTTATACAGTCAGTTTCTTTTTCATATGTATTTCTTCTGTAATCAAATAGTCTCTTCTCCAGCCATGCAAGTTCTTGCCTTCCTGCAAACCGATAAGGTACCTCATCCTCTATTATATCCTTTTTAACAACCTGTCCACATTCCTGTGCTATAGACTCCAGCCTTTTAATTGTCTTATTGCTAAGCGAAAACATATCTTCATTAAGAGAATTTTTCTGTACGGTAACAGTAATTATTACTTCCTTTGCATAACGCAAAAGGCAGTCTAATACATTATACTGCAATGCAGTAAATCCGGTAAATCCGTCGAAGGTAACTACACTATCCTTAATAATCTCCGATTCCGGCAGTGCTCTGCACAATCGTGCCATAAGTTCTTCCGGTATCATATACCTTCCTTCCATATATTCCTTAAAAGCCTTTACTATTATTCTGATATCATCCATCTTACCTTTAAGCAGAGGATACTTTTCTGCTTTTTCTGTAATAACTTCCAGTTCTTTTTCACCTATTCCATACTGATAAAACTCTGATATAAGTGATTGCACTTCATCCACAAATCCGGGATATGATATTTTAGATTTAAATACGCCAAGTTCATCTTTTTTCATATCCATTACTTTTCTAAGTACCATACATTTTCCCGTATCATCAAGCATCTCATCCGTATATGTTCCCGTTTCTTCAAATATTCTTAAAGCAAGCCTGTTAAAGCTGACAATATCTATATTCATTGTTCCTTTTCTGTCAGACATATTAACTATGGTTCTCTGTGTTTCCATAGTGTACTGTTCAGGTACAACTGCAAAGCAATGACCGCCGTTTTCTGCCATTGTTGTTATATTCTTATATAATCTATATGTCTTCCCTGCTCCCGAACTTCCAAGTATTAAGCTAAGTCCCATATATAACGCCTCCGAATTTATGATTTATATACCTATTCTATCATATTTTTCCGTTACGGTTAATATAAATAAGTATAAAGAATATAAAGGAGATAAATATGAGTTCCAATCCTAAAATAGTTGTGTTACATTTAAAAGAATTGATATACACTGTAATATTCATAGCATTTGCCATACTGCTTATTTTTCTTCTGGTATTTATGTTCCGCTCCTCATCAAAGGATAAAGAAACCTCCGCTCCGGAAGAAAATACATATACTGCGGGAGTATATACTTCCGCCCTTACAATAAACGGTTCAAGTATGGAGCTTCAGGTAACCGTAGATGAAAAAAATATTAATGCCATTGAACTTAAGAATACTGATGAAGCTGTAACTGCAATGTATCCGCTTGTATTATCTTCTGTTCAGGATATTTCCAATCAAATTGTTGCTACTCAGTCTTTGGACAATATCTCCTATACAGATGACTGTAAATATACATATTCTGCACTTATTTCAAATATTAACGCAACTCTTGATAGGGCGAAAAAATCATCAGATAAGTAATTACAAAAAAAGATGCAGTCCATTTTCAGAACTGCATCTTTTTTGTTTTCTTTATACTATTTTACGTTAAGTGTCATAGTCTTTGTTGTTTTTCTGTTTTTAGCATCTTTTACATACACTGTCAGCTTATATTTTCCCTTTTTTCTTGGTGTCCAGGTTACTTTGGATGAACCTGAATATTTTCTTATTACAACTGATTTATTCTTATATGTATATTTGAATTTGTAAGAATATTTTTTTGTTCCTCCTGTAGCAGATACACTTAATTTTACTTTCCGTCCCGCTTTAACTGATGTCGGAGTGGCTTTAAATTTTTTAACTTTAAGCTTATTTACAACAACATAATTAACTTTCTTTGTAACCTTGTTGTTTACATCATCTACAGTTTCTACAAATAACTGATATTTACCTGCTTTTTTAGGAGTCCAGTTGATTTTTTTGCTCGCTGTATAGTTTTTCAATATGTATTTCTTGCCGTTAAGCTTGTAATAGTACTTGTAGAACTTCTTTCCTATACCGCCAGTTGCATTCACTTTTAATACTATCTTATCTCCTACTGCTGCAGTACCACTCTTTCTGCTCTGTGTAAATGACTTAATTTTAAGTGCCTGTTTCACATTATAATTCTTAATGCTCTTCTTAACAACCTTTCCAGTACTGCTGTCCTTCACATGTACATAAAGAGTATATTTACCACTTTGAGCAGGTTTCCACTGGCAGCTGTTATTTGAACTGTATTTTCTTACTGTCTGGCTTTTACCATTACTTCGTTTTACAATAAACTTATACTTAAGCTGACCACTTCCGCCTGTTGCCTTAGCTGTCATCTTGACACTCTGACCCGTTGTTACTGTATTGCTTGCTTTACTTGTTTTAAATGAAGTTATCGAAACCTCTTTATATACAGGTGTCTCTTCATCTTTTACCGTATAACCTTCTATCTCTTTGCTTACAATATTTCCTTCTTCATCTTTAACATATACAAACAGACTATAAGTACCTGCTGTTTCAGGTTTCCATGTAATCGTGCTGTTCTTGCTGTAATTACTTATAATAGTTTCAGTATCTCCTGATACTACCGTAAATCTATACGTAATTTCACTTTGTGCAGTTGCTTTTACTGATAACTTAACACTGTCTCCTGCTTTTATGCTGCCACTTGCTTTATCAGCAGTAAAACTGCTTACATTTATTGTATTCTGATAAGTCTTTTGATTTACGATATATCCGTTTTTAGACTTTTTAACTATATTTCCGTCACCGTCTTTAACATATACTGATAATGTATATGTTCCTGCAGCATCTGTCTTCCAACTGCATATACTTGATGTACTATAATCCTGTATTACCTCTTCTGCTCCGCCGGTAGTAACAGTAAAGCGGTACTGCAGTTCTCCCTTGCCTTCTGCTGTTGCCGATATATTAACGGTATCTCCTTCTATTGCCGTTCCGCTGTCTTTATCAGCACTAATACTCTTAACATTCAAGGTAACAACTGTTCCCTTAGGATTTACTTTATATCCTTTAATTTCTTTGGAAACCATATGCCCTTCTGAATCTTTTATAGATACTGCCAGAGTATATGTACCTGCTGTCGAAGCTTTCCAATTACATGTATTTGATGTACTGTAATCCTGTATTATATTCTCACTGCTTCCTTCTGCGGTAACTGCAAAGCGGTACTGAAGTTCCTCTCCTTCTGCTGTTGCCGTCAGCTTAACTGTGTCTCCTTCTATTGCACTGTATTTATCAGTTGTAAAATCCTTAAATTCTAATGTAATTGTACTTCCTTTAGGATTTACTTTATATCCTTCAATTACTTTAGTAACAGTATAACCTTCTGCATCTTTTACATATACATATAAGTCATAATCTCCTGCCACCTGTGGATTCCATGTAACTTTACTGTTATTACTGTAATCACTGATAACAGTAACATTATCATCCAACGAAACTGCAAATCTATATGTAACTTCCACATTAGATGTAGCATTTACTGATAATTCAATACTTTCTCCTGCTTTTGCCGTACCACTTGCCTTACTTGAAGTAAAGCTGTCAATTTTTATATTACTTTCCTGACCTGATTTATTTACTACAAAACCACTTCTGGATTTTTTAGCTGTTTTTCCATTGCTATCCTTTACATATACTGTTAAAGTATAAGTGCCTGCTGTGGTTGCAGTCCAATTACATTCATTTGATGTATCGTACTCCTGTATATGTATTTCTTCGCCTCCCTCAGCAGTAACCGTAAAGTGGTACTGAAGTTCTCCCGTACCTTCTGCAACTGCCGATATCTTAACTGAATCGCCTTCTATTGCACTGTCTTTGTCAATGCTTATACTCTTAACTTTAGGTCCTTCAACTACATTTCCTGCTACTACAAATCCATTAATAGCTTTTGAAACTTCTATATTCTTTTCATCTTTTACCGTCACTTCAAGTTTGTAAGTTCCTGCAGATGGTGCCCAGTCTGCGAATTTCGTTGTTGAATATTCACTGATAACAGTTTTATTACCCTTTGCATCTGTAGCCGTAAACTTATATTCTAATGTTCCCTGACCACCTGTTGCTGATGCTGAAAGTTTTATAAGTTCACCTTCTGTTACGGATTCCTTGCTTACCTTAAATTCTGTTATTTCCGGTGCGGTATACTCACCTTCACCTTCAATAGTATAGATTTTCTGGCTATATACTGAAGTTCCTTCTGAATCAGTAACCTTAACTGCAATTACATGAGTTCCTTTATAAGGTGTCCACTCATATGAATCTGTTGCCGATTCGCTCTGTACACTATTTCCGTCTACAGAGAATTCATATTTGTATGGTGCTTTTCCGCCTTTTGCTATGGCTTTTAATGTACGCTTTGAAGTATCTAACTGTGGTGAAGACCTGTCTGCACCGAAGTTTACTGTAAGGTCATCTGTTGGTGTTGGCGGTGTTGGTTGCGGAGGGGTTGGATTGTCTCCCATGACACCAAGTCTTGCAAAAGAACATGTTATATGATCCTCGTCTGACTTTTCAAAGCTATTATTTTCCTGTGAACCTGCTGAATCATCCAAATCCGCATTATCATTCATTGAACCATCATATGGCAGGCAGTCCAGTGGAGATTTTCCCATTGTGCCAACAAGTAATACACCTATTCCATTATTTTTTATGTCATCCTTTGTAATTTCAAGTTCATCATAAGGAATTGACAATTCATAAAAGAAATCCATTGATGCACTGTCATGACCAATTGTATTAAAGTCTACCCATTCAGCCGCATCATTATATATGTCACCTACAACACGGTTATTGTTCTCTCCATATGCACCATTAATTCCCCTGACTTCACCGGTCAGAATGCCCTTGCCAAAATTCATTTTGACTTTGGAATTTGTGCCTTTCGGACCCAACAGTTCTTTCGCATTTAGTCCGCTACTGTCACCACCATACACATATGGTCCATTGCCACCTTTTGTATTGATAGATATTAATTTATTAAACGAGTTCTCAATTGTCATTCCAGAATCCCATATAGTGCCTCCTGTCTGAGTAGCACCCTTATTTCCTATAGCTGTATTACTCTTACCTGTATCAATCGCTATAAAGAACGGGAATTCCTGTGTCTGCCAAAGTGTACCTTGTGAAAGCGGATAATTATCACTTGGTGCAACTACGTCCTGTACATTTGTCATTTCCCACATCAGATAAACGTTATTATCATCATAGGCACCATAAAGTGCATATAAGTCAACCGGATTCTCATACATAGAATTCGGTCGGTATACTCTAGGATCATCATTTGCCGCACCCTGAGCAATCTTCATTGATTCATTCCAGTCTGATATATCACCATCTACCGAAATTGTTTTTTCAACTCCCACTCCTGCTTTATTTGTTGAATATTGTGATGCGAGTGTAGTTGAAGAAGCCATTGAAATATCCATAGCCACTGCCACTGCTGAAGCTGCTGATAATTTTTCATTTGCCGTATTTCCACTGAACTTTTTATTATAAGTAAATGTCTTTTTTACTGTATCAGTTCCATTAGTTGCCGTTGCATCTACCTTCACTTCAGTATCTGCAATCTTTCCCTGTCCGATTACCACATCAGCACTTCCCGTAAATGTCTTAACCGGACCATCATCAACGCTGTATGTACCTGATGTAGCATTAGTAATCGTTAATGTTATTGTCTTTGTCTCTGTATCAAATGTTGTTCCTTCTGCAAGTGATGATGTGATGGTTATTGAATCATCAGATGCCTTTTCATATACATATGTTACGGTAATGTCTGCCTTTGTATATTTTCCTGTAGCATTTGACGGTGTTGTTTTCAGATTATATCCGCTGACAACTGCTGCAGTTGTTGTGTATGTGTCTCCTACATTTCCCGTTAACGTCTTTGAATCGGCTACTTTATTTCCTGAGCCGTCTACATAGCTGACTGTTACTTTTCCCTGTTCAGTAACCGGAGAATTATATTTTTCCCATTTTCCATCCTTATATATCCATGAGCCGTCGGTTTCAAATAACTCACCATCCATCTGATCTTCCGGATGCCTGTGTACATTGTTATCATCCAGACCGCAGTTAAATATTACTCTTGGTTTTTCTATATTTTCAGGTATTTCATAAACATAATATCCCGTTTCCGCATCCTTTGTCATCTGTACGCCCGGCCACACACCATTACTTATTTTCTCTGTAGCCGAATCATATGCATAGCAGTATACAGTATCCGGCCAGTCTGAAGGCTTTGCAAGATATGCCTTGTTAACCACTTTGTCTACTTTTGTAAATGTGTATTCCTTGGTTTCGGTTTTACCTTCTCCTGTTGCCGTAAGTATTATTTTAACACTGTCTCCAAATGCCATATCGCTGCCTATAACAATATCCTTTGTGGTTGTATAGGTCTCTGCAGCAGCGTTTCCAATCTTATATGTACCGCTTGTGGCATTCTTTAAACCTATTGTAAGCTTTAATGTATCACCGGAGAAATTTCCGCCTTCTCTTGAAATAGTAGGCATTGGTGTCTTTACTACAGGTGCAGCATTGTATACAACCGCTATACCGGTATTACCGATATTACCGCTAATCTGTCCGCCTGATACTGTAAATGTACCACCTGACACCTGATCCTTATATGTACCATCAGCCATTAAGTTTGCTTTAACACTAACCTGCTGCGAACCACCTCTTACATTAACAAGAACAACTCCTGCTGTTCCTCTTTCAACATAAGCAATGTCTCCGCTTGAAGCCATATATTCTTTTTGTCCATTAAAATAATTGTGGAACTTATTCACCTCTGCCACCTGTGAACTCTTCCAGTTATCATTCTGACTAGGCTGCCCCATCTGTAATGCTGTACTATTTGGACGTATATAGTAAAGAGCTGCAAAGTCCCTTGCTGCCACTATAGCCCATGTTTTGTTAATTACTTCTTGTGAAGATTTTGTTGAAGGTCCCGTATAAGCATCATTTGCATATGTATCATGTGATTCAGCCCAAAGTACAAGACTATCGGCCGGTACACCATTATAAGTTAATGCTGAATTTGCTGCTCCTGCTACATTTCCCTGTCTGATAGCTTCACGTATACCATTACCTGCCCTGTTATCCGTAACAGCCATATACTTTGTATAATTAGTAATTTCTGTTGCAGAGTCATCAAGAATCTCACCATAGTTATATATTTTAATACCCTTTGATGTTGCATAGTTTTCTATGGCACTTGTAACCGTAGGCCAGAAATCTGAAGATCCGCCCGGATCTGTAGGAAGCTCGATATGCTTTGCCGCATCAAAACGGAAACCATCTGCACCAAGATCCACACATTCTTTTAACAAATCAATTACTGCATTCTGAACCTTTTTATTACCTGTATTAAGATCAGGCCAGCCGCCAAATCCATGTGTCAGACTGCTGTTATCTCCATTACGGTGCTGGTTGCCATAATCAATACCTGTAGAACCATTCAAATGCCAGCAACTGTCATCATCACGTATATATGGATCATTCTGGCTCGATATATCTGCCCTTGTATTACCTATTTGCCCCGTATTGTTTGCCATATGATTTGCAACTATATCGACAATAACATTAATACCATATTTTTCAGCCTCATCGCACATTTCCTTAAACTCTTGTTTAGTACCGAACCATGGATGTCCGTCCGGTGAAAAACATATAGATGTCGGCTGGTATACTTTCCACCAGTCCCCGTAAGTACATCCTTGAGAATAATCTTTTGGACGCTGTACAGGTGATGTCTGTACTGATGTATAACCTGCTTCCGCAATATCCTGCATGCTTGCCTTTATCGAATTAAACGACCAGTTCCAGGCATGAAGAATAACTCCATCTGCTGCATTTTCCATAAGACCATAGTCGCTTGCCGCATCCAGCGAACTGTCTGCTGTCACTTCTGTTAATTCCACTTTTTCTGCCGCATAAGTATTTATTGTGCCAAAAGCAGAATTGCTAAATATCATTATTATAGCTAAAATGATACTTAACCATCGTTTCATTACACCTTTTTTCATAAAATTCTTCCTTTCATAGTTTATTTTTTAAATTTCTTATACAAATAAGAATATGCTTTTTTTTCAAAAATGTCAATAGTGCACTTAAATACATTTAGTTTTAAACGTTTTTTTGTTTAATATGTATAGTTTTACTTTTTTTCTTTGTGCATATTTTAGCCTTAAAAACTTTGTAAGTTAATCAATATAATTTAACCGCAAACATAAAAAAGGGGCTGTCGGTTAATATCGATTTTTAACACTCTAAACAAGAAATAAGAATATCCCTTGGAACTCTGTGTTTTACAGCATGAGATTTTCCACGGGATATTCTTATTTAAGGTTTTAA
>JAAVHZ010000001.1 GCA_014799465.1 Lachnospiraceae bacterium | reverse complement strand
TGCCGGCAAATTATTCATGTCGGGCGTCCGCCCTATAGAGAATAATATATAATAATTTCTTAGTGAGCAAGCTCCCACGAAATTATTATATATTATTCTCTGCATGGCTGAATTGTTACAAAAATTGCTTTTAATGGAGGAATAAATGAAACTTGAGAGAAAAAGAGTAATACAGATTGTGTGTGTGGTATTACTGATATATCTTATAATGCGTTACTGGGCATATCTGGCAGCAGGAGCCGTGATTCTTCTTAATGTGCTTATGCCGTTGATAGTAGGTGGTGCAATAGCTTATGTGGTTAATATAGTTATGGAATTTTATGAGGATAAATTTTTATCAAAGATAAAATTTTTTTCTTCGAAAAAGGGGAAAAGAATTATTTCTATAATTATGGCTTATGGAAGTATTTTCTTAGTGGCAGGGATGGTTTTGGTGCTTGTAGTACCTGAGCTTGAGTCGTGTGTGGAGGTGCTGGTGGCCAGTCTGCCGGAAATGTTTGATAAATTGGAAGTATTTATGCATAACAATTATGAAAAGATTGAACCTTTTATTAAGGATTTTAATCCTGATACAATGAATTGGGAAAAAATAGTTAATGATACACTTTCGTGGAGTCGGACAGGATTCAGCAGCACAATAGGTGTAGTAATGGGATATGTGTCTTCTATATTCTCTGTTATTGTGAACTTTGTAATGGGACTTATATTTTCTATTTATATACTTGCGGATAAGGAGCATCTTAAAGGACAGGTACAGAAACTTATAAATACATATTTAAGTTCAGATATTTGTAATAAAATTTCCTATGTAACAAGTATACTAAATGACAGTTTTCACCGTTTTATAGTGGGACAATGTATAGAAGCAGTTATTCTTGGAGTTTTGTGTGTAGCAGGTATGTTGTTATTCAGATTTCCATATGCAGTTATGATAGGAATTCTTATAGGATGTACTGCACTTGTACCTATAGCAGGAGCATATATAGGCGGAGCTGTGGGTGCTGTAATGATTTTTACGGAATCGCCGGTTAAAGCAGTTATGTTTGTAGTGTTTTTAGTGATATTGCAGCAGTTTGAGGATCAGATTATATATCCGAAAGTGGTAGGAAGTTCAATAGGGCTTCCGGGAATATGGGTATTTGCAGCAGTTATAGTGGGTGGAGGTCTGTTTGGAATACCAGGAACATTATTTGGTATACCAATCGTATCCACTATATATAAGCTTATTTTGAATGACGTTAGAAAGAAAAGTGCTATAAAGGAACAGGAAAAGGAAAGTAAAGATGAAGATAAATGAATGGTTACTGGTATTAAGTTTTTTATTTTTTTTTGGAAGCAGCATAGGATGGTGTTTAGAAGTTGTCTATAGGAGGTTTTTTGAAGAAAGAAAATGGATGAATCCCGGTTTTTTGACAGGACCATATCTGCCACTGTATGGATTTAGTCTGTGTGCGGTATATCTGATGGCACATATAAACATAACATTTATTGAAAATAAATATGTACAAAGGATAGTTTTATTTGTGCTTATGTCTGTAATAGTTACAATAATAGAATATATTGCCGGAATGATTTTTATAAGGCATATGAAAATAAAATTATGGGATTATACGGATAACTGGGGTAATGTTAAGGGAATTATATGTCCTAAGTTTTCATTTTACTGGGTTGTGCTTAGTGCGATATATTATTTTATTATTCATCCTCTTATATTAGATGTGCTTAAGTGGCTTGCGAGGCATCTTGCATTTTCATTTGTAATAGGATTTTTTTATGGGGTATTTGTAGTAGATTTGTGCTACTCAATGAATATTATGTCGAAAGTACGTGAGTTTGCGACGTATAATAAACTTGTAATAAAATATGAGGAGTTAAAAGAAAGCATACGCAGGATAAATGAAGAGAACGGCAGCAAAGTCAGTTTTATTTTTGCCATGAAATCAGAATTATCTCTTACTGAGAATCTTAAAAGGTATTTGGAGCGGGGGCAGGACAAGCTTGGAAACATAAAAAAGAAGGTCACATCAAGAGGTGAAAAGTAAGTGTAAATCAAATTTCCTTTTTTGTCGGGAAATGTATTATATATTCATAAAAACAGCTCATTTTCTACATTTTGGTAAGTATATCAGTGTTTACCGAATAGAAAAAGAGCTGTTTTTATATTATGATTACACTATTTATTCTTTCTTTAGCGTTTTCTTAATAGATGTGATTATCGGAATATCATTTTCATTGTCAGTTTCATTATATGATATTGTTACATTATCACCTTTATTCAGCAAAATAAGATTCTCATTATCAGCAAAATCCTGTTTATAGCATCCGCCGTTTTCATCCTTTATATAGCATGTAGTGTTGCCGTCTGTGGCAATAAACTGTATATCAGATATGGTGATGGTAATTTCTTTAATGTCAGTTGAAATATCTTTAATGTCTATCTTTGTTCCTGCATTTATAAGTGCAGTCTGATAATTTGTAAGTGTCTGGCTGAGAGAATCTCCGGTTGCAACTATGGTGTAATTTTTAACATTGACCATTGAGTATAATTTTACCAGTCCGTTGCTGTCTTTTAATACCATTGCGTATACCGGCTCACCTCCGATGTTTATAAGTGCAGGGAAACTTGCATCATATCCGAAGTTCTGTACAACACCCTCTGCAGCAGACATGGCAGAATATTCTTCTGCACCGGCACATTTATAATATTTGTACTTTCCGGTTCTGGAATTTGCCAGTATGAATCCAAGATTGGATTCATCAGATACGGTTGATGTGATACCTGTATAAATGTATACATCATCATCTTTTATTACGTATCCGAAATCATCAGTTGTCTGCGTACATCCCTTTTGTGAAAATAAGCTGTTAAAGTACCCTTTTGAAAGTATTCCATAACTGTTATACAAGGCTTCAACTGTTCTGCCGCCATATACCATATCAATCCATTCAGGAGTATTATTGATATCATATATATCGCTTTTTCCGGTTACGGCATCAAGAACGATTACTTCATCAGGGGAGTAGCATCCAAATAGAAGAGAAGGGGACTGACAGGTAATAATCCAGTATGGTTTACCATTATCATCTATTTGGAAGTTGTATGAATTAATAAGTTTTGAAGGATAATCCATTCGTATTTTACGCAGGAGGTTTCCAGAGAAATAGCCTGACGGAGAATACTTTATGCCCTTTTCAAGTTTTATATATTCTGCTTCATTTGTGGTGGGATTTACAAGTACATATCCCGGTATACCTGATTTTCTGTTACTGTTGTATTTGAAGAATCCGGCATATTCCAGAGGGGAAGTTTTCATAACTTCACCTTTATAACAAATGGTGTTATAAGTGTCTGATACATCATACTGGCTGACAACTTCAGTTAAAGAACCGACTGTACGGTTTCCGAGTTTCTTTGCTGATGCTGTATCCATAAGAGGTATTTTGCTTATGTCACTTAAAACCGGAATGTCAGAATTGAAATCACCTGTTTCAACAGTTATTCTGGAAGAGTATTTTTTTGCATGAAATACCCGGCTTGAAAAGAAGCAGCCAAGTATTACAAAAGCTAATAGTAATCCTGCAACAGCTCCAAGAATATTGTATAATTTTTTATATCTTCTTTTATGTCTTCTAATCTTTTTATAAGATATAACAGTATAGATTAGAGCAAAAACAACCAATTGGCAAATTATAAATATCCAAAAAGATACTGAATGAATATTGATGGCAGGAAGGAAAAAATAAAATTCCAGACAGCCAAGCAGTAAAGTAATTAATAATGAAATAATTATACTTATCATATAATCTCCTTAATTGTTTTTAAAATTTATATATTGTAAGTTTATGGAAAAAGTCCCTATAAATGGGAGGAGCCGGTTGTCAATATAATTTGAGGGGAGGAAAGACAACCGGCGAAATATGAAAAAGATTTTAATTTAAGTTAAAGGATTGGGGAGATCCTTTAACTCTGAACATAATACATCAAAAATATGAAGAAAGTATATCATAAATGTGAATGTAATGTGAAAATTTGTTGAAAAAAGTAAAAAGGTAGAAAAATAGTTGACAAAAAAGAAATTCAGTACTATTGTTAATTATATAAGTAATTAACCAACTAAGTAAATAAGTGTGTGAGGAGATAAAATGATGGAAAAAGAGAAAAAGGGTGAAGAAAGGAAGCTGACTGCGGCTGAGCGACGGCGAAAAGAGCACTTTGAGGAGTTGAAATCAGGTTTAGAGCGGGATGGATATACAGCACGGAATCTGACCATTAGTGTAGTACGTGCCAATCTGTTAGCCCTAGTGTTGATGCTGCCATTTGTAATTCTGTTTTTGTTCTGGTATGTATGTGTGAATGATACTCTGGGTGAGAAACTTTCTCAGCTGCAGTTCCTGCTTATGCCGGTGTTGATAATTGTGCTAATGGTTGCTCATGAGCTGATTCATGGGCTGGTGTGGGGATGTCTTGCAAACAGTGGCTTTAAGTCGATTGAGTTTGGTATGATTTGGTCAGCACTTACCCCATATTGCACCTGCACAGAGCCGTTGAAAAGGTGGCAGTATATTTTGGGTTCTGTTATGCCTACCATAGCGTTGGGTTTTGGATTGGGGATCGTGGCCATTTACACAAAGCAGGATCTTTTGTGTTATCTTTCTCTGCTGATGATTTTAGGAGGCGGTGGGGATTTCTGTATCATAATCAAGTTGCTGCGGCACAGGTTTAAGGGGGAGAAGATATACTGTGACCATCCATATGAGTGTGGTTTGGTGGTGTTTGAGAGGGATAAGAGAGTTAATTAAAGGATATTAAAGGAAGAGAGGTGGTAAGGTGAATGAATATTTAACACAGGAAAAGCCCATATATATCCAGATAAGTGAAATGATAGAACAGGATATATTGAGAGGGATTATTCTGGAGGAGGAAAGAGTTCCCAGTACGAATGAATTGGCAAAGCTCTATTCAATTAATCCGGCTACTGCGGCAAAAGGCGTAAACATGCTTGTAGATAAAGGTATAATGTACAAAAAAAGAGGGATTGGAATGTTTGTATCCACAGGAGCAAAGGAAATGATTAAGGAAAAAAGAAAAGAAGAATTTTTTGATAATTATATTAAAAGACTGCTGATAGAGGCAGAAAGTATCGGCATAGGCAAAGAAGAATTGATTAATATGATAAAAAGAAGTATATAAAAAGGAAGGATTGGGATTTATGAACAATATTTTAGAATGCAAAGGCATAACTAAAGAATATAAAGAAAAGAAGGCTTTGAAAGGAATAGACCTTACACTGGAAAAAGGAAAAATTTATGGAATGATAGGAAGAAACGGTGCGGGAAAGACAACATTACTTTCTATAATGACATCACAAAGCAGACCAACCAAAGGGTCAGTATCTCTGGATGGTGAAACTGTATGGGAAAACCAGAAAATTTTGGATAAAATGTGTTTTTCAAGGGAATTGAATCAGGTATCGGTTATGGGTCCTAATAATATGAAAGTAAAAGAATATCTGAGAACGGCATCCATATATTTTCCGAACTGGGATAAGGAGATGGCAGACCGGCTGGTTAAAGACTTTGAATTAAATGTTAAGCAGAAAATAAGCAAGCTTTCAAAGGGAATGATGTCAATGGTTACTATAATAGTGGCGTTGGCAAGCAAAGCAGAATATACATTTTTAGATGAGCCGGTGGCAGGTCTCGATGTTGTGGCAAGGGAGCAGTTTTACAAGATATTATTGGAAGAATATAATGAGACCGGAAGGACATTTATAATATCTACCCATATTATAGAGGAGGCAGCAGACATATTTGAGGAAGTAATTATTATAAACAGAGGGGAACTGCTTCTTAAAGAAAATACACAGCATCTTCTTGAAAGAGCATGTCATGTAAGTGGCAAGGCAGATGTGGTGGATAAGGCGGTGAAAGGTATGGAAGTACATGGTGTGGAAAATATGGGAAGAAGTAAAGGTGCTACAGTGCTTATGGAACCGGGAAACTGGATTGAATCTACACCTGATTTGTCAGTGCAGTCAGTAAGCCTTCAGAATCTTTTTGTAGCACTGTGTGGAGAGGAAGGAAGATAAGTATGGAAAATTCTATTGTAAGAAATATTAAGAATATCAGTCGTATAGCTTTGTATACTATAAGCATTGGAATTGCCGCCATTATAGCAATAACTTTGTTTCAGGTTTTATTGGATGGAGATGATATGTACGAATATATAAAAGATAATCTGCAATTCTATTATTTTTATATATGCACATTTGCTGTATTTGTATTTAACTTGAGACTTGCAACGACAGATGCTTCGATTATACTGACTTTTTGCAGCAGGAGAAAGGATTATTTAGCAGGGAAATATGCCGTTAATGCAGTTATTATTGTAATATTGCTTGCAATTAATTTGTGTATTGATATATATAATGGAGGGGTTAAATACAATAGTATGATTTTGGCGGTTTCAGCATTAGCTGCTCTCTTTGGATTTATAAATATACTTAGTATCATAATAACGAAATACGGATTTATAGGGTATATTATATTTATATTTGTGGTTTCGTTCTCTGTAGGAGTTATTGCTTTCTTATTAACATTAACGATGGGAATTACCGGTTTCTTATTAACATTAACAATAGGAGGAATTGATATGAGAGGTGTTATGTTGGCAGCGGCTCTTACGTTTATGGTTATATCCATAATAATGGAAAGCAGGATGGTAATGAAATCGGATGTTAAAAGATAAAACCATAGATTAGGTTTGGTGGAATGGAGGTTTATATGTTTGTAAAAATGATAAAAAGCAGGAGGACAGAATGGCTGTTTATTTCAGTAACAGGTTTAATAACTCTGGTTTTTTCAATATTATTGGAATACTTTATGTCATTCGATACAAATAAATATGTGGATGCATCAACAGTAATTTTCATGGGAATATTTTGTGTTGTATCTTTGTTTATAAGTTTTAGCAGTAATATCACAAGGTTATTTAATTTGTCTGTAAGCATGGGAGGAACAAGGAAATCATTTATAATTTCGATGTGGACTATATCAGTGATTAAATATGGAGCAGTGTTTTTACTGGGATTTATAATGCATAAAATTCAGCATGTGGTGCTGCCGGGAAAACAATTTGCTGATATTAATTTCTTATTTGAACCGGACATCTGTATTGTTTTAGTATTTATGCTTGCTTCGGTAGAATTTGTAATGGGAAGTCTGGTATTGAGGTTTGGTTTAAAAAGTTATTGGGTATTATGGGGAATATGGATGGTTCTGTCCCTGCTTCTTCCAAGAATTATGGCAGCTATGGAAAGAGAGAGAGATTCAATATTGAAGAGTCTTGGTATATGGATAATAAATATCATATCAAATATTACAATGCTGCAGGTTATAAGTGTCGGATTGGTGGCTACGGCTGTATTTATGGGAATATCTTCATATTTAATTATGACGCAGGATGTAACGGCATAAGACATCAGGCGGGAGGACTGAGATATGAATATGAAGGCATATTTCTCAATATTCCAAATATGATTAGAATAATAATGATTAATATGCATATAAATGATTGAAACCGGTTTGGCTTTGTATGACCGGTTTTAATATATTTTATTATGTCTGATAATATAATCAGTCCAATTATGGGAAAAATGCAGAACAAACACTGATTGTATCTGAAAGCCGTTTTAAAGTCAAGCTTAAGCATATGCAGAAGCATTCTTGATATTCCGCAGCTTGGACAGTACAGACCTGTAACAAAGTGCAGCGGGCAGGGGATTCCAACGCCTGTAACCGAACAAAAGCCGGCATATGCCAGCCCCACAATTAATAATATAATAGCATTTTTAATTATGTTTTTTGTTCTATAGTACATAGTTTTTATGCTAACTGATTTAAATCATTCTGCATTAATGCCCATGCGACGATACTAAGACCGCAAAAAGTTAAAATTAAGTACAGAATGCTTCCGCCGTTTGAGTTCATTCCTCTTTCTGATTTCGCATTGTCAAGCTTTTCACCCATTTTGTAAGCCCAATAGTATTGGTAAAGTCCACAAGTAACAATTACAAGTAAAAGGGACATTCCACCTGATGCAGTAACATCATCGCTTGATGCGGCTATGGCATTTGCATCATCAGTAAGACAAACAAACCAATAAAGACCATAGATACCGCATGTAACTAAAGAAAGTATGATACATGTTGCGATGTTTCTTTGTGTTGTCATATGTAACTCTCCTTTAAATTAAAAAATTATAAAGAAATTATAATATATATATAAACTGACGTCAACAGAATAATTAGTTGCAAATTGGCAATTTTTAGTTTACAATTTATATTCAATTACTTCAAACAAGGCTTGAACGAAGGGAATAATAATGAGAATACAGTTATCTGATCATTTTACTTATAAACGTCTGATTCGATTTGTTATGTCATCTGTTTTGATGATGATTTTTACTTCTCTATATAGTATTGTAGATGGATTTTTTGTATCTAATTATGTTGGTAAAACATCTTTTGCAGCAGTTAATCTGGTTATGCCTGTATGTATGGCAATGGGTACAATCGGAATGATGATTGGTACAGGCGGCAGTGCGGTTGTGTCTCAGGCATTAGGAGAGGGAAAGAGGAAACAGGCAAACAGATATTTTTCCATGCTGGTTTATTTTGCAGTTATTCTAAGTCTTATATTATCTGCCGCAGGATTTATATTTGCACGTCCTGTTTCAGAAGCATTAGGTGCAGAAGGCAGACTTCTTGAATACTGTGTGAGTTACAGCAGAATTTTGATTATGGCATTAACGGCATTTGTTTTGCAGAATGTTTTTATGAGTTTTTTTGTGACTGCGGAAAAGCCGGCATTAAGTCTGGCTGTATCTGTCATAGGCGGTGTAGTAAATATTGTGCTTGACTTTGTTTTTATTGCAGTTCTTCATTGGGGAATTAAAGGGGCAGCAGCTGCAACTGCTATAGGTCAGTTTGTGGGTGCAGGCATTTCTATTATATATTTTGTGAGAAAGAATGACAGTCTGCTGCGTCTGGGAATAGCAAAGTTTGAGAGAAAAATATTGTTGAAGGCATTGGGTAATGGTTCTTCTGAGATGGTTACAAACCTGTCTGCATCAGTTGTAAATATTTTGTATAATTTCCAGCTTATGAGGGAAGCAGGAGAAAACGGGGTAGCAGCATATGGAATTATAATGTATGTGAATTTTATTTTTTTGGCTATTTACTTTGGCTATTCTATTGGAAGTGCCCCGGTTATAGGTTATCATTATGGAGCAGGGAATCATGATGAATTAAAAAATCTTTTCCGTAAAAGCGTGGTTTTAATGAGCGGTTCAGGTATTATACTTACGTTTCTGGCAGAGGTTCTCACTGTACCACTTGTAAAGATTTTTGCAAGTTATGATGTAAAGTTGTTTAATATGACATGTCATGGATTCAGAATATATTCTATTGCTTTTATTTTTATGGGAATAAATGTATGGGGTTCCGCATTTTTTACGGCACTTGGAAATGGCGTTGTGTCGGCAGTGCTTTCTTTTTTGAGGACACTTGTATTCCAGATTATAATGATATTGGTTTTGCCGTTACTTCTTGGAATTGATGGTGTATGGGGAGCTATTGTGTCAGCAGAGTTCATGGCTTTGATTGTTACCTGCATTTTTATTGTCAAGAACAGGAGAAAGTATGGGTATATGTGAGAGGGGCTTAGATATTGTAACATATTTATTGACAATAATGCATAAAAAGGTTAATATCACAATGAAAATAAATTCAGGAGGATAAAGAGATGTGGAGCAGAGCAGAGTTAAAGGAAAGGGCCAAAGAAGTATTTGCAAGCTGCAGATGGATGGCAGTAGCTGTATCGTTAGTATTGGCAATAGTATCCGGAGGCGGTAGCGGTGGCAGTGGGTCCAGTACGAGAAGTAATGGTTCGGATTTTAACAGTGGAAATATGTCAGATAGGGATATAGCACTGATATTCACTGTGATGGTAGCTGTTTTAGTAGTGGCTTTAATTTTTATAGCTATAAGATTTGTAATTAAGACATTTGTATCAAATCCGATTGAAATTGGTGCAAGGCGTTTTTTTATGATTTCAAGAGAGAGAACTGCAGATTTTAGGGAATTGGGATTTATATTTTCTAATGGATATATTAAAAATGCAATTATAATGTTATTAAGAGATATATTTATTTCCTTATGGTCAATTCTGTTTGTAATACCGGGAATAATAAAGAGTTATGAGTATAGAATGATACCATATATACTGGCTGAGAATCCTGAAATAGACAGGAAGACTGCTTTTGAACTCAGTAAAAGGATGATGGATGGTCAGAAGTGGGATACTTTTGTGTTGGATTTATCATTTATACCTTGGGTTTTATTGTCTCTTATCACATGTGGAATAGTTGCTGTGGTTTATTATTTACCGTATTACAATCTTACCAATGCAGAGTTGTATGCAGTACTAAGAAACGAACTTATAATGAATGACAAAGAGGCAGCAGGACTTTTAATTGGATTTGGAGAATAATTAAATCTGTTATATATAGGCATGAATCATATGCGGAATATGGTTCATGCTTTTTTGATATACAAAACATACAAAAAAAATATGAAAAAAAATAGAAATATATATAAAATAACTATATTCTAATATTGTTAAAAAACAAACAATATAGTATAATAATATATAAAGATATTCTAGATTTTGATTAATACAGAGGTTTAGACATGGCTAAGGAAAAGGATACAAAGACTAATGCAATGAGGATACTTGACAGAAATAATGTTGTTTATAAGGTAAATACATATGAGAGTGATGAGTTTGTTGATGGTAAGACCATCGCTGATAAACTGGGTCAGGATTATGCATCTTCATTTAAGACATTAGTCACAAAGGGCAGAAGTGGTGACTTTTATGTGTTTGTGATTCCAATAGCAGAAGAATTGAATTTGAAAAAGGCGGCTAAGTCAGTTAAAGAAAAGAGTGTGGAAATGGTACACGTAAAAGACATAAACAGTATTACAGGTTACATAAGAGGAGGATGCTCACCTCTGGGTATGAAAAAACAATATGATACGGTTGTTCACAACAGTGCCAAAGAGTTTGATGAGATAATTATAAGTGGTGGGAGAATAGGTTCCCAGATTATAATAAATCCTGATGAACTTATAAGAGTGATAGGCGGAAAGTACGATGATATAGTGATATGACTGAGTAGAAGGGATGACGTGGGTGTATGAACACAAGTGATATTAAAAATTTGGTTAATGCATTAGTTTTAGGTGCAGACAATATGGGTCAGGATACCATAGTTATAAAAAGTTATAATTCGTGGAGGATTACCAAAGAAATAGTAACAGAGAGCCTTAATGAAAATGCAAACATAAAAGTGTTATTTTATGAATTCAGACCTGATAAGATGCAGGAAGCATATGAACCTTTTTTGGAATGGATTAAGCAGATTTATCTGAAGAGTGGGGTAGAGACACCGGAAGAATTTATGGAAAAGTGTCAGGTGTATTCGCTGCACAGGGATATGCTTTGTTCTTATATACGGAATGGAGTGTGCTTAAGGAAAGAGGAAGTAATATTAAATGAAGTGGAATATGACCTTAAACGGTTTATGGATTCTATTACCGGTATTTTGCAATATGCGGCATCGGATGGTAAATTACTTATAATATTAGGAAGGATTCATTTTGCCGGATATTCTACAATAAAATATCTTAATTCAGTTATAAACAGTGAGGAAAGTGACGGAATTGCACTTTTGTGTACATATGATAATGCATATGGAATACCTGCATATATGAATGATATATGGGAAGAGTTCATAAGGACTGTAGAAGATAAAAATCTTGGAATAGCAATGTATAGTGAAGGCAATGCCGAAGTGCCGGATGAAAAGTCATATTTTGTATTGGAAATGAATGACTATGACAAATATATTAAGGATATACATACAATGCTTAAAACACTTGCCATAGAGCAGGCACTATATTATCTTGGAAGTATATATCATAAGCTTAAGATAGAAAAGGCGGAAGTGGATAAAGACAGTCAGATAAGTTGTTTTGAACTGTATGCGTTTGGGTATTTATATGCCAAAAAGTTTCAGAATGCACTTATGATTTGCGATAATTTGAAAAATATGGGAAGTGATGACCTGCAAGTACAATTTAATTGTAATTATGCAATGAGTATGGCACAGGTTTATATGGGTCAGAATGTCAGTGCGATGATGCTTGCTAAAAAATGTAAGGCGTTAGCAGATGAAATGCAGGATGAATATATGCAGTTTATTGCAAGGCTGCTTACAGGGATTGTTATATTGAAAGGCTTTACAGCGGTAAATTTTCAGCTTGACGGTGTACGTGATATTATTAGTGATGAATTTATGGCAGAGGTAGAATCATATGAATTCTATAATCATCTATCGTATTTTTATATTTATGCATTTGAGCAGAACAGGGAATGTTACATTGGAGAGCACCCTGAAAAGAATCTAAAATATTTTAAAAAGGGACTGGATATAATTAAAAGAAATGAAAATGATAAGTTTCTTATGGATGCATATAAAAAGTGTGCCCTGTTTTATTCTGTAGTAGGAAATATAGATGAGGTTGACCGTAATTATAAGAAATGTATAGATGTACTTAGAAGGCTTAATGGAAAAGCAGAAGAGGCAGATATATATAATGGTCTTGGATATAACCGGATGGTACGTGAAGATTTTGAACAGGCAAATATATATTATAATCAGGCATTAGAAATATTTTATAAATTAAATGACCCGCAGATGCTCAGTGAGACATTTTACAATATGAGTATTAATGCACTTATGGCTGAGGATTATAAAAAGTGCTGTGTATATATAACCGCATCAATACAGCTTCTGGATAATTATGGAGTTTATAAGCCGAGGGTATGTAACCGCTCAAAATTGTATGGTATAGCAGCAGTATGTAATTTTAAACTTGGAAATAGTTATAAGACACAAATTTATCTGGAGAAAATGGAAAGAATATTCAGACATATCCTTATTCCTGATGGTGAGCCAAAATATGACTTATGGGATGATGAACTGTTTTATTACCGTTATATAAAAGGGCTTATTAATAAAAAAGAGGGCATGATAGATGCGGCATTAAGTCAGTATGATGAGGCGGAGTTCCATATGCGTCGTTCAGAAGGCAGTATGTTTGTGTCATATTCCATGCTGGCAAGTGAGAAGGCAGATATACTTGATACACTTGGCAGGAAAGAAGAGAGAAGAAAACTTTTACAGGATTGCATGGAGTTCAGCCGCAATAATGAAAATGATTTTTCGGCAACTAAGATGAAGACACTTTTGGATGGGCAGAAGGTAAAGAAGTCTTCGTTTGCACTTGATATAAATATAGATGTAGATGCTGCACTTCTGATGGCGAAGCAGCTCGGAGCTGAAAGAGAGCTTCTGGCTACGAATAAAAATCTGGAATTTTTATCAAACTGGCAGGAAATGTTTGTCAGTGAAAGGTGTTATGAAGAGGAAATGATAAATAAGTCCATGATTACTCTTAGAAATAACTTTGGATTGGACAGAATATTATTCTTCTATATTAAAGATAATGATGAGAAAGAAATAAAGTATTGTGATTCGGAAATTGAGCTTTCTGAGTCGGCATTGGATAATATAGTCAGATTTTTCCGTGAAAGAAGATCGAGTTTTGTAGTATCACGTATTGACGGTGAATTTGAAGAATATAAGGATATTATACAGAATTTTGGAATGAATACGGTTGTATCAATTATAGGTATTCCGATGTTTGTAAAGGATGATCTTAAGACTGTGTTTATTACATACCAGATAATGTATGAAAACTTTAATGGTACGGAGGTGATGTTATATGAATCTGATCTGAGCATATTCAGACTTGCTTTAAGGCAGCTTGTAAATGAGATATATAGAACCAATGCAAGGATACAGATTGGTGAAATGAACAGGGAATTAAAAGCAAAAAATATGCAGCTTGAGAATCTGGCACAGACAGATCCGCTGACAGGATTACTGAACAGACAGGGATTTAATAAAATTGTGGATGAGAAACTGAATCCGGATAGTTCAAGTTTTAATGCTGAACAGTATATTACAGTTATGTATATAGATTTGGACAATTTCAAATACTGTAATGACAGTTTCGGTCATGATGTTGGGGATATGATACTTAAGGAGTTTGCAAATTTATTTAAAAGTATTATCGGTAAGAGTGGATATGTAGTAAGATATGGTGGAGATGAGTTTGTAATAGTTGTTGAGAATGTTAACCAACATTATGGTGAAGAGGTGGCAGAGGCAATATTTGAGGAATTGTTAGAAAATAATGCATTTGCAGATGAGATAGTAGAATCTATCGGCAGACATGTGATTATATCAGATGAGAACAAGCTGTCATGTTCTATTGGTATAGCTATGGATAAAACTAAAAATGTCAAGATGATTTCGGATTTACTTAAACATGCTGATGAGGCATTATATTGTGTAAAGAAGTCAACAAAACACGATTATAAAGTGTGGATGAAAGAAGGAATTGAATGATATGCATCAGAACTTAGGGTATGAGTTTTTTAACAGGTATGATATCGGAGATACACCTGATGAATTTACAGATGCAGCAGGCAAGTTTTCTGAAATGCTGTGTTGGTATGGCTGTGCTATAAAAGAGATAAGGACTAAACTGGAAGTGCTTAATGAAGAGTTTAAGGCTAAGAAAAGTCGTAATCCCATAGAGAGTATCAGAACAAGAGTTAAGAGCCCGATGAGCATATATGAGAAAATGGAAAGAAGGGGTTATGAGATAACTTTGGATTCTATTATGGGAGAACTCCATGATATAGCCGGTGTCAGGGTAATATGTCCGTTTATCGATGATATATATATGGTTTCAGAGATGATTACGAGACAGGATGATATCACTGTACTTGAGAGAAAGGATTATATTAAGCATCCTAAGCCCAATGGTTATAGAAGCCTTCACCTTGTACTTGAGATTCCTGTATTTTTGTCAACGGGAAAGAGACCTATAAAGGTTGAAGTTCAGATAAGGACAATGGCAATGGACTTTTGGGCGAGCCTGGAACATCAGATACATTATAAGAAATTTAAAGAGGACAAAGTGGAAATAGTTGAGCAGCTTTTAGATTGTGCAACGGTTATATATGAAACGGATTTAAAAATGCAGAGTATACACAAGGAATTGTTTTCGGTGAAAGACTTGAGAAAAGAATACTCGGTACGTGAAAGTGAGATAGAAAAGAAGTATACTAAAGTACGCAGATTAAGTGTATAGTAAACCATAAATAAGGGTATGCTTAAGTTAAGTAGTGTAGCACACATAAATAATTTAAGCATGGAGGTATATTGTGAAAATAGCATTTTTCAGTACTAAACCTTATGATAAAATATGGTTTGAGCCTTTAGGAAACGATTATGGATATGATTTTTTGTTTCTGGAAGCAAAATTATGTGAAGAGACAGTGCAGCTTGCCCATGGATGTGATGGAGTATGTGCATTTGTAAATGATGATTTAAATGGTAATGTAATTAAAGGCCTTTATGACTTGGGCATAAAGGCTATATTCATGCGTTGTGCCGGTTTTAATAATGTGGATTTAAATGAAGCACAAGGGAAAATTGAAGTTCTGCATGTGCCGGGATATTCTCCCGAAGCAGTTGCGGAATATGCCATGGCATTACTGTTGACCGTAAATCGTCAGACACACAGGGCATACTTAAGGACAAGAGATTTTAATATGAATATTAACGGACTTATGGGAACGGATTTATACTGCAAGACTGCAGGAGTAATAGGAACCGGAAGGATAGGTCAGGCAATGGTAAATGTATTGAAGGGATTTGGGATGCGTATTCTTGCATATGACCTTTATCCTAACAATTCTTTAGATGTAGAATATGTGGAACTTGATGAATTATTTGCAAAATCTGATGTTATAACTCTTCATTGTCCCCTGACGAAAGAAACGGAATACATTCTTAATAAAGAAAGTTTTAATAAAATGAAGAACGGAGTTTTTATTATTAATACTTCGAGAGGTATGCTCATTAAGACAGACGCATTGTTAGAGGCTCTTCTGGTACCGGGCAAGATTGGCGGAGTAGGTCTTGACGTGTATGAAGAGGAAGGGGATGTTTTTTATGAGGACCGTTCTAATGAAATAATGCAGGATAATAACCTGGCACGTCTGATGACATTTCCTAATGTAGTAGTTACATCACATCAGGGGTACTTTACGGCAGAGGCAATGCAGGCGATAGCCATTGAAACATTGGAGAATATTTTCGCATTTGATAATGGAAATGAATTGGTAAATGTGGTTCGTGCTTCAAAATAAATCTTGACACTGATTAAAAGCGGCAGTAAGATAGCTTTAGATTAGATTGACAAATGAAAGGAAGTATGAATTATGGAGAAGAAAAACATTGATTGGGCAAATATCGGTTTCAGCTATCAGCAGACTGATAAAAGATATGTGTCAAATTATAAAAACGGAGCTTGGGATGAAGGTGCACTTATAGAGGATGATACGATTACTATAAGTGAATGCGCAGGTGTATTGCAGTATGCACAGACTATTTTTGAGGGTCTTAAGGCATATACAACTGAAAAGGGACAGATTGTTATTTTCCGTCCTGACCTTAATGCAGAGCGTCTTGAAGATTCTGCAAGAAGAATTGAGATGCCTGTTTTTCCAAAGGAGCGTTTTGTGGATGCGGTAGTTAAGACTATAGAGGCAAATGAAGCATATGTACCGCCATATGGCTCCGGTGCCACATTGTATGTACGTCCATATATGTTTGGAAGCTCACCGGTTATTGGTGTAAAGCCGGCAGACGAGTATCAGTTCAGAGTGTTCACTACACCTGTAGGACCTTATTTTAAAGGTGGTGCAAAACCGATTACTATTAAGGTAAGTGACTTTGACAGGGCAGCACCTCATGGTACAGGACATATTAAAGCAGGACTTAATTATGCAATGAGCCTGCATGCAATTGTTACGGCACATGAGGAAGGTTTTGACGAGAATATGTATCTTGATGCCGGAACAAGGACTAAAGTTGAGGAAACAGGTGGAGCTAATTTCCTTTTTGTTACTAAGGATAATAAGATTGTTACACCTAAGTCAGGAAGCATACTTCCTTCTATAACACGCCGTTCGCTTATGACGGTTGCTAAAGATTATCTGGGTCTTGAGGTTGAGGAGAGAGAGGTTCTCTTTGATGAGGTTAAGGATTTTGCTGAATGTGGCCTTTGTGGAACAGCAGCAGTTATATCACCCGTTGGAAAGATAAATGACCATGGTAAAGAAATCTGCTTCCCAAGCGGAATGGATGAAATGGGACCTATAACAAAGAAGCTGTATGATACATTAACAGGAATTCAGATGGGACGTATTGAAGCTCCTGAAGGATGGATTAAAGTTATAAAATAGATTAGAATCAATAAGCCGGCGTGGCATGTGCTGCGTCGGTTATATTTTGTATAAAAATTAAAACTAAAAATAGAAAAAGAGGATATCAGAGAAAATGTATTTTAGGATTGTGAAAAAATATGGATTCATATGGATTGTCATGGCGGCATTGTTTCTGGGAGGGTGTAAGGCTGAAGGACAGAAAGCGGTATCTAAAGTTGTAGAGAATACAGAAAATGTAATGACAGAAACAATGACGGAAATATTGACAACGGAACAGGAGACTGATACAGAGTCAACAACAGAGACGATAATGGAAACAGCGACAGAGGAAATGACAACGGAGGTAGTGGCAGCAGAAGAAACAATAGTAGAGGAAACAACAGGGGCAGTAGCAACAGAAGAATTCACAACCGGAATGGTACATAATAATGGAAGTGTGCATATGGTAGCGATAGATGCAGGACATCAACAGTTTGGAAATTCTGAACAGGAACCGGTGGGTCCGGGAGCTTCTCAGACAAAGGCCAAAGTAGCAGGTGGTACTTCAGGTGTAGCAACAGGTATTCCTGAATATCAGTTGAATCTTTCGGTTTCCATGAAGTTAAAGGAAGAATTAATTTCCAGAGGATATCAGGTATATATGATACGGGAAAGTAATGAAGTGGATATCAGCAATAAGGAGCGTGCAGATGCTGCTTACAATGCAGGTGCGGATATATTGGTTAGGATTCATGCCAATGGTTCCGAGGACAGCAGTGTAAATGGTGCAATGACAATATGTATGACTGCTTCGAATCCTTATAATGCGTATTTGTATGATTCCAGCAGGCGTTTATCGGAGAATGTGCTTAATCAGCTTGTGGCGGCTACGGGAGTAAGGAAAGAGTATGTGTGGGAAACAGATACTATGAGTGGAATTAATTGGAGCAGGATACCTGTGACGATTGTGGAAATGGGGTATATGTCTAATCCTGATGAGGACAGGAGGATGGCGGATGAAGAGTATCAGTGGAAAATAGCGAGGGGGATTGCGGATGGGATTGATTTGTATTAGAAGTTTGCGGCTAAAGAGAGTATAAAGGAATGTGTTGTACATAAATAAAGGAACAGATAATAATAAGTTTGAGGTAAGATAGGGGTTATATATGAAGATAGCGGTTATTGATTACAATGAAATATGGAGAGAATTAATAGTAAAAGGGATTAACAGATATTTGGGAACATACAATGTTGTGATAGATGTATATGAATCAGGCATAGCATTTATTGATAGACAGGATTTATATGAAGTAGTGATTATGGATATAGAAATGCAGGAAATGAATGGGTTTGAAATGGCAGAAAAATATAGGGATATTAATGCTGATTATATCTTAATAATTATAACTGAACATATAGAATTAAGTCGTAAGGGATATCTGGTTAATGCGTTTAGATATATAGATAAGATTAAAATGGAAGATGAGTTAGAGGAGGCATTAACTTCCGCACAAAAACTGCTGAAAAATAAAAATGTTATTGAAATTAATGTGGTAAATACTGGAAAAATGCAAATATATTCAAAAGAAATTCTGTACATTGAGACTGAAAAGAGAAATGTTGCAATATATACAGTGGATAATAAGCATATATGTAGTCATAGTATAGGTTATATGGAAAATATATTGGTTAAGGATGGATTTTACCGATGCCACAAATCATTTATTGTTAATTTGGATTGGATTAAATCATTTGATAAGAAAAATATTTACTTAAAGGATGGAAGTAATATTATGGTAAGTCAGAGGAGATATTATGAATTTAAGAAAAAATATTTGGATAGTAAAGTGTGATAAGAAAATCTAAGGGGATTGTTCCAATATAATTTTAGTTATCGTTTGTGCATAAATCGACATCATTCGTGCATGAGATGTTGACATTAAAAATAAGAGATATTATAATGCACAAGGTTTCGGTTCGGTAATGTGGAAATGAATCGAAATATCAAATAAAAATAATTTAGGAAAAGTCCCGGGATAAGAAATTTACTTTTTCTGAAATATTTAAAAGAATACCGTAAAAAGCAATTTTCATGTATGTAATTTTAAATAATAAGGGTTAAATGGGAGGAAAATATATGAAACGAATTGATGTAAAATTTGCATTCGGCATATTTTTTATTCTAATATCAATAATAGGAGTTGTTTGTTCTGTTTGTTTTAGGAAAAATTATATATTAGACATAGTCCAATTAGGAACGATTGGAACTTTACTGATATATTATTCAGGAAAAATTAAACAGCAGAAGAAATCTGTTATTGTGGTCTGTTTATTATTATTTATTATTTCCAGTATAATGAAGTGCTATTTCAGTATTAATTAAATATAGGTAAGGAGAAAAATTATGGATTTTGATACAAATAAATTTGTTGAATTATCAGATAATGATAATTTTGAAGTAAATGGCGGAAATCCGGTTTCTGTTATAATTGCAATAGGCGGTGTGTATTGTGCATGCGATTTGGGTTATCAGTTATATAGAGGATTTAAAGCAGGATGGAAAGCAGGTGGAAGGAAATAATGGAAAGTAATTATGGCATTAGCTTTAAGAATATGGAAATAAGTGAATTAGAAAATATATCAGGTGGAGGTCCTGGAGATTTGGCATATGATTTAGCTTATTACGTTGGAAAAAAATTAAGGGATAATTATTGTAGTCGTAAAGGTTTTCATATTAGTACAAATGGAAACGCTTGTGGAGGTGGCGGCAGGAGGTTTTAATACATATTAAGACAACTAATGATTGTTACTAACCTGCATTAATTGTTAAATGTGGGTTAGTTATTTTTATAAGTTTATGGATTATGTAGTATTTAAATCTAAATACATAAAAGGGTAGGATAAGTAGCTTGTTCTTACCCTTTTTAAAAATTAAGGCGGTGATAAAATAGGAAGTTTGACGTATCTGGTTAAAAGAAAAAATAATTAATAATAGGATGAATATAGGTGAAAAGATGAAATACTACTGTATAAAGCAGCATGACATTACGGATTGTGGTGCAGCATGTCTGGCAACTGTTTGTAAGCAGAATGGATATAAAGTTGGGATAACAAAGATTCGTGAGATTGCAGGAACAGATCAACAAGGTACAAATGCATATGGTGTAATAAAAGCAGCAGAACAGTTAGGTTTTAGTGCAAAAGGAGTAAGAGGTGATAAAGAAGCGTTTTTTTCAGATTTTCCTCTGCCTTGTATAGCACATGTAATTGTAGATGGGAATCTGTTGCACTATGTGGTTATTCATAAAATTACAAAAACAAAAGTGATTATTGCAGATCCGGGAGTCGGAATTGTAAAACTTAAGCCGGAAGAATTTTTTGGAGAGATTCATGAAGAAGGAAAGCCTCCCAAATATCAATGGAGTGGAGTTCTTATTCTTGTTGTTAAAAATGAAACATTTAAGAAGGGGAATGAAACGAAAGGATTATTTGGTCGCTTTTTTTATTTATTGTTACCTCAGAAAAGGCTTTTGCTGCATATCTTTGTGGCATCTCTGGTATATACAATATTAGGTATACTGGGAGCATTTTATTTTAAAGAACTTATTGACAGTGTGCTGCCGGATGGACTTAGAAAAACACTGACAACATTATCAATAGGAGTTATTTTACTTAATGTTTTTAAAGTAGTATTAAATGCGTTTCGCTCACATCTATTGCTATATTTAAGCCAAAAATTAGATATAGCCTTGCTTCTTGGATATTATAGGCATGTTCTTGAACTTCCGATGAATTTCTTTGGGACAAGAAAGGTTGGAGAGATTATTTCAAGATTTAATGATGCAGGAAAGGTAAGAGATGCTATTTCAGGAGCAGCACTTACAATAATGATTGATACAATAATGGCGGTTGCAGGTGCCATAATATTATATATTCAAAATGCAAAACTATTTGGAATTACAATAATAGTAATTATTTTGTATATCATAATTGTTGCAGTTTTTAATAAATGGTATGAAAAGCTTAACCGTAAGCAAATGGAAGATAATGCACAACTGACATCATATATGGTTGAATCATTAAATGGAATACAGACGGTTAAAGTGTATAATGCTGAACGAAAAGCAAACAGGGAAACAGAAATTAAATTTGTAAAACTTTTAAGAAGTATTTTCAAATTAAGCTGGGTAAGTAACTTGCAGGATTCTCTAAAATCATTTGTAGAACTGATTGGTGGAACCATTATTTTATGGGCAGGTGGAGTCAGCGTTATTAATGGCGGTATGACAATTGGTGCATTAATTACATTTAATTCGCTTTTGGCATATTTTTTAGAGCCTGTGAAAAACCTTATTGATTTACAACCACAATTACAAACTGCTGTTGTTGCAGCGGATAGGCTTGGAGAAATACTGGATTTGGAAGCAGAAAAAAATGAGACGGAATATAAAAAAATGTCTCCTGAAAGCATTGCAGGAGATATTGAAATAAAAAATCTGAATTTTAGATATGGTACAAGAAAACAGGTTCTTGAAAATATAAATATTAAGATTGAAAAAGGACAGAAGGTTGCTTTTGTGGGAGAAAGTGGTTCAGGAAAAACTACTTTGTCAAAATTATTGTTGCATTTATATTCGGCTGAGACAGGAGAAATACTAATTAATAAAAATAATATTGAAGATATTCGAATTGAAGTATTAAGAGAGAAGATAGCATATATTCCACAGGAAACATTTTTATTTAGTGGCAGTATATTTGATAACCTTACTTTGGGGATGGATAATCCCACTATGGATGATATTATAGAAGCTTCGAAATTGGCACAGGCACATGATTTTATAAATGAACTGCCACTCAGGTATGAGACAAGATTGGAGGAAAATGGTGCAAATCTTTCGGGCGGACAAAGGCAGAGACTTGCAATAGCGAGAGCGATGTTGAAAAAACCAGATGTTCTGATATTGGATGAGGCTACAAGTAATTTAGATTCTATTACAGAAAGAGCATTAGATAATACAATTAATGAGTTTTGCAAAAATATGACAACTATTTTTATTGCACATAGATTAAGTACGATTAAGAACTGTGACAAAATCTATGTAATGGAAAATGGAAAAATAATAGAAAGCGGAACACATTTGGAACTTTGTAAATCAGGTGGTAAATATGCAGAACTGGTAAAACAGCAAACATTGGATGCTGATAAGGAGAAAGATTAAAATGAAACCAATTATCATTAATATGAAAGATATGAGTGACAGTACAGAAGTATATGAAACAAAAGCTAATCCTTTTATGGTTTATACTATATATAGTGTTTTGGCTTTACTTATAATAGCTGTTGTATGGATGACTTTTTTTAAAATAGATATAGTTGTTAAAAGTAACGGAATATTTAAGAGTTGTGAAGAAATATATGAGGTAAGCAGTAATGTATCGGGAAAAGTAGAAAAAAGTAATGTGAAAAATAGTCAATTTGTTGAAGAAGGAGAAGTTTTGTTTGTTGTAGATGTTGAATCATTAGGTGATACGATTGAAGTCTGTAAAAATAAACTTGCAGAAATAAATGAACGAATTGAGATTTTAAAAGCATATAGTAAGTCCGTTGACGATGAAGGTATTTTACCGGAATCACTAAAAGAGAATCGATATTATCAAGAGTTTATTGATAGAAAAAAGTTATTGATAAGTAACATTAATATTAATAATCAAGATATACAGGGAAGGAAAGATATATATCAGAAAAATCTTAATAGTATAAACGGATTGGTACAGCAGTATAATTCAAAGGTATTAAAATTGAGGCAGGTTGAGGAATGCGTTCTTAGCAGACAAAATAAATTTGATGAGAATGATGCGTACTATAACAGTATTGTAAGCAGTTACATATCTAAATATAATCTTATGGAAAATCAGTATGATTCGCAGTTAGACAGCTTCAGGAAACAGGAAGAAGATGTTGAAAAGGCAGAAGCTTTAGAAAAGGAAAAAGAGCAGGCGTTATCTGATATGGAACTACAAGAGATTTCTTCCATAGAGCAACAGATTGAGAGTATAGATAATACGATTTTATCATTAAGTACAAATCAGATTTCTGCACAGCTGGAACTTGAAAATTTGGAGACATCAGACAATTCAAATGAAAAACAAATTAAAATACTTACTGAAAAAAGTAATATTGCTGCTGAATTACTAACATATCAGAATAAGGCTGAAGAATGTATGAATCAGCTTAATAGTTATGATATAAAAAATAATAATTGTAGTATTACGGCAAATACAACAGGATATTTTTATTTAAATCAGGATATAAAAAAAGGTTCGTATATTCAGGAAGGAATGAATATTGGAAAAATCTATCCAAAAGAAGATGCAAATTATTATGCCGAAGTATATATAGAGAATTCAGACATTGCAAAAGTTAAAGCAGGGCAGGATGTAAAATTTGATATTTCGGCTTATCCTTCAAATGAATATGGATATTTAGCCGGAAAAGTAGAAAATATTTCAAAAGATATTACTATAGATGAGACAGCCGGCAGTGCATATTATTTAGTCAGAGTCAACTGTGACAATACTATTGTTAAAGATAAGAATGGTGATGCGGGAGAGCTAATGAATGGTATGGCATGTCAGGCAAAGATTGTAACAGATGAAGAAAATGTTTTAACATATTTATTAAAAAAAATAGATTTAATAGATTGAAATAATAGTGATATGAATTTAGAACAAGGGGTGACATAGTGTTAGAAAGGTTAGGAAGAAATTTGATATTAGTAACAGCTACAATGGCTGCTATAATTGTAGGAATATTGATTGCTACAATATTTCTTACTATGTTAGGAAATGCAGGAAATGTCGAAATGTCAGAATATTTCAGTACATATATGAGTGGAACTATTGGAATAGTATTGGGAACCTGCATTTTGTGGCTATATATGAAAAGAAGCGACAGATGGAATGTTTGTTTAAATACAAAAGAAGAAGTGTATGTAAAAATGATGTGCGTTTATTCTTTGGTTGCGGTGTGCATATGTAGATTTGTTTTTGAAGTAGTTTCGACGTTTGTGTTATCACGGCTGATGCCAAATATGGCAGGTTATATACCAAGAGGAATAACCGAATTTGATAAAACAATGAATGTTATGGAAAATCTTATAGTAACGGTATCCAGCATAGTTATCGCACCTGTGTCTGAGGAAATACTGTTTAGAAAATGTCTGTACGGTTCTTTAAAAAAGGAGTTTGGTGTGGCAGCAGCAATGATACTTACCAGTATATTGTTTGCAGTATTACATGGATATGGTGTTCAAGGATTTTTGTCATGTGCACTGGCAGGTTTTATATTTGCTTGCTTATATGAAAAAACAGGGAATATATGGTATAGTATTGCTGCACACTTGCTTTGCAATGTGGTAGCGTATTTGTCTTCGTATATGGAGAAAATAAAAGTGTTTGGAAAGCCTTTACGTTATGAAGTAAATGGCTATTATACATATCATACAGGAATATTTATTATAGCTATTTTTATAGTATTGTATTGTTTCATCCGGTTTTGGGTGAAAGGTACGATGAAAAAGTGATAATTATGTATTTTTAAAAAATTATCCGGATTATCATATTAATGATTAAAAACGAATTTATAAATGTATAAAGTGTAGAGCTTTATATGAAAATCATATATAATAAATCAAAAACAGCACAACGGATAAAAGAACTGGCATATAATGCAGCAGATTGGAGGTTTTATGAAAAAGCCAACTAAGATTATATTTGTAACTCTAATATTCCTTCTAACAATCATAACCGCATACACTATATGGAATAATTCTAAACAGGGAGAAGCACAAAAAGAATTTAAACAAAAATTTGAGTCCTATGCAGTTATAAAAGACTTTATAATACAACAAATGCAGGAAAATGAGCAGTTAAATATAGTGATGGCTGTAAATGGTAATAGGAAATGGTACTATTATTTTTCAGATCCGGACAGCAGCATTTTTTCACAATCTTATGATATATCAGATAAAGATGTGGCAGAGAGTCTGGATTTGTTAAGTGAAATTGAAAACACAAGTCTTGACCTTTGCAGAGGTCGGTTGTTTGAAGGATATGAGATAATTGATTTTGTTTATGATTGGGAACATGCTTTTTGCCGGGATTATAATATTTATTGGTGCAAAGATTATAATTTGTTAAAGTCATATTTGCAGAATATAGATAAGGAGTATAATTTAAAAAAGCTGAAGGATAATTGGTATTATGTCGGTTGGAAGGAATAATTGTACATTTTTTGTATATTAAATCCGTAATCAAATAAAACGTTAAATAGTTTTGCGGTTACAAACCGTAAAACTATTTGTAAATTTGCAAGTTTTGCGATATACTTCTTTACAGGTGGAGGTGGTCATAATGATTTACAGACCTATGTATGTAGATAAAATAATGGCTTATGTGGATGCTCCTTTTGTGAAGATACTTACAGGAGTACGCCGCTGCGGAAAGTCTACAATATTGAAAATGATTATGGAAAAGCTGAAAACGGAGCGGGAGGTTCCCGATGAGCGTATTATAATCTGCCGTTACGATTCCATGGAATATGAGGATATGACAGCGAAGCAGATGTATGCTCAGTTAAAGGAGCAGCTTTCACCTGATGGCAAGACATATTTATTTCTTGATGAAGTTCAGGAAATTACAGGCTGGGAAAAGGTTGTCAATTCGTTGGCGTCGGATTTTGATGTTGACCTGTATATAACGGGTTCTAACTCTCGAATGATGTCCTCCGAAATATCAACATATCTTACTGGAAGATATATTTCCTTTCGAATTTTCACCCTATCCTTTGGTGAATACCTGATGTTCAAGTCGAAGTATACTACAGTCGCTAATCCCCAAAATGAGCTTGCCAACTATGTTCGTTTGGGAGGTTTCCCCGCAACCCATTTGCAGGAGTATTCTCAGGATGAAATCTATACGATTGTCAGGGATATATACAATTCAACGATTTTTTCAGACATCGTAAAACGAAATCAAATCAGGAAAATCGACCAGTTAGAGCGTGTTGTAAAATACACCTTCAATAATGTGGGCAATACTTTTTCTGCGAAGTCGATTGCGGACTATTTGAAATCGGAGCGTCGGGCCATTGACAATGAGACAGTATACAGCTATTTGGAAAAGCTGGAAAAGGCATATTTGCTCCACCGCTGCTCACGGTATGATTTGCACGGAAAGGAAATCCTGAAAACACAGGAAAAATTCTATCTTGCAGATGTTGCCTTGCGGTACAGTGTCCTCGGATATAACGCTGACAGTTTCGCAGCAAGCCTTGAAAACATCGTGTATTTGGAGCTTTGCCGACGAGGATACACCGTTAATGTGGGTAAAATCAACAACGGAGAGATTGATTTTGTGGCAGCAAGGCAAAACGAAAAAATCTATGTTCAGGTTACGCTGGAGATTCGTTCTGAAAAGACGGAAAAACGAGAGTATGAGCGTCTGCTTGAAATACACGATAATTATCCAAAATATGTTCTTCGGGCAGATGAATTTGCAGGAGGAAATTACGAAGGCATTAAGACGATGCACATTGCGGATTTCCTGCTCAGTTCTGAATATTAAGTAACAGTTTAGCCATGCAGAGAATAATATATAATAATTTCGTGGGAGCTTGCTCACTAAGAAATTATTATATATTATTCTCTATAGGGCGGACGCCCGACATTGGCATGGCTGAACTGTTACAATAATATGTATATTTTTATAAAAACTCTGGATTATTATTAAATGATGTGATATAGTTTATGACGTAAAAATATCATATATACAATTTTGGTTGAAAAGAGGTTTATGATGAATAACAAAGAACTTCAGAAAATTGCAAATGAGGTAAGGCAGGGGATAGTTACGGCTGTTCATAGTGCAAAATCCGGTCATCCAGGCGGTTCGCTTTCGGCAGCAGATATTATGACTTATCTCTATTATGAAGAAATGAATGTTGACCCTGAAAATCCGAAAAAGGAGGACAGAGACCGTTTTGTGCTGTCAAAGGGACATGTGGCACCGGCATTATATTCTGTTCTGGCACATAGAGGATATTTTCCGGTAAAAGATTTAGAGACTTTAAGGCATGTGGGCTCATACCTTCAGGGACATCCTGATATGAAAGGAACATTAGGTGTAGATATGTCCAGCGGTTCGTTGGGACAAGGAATATCTGTAGCCACAGGCATGGCTTTGTCAGCTAAGATGAGCGGTGATTCATATAGGGTGTACACACTGCTTGGTGACGGAGAGATTCAGGAAGGTCAGGTATGGGAGGCTGCAATGTTTGCAGGACACAGAAAACTTGATAATCTCGTAGTTATCGTTGACAATAACGGTTTACAGATAGATGGAGATATTAAGGATGTATGCTCGCCATATCCTATAGATAAAAAATTTGAAGCATTTAATTTTCATGTTATAAATGTGGATGCACATGATTTTGATTCACTTTCGGCTGCATTTAAAGAGGCAAGGGACACAAAAGGTATGCCGACTGCCATTATTGCAAAGAGTGTTAAGGGTAAAGGTGTATCATTTATGGAAAACCGTGCGGAATGGCATGGAAGTGCACCTGACGATGAAAAATATAAAGCAGCAATGGAAGAATTGAAGAAAGCAGGTGAAGCATTATGTCAGAAGTAAAGAAATATGCCACAAGAGAGGGATATGGTGCAGGACTTGTAGAGCTTGGGAAAAAATACGACAATCTGGTAGTGCTTGATGCAGACCTTGCAGAAGCAACCAAAACAAATATGTTTAAAAAAGAATTTCCGGACAGGCATATTGACTGTGGAATTGCCGAGTGTAATATGATGGGTGTTGCCGCAGGGCTTGCACTTACAGGAAAAGTTCCTTTTGCCAGTTCATTTGCCATGTTTGCGGCAGGCAGGGCGTTTGAACAGGTAAGGAATACTGTCGGATATCCGCATATAAATGTAAAAATCGGTGCCACACATGCAGGAGTGTCTGTAGGTGAAGATGGAGCTACACATCAGTGTAATGAAGATATTGCGTTAATGCGTACAATACCGGGAATGGTTATACTGAATCCTTCGGATTATGTGGAAGCCAAAGCAGCAGTGCAGGCAGCATACGAGTATGAAGGACCGGTATATTTGAGGTTTGGAAGGCTTGCACTTCCGGTTATAAATGATAATGAAGATTATAAATTTGAGATTGGAAAAGGTGTCATACTTAGAGAAGGCAAAGATGTAACTATAGCGGCTACCGGCCTTTGTGTGTCAGAATCATTAAAGGCGGCTGAAATGTTAGCGGCAGACGGTATTGATGCAGAGGTAATCAATATTCATACTATTAAGCCTATAGATGAAGAACTGATTGTGTCATCAGCGAAAAAGACCGGAAAGGTAGTTACCGTGGAAGAACATTCGGTAATTGGTGGTCTTGGAAGTGCAGTAAGTGATGTGCTTAGTGAAAAATATCCTGTAAAGGTAATGAAAATCGGAATAAATGATGTATACGGAGAGTCGGGACCGGCAGCAGAACTTATTCATAAATACGGTCTTGATGCAGAAAACATTTATAACAGAGTTAAAACATATTAATAAAAAAGCTGTATATCGGTAAATTGCCGCTATACAGCTTTTTTGATAATTAATTATCAGATATCTGTTCCTGACCTACAGCACCTTCTGCGTCTATAGTCAATGCATCAAGAGATATTTTCATAATATTTTCCACCTCTTCTTCTGAAAGGTGAAGGTAGTCTGCCAGCTCGCTTAATGTAGGTTCACGTTCCAAATCTTTTGCAAGCTCTGATGCAGCATGGTCAAGGGCATTAGCCCTGTCAGCGATGTGCCTGCCTATACGGTCTGAACCATTCTGTTCATCTATGGCATCTTTTAATGCATTGTGTATGCATGATGAAATATGGTTTCTGAATTCAGTAAGATTATCAGAACCGTTATAACTTAATATGCCTTCTATAAGTCCCAGATTTCCCTCTTGTATCAGGTCACCGGTAGTTATCCCCATATCAGTATAATCATTAATTATTTCCATTACCATATGAAGATGGTATTCTGCCAGTGCGGATGAAACATCGCCTCCTGATAATAATTCTTTTAAAACGGCAGACTGTACAGAATCATCAGGAATGGTAATGGCAGATAAATCATTTTTGTACATTTCAATAAAAGGCTTTTCCAACTCATTATCTTTAGAGCTTGTTTTTGTCTGATGGCTGATATATCCGGTAATGGATATTTTATTTTCAGCGAGATACTTATATATGTGTTCATACATTGAATCATCATCTATTATATCGTTAAAGGCACTGTGAATCTCATCAAAAGTAAGGGAATTGCCTTTGGTTCCGGCAAGTTCTACTACTTTAGAAAGTGCATCATTAAATTTTCTTTTTTTATCCATTTTTGCCTCCATAGGTCAATTTTAAATTTAACATTAATATATCCATATTTTAATTAAAAATCAATACTTTTTTACTTTATGGTGCAAGAGATTTGTAGTATGATAAAAAGAAATATTAAAAAAGGAGACATTATGATTAAGGATTTTGAAAAATGGATTGATATGGTACTGGAAAAAGATTTTCCTGAAGAAATGGTTGGCATAGTATTTAATCTGTATGAAGAGAGAGACAACAAATGGTCTGTAGAGCTTGTAGGAACAAGTATATTTGATGCAGATGATGAGGACTGGAGATGTGAAGAGGTATACGATACAAGAGAAAACCCTTTTGAATGGCAGCAGGATACTACATGGGAGGATGTACTGGAGAATGTTATTGATATTTTCAAGAAGTATCTGGAAGAAGGAAAGTATTCAGATAAACTTAAAGAGTATCAGGGTGTAGGAACGGGCTTTGCTGATGGAGATGCCTGGATATTATATGAAAAGAATAAAAAAGAATAGAATGGTTTTATGTATCCTCTGTGTTTACCATGTTTTTTTGCTTTATTTTTATACAATTTTATGCTAAAATAGAAAAGCTAAAACAGATGGATTCCGGAGATATAAAGAGATGAATGAAGAAAAGAAATCTAAAGTAATAAAGAAAGTAAAATCGTTTATTATAGATGCTGTAAAGATGTTGAGTGTGCTGATTATATGTGCATTGATTGGTATATGGCTTGCAGTAGGTTCAAGAGCAGGTTCATCGAAAAGATATGCACAGGAATATTTTAAATATTATGCCAGCAGCAATTATTCCAAGATGTATGAAATGGTGGATTGTGAGGAAGATGATTTTATAAACGAAGACCATTTTACTTATAAGTATGAATCGGAAAGGCTTTATGGAGGAGTTAAAAAGTATAAGTTTGGCAAAGCTAAAGAAGAGGATGGAAAAGTCATATATAATGTGGAATTTACAACGGGAACAGACAAGGAAGGCACTCTTGAAATAGCACTTAAAAAACAGAAAAAACGTGTGTATGGAATTTTCAGTACGTGGAAGGTTAATCTGGATAACGAGATAGCAAAAGATTGTTCTGTAGGCGTTACTTCAGGACTTAGCGGATATATAGACCATATATCTCTGGATTCATGTAAGAACGGTCCATCAGAAGATGGAAGCATGAATTACTATTTTATAGACAGAATGTTTAAGGGAGATCATGTTATTACACTTAATCGCGAGAATGTAACATCATATACTTTCAGTAAGACGGTAGACAGGTCGGGAGTACAGATGATTGTAGACTCATCTATGCTGGAACTGCCGCAGAAAGACAAAGATGAGATGTATGATTATGCAAAGTTTCTGTTAAGCTCAATGTATGGATATGCTATGGATGGAACTACGCAGTATGATGATTTTGCTTATATGTTTAATAATGATGAAGGTACTCAGGAAAGAGCTAGGGCATGTTTTGATAATCTAAGGGCAGCTACGGTTAAAGAAGACGGTGGGATTTTACAACAGATAACGATTAATAATGTATCGGTAGCTCTTGCAGAATACACATATCCTTCAGATGCATTAGTAGATGTGGCATACACATATTCATATGTGGCAAGAACAGGAAGAACAAGTATAAGCGGAATAACCAAAGAATACGACGGTATGGGAACGGCAATGGCAATGATAAGATTTAAACAGATAGATGGTATCTGGAAGGTAACGGATATATCAATGCCTTGTGCAGACTATTCGAATAGATAACTGAATGGAGGAGTAAAGATGGGAACAACACCTACAGTAGCTAAAAAAATGGAATCACAGCAGCCAGTGCCTCAAAATGGTGACGCTAAAAAATTTCTGGCGAATCTGAATAACGGAATAAATGAACTTAAAACGCAGAATCTTGAAAATGCGAAGTTTTTAAGAGGAATAAGCAGAAAGATTGAAAATGAATTGTCACAGATGAGGGAGATTGAAGAAGGAAAAGCCCTTGAAATGTTTGATGAAACTGCTATTCTTGAGGGTATTGAGCGTATAGAGAACTTAATTAATACAAATAATATAACAGAAGAGCTTAACAAAATGAATAATACTTTGTTAGGGTTCAATGCTGATGTAATCTATCTGGAGATAGAAAAGGTAAACAGGTCATTAAAGCAGATAAATGCTGACAATGTAATATTTGAAATAGACAAAGTCAATGAAAATATATCAAGATTGAATACAGATAACATAATGAGCGAACTTAACAGGCTTGAGGCGATTGTATCTGAGATAAATTCAAATGCAGTGTTGGCAGAACTCGGAAGACTTAGGATGCTTATAACAGAGAAAGACAACGGTAAAACATTTGAAAATCTGGGTTTGAAGCTGGATATGATTTCAAATCAGAGTGATGCAAATCAGTTGGAGGAAATAAAAGATTTGTTGTTGCAAAATGCACAGCAGGTGGAAAATATGCAGTCAAAACTGGAAAGAATAGCCTCAATGCCGGTTATGCTAAAATCTATAATACAATCTGAAAATGAAAATAACCTGAAGCGTATTGATGACCGTTTAACAGATTTGAATCAGCAGCAGGATAGTAAGATGTCAGGATTAAAAACTATTATGGGATTTAATCTATGGCTATCTCTTCTTGCAGTTGTACTTATAATTGTAAATATTTTAGGAATTATCTAATTCAGATAAAAGGTCATCTGTGGTTATTTCATGATTAGTCCGTTTAGCTTTGAAAAATGTAGCGAGACTGCCAAGTGCTTTTATAAGTACGGCGGTCTCTTCGTCATTTAAAATGTACATTATGCCATCAACCATTTTCTTGTGGTACTGCATATGATAGTCCTGTACTTTTCTTCCTTTATCCGTAGGAATTATTCTGACAATTCTTTTGTCTTTTTCGTCCCGCTGCCTTAAAAGGTACCCTTTTTTTTCGAGACCCGCAACGGCAGTAGTCAGTGTGCCTCCTGTTACATCAAGAGATTTGGCTATTGCAGTGGCTGAATTGTCACCGTCTTTGGTGTCTGCTTTACAGACAGCCTCTATAACATGAACTTCACGTAAAGAAAGTCTTTTGAAAGGTTTTGTTACAATCTGCTCTTCATCCTTTAATATTTCATTGAATACATCAATCAGAAAAGAACGGATTACACTTTCGGTATTTATGGAATTCATTTGTTAAAGCCTCCTTTTAAACTATAGCAGATTTTTGCAGTAAGCAACATCTTCTTTTGAAATTTCATCATTTCCATATCTGGCTTTTTTGTATATTGAAGTCAGTTCGTCGATGGAAACATTTTCTGATTTTTTTATCAAAGTTGATATTTCATCGGGAGTATTGCTCTGCTTTATAAGCATATTACCTTTTTGCAATGAGCATACTTTTTTGTAATAAATTTTCCTTATCTTATCTTTGCCGGATAAAGGTGCAAATATGTTCTTAAATCTTCTTTTTCCTGCAATTCTAACCGTTATATCGGCATCTTCAACAGATTTTTTTACTATATCTTCCGAATGCCTGTTTTGGTAAAAATATGTTTTAAAGAAACTATATATCAGATATATTACACCAGAAACAATTAAAAAGTAAATTATTATCTGCAATATAACAAATAGGGCATTTGCGATAGGATTATCAGTTGCTTCTATTGGTGGAAGATTATTATGGGATGCTCCGCCGGTGTCTTGTGATATGGGTGCACTCTCGGTCGGCTGCTTTTTGCCAGCGATATGGGAGATGGCTGAAACTAATATAGTTCCAAGATATTTTAGTAAATTTCCAATAAAGTTAAATGAGTTCTCAGATAAAGCCAGACTCATGCCAATTACAAAAAGCAGTATAAACATCGTGAATATCACAACAAGTATGGAATTCATCAGATACATTTTATCGGGAAGATTGCGGTTTGTTCCGTTTGCACTGTGGATTTCATTAATAATTCTATTAAAATATTTTTGAAGCAGTGAAATTATAAAAAAAGATATACCTGCGGCATATACATATATGGTTATATTTTTTGCCAGACCATAGTAGCTGTGAATGAAAATTATAATGTAAAATATAATAGTTTCATCAGGAAAAGAAATGGCATGGAAGTGTTTTTCAAGACCATCCTTTTTCCAATATACTATTGAGTTATAAAATATAAAAAAACCTATACATCCCAGAATTATTATACTATATAATGGAATACCGGGCAGAATAAGCATCAAAAACGGCAGAATGTGGAATAGTATATATAAAATAATGTTTCCGGCATTTCTGCGTGAAAAACAGTCTGTCAGTATCATTATACATATAAAACACAGGCTTACCGGGCGAAAAGAATAGTCACCCATCATAAAGCTGCATATATAAAGATACAACATATAAAGTGTTAATATAGTTCCGGCTGCCGAACATATATCGTGCAGTAAAAAAACACGTTTTTGCATAATTATTCAACCTCCCATTTAATCATATCAGGTGCAGGATTTTTTATTTCGCAGGAAGAATATTCAGGTACAATAAAATAACTGCAAATCCCCTGTTCTTTCAATAAAGTATAATAACCTGTCAAATCTTCATGGCGGCTGTTGGATATGAAGATGTAGTATGAGTTTTTATCTGATATCTTAAAGATGTTCTTAATAATATTAATAAAGTCGGCATTATCGCTACCAGAGTCTATCCTTGACAAAGAATTATCTATGGCAGCCATATGGGACTGTCCCTGTCCGGCAGGCTGAAATATCCTTTCCTTTGTGAATACATCCAATCCGTTTGATTCAAGGCTGACAGGTATTCCGGCACGTATAAAACGTTCTGCAAGAGAACTGGCGATCCGTATGGAAGATTCCACAAGTTTGTCATTTTTTGTATAAATATGGGTATCAAGGTTTAATAAAATAACAACTTCCTGAGATGATGTCATAAAAAAAGTATTTACCTGAAGCCGGTCGGTTCTTGCGGTTGATTTCCAGTTAATATTGTGTATGCTGTCATATGGCTGGTATTCTCTTATGCCACGGAATTCAAATGGGTCTTCCACAAGGGTTTTCTGGGTTGCAAATCTTCCGGTAATAGTATTAAATGGAATGTCAAATACAGATACATCCACTTTTGCAGGATATACATGAAGTATACTGCGGTTAAGCTTGTTGGTATTAAATGTTTTCTGTAAAAACAAATCATTTGAAACAAGGTTGGTATCATTCATATAATAACATCCACGTCTGCTGCATGTGAATTGAAGTTTTCTTGTAATGACCTGATATCCCATAATGGAAAAAACATCATCTCTATAGTAATAATCTGTTACGGAAGAATTATCTTCATTCTTAAACAGAAAAGATTTAGGAGTGTTGAATTTTACATGCAGGAGTGGCAGAGGAAGCCTTTTATTGTTAGTAATTACTTCAATTAAAGTATTGCGGCTGCCTTCAGTGCAATGACTCTGTTCAAATGTTATTTTCACGTCAAGCCCTTTGTCCCAGTACTTTTTATATATAATTTCCTGAACGTAGTATAGGATTAAAGCCCCGATAAGTATTATAATAAGCAGCATGGCAGCACATCCTCTCTATTATTTATAATAGTGTTATAAATAACACTGTTATTGTGTTTTTGACCAGTCTTCCGTAGGTGCAGCAACTATATCAAGAACAGACTGTATAAGTGCTGCTTTATTAGAGTTTTTAGCCATATTTGTATAAGATATTATTCTGTGTGCCAGTACAGGAATAGCAAGTTTTTTCACGTCATCTGGAGTTACAAAATCCCTTCCGCATATTGCGGCATATACCTGCGATGATTTTAATAATGCTAATGTACCTCTTGGACTCACACCTGATGATATGGATTTATCATTTCTGGTGGCAATTACAATGTCGGCTATGTATTGTCTTATAACAGGGTGTACAAATACGGATTTTGCAGTTTCGCCCATAATAAATATATCATCTTTAGAGCAGACCGGATTAATGGAAGCCAGAGGATTGTCGTTGATAAAACGCTCCATTATAAGCAGTTCTTCTTCTTTTGAGGGCAGTCCCATAGATAACTGCATCATAAAGCGGTCAAGCTGTGCTTCCGGAAGGTTAAATGTTCCGGCAGTCTCAATCGGATTCTGTGTGGCAATTACAAGAAAAGGAGTATCGAGCGTGCGGGTATTTCCATCTACTGTAACCTGTTTTTCTTCCATACACTCAAGCAGACTTGACTGTGTCCTTGGAGTGGCACGGTTTATCTCGTCTGCAAGCAGTATATTTGCAAATACAGGTCCGGGAATAAATTCGAAGGAACGGTTTTCCTGATTAAAGATATTGAGACCGGTTATGTCGGATGGTAAAAGGTCAGGAGTGAACTGAATCCTGTTGAATTCGCCATCTATGGATTTTGCAAGGGATTTTGCAAGCATTGTCTTTCCTGTGCCGGGAACATCTTCCAAAAGCACATGCCCCCCTGCTATGATTGCAGTTAATATAAAGTTGATAGTATCATCTTTACCTATTATAATTTTACTGATATTATTTTTAATATCAGAGGCGATACTCTGAATGCTTTGTATAGTCATGATAAACCGTACTCCTTTCTTGTCTTACATTTAAGGTAACAGTTCAGCCATGCCAATGTTGGGCGTCCGCCCTATAGAGAATAATATATAATAATTTCTTAGTGAGCAAGCTCCCACGAAATTATTGTATATTATTCTCTGCATGGCTGAACTGTTACCATTTAAGTTAATTATAATATAAAAAAGAATTCTGTGCCAATGAATTTCTTAAAAAATTAATAATTTACATCTTGAGAAAAGATATGTACTGGTCTAGAATAGCATTATACAAATTTGCAGAAGGGAAAGAATATGAATAAGAATATAAGTGAATACTCAAGGATGGAACATGGAAAAGCGGAAGCGGCAGCACAAAAGGCATTGAACCATTTGTATATTGTACTTATAATAGGAATACTATGCTATTATATTATGCCGTTTCTATGTGGCCTTTATCTGGGCGGAAATAAAGATGTTTTTAATTACATATTATTGTATATAAATACGGTATACAGTTTCGGAAGCTGCTATATTCATGCAGTTAAAAACGGATTCAAATGGTATGTGCCTGTGGCGGTAGGATTGTTCTTTGTTCCGTCATGTATGGCATTCGGGTATATTTCCGTATCATTAATGGGACTGGTATATGCTGTTCTGGGAATGTTTGGAAGTTTTACGGGATTCCTTATGTACAGAAGAAAAACCGGAAAAGGATATTATCAGAAAAAAAGAGAAAGAAAGGCAGTAAGACATGGTAAAAAGAATAAAAATGTGGATAAGGCTTAATAAGCCATATGTAATATGGGTATCAATAATAGTGATATATACATTTATAATGCTTGGAGTAATAGTTGTAATAAGGGCAACGGACAAGGACGGGGAAAGCAGTTTTACGTCAAAGGTCAATAAAGTCAGAGAGACTGAAGTGATTACTGAGGAAGTACAGACAACAGGAAATGAGTGATGGAGGAAGGTTAAATGGCTTTAAGGAATAATCAAGTATATGTTATAGGACATAAGAATCCTGATACAGATTCTATCTGTTCAGCCATAGCGTATTCATATTTGAAAAATCAGGTGGGAGAACATTCATATGTTCCAAGAAGGGCAGGAGAAATTAACGAAGAGACCAGATATGTACTTAATAGATTTAATATGGCTGTTCCGGAATATATTGCGGATGTAAGGACTCAGATTAAAGATATTTCCATAAGAGAGACTGAAGGTGTGGATAGAAACATTTCCCTGAAAAAGGCATGGTCGCTGATGAAGGAACTGAATGTGGTTACACTTCCGGTCACAAAGCATGGAAGACTTGAAGGTGTGATTACTACGGAAGATATAGCCGAATCATATATGGATGTATATGACAGCAAGATTTTGTCAAGGGCACATACAAGGTACAGTAATATAGTTGAGACACTTGAAGGCAGTATGATAGTCGGAAATGAAGACGAATATTATACAAAAGGAAAGGTACTGATAGCAGCAGCGAATCCTGACCTTATGGAAAACTATATAAAAGAAGATGATTTGGTTATACTGGGCAACAGATATGAGTCGCAGCTTTGTGCAATAGAGATGAATGCAGGGTGCATAATAGTATGTGACGGTGCAGCAGTGTCAATGACTATAAAAAGACTGGCACAGGAGCATGGATGTACGGTAATAAGCTCGCCGCATGACACATATACAGTGGCAAGGCTTATTAATCAGAGCATGGCAATCAGCTATTTTATGACAAGGGAGAATCTTATAACATTCAGGACAGATGCATTTACAGATGATATAAAAAGCGTTATGGCAAAGAAGAGGTTCAGGGATTTTCCGATAGTGAATAAAAGAGAAGAGTATGTAGGGATGATATCACGCAGAAATCTCCTTAGTGCAGACCGTAAAAAGGTTATTATGGTAGACCACAATGAGAAAAGTCAGGCAGTAGACGGACTTGATGAAGCTGAGATTCTGGAGATAATTGACCACCACAGGCTTGGTTCTATAGAGACTATGTCACCTGTATTTTTTAGAAACCAGCCTCTTGGATGTACGGCAACTATTGTATATCAGCTATTTTGTGAGAATGGTCAGGAGATTCCGAAAAATATCGCAGGAATACTTTGTTCTGCAATATTGTCTGATACGTTGATGTATCGTTCGCCTACCTGTACTGCTGTTGACAGGTTTGCGGCTGAACGTCTTGCTGATATAGCAGAGGTCAATGTGGAAGAACTGGCATCAGAGATGTTCAGGGCAGGAAGTAATCTTAAAACAAAGTCGGCAGAAGAGATATTTTATCAGGATTTTAAAAAGTTCTCAATGGAAGGAGTAACTCTTGGAGTCGGTCAGATAAATTCCATGAATACGGATGAACTGGCTGATATTAAAGAGAAACTTATGTCATATCTGGAGCGGGCTTATAAGGAGCATGGAGTTCACATAATATATTTTATGCTTACAAGCATTATTGACGAATCTACGGAAATACTATGTGCCGGAGAAGATGCGGAACATCTTATTGAGGAGTCATTCGGGGTAACGACTGAGAATGGTTCGGCGGTCATAAAGGGTATGGTATCAAGGAAAAAGCAGCTTATTCCTGCAATAATGGAAACATTGGCGTCACGTTCATAATTTGTAATATAAGTATAGAAGTGTATGGAGGAGGTGTATTCTGTGGATTACAAACCACTGCCTATAGGGGTAGATAATTTTGAAAAGTTAATTACAAGAGGGTATTATTATATAGATAAGACTCTTCTAATCAGGGAGATTTTGGACAAAAAAGCGGATGTAAACCTGTTCACATGTCCAAGGCGGTTTGGAAAGACACTGAATATGAGTATGCTCCAATATTTTTTTGAGGATGCCACAGGATACAATGGAGAGAAGAAAGATAACAGATATCTTTTTGATGGATTAAAGATAATGGATGCCGGAGAAAAATATCTGAATTATATGGGAAAATATCCTGTAATCAGCCTTTCACTGAAAGCTGCCAAACAGCCTGATTTTGAGATGGCATATGCCATGCTTGCAAGGCAGATAGCGGAAGAGTACAAACGGCATTATTTCATTCTGCAGGGCGATATGCTTCAGTCGGACAGAGAGAGATATGAGAAAATCGTGGCAGAGACAGCACAAAAAAAGGATTTTGCAGATTCACTAAAATTCTTGTCCCAGTGTATGGAAAAATATTACGGAAGGAAAGTCATAATACTGATTGATGAATATGACGTTCCGTTGGAAAATGCCTATGAAAGAAACTTTTATCCGGAAATGACAGATTTCATACGTTCTCTTTTTGAGTCTGCGTTAAAGACAAACAGCAGTCTGGAGTTTGCAGTAATTACCGGATGCCTGAGAATATCAAAAGAGAGAATATTCACAGGAATGAATAATCTTAAAATTATCTCAATCCTGAACGAACAGTATGATGAATACTTTGGGTTTACGGAGAAAGAAGTCGTGAAAATGTGTGAAGATTACAGTATGCCGCAAAAGTACGATATTATCAGGGAATGGTACAATGGTTATGTATTTGGAAATGTAAATGTATATAATCCGTGGAGTCTGATACAGTTTGTGGATGACCTTCAGAGCAGCATTGACCGATACCCATCCTCTTACTGGGCAAATACCAGCTCCAACAGTATTGTGCGGAAACTTATAGAGCTGGCAGATGAAGAGATAAAGGAAGAGATAGAGGGACTGATAGAAGGCAGGACACTGATAAAGCCTATACATGAAGACATTACATATGATGAAGTATACAGGACAATGGACAATCTGTGGAACTTCATGTTTTTTACCGGATACTTCCGCAAGGTGCGTGCATGGATGGATGAGGGAACAAAGCAGCAGTATGTGGAACTTGCCATACCGAATGAGGAAGTAAGATATATCTTTCGCAACAAGGTTCTTACATGGTTTCATGAAAAAGTGGATGAAACGGACAGGACAGGATTGTTTACGGCAATCATCAATAAAGATGTACAAAAGATGGAAGAAGAGCTATCAGACATGTTGTTGGAGACCATAAGCTTTAATGATGCATATGAAAGCTTTTACCATGGATTTATCGCAGGAGTGCTTACCGGAATGAAGGGGTATATTGTCAAATCCAACCGTGAGGGCGGCAGAGGAAGAAGCGATATATTCATAAAGCCGCTTACCAGAAGAAAGGCGGCATTTGTCATTGAATTTAAGATAGCGGAGAAGTTTGATGAGCTTGACAGGCGTGCCGGGGATGCATTAAAACAGATAGAGGACAGAGGATATGCAAGGGAGCTGAATGATGACGGTTATGGGCAGGTTATACGGTATGGAATCGCATTTCATGGAAAGGATTGCCTTGTGAAGCTGGGAGAGTAGGTTATAATGGGCATTTACAATTAAGCGGGATATATGTAATTGGATTTTAAATCATAGGAGATAAAGTGAATGCAGAAGAGTACAGCAAAAATTATATTACCATGCCTGATGAGTGTAGTGCTGGTACTTTTGGGTGTATTTGGCATACTATCAGATATGATAGGTAATTTAATCAGGGTAAAAGAAGTGAAAGAAGCAGTGCTGCATAATCCTGTGGTGGATATGGATGCAATGTGTGCAGGGCAGAAGGTTACCTGGGACTGCGTATGGTTTGGAAGTTATCCGCAGACGGAGGTAAAAAGTACAGATGGTGAGTATGGGGCTCTGCAGAGTGCGGAGGGATGGGATGATAATGGAGATATTGTTATTTATAACAATGGTATAAACGGTACAAAATACCGCAGAGTGTTAAGAAGTGATGCAACTTATGTCACAAGTGGAGAAAAAGGTTATTATGATTGGGAAGACGATACAACATATCATTATTTTAAATATGAGCCTGTTAAATGGAGGGTATTGAAAATAGATGGCGATAGTGCAATGTTGTTATCAGATATTGTTCTGGATGACAGAAACTATAATACAGAACGGAAAGATACAACATGGGAAGTCAGCACAATAAGGAGCTGGCTGAACGGATATAATGCTGACATGAATCGGAAAGGTATAGACTACAGCAACAGTAACTTTATAGACAGTGCATTTACGACTGAAGAACAGTCAGCAATAGCAGATACCAATGTAGTAAATAATGATAATCTGAATTATGATACTGAAGGTGGAAATAATGCTATAGATAAACTGTTCCTGTTGTCAGAGTTAGAAGTATATACTGATACTGCATCTATATATGGATTTGCACAAGACAGAGGAACTTATGATGAGGCAAGAAGATGTAAGAGCAGTGATTATGCAAAGGCAATGGGAGTATATAGTGATATAGAGATAGAAGGAAACTGCTACTGGTGGCTTCGCTCGCTGGGCAATTACAGTTATCTTGCAGCTTATGTCAACAATTGCGGCTACATTAACAACTACGGCTATAGTGTCGACTTCCGTGCTAATGGGGTGCGAGTGGCTTTGAATCTGAATCTGTCATCATCCAATCTCTACACATATGCAGGAACAGTATGCAGTGATGGAATTATAACTGAAAGTGAAAAAGCAGAAGAAAATATATCAAATCCAAGAATTGTAAAGGTAGCAGATGCACAAGAAGGGCAGAATGTAAAATGGGACTGCGTGTATTTCGGCAGCTATCCGCAGACGGAGATAAAAAAAGCAGACAGTGAATATGCTGTATTACAGAGAGCGGAAGGCTGGGATGACAATGGAGATATTGTTATAAATAACAATGTCATGAATGACAATGTTATAAATAACAATGTTGTAAGCGGCACAAAGTACCGCAGGATGTTAAAAGGTGATGCAACTTATGCCATAAGTGGAAACGTAAATTATTATAACTGGGAAGATGATACAACATACCATTATTTTAGGTATGAACCTATTAAATGGAGAGTTCTGAAAACGGATGGAGATAGTGCAATGATGTTGTCAGACATTGTACTTGATGACAGAGAATATAATACAGAATATGAAGATACAACATGGGAGACAAGTACAATAAGAAGCTGGCTGAACGGATATAATGCTGATATGAATCAGGAAGGTATAAGTTACAGCAGCAGTAACTTTATAGACAGTGCATTTACTATCGAAGAGCGGTCAGCAATAGAAGATACCAATGTGGCGAATTATGCTAACATGTATTACGGTATTGAAGGCGAAAATAACACTATGGATAAACTGTTTCTGCTGTCGGAATTAGAGATTTGTACAAAAGAAGCAAAGACATATGGATTTTCACCGGATTATTTTGTAGATGATATATCAAGAGAAAGTAAAAGCAGTGATTATGCAAAGGCAATGGGAGTGTTTAGCAGTACATCAACAGATTGTAAAGGCAACTGCGTCTGGTGGCTTCGCTCGCCGGGCGACAATAGTAGTAGTGCGGCATTTGTAACCTGTATCGGCGACGGCGATTATGGTTTCCATGTCGATAAAGGTGATATTGGTGTGCGAGTGGCTTTGAATCTGAATCTGTCATTATCCAATCTCTACACATATGCAGGGACAGTATGCAGTGATGGAACGGTGAATACTACGGAAGAACCAAGTACAGAATAGCCGGCAAATAAAAAACATAAGTAAAGAAACTTCAGATTATAGAAGTAAATTCAAAGAAAAATACAGTAACAAAGGTAAAATTGGCAGGCAGCTTTAAATTAAAAGATGAGAAATGCGGTATATTAACCTCTATATAATAGATATATTCAAACAGTATTGGCAGGATATTGCCAGTGCTGTTTTTTGTGAGTTAATCTGTTCGTATCCGCATAGCAGATAGTCGGCAGATGCACCAATAAGTTCTGTGAATTTTTCCTAAGTCAGATATTTTGTACATATGAAGTATTTAACAACTATAGCTTGTAGAAAAATGTTGCTAACAGATATATAATATAGTAAACAGTACAAATGCAGACAGTGCTGTGGTATAATCGACTAAATTAGACCTCCAGACATTATGTAATATAGAGGAAGGGAGTATAATGGACGAAATGTGTTATGGTAAATCAAAGATACGGAAACATTTATTGATAGTTGTCTTTTTATTAAAAAGGCTGTAAAAATTTCTGACTCATACTGTTAAGTGGAATTACATTTATAATTAAACAGAATTGTAAATTAAAATTAGATTTTAAATCATGAGAGGCAGAGGATATGCAGGAAAATAGAACAAAAAGAATATTATTATGTCTGCTAGGTGTGATGCTGGTAATTTTGAGTGTATTTGGCATACTGTCAGGTATGATAGGGAACTTAATCGGGGTAAAAGAAGTGAAAGAAGCAGTACTGCATAATCCGGTTGTGGATATGGATGCAATGTGTGCAGGGCAGAAGGTTACCTGGGACTGTGTGTGGTTTGGAAGTTATCCACAGACAGAGGTAAAAAGTACGGATGATGAGTATGAGGCACTGCAGAGTGCGGAGGGATGGGATGATAATGGAGATATTGTTATTTATAACAATGGTATAAACGGTAGAAAATACCGCAGAATGTTAAGAAGTGATGCAACTTATGCCACAAGTGGAGAAAAAGGTAATTATGACTGGGAAGACTATACAACATACCATTATTTCAGGTATGAATCTGTTAAATGGAGGGTGTTGAAAACAGATGGCGATAGTGCAATGCTGCTGTCAGATATTGTTCTGGATGACAGAAAATATAATGCAGAATGGAAAGATACAATGACATGGGAAATCTGCACAATGAGAAGCTGGCTGAACGGATATAATGCTGACATGAATCAAGAAAGTATAGACTACAGCAACAGTAACTTTATGGACAGTGCATTTACTATCGAAGAACAGTCAGCAATAGTAGATACCAATGTAGTAAATAATGATAATCTGAGTTATAATACTGAAGGTGGAAATAACATAAATGGTATAAAGAATACCAATGGTATAAAGAATACCATGGATAAACTGTTCCTCTTGTCGATGTCAGAAGTATATGCTGATACTGCATCCGTATATGGATTTGCACAAGACACAGGAACTTATGATGAGGCAAGAAGATGTAAGAGCAGTGATTATGCAAAGGCAATGGGAGTATATAGCGATATAGCGATAGAAGGAAACTGCCGCTGGTGGCTTCGTTCGCCAGGAAGCTATAGTTTTACTGCAGCATTTGTAGGCATTTATGGCGACATTAACTATTACGGCCATAGTGTAGACAGCAATTATAATGGTGTGCGAGTGGCTTTGAATCTGAATCTGTCATCATCTAATCTCTACACATACGCAGGAACAGTATGCAGTGATGGAATTATAGCTGAAAGTGAAAAGGTAGAAAAAAATATATCAAATCCCCAAATTGTAAAGGTAGCAGATGCACAGGAAGGACAGAATGTAAAATGGGACTGCGTGTATTTCGGAAGCTATCCGCAGACGGAGATTAAAAAAACAGACAGTGAATATGATGTATTACAGAGAGCGGAAGGCTGGGATGACAATGGAGATATTGTTATAAATAACAATGTCATGAATGACAATGTTATTTATAACAATGTTGTAAGCGGCACAAAGTACCACAGGATGTTAAAAGGTGATGCAACTTATGCCACAAGTGGAGATGAAAATCGTTATAACTGGGAAGATGATACAACATACCATTATTTCAAGTATGAACCTATTAAATGGAGGGTTCTGAAAACGGATGGAGATAGTGCAATGATGTTGTCAGACATTGTACTTGATGACAAAGAATATAATACAGAATATGAAGATACGACATGGGAGACAAGTACAATAAGAAGCTGGCTGAACGGATATAATGCTGATATGAATCAGGAAGGTATAAATTACAGCAGCAGTAACTTTATAGACAGTGCATTTACTATTGAAGAACAGTCAGCAATAGAAGATACCAATGTGGCGAATTATGCTAACATGTATTATGATATTGAAGGCGGAAATAACACTATGGATAAACTGTTTCTGCTGTCGGAATTAGAGATTTGTACAAAAGAAGCAAAGACATATGGATTTTCACCGGATTATTTTGTAGATGATATATCAAGAGGAAGCAAAAGCAGTGATTATGCAAAGGCAATGGGAGTGTTTAGCAGTACATTAGACAAAGGCAATTGCCTGTGGTGGCTTCGTTCGCCGGGAGGATATAGTAGTAATGCAGCAAATGTTAACTGTGAAGGCTGCATCAGCAATTTAGGATATTATGTCAGTAACAGTGATAATGGTGTGCGAGTGGCTTTGAATCTGAATCTGTCATTATCCAATCTCTATACATATGCAGGAACAGTATGCAGTGATGGAATGGTGAATACTACGGAAGAACCAAGTACAGAATAGCCGGTAACAGTATGACGTATTAATATAACAGAAAGTACCTTCAATGAAAAGATGCAGAATATGCTTACAGACAGCTGTATATAGATGTGAATGGTAAGAAAATTGAGGAATTATTTAAATAAAAACATAAATTTATTGATTAAAAGACAAAACCCCTTGACCTATTGAAAATACTATGTTATTTTGAAGAAGAAAATACATTGATAGGAGAGGAAAACATGCCAGAAACTGATAACAAAGATGAATTAGTAGTCAAATTACTTTCAATTGGGGGAAAGGGTGTAAATATTCCTGAAAATGTAAGCGAGGAAATTATAAAATTTGGTCATTTGCTTGATTATGATGTTATGATTGGACCGGGGGGAACATCAAGGCTGTATATGAATCGTGATGAAGATGACGAAAATATACGTGTAGTATCAGGATTTATACTTACGGAGGATGGAATATGGAGAAGTCATGCATGGCTGGTGCTTAATAATAATAATGATTATAAAATAATAGATAATATTAAGGCAGAGAAATACTTCGGTGTGGTAATGCCTTATTAAAATTGGGCTGTACATTTGTACAGCTTTTTTCTATGCAAATTTTTCTACGCAAATTTTTCTATGAAAATTTTTCTACAAAAAAAAAATGACTTAAAGTCAAAATTGTGTGTTTACAGCTATAGAAATTCATTGCATAATTTTGCTAAAATTAGTATAATAATCATTAGTTGCATAATATTAAGGAGGATTCGGAATGATAAAACTAAGTAAAGGCGGAGCGTATCTTCTTAATGGTACGGAAGTCATTGAAGTAAATGCTGAATCAGAGGTATTACTTAAAAATAAATTAGGAGATAAGTATATTTCACAGCAGGAAGCAGCTAAAAATACAATGGCATATGGTATTCTGCAGGCACATAATATATCGGGAAATGAAGACAAGCTTCAGATAAAGTTTGATAAGCTGACTTCACACGATATTACATTTGTAGGTATCATACAGACAGCAAGGGCTTCAGGGCTTGAGAAGTTCCCTATTCCATATGTATTAACTAATTGCCATAACAGTCTTTGTGCAGTTGGCGGAACCATAAATGAAGATGACCATATGTTCGGACTTACATGTGCCAAGAAATATGGCGGTATATATGTACCTCCTCATCAGGCGGTAATACATCAGTTTGCACGTGAAATGCTTGCCGGAGGCGGTAAGATGATATTAGGTTCAGACAGCCATACCCGTTATGGAGCATTAGGAACTATGGCAATGGGTGAAGGTGGTCCTGAACTTGTAAAGCAGCTTTTGTCACAGACATATGATATTAATATGCCGGGAGTTGTTGGTGTGTATATGACCGGAGAACCACAGCCGGGAGTAGGTCCGCAGGATGTGGCTATAGCCATTATAGGTGCAGTATTTGCCAACGGATATGTTAAAAATAAAGTAATGGAGTTTGTGGGACCGGGTGTTGAAAAACTCAGTGCCGATTTCAGAATCGGAGTTGACGTTATGACAACCGAGACAACCTGTCTGTCATCAATCTGGAAGACAGATGATAAGATTAAGGAATTTTATGATATACATGGCAGAAGTGAAGAGTATAAGGAACTTAATCCTGGAGATACTGCATATTATGACGGAATGATATATGTAGATTTAAGCAGCATTAAGCCTATGATTGCTATGCCATTCCATCCAAGCAATGCATATACAATTGAGGAATTAAATGCGAATCTTATGGATATACTAGATGAGTGTGAGAAGAAGGCAAAAGTAAGCTTCGGAGATAAGATTGATTTCACATTAAAAGATAAAGTAAGAGACGGAAAGCTTTATGTAGAACAGGGTATAATTGCCGGATGTGCCGGAGGCGGATTTGAAAATATCTGTGATGCGGCAGATATATTAAAAGGTGCTAATATCGGATGTGATGAGTTTACATTAAGTGTATATCCTGCAAGTACACCTATATATGTAGAGTTGGCAAGGAACGGAAAACTGGCTGACCTTATGGCAGCAGGTGCGGTTGTGAAGACTGCGTTCTGCGGACCTTGTTTCGGTGCCGGAGATACACCTGCAAATAATGCTTTAAGTATACGTCATTCTACAAGAAACTTCCCTAACAGAGAAGGTTCTAAAATACAGAGTGGACAGATTGCTTCTGTTGCACTTATGGATGCCAGATCCATTGCAGCTACGGCGGCTAATAAGGGATTCCTTACAGCAGCTACAGATATGGATGCCAACTATTCAAAACCAAAATATTTCTTTGATAAGACAATATATGAAAACAGGGTATTTGACAGCAAGGGTGTGGCTGATTCGTCTGTGGAGATTAAGTTTGGTCCTAATATTAAGGACTGGCCTGAAATGTGTGCATTAACTGAAAATCTTTTAATAAAAGTAGTGTCAGAGATACATGACCCTGTAACAACTACGGATGAGCTTATACCTTCCGGTGAGACTTCATCATACCGCTCTAATCCGTTAGGACTTGCAGAGTTCACCTTGTCAAGAAAAGATCCTGCTTATGTGGGACGTGCCAAAGAAGTACAGGCAGCAGAGAAGGCAAGGGAGGCAGGAAACTGTCCGGCTACGGCATTGCCTGAGATAAAGGGTATAATGGATAAGGTAAAAGAAAAATTCCCTGATGCAGGAAGAACAAATACCGGAATGGGAAGTACCATATATGCGGTAAAACCGGGTGACGGCTCGGCAAGAGAGCAGGCAGCTTCATGCCAGAAAGTATTGGGAGGCTGGGCTAACATCGCTAAAGAATATGCTACAAAGAGATACCGCTCCAACTTGATTAACTGGGGTATGCTTCCATTTATATATGAAAATGATGAACTTCCATTTGCAAATGGTGACTATATATTTGTACCGGGAATAGAAAAAGCTGTTAGAGAGAAGGCAGCTACAATAAAAGCTTATGTTGTTAAAGATGAAATGAAAGAATTCGAACTTAAACTTGGTGAGCTTACGGATGACGAAAGAGAAATTATTCTAAAAGGATGTCTTATCAACTACAATAGAAAATAAATTTCGGGGAAGGATATGATGCTTATGAATATTATTACAGAAACAGACCGCTATCTTTTTGGAAATGGGCTTCACTATGAGATATATGAGAAAATGGGTGCCCATGTTATGGAAATAGATGGTGTAAAAGGAACATACTTCGCAGTTTGGGCACCAAATGCCAAGGCAGTAAGCGTAGTAGGTGATTTTAATCAGTGGAATGGCTATATTAATATTATGTCACCGCTTGAAACATCCGGTATATGGGAGGCTTTTGTTCCGGGTGTAGGCGAAGGCGAGATATATAAATATGCCATAACAGGCAGAGACGGACAGACACATTATAAGGCTGACCCATATGGTAACGGTTCTGAGTTCAGACCGGGCAATGCATCTAAGATTACAAATATTCAAGGTTATGAATGGGAAGATCAAAAATGGATTAAGAAGCAGACAGAAGAAGTAAAAGACATTATAGACAGACCAATTTCCATTTATGAAGTTCATCTTGGTTCATGGAAAAAAGACTATTCATTTAGTGCAGACGGATTCTGCAATTACAGGCAGATAGCACATGATTTGGTTGATTATGTGAAGGATATGGGATATACGCATGTGGAACTTATGGGTGTATCAGAACACCCTCTGGATGCTTCGTGGGGATATCAGGTAACCGGATATTACTGTCCTACCTCCAGATATGGTGATGCAAAGGACTTTATGTATTTTGTGGATTATATGCATCAGAACGGAATAGGAGTTATCCTTGACTGGGTTCCTGCACATTTTCCAAAAGATGAGCACGGGCTTGCCATGTTTGACGGTTCACCGACATATGAATATGCAGACCCGAGAAAGGGTGAGCAGAAGGACTGGGGCACTAAGATATTTGATTATGGAAAGAGTGAGGTTGTAAACTTCCTTGTGGCAAATGCATTATTCTGGGTTGAGAAGTTCCATGTAGATGCGTTGCGTGTAGATGCAGTGGCATCAATGCTGTATCTTGATTATGGAAGAAATGCAGGAGAATGGGTTCCTAATAAATATGGCGGAAACGGCAATCTTGAAGCTATGGAATTTTTCCGTCATGTGAACAGTATTTTGAATAAAAGGGCACCAAGGGCATATCTGATAGCAGAGGAGTCTACGGCATGGCCTAATATTACAAAGACACCTGAGGATGGTGGACTGGGATTTAAGTTTAAATGGAATATGGGATGGATGCATGATTTCCTTGATTATATGCAGCTTGACCCGTATTTCAGGCGTGATAACCACAACAAGATGACATTTAATATGACATATACATTCAGTGAGAATTTCATACTTGTGCTTTCACATGATGAAGTTGTACATCTGAAAAGATCAATGTTCTACAAAATGCCTGGTACGATAGAGGAAAAGGCAGAGAACCTTAAATCTGCATATACATTTATGATAGGACAGCCGGGTAAGAAGCTTTTATTTATGGGACAGGATTTTGGTCAGAGAGAGGAATGGTCAGAAGAGAGAGGGCTTGACTGGTATCTTCTGGATGAGCCTATACATGCGGGAATAAAGAAGTATTTTAAGAAACTGCTTCATTTGTATAAAGAAAATCCGGTAATGTATGCATATGAATCAAAAGAGTATGAGTGTTTCAGGTGGATTAATCCAAATGACAGGGATAAGAGTGTATTCAGCTTTATAAGAAAAGCACCAAATACATTTAATGACAGCCTTGTGTTTATATGTAATTTTACTCCTGTGGAAAGAGAAGAATATGTACTTGGTGTACCGAATCCGGGAAAATATAAAAGAATAATGAGCAGTGTGGATATAGATGATGTTGAGTCAGTAACTTATACGGCTGAAGCAGCAGATCCACAATGTGATTATTTTGACTATAATATGACAGTAAGGCTCAGACCTTTTGAGTCTATAATACTTGCCACACCAAAGAGTGTCAATAAGCCTGTAAGAGGACGTAATAAAAGAGCAAGAAAAAAACATAGTAAATAGCAGTCTTAAGTTTTACCACAATAAACAACGGCTGCAGTAATATTATGATACCCTGCAGCTATGCTGCGGGGTATTTAACATTAATGCATAGGAGGTGATATGGTTGAATGTACTGGTTATTGAAGATGATAATACAATTAATCAGTTAATTAATGAAGCGTTGAGTAAACAGGGCTATGATGTGGTAAGTGCATTTTCTGGTACAGAGGGAATGCTTTATGTTAAATCTTCTGAATTTGATGTTATCATCCTTGATTTGATGCTTCCCGGAATGAATGGGAATAATGTGTTAAAAGAGGTAAGGAAGGTAACAGATACTCCGGTTATAGTACTTTCTGCGAAAGATGAGCTTGATACAAAAATAGATATTCTTAATGCCGGTGCAAATGATTATATGACAAAACCTTTTGAACTAAAAGAATTGGAAGCACGTATTCTTGTACAGCTAAGGCAGAGCAATATATTAAAAGGCAGGGACAGCTTAAGATACGGAGAGTTGGTTCTTTATGAGGACAGCAAGAAGGTTACTGTAAATAATCAGGCAATAAGCCTTACAGTTCAGGAATTTAAAATACTTGAGCTGTTGCTGAAACATCCACAGAAAGTATTTACAAAAAATGAGATTTACCGTTATGCGTGGGACGATTACTATATGGGAGAGGATAAGACTATCAATGTGCATATAAGTAATATACGCCGTAAGATAAAGGCAATAACGGAAGATGAATATATAGAAACGGTGTGGGGCTTAGGATTTAAGATTGCAGAGTAATATAAGGAAAAGCCTCAGATAAAAACTTGCAGAAGGGATTAAAAAACAATAAGGAGGAGCATAAATATGGCAGGGAAAGAAAATGTAAATGTAAGCGTAAGTGTACTAGGAGGCACAGGAAAAGCAGGAGGTTCAGGACAAAATAATACAAATAACACCACACAACAAAACAGCACATATAACAAACAGACAATTGAAAGAATAGATTCTGAGAAGGTATTCAATATTAAAAAAGATGGCGAAGATGATAATCAAATTGGTGATGATTCAGGAGAATATCAAGACAAAGAATTAGACCCGATAAATATGGCAACAGGAAAGTTTATCTGCGAGGATACAGACTATTCGCTGCCGGACACAAACGGAGACTACCGCCTGATAAGAAGATATACAACAGAAAAAGACCGCAGGAACAAAAGTCTCGGAAGGGCATGGACATTTAATGCAGATACCCATATCACCTTGGAGGGAGACTCTGTCACCGTTACGATGCCGGATGCTAAAACGGCAGAATTTATCAAAACCGGCAGTACATATACAAACAAAAAAGGTGGAACAAAGAAATACACATTAAAAAAGCAGGAAGAAGGCTACATATTCACCGATTGGTTAAAGAATATCCGGTATTATTATGATGAGGAAGGAAAAATCATACAGGCAAAGGATAAAAATGGTAATATCACAGAATATATTTATGGAAAATATGGGTTGGAAAAAATCAGCCTTCCTACCGGATACAGTCTTACATTTGTATGGGAAAGTATGAAGGTATCATCTGTCACAGATAATACAGGCAGAATAGTAAGCTACAGTTATGAAAAGGGATTACTTACAACAGTTACCAGATGTGACGGCACAAAAATAACCTACACATATGATGAAAATGAAAATCTGAATACAATAACAGATTCTTTAGGTAATACTTATCTGGAAAACAGGTATGATGAAAAAGGAAGGGTAATAGAACAAAAGCTGGCAGGAGAAGCCAGTTATACATTTACATACGATGAAAAGACCAGAACAAACACCGTTACGGATGAAGAAAACAACACATCTACACACTATACATATGATAGCAGAAAAGATATTATCCTTATAAAATATCCTGATGGAAGTGAAGTAAAAAGAGAGACGGATAAGTATGGAAATCTGGCAAAATGTACAGACAGATGCGGGGCAGTAACTACATATGAACATGATATAAACGGAAATCTTCTGCGAAGTAAACAACCATCAGGATTGATAACATATTATGAATATGAAAACGGTATGAACACAAAGGTATGGGACAACAGCGGAAGACAGACCACATTTACATATGACATAAAAGGAAATATAACCGAAAGAAGAACTCTTCTTGACAATAATACGGGAAAAGAAAATATCGTATCATTTGAGTATGACGTTTATGGAAGAATCATTAAGACGATAGAAAATGATGATGTTACTACTTTGTATGATTACGAAGGTACATTTCCAAGACCATGCCGCATCACAGCTCCTAATGGAATTATTACCACACAGAATTATGATGCAGCAGGCAGGCTTATAGAAAAAAATACAGAAGGCATTAAAGAAACATATACCTATACAGAATACAACAAACTAAAAACGTATACAGATTCGGAAGGCGGCAGAACGGCATATTATTATGATGATGCATGGCGGCTGGTAAAAAAAGTATCACCGTCACAAAACTGGACAGGTACTATAGAAGATGCGGGAATAATATACGAATATGACATAATGGACAGTCTTATTTCGGAGACTGATGAATGTGGAAGAAAAACAGAATATAAAAGAAATACGAATGGTGATGTTGTAAGCATTAGAAAATGTGGCACAAAAGAAAATTGCATGGAAGAAAGCATTATATATTCTTATGACATTAACCATAATCTTATAAGAAAACAGACAGGCAGCTTAGGAGCTGAAAGCTATGAAAATGATTCTTGCGGAAGAGTTATAAGAAAAAGCCTGTATGCAGAAAAAGACGGATATATATATGAAAGGGATACAGCAGGAAGGATAACAAAGGTAAAAGACCCGTATGGAAACATAACAGATAAATATAAATATGACCTTCATGGAAATGTTATCTGCCATATACACAGTCCAAAGGTATTAAGGATGCTTGCAGAAGCAGAAGATACCGGAAAAGATACGAGCCTGTATCCGGGAGACAGATACACATACAATGCCGTAGGGCAGATGACAACAAAAAATGAACTGTTATCCATAGAGGCGGACGGAACTCCGTTATATTCCATAACAACCTATGTATATGATGATTTCGGACAACTGATAGTAGAGAAGACATATGCCGAACCTCAATCCGACACTGAGACGCCGCAAGGTGAAAGCCGCACCATACGGAGAAAATATGACAACAGCGGAAACCTTACGGAAATAGCGGACAGCACTGGAGCAGCCGCATCATACGAATATGACAAATATGGCAGAATGGTAAGGGAAACTGCATTACAGGACAGCGAGAAAAGTAAGGTAACAATATATGAGTATGACAGATGCGGTAGGATAATAAATCAGAAAATATTTGAAAAGCAGACACAAAAAGAACAACAGAAACCTGCATTTAAAAGAAAAGACGGAAACCGTTTCTTTGAGAGCCGAAAAGTGCAGGAGTTTCCTGAAAACAGGGAGATTCTCATAGAAGAAACAGAATACGGATACAACAAGTCTGGAAATCTCATAAAGGCTGTAATGCCTGACGGGCTTGCTATATCATATGCATATGACGGGTCAGGAAGAAAAACATCAGTAACGGCAGCAGATGCAAAGAATGCTGACATTAAAAGAAGTAATACATACAAGTATGATGAATACGGATATTTGTCAGAATGTACAGAGAACGGAATAACGGTTTTGTATGAAAATGATGCATTCGGAAACATTTTGAAGGAGAAAAATGCAGACGGCGGTATAACGATATACAACTATGACGCTACAGGAAAATGTGTCAGAATAATCAGCCCTGAAGAAAACAGAAGGGCAGGTAAAGATGCCGTAGGAACAGTAATGGAATATGACTTGTGCACAAGAGCTGTAAAGACTGTTTCACCAAACGGCATTACCCTTGAAGAAACTGTATATGACAGCAGTGGAAACATACTGGTGCAGAAGAAGGCAGACGGAGAAAGCATAAGATATGGTTATGATGCCGGAGGAAGGATGATATACTCTGTTACGGCAGCAGGGGTACGCAGGGAATATAAATATGATGCCTTTGGAAATGTGACCGCCCAGACATTGGGAGATGAGATCGCATACTTTGAAAATGATGTATGGGGTCATATGACCGAAGTAAAGGCAGCCGAAGATATAACAGAAACATATGAGTATGATAAAATGGGCAGCATTACGGCAGCAACAGACGGTGAAGGAAGAAGAAGGGAATACCGCAGGGACATACGTGGTAATACGGACAGGATAAAATATGCTGACGGCAGTATGGAGACATTTGAATATGATTCTGTGGGAAGGGTTATATCAAAAACACACCGTTCGGGCAAAAAGATGGAATACGGATATGATGTATTCGGAAATATTGTAATGATAAAAGGGCAGGACGGTAAAGAGGTCTGTAAATATAAATACAGTGCGGACGGAAGTCTGGAAACGGCAGAGGGAGGAGGAATAAAGTACACATATGAATATGATGCATGCGGCAGGATAAAGGCAAAAAGGGCATGCGGCAGGACACTTGTAAGTTATACATATGATTTGAATGGCAATAAAAAATCGGTAACGGATGCAACAGGAAAAAGTACATGTTATGAGTATGATATTTCTAACCGTCTGTTAAGGATAAGTGAGTGCGACAGGGTGCTTGCAGAGTATGTGTATACACTTGGGGGAAAAGTGTCAAGGATTGTATGTGGGGATATTGTTACAGGATATGAATATGATGTCGACGGAAGGTATGCAGGAATAAGGGTATCAGTCGGGGAAAATGTTATATCTGATATACGGTATGGTTATGATGATAAGGGGAACTGTATTAAAAAGGCAAATGTTGCAGATGGGATAAATGCGGTTACGGAATATAGGTATGACGGTGTCGGAAGGATTACTGGAGTAACCGGATCTGACATCAGCGAATCCTATGCATATGACCGTGCAGGCAACAGGGTGAGCCGTATGACGGACAGGGGGATAACGGAGAGTTACAGATATAATGAGGTTAATGAGCTGTTAAGTGTTGGATGCAGCAGAGGTGACGGTGAGGTTAATGAGGTAAGGGAATTTACTTATGATGCAGACGGGAACATGACTTCTGACGGCAGGGGGATATATAAATATGACAGCATGAACCGGATGGCTGAAGCGGTGATGGAAGACGGAAGAAAACTCATATGCAGGTATGATGCGGAAGGGTTGAGACATGAGACTGAGGAGAACGGAAGGCTGATAAAATTCATATATAGCGGAAGGGATGCTGTGTGTGAAGAAGATGAGGAGAGTGTTACCAGATATATAAGGGGGAATGGAAGGCTCGTGGCATCGGATAGTGAACAGGCGAGGACGTATTATCATTATGCGTGTGACAGCCTTGGAAGTGTGAGCCATGTCATTGCAGGGGATGAGTATGGAAGTGAGGAAGAAAATGCTGATATAGGCAGGAGGGTTTTATGTAGGTATGAGTATGATGCGTTTGGAAATACTGTCAGTGCGGAAGAGAACGTAACAAACAGGTATGGATTTGTAGGGGAGATGTGTGACGGGATTACAGGACAGTATTATCTGAGAGCAAGGTATTATGTGCCGGAGATTGGAAGGTTTACGCAGGCGGATACATATTATGGAGATGGGCTGAATCTGTATGTGTATGCCAGAAATAATCCGGTGAAGTATGTGGATCCTAGTGGGCATGTTAGTAAGGGCATTGGTGTTGAGAGTAGTGAGAGTGGTAGTAAGACAAATAAAATATTTACGAAAGAGAAAATAAGTTGGACAGCAACACATCCCAAAGGAACTGGTCAGACTTATGAGGTATACCAAAGAAACGATATAGATTGGAATAAAATTAGAACGAGTGGCGATAAACGTTATATTGGAAAAACTAATGCTGAGGCAGCCAAACATGGATTTGCACCACAACTGAACGATGGATATTTTGCAACATTACATCATTTAGGTCAAGATTCTCGGGGTGGATTAGCAGAAGCAAGCACAAGATATCATGGAGTTGGTAAATATGGTCAACATATTTTACATAGTCAATATGGAAAGAATAAACCCAATCCTGTTTATCCTATTGACAGAAAAAAATTTGCTTATGATACACGAGAGTATTGGAAGTGGCGTGAAAAAAATAGATAGGAGTGTTAAAATGAAAAGTTTATCTGAATTAAAAATGAAATATTTAGAAATGTTTTCAGAAGATGCCTTGAATCAAGAAGAGTTAAATACTATTGAAAAAAGATTGGGTGTAACATTGCCTGATGATTTTAAGGAAATATCAAAATATTTTAGTGGAGGCAGTGTGGGAATTATAGAATTCTATGATTTTAAAGATAATAATGAAATTAATATTATAGATGAAACGTTGAGATTAAGAGAAAGCATACAGTTATCAGAACAGTATATTGTTTTAGCTGAGCCACCAGAAAGTATAGTAGTAATGGATATAAAAAATGTTCCTGCAATTATTTGGTGTGATTCAATTGATATTGAAAATATTGAAAGTAATAATTATTCCAGTCAGCCAGATACTTGGGAAAGTTTTTGCGACTTTTTTTATAATATGTTATTGGAAGAAGTGGAATAAAAGTAGATAAATTATTTTTATACCATTGCCAGAGCAAATAGAATGATGACTGCTAAATTCATCCTTGGCTATACGAAATAACAAATGTTGCAGATGGGATAAATGCGGTTACGGAATATAGGTATGACGGTGTTGGAAGGATTACCGGAGTAACCGGACCTGACATCAGCGAATCCTATGCATATGACCGTGCAGGCAACAGGGTGAGCCGCATGACGGACAGGGGGATAACGGAAAATTACCGCTATAATGAGGTCAATGAGCTGTTAAGTGTTGGATGCAGCAGAGGTGATGGTGAGGTCAATGACGTAAGGGAGTTTACTTATGATGCAGACGGGAACATGACTTCTGACGGCAGGAGCATATATAAATATGACAGCATGAACCGGATGGCTGAAGCGGTGATGGAAGACGGAAGAAAACTCATATGCAGGTATGATGCGGAAGGGCTGAGGCATGAGACTGAGGAGAACGGAAGGCTGATAAAATTCATATATAGCGGAAGGGATGCTGTGTGTGAGGAGGATGAGGAGAATGTTACCAGATATATAAGGGGGAATGGAAGGCTGGTGGCATCGGATAGTGAACAGGCAAGGACTTATTATCATTATGCGTATGACAGCCTTGGAAGTGTGAGCCATGTCATTGCAGGGGATGAGTTTGGAAGTGAGGAAGAAAATGCTGATATAGGCAGAAGGGTTCTATGCAGGTATGAGTATGATGCGTTTGGAAATACTGTCAGTGCGGAAGAGAATGTAGCAAACCGATATGGATTTGCAGGGGAGATGCGTGATGGGATTACAGGACAGTATTATCTGAGGGCAAGGTATTATGTGCCGGAGATTGGAAGGTTTACGCAGGTGGATATGTATCATGGAGATGGGCTGAATCTGTATGTGTATGCCAGAAATAATCCGGTGAAGTATGTAGATCCTAGTGGGCATGTTAGTAAGGAGTCGGTTGAGGGGAGTGAGAGTGGTAATGAAAATATCTATGAGTTAATAAAAAAAGGAAAGAAAATTAATAAATTTGATAATCCTGCGGATCCATTTAGAGATGTATTTGGTAGAGGTTCTGAATCAAATCCAAAAGAATGGAATAAGTTAATTAAAGAACTGAAAGAGAATGGAGTAGAGGTGAAATATAGAGTAGGCGTAATGGGATATGGACCTCTTAGAAGGGGAGAGCCTGGACAGATTATAATTGATCCTAATGCATCTATGAGTGCTTTGAAACATGAGCATAGTCATTTTGTGGAAGCTAAATTAAATGGATTTCCATCTGCTGCTGAAGCATATCAAAATTGGGAAGCAAGAATTGCAGATGAACTAAAAGCCTATAATATCGAAATTGAAGAGGCAAAAAGGTTAGGACTAGATAATGTTGCAGAACAACTTAGAGTGAACTTTGAAAAAGAGAAACAAGATATTATTGAAAAATATGGACCTATAGAATAAAAATATGAAAGGATGGTTTGAATGTCATTAATTGCTGAATTAGTGGAAGAAATTCAAAATGATAATATAAAAAATGAAGATTTGATTATTTGTCTAGAGGTCGAAAATTTAAGAGTTGTAGCTATGGCAATGTTTAAAATAATAGAGAGAAATTATTGTAATCAGAGAATAGTTAATAGGTTAACTCAACTTGGTAAACTATTGAAAGATAATAGATTTGTTGGACCATGGCAATTTGGACATGTAGCTATAGCTGCATTGGCACTTTTAGAAAACGATTATGCTAAAAGTATGTTTGATGAACTTTTTGCTGGGTTAAATGATACAGATAAATTTTTAGTAGATAATTTTATTAAATCAGAAGCATATAAATCATAAAGAACCTTAGTACGTGTTTATGATATTTCTAACCGTCTGATAAGGATAAGTGAGTGTGACATAGTATGCGTATACACTTGGGGGGAAAGTGTCAAGGATTGTATGCGGCGATATTGTTACAGGATATGAATATGATGCCGACGGAAGGTATGCGGGAACAAGGGTATCAGTCGGGGGAAATGTTATATCTGATATACGGTATGGTTATGATGATAAGGGGAACTGTATTAAAAAGGCAAATGTTGCAGATGGGATAAATGCGGTTACGGAATATAGGTATGACGGTATCGGAAGGATTACCGGAGTAAACGGACCTGACATCAGCGAATCATATGCATATGACCGTGCAGGCAACAGGGTGAGCCGTATGACGGACAGGGGGATAACGGAGAGTTACAGATATAATGAGGTCAATGAGCTGTTAAGTGTTGGATGCAGCAGAGGTGATGGTGAGGTTAATGAGGTAAGGGAATTTACTTATGATGCAGACGGGAACATGACTTCTGACGGCAGTGGGATATATAAATATGACAGCATGAACCGGATGGCTGAAGCTGTTATGGAAGACGGAAGAAAACTCATATGCAGGTATGATGCAGAAGGGTTGAGGCATGAGACGGAGGAGAACGGAAGACTGATAAAATTCATATATAGCGGAAGGGATGCTGTGTGTGATGAGGACGAGGAGAGTGTTACCAGATACATAAGGGGGAATGGAAGGCTGGTGGCATCGGATAGTGAACAGGCGAGGACGTATTATCATTATGCGTGTGACAGTCTTGGAAGTGTGAGCCATGTCATTGCAGGGGATGAGTTTGGAAGTGAGGAAGAAAATGCTGATATAGGCAGAAGGGTTCTATGCAGGTATGAGTATGATGCGTTTGGAAATACTGTCAGTGCGGAAGAGAATGTAACAAGCCGGTATGGATTTGCAGGGGAGATGCGTGACGGGATTACAGGACAGTATTATCTGAGGGCAAGGTATTATGTGCCGGAGATTGGAAGGTTTACGCAGGTGGATACGTATCATGGGGATGGGCTGAATCTGTATGTGTATGCCAGAAATAATCCGGTTAAGTATGTGGACCATAGTGTGCATAATAGTAAGGGGATTGGTGTTGATAGTAGTAGTAATTCAAGACTGATTCTGGGAACTGAAGGGGTTGTTACTGGAGGTGATTCTACTGTACTGGGAGAAAATATGTTCATAGAAATGGGACTAGATCCAAATACATCAAGGGCAGGATATCAAGCACAGCATATAATCCCCAAGGAACTTAAAGAACATCCAATTCTTCAAAAAATAGGAATGGATTTAGACGATGCGAGTAATGTAATGTTTTTAAGAGAACGTAATTTAGGAGAAATTAGTGCAACATCAATACATCAAGGATATCATAAACAATATACGAGTGTTATCAAGGAATTTTTGGATAATATGGAGGTTAGTAAAAATGTTCCAGAACTTGAAAGAGAAGTATATAATTTGCAACAGTCAGCAAGAAATATGATGCAAGATGGTACACCAATTTACATGTGTGATCATATACCTGCATCGAAAAGTAAAATTGGTAGAAAATCCGAGAAAATATTTGGTGTTAGCGGTAGTACCAGAATGGAAGAATTTATAAGGAGAAAATTGATAGAATATGGATTGGAATTATGATTTATTAGAAGAAACAAAAAAGGAAATTAGAAATTTAGTTTTTTTTAAGGAGAAAATTGAAATAAGTACTGAGGAGTACGACGTTATATATGATTTTGAACAAGCATGTTGTAATGCGTTTAGTAGAACATATAAATACAAAGAATATAAAGGACAGACATGGGTGGATATATTAGAAGAAAATATGGCAAAAGTAAAAGGTATAATTTATCGTTGTGATAATTACGCAGAATTATCAAAAGTGCTAAGGAGTATTGAAATACCAGAGTTGATGGAAATAAAATATACAGTTGATGATTATAGCATACAGGAGGAGATGGAAAACGAAATAGAGTTATGTGCGAAAAGCAGATTTGTCTGTGGCAAGGAGAATGCATTTTTTGAGAGTTTGTTTAAAGCATATAAACTTGGTGGGTGGCCATGTGGATGGAATGATGGAAAAATAATAGTATATGTTCCTGATAATAATTAGAAAGTGTTGTTAGTTTTAGGATATATTGTGTCATTACATAAGGATACTGTAATAATCAGGAATCTGCCAGTCTGAAATAATGTCTTTTAAGTGCAATTATTGTTATTTGCAAATTAATTAGAACTTAATATCGCATATCATTTTGAGTTTCTTCACATCGAGCAAATCAATAGATTTATAGAATAATAGGATGAAAGGAATGTCTAAATGACAATTAGAAATGTTATTAGATAGTAGAACTGGAGTAAATAATGAAAAATGAAAATGATGTTAAGGACTTTTTAATAAGAACCGTAGATAATATTTTTTTACAGATATAACGGTATTTTTTGATGGAAAAATAAAAAAATATGTAATTAATCATGTGGATGATAAGGAAGTCGTGAAAGAATATTCTAAATGATTTAATAAAAGTGATTATGAATACTGGTGAATAACTATAAAAGAATAATAACAGAGTGAAAAGGAAAGATTATGAATATAGAGAGTTTTAGGGTGATAAGACTAATGGATTCATCGTATAAAAATGAAATTCAAATAGTAGATGAGAAAGTATTATATTGTGAAATTAAATATAAGCGTGATAGAAGTGGCTTTGCTGGAATGGCATTCAAAATTATTAATGTAAATGATGTAATTGTATTAAGAAAATGTAAAGAAAAAATTGTACAAAATGTAAGCAAATACGAAAAGTTATATAGAGGATGTGAACAAGATTACATAGACTCTATAAAAGAGTTTTTTTCTGCTGAGAAAAGAAAGTATGGCATAGAAGTATTTTTCTTGATTTATTCTGATGTGTGTTCAAGCCAAATTATATTTGAGGAATTACTGAAAAATGTTGATAAGAATTTAGATATAATAAAGGAGAAATTTTAAATATGGATTATGTTTTCAAAAGTTTATCTCCTACATTCTTATAAATCAATGTGTATGAGGTGGAGCTGTGTTTCAGTATTAGATTATATTAGAAAAACTACCTAAGAATACAATGGTCAGGCACAGCTTATCAGGGAAACAGTACAAGATCAGATAGAATTGTCAGATAAATGACATTGGAAGGAGTAATTATATGTTGGATAAAAGTTATTATGAAGGATATGAAGGGGAGGGAGAAGTAAAAATATGGAGTGATGAGAATGGAATGGTTGTTTGGGATGGTTTTTATGATGATAAATGGGAGATGAGATATCCACATATTGTATTGGAAGAATTAAAAAAATTCAATGAGAAATTATTAGATACAAAGGATGAAGAAATTATAAAAAAATCTAAGGAAGTTATTGAGCAATTAGTTTTTTTAATTAATGCAGCTGTAAAAAATGAAAGGAAGATATATGTAGAATATAATTAAAAATAGTGTTATAGTAGAATTTGTAGACACTAATAAATTTTTTCCTGTAATGAATTTTGAAACAGATGATTTAGCCGGATTTAGGATGGATAACAGAATATGCGAAGATTCAATTATGTTATATAATAATCAAGAGAAAAAACATTAGAAAATCAGACTGCAATTGAGGAGCAGATTATGTATAAACAGATATTTACAGAAGAAAATTATGATTTCAAAAAAGCGATGCAGGCTTATGTCAGGGACAAGTGGCTGCAACTTGTTAAAAGAAAGATATTTTACAACTATATATGAACCAGATAAACTCTTTTGAAATATTATTAAATACTAATTCCTGTAAAGAGATAACTAAAGAAATATTTAATAACAGATTGGAGTTATTATGTGATGAAAGACGTAAAAAATACAAGCTAAAAAAGTAGTATTTTTATACATTAAAACAATTGTTCAGAAAAGAGGAGGATGGGAATGGGAAAGAAAAAAGTATTATTGGTCATTGCGTTTGTAGTGATTGCGATGGTATCAGGTGGTATAGTTTCAATTTATGCGATGAATAAAAGTTCAGTAGAAGGCAAGGGTTCAGCACAGGCGGAGATTATAGATAAGGTACAGCCAGAGAACAAGAAGACGACACAGGCAGAGATTAAGAGCGAAGTTCAGGAAGATAAAATGGCATTTTCCTGCGGGATTTCGGGATGTACACAGACAGAAGTACATGTGCATAACGGAGAATACTGTTACCCACACAGTGCGGATGATGGGCATGCATATCATAATTGCGGTGTGTTAGGTTGTACAGAAATGGAGAGCCATACGCATAACTCTTGTGGGGTAAAGGGCTGCACACAGACTGGAGAGCATAGTCATGGAGTAAACGGCGTGGGTCATCATCAGTCTGGTCATGGAGGCGGTCATCATTGAGGGTCAAATCCTATAAATTAGGTCTTATTAGAATTCTGGTTTGTCAAACTAGCAATTATCACAATTCAACAGAATAAATAAACAGCGTCAGAGCATATAGAAAACCAGTCTATGTGCTCTATTTTTATGTAAAGGAGTGGAAAAGTGTAGTGATGCATAATGTAACAATAATTTTTGGAAGTCTTTACCATTATTTAATCAGAGTAAAAACTTCCAAATTCTAAGTCTATTTTAAAATAGTTCTATTACCTATCTGTTCATGAAGTGAATGGAAATTATTTAGAATCCATATATTAAATAAATTCAGCCTGCGGAAAATCTATTTTATTCTTCTTTATCCGTTTCATAAAAATTATAGAAATCAGGCAGCTAATTCCTTCTGCTATAATAAAAGTCATCCAGACAATCCATGTCAAATCAATATTATTTATAGCTATTTTTGAAAACAGCCATGCAACAGGAAGCACAAACAAGAACTGTCTGCAAACAGAAACAATGAGGGATTCCAGACCGGACTCCAATGCCTGAAAGATTCCTTGAAAGGCTATATTGGCACCGGCAAACACAAAACTGATAGAAATAATGTGCATTGCACCTATGCATATTTCCTTTGTACTTCCGGCTAATCCGAACAATGCCCCAAATGGCTCTGCAAATATTTCTAAAAAAAGTGTGCCGATAAGCATGATTACAAAGGTATAGCCTAATCCATATTTTATTCCGCTGTTGATGCGGGACTTATCCTGTTTTCCATAGTTAAAGGATACGATAGGTGTAATTGCATCACGAAGTCCGAATGCGGCAAACAAGATAAACTGTTGGATTTTGTAAAACAGACCATATGCTGTTACTACCGATTCATCTATTCTGACAAGTATTCTGTTTAATCCATAGGTCATAACCGACATAAGAGCCTGTGCAATAATTGCAGGAAGCCCGACTGCATAAATTTCTTTTATGATTTGAACAGATGGTTTCATATAAGCTGGTTCAATTTTAATTTCTGTGTTTTTACTAAAATGAAATATCGCAGCAAGAATCAAAGATGTAATCTGTCCGAGAACTGTGGCATAAGCTGCACCATAAACACCAAGTGTCGGTAATCCCAGCCAACCGTAAATGAGTATAGGGTCTAAAATCATATTTACAATAGCACCGGCAATTTGTGCAATTGTGGAATAGAGTGATTTGCCGGTTGATTGTAAAAGTTTTTCAAATATTGAAAAAAATACAATTCCAAAAGATAGAACGCAGCATATCCTTAGATAACCGATTGCCATATCAGCTATTAAAATATTTTTGGTTTGGCTCTTAATGTATGCAGTTACTCCAAATATACCAAACAGGAAAAATACAAGATATATAAAAGTTGCCAGAGTAAAAGCATTTCCTGCGGTTTTTCCTGCTTCTTTATGCTTTCCCTGTCCTAATCGCAGGGAAACGACTGCCCCCATACCGACACCGGTACCAATTCCAATTGCAACCATCAGCATTTGTATCGGAAATGCTAATGTGAGGGCATTAAGTGCCTGTTCTCCCGTATCTGCCATTCCGCCAACAAAAATACTGTCCACAATATTATAAACTGCCTGAAGCATCATGGATAATATCATGGGAACCCCCATTGTTATCATAAGCTTGTTTATGGGCATAAAGGACATCTTGTTTGTTTTTTCATTCATTTTTAATCATCTCACTTTCTAAAATGCATTGTTTTATTCAAAAAAAAGAAGCGCAAATCCAAAATCTGGATTTACGCTTATCGCCACTCGACAGAGGTATTATACTAAATTAAATTAAAAAAAGTCAATCATTTTTTATAAATTTTGTGTAACAGTTCAGTCATGCAGAGAATAATATATAATAATTTCGTGGGAGCTTGCTCACTAAGAAATTATTATATATTATTCTCTATAGGGCGGACGCCCTACATGAATAATTTGCCAGCAGATATTTTAATTTTTAGTCATAATACATAGTCTGGCAAATTATGAATGATGGCTGAACTGTTACATTGCATTATAGTTCTTGACATTTTCTATAGGAAAATATACAATTCATATTAAATAAGTTGGAAATTAGAAAGGAAGAACCGGATGAAGATATCTACAAAAGGAAGATATGCATTAAGATTAATGCTTGATTTGGCAACATATAATACAGGTGAGCCTGTGAGCATAAAGGATATAGCTAAGAGGCAGCAGATTTCGGAAAAGTATCTGGAACAGATTATTTCCATATTGAATAAGGCAGGATATGTGAGGAGTATAAGAGGTTCTCAGGGCGGTTATCTTTTAAAGAAAAATCCTGAGGAGTATACTGTAGGAATGATATTAAGACTTACTGAAGGTGATTTGGCTCCGGTAAGTTGTGTCGCAGAGGAAAATTATGAATGTGATAAGCGTGATACTTGTGTTACCATAAAGGTATGGGAACGGTTAAATGATGCAATTAATAATGTGGTAGATAATATAACACTTGAGGATTTGCTGGAGTGGCAGTCAGAAAAATCAGACCAGTATATTATCTGAAAAAATGATTTAAGTCAAACTCTCTTTATGAATATTATTTTTATTAAGTGATATAGTATATGTAAAAATAGAAATGGAGGTTTTTATGAAGAGATTAAGACTATTTTCACTTTCGGTAATTGTGGTAAGTGCTATTGTTTTGGCAGGATGCGGAAACAAATCCGGTACTAATGAAAGTACTAAACAATCAGGTAATACCGAGAAAACATCTGTATCAGTAAATGACACAGAAGATACCATAGAGTCTCTGATAAATGCAGTGGATGAAGTGACAAAAAAGGCAGATTCAGCCATACCATCAGATAATAAAGATGAAAAACAGGCACAGTTTATTGAACTAAAAGACGAAATTGATACAGTTGACCATCGTTTAGACAAACATGATGATTATATTGAAAACTTGTATAAACGTGGAGAGATTTCGTATGACGATTACAGAAGTCAGGAGAAGCAGTTGGATGAGCTGGAAGACAAATTAGATGCATCAGAAGATAAACTGGAGTTTAATTTTGGAATTGATGATTAGTACAGATTGATGCAAAATTGATGCAAAAATTTAGTAAATAATCTTTAGCCTGATAATTATAGTTTAGACGGAGAAAATGTAGTGGTACGGATATTGATTATTGAAGATGAAAAGCCCATAGCGAATCTGATTTCCATGAGTCTGGAAAGGGCAGGTTATCATTGTGACTCTGTATTTACAGGAACAGATGCGGTGGGCTTGATTGATGAGAATATATATGATTTGATACTTTTAGATATTATGCTGCCGGGAATAGACGGATTTGAACTTATGGATTATATATATCCTTTGAATATTCCTGTTATATTTATTACTGCAAAATCAGATGTAAAGGATAAAGTAAAAGGGCTTAATATGGGGGCGGAAGATTATATTGTAAAGCCTTTTGATGTGGCGGAACTGCTTGCACGGGTAGATGTGGTACTTAGAAGATACAATAAAAAGAAAATGGTATTTATGATAAAGGATTTGGAGATTAATCTTATATCAAGAAGTGTGAAGAAGGGCAGCGAGGAAATTCCTCTGACGCCAAAGGAGTTCGACTTGCTTGCCCTGTTTGCACAAAATCCCAATATTGCATTATTTCGTGATGTCATATATGAGCGTGTCTGGGGCGGGGATTATGAAGGAGACAGCAGAACCGTTGATTTACATATACAGCGTATGAGGAAAAAGGTTGGGTTGGAAATGGAGCTGAAAACAATATATAAAGTGGGATATCGGTTGGAACTGAAAGATGAAAATTAAATGGAAGTTTTTTCTAAGTACAGTATCAATATTTGCGGCATTGTTTACGCTAGGCAGTTATCTCGTGGTAAACGCTTCGTTTCAGAATTCATATCAGCAATTTCTTGATAAAGTAATGCAGCAGAATTATATGAACAGAGTAGTGTTGTCAACATATTACAATAATTCGCAGGATAACCTGAAAACAATTGAAGATAGATTACAATTATCAGCAAAAGAATTATCTAATCAACAAACGGAAGAAACATGCAAATTCCGAATCTTAGATGTGGGCGGTCAGACGATTTATTCAAATGTATCATCATGGGATAATAATGGTTTCTACAAAAATGCAAAGTCTGGTAAAGTGGTCTGGCAGTTATGTAAAAGTGATGGCAGATATTTTATACAGATGGTAAATGAGTTTAATATAGAAAATAAAAAATATTACATTGAGAGCAATTATGAATGTACATCAGTGTTTGAACAAAGAGATGAACAGATAAAGATATATCAGAAAATATCCCTGATACTTCTTTTAATAAATATGTTTGTAAGTATGGTTGTGGCAGGGGCGATAACGAGACCTTTAAATACAATTGTTAAAATAGTAGATAAAATTGCTGAAGGAGATATTACAGTCCGCCTTCCGATGAAGAAAAATGAGAGAGACGAGATTGATATTCTTTCAAAACGTTTCAACCAGATGGCAGATTCTATCCAATCAAATATGGAAGAATTGGAGGATGCAGTTAAGAGAGAAGAGGAGTTTGTAGGAAACTTTGCACATGAAATAAAGACGCCTATGACTTCTATTATAGGATACGCTGACTTGCTCCGTTCAGGCAGCATAACTCCTGAAATGACATTTCAATGTGCTAATTATATATATCAAGAGGGAAAACGTCTTGAGAAATTGTCATTGCGTATGCTTGATATTATCGTATTGAAAAAACAGGAAATACAGTATGAAAATATTAATATTAATCAATTCTTTGAAGATATAAGAAAATCTATGGAGCCGGTATTTGCAAGGGAAAATATAAGATTTCATATGAGTATTCAGGAATCCCGGTTATGGGTAGAACCTGTTTTAATGAAAACAGTAATAGTAAATATTTTGGATAATGCAAGAAAGGCATTGGAAGAGAAACGGGAAATCTCAATTACAGGAGTCAGAAAAGGTGATAGATATTGTATTGAAGTTGAAGATACAGGAAAAGGTATCCCGGAGTCTCAGATTAAAAATATTGCAGATGCATTTTACATGGTAGATAAATCCAGAAGCAGAGAACGGGGAGGGGCGGGCTTAGGTCTTACCATATCCAGTACAATTGTCAAACTGCATGGAGGAACGATGAAGTTTGAAAGTGTACAGGGAACAGGAACAAAAGTTACTATTTTACTTTCGATGGAGAAAGAGGACATAGCTGATGAGGAATAAACTGCATTTTTTAATATTGATTTTAGGAGTAATTGGAATTTTTGTTTTAAGCTATCGTATTCCGGAGGAGAGGTTTAGATGGGAAGATGAACGTCAGATTGAGAATTTAGCTGAAAGTGATGAGAAGGAAGTCTCTTTTCAAAAAATAAATGAACTAACATTAGCAGATAAATTTGATATTATATATCCGAAGGTTGGCAAATTTAGTGAGCCTATAGATATGTATATATCAGTTGATGAAAAAGAAGAACTGGACGAGAAAGGAAAATCAGTACTAAATGAATTAATGCAATGTGGGATTCTGGTTAGAGATGATAATTATGTGATGGATACTGTGCAAAAAGAATTATATATGGAAGTCACTGACAGTGTGAACATTGTGATTCTATATTCTTTCTATTTTTCTGATTTGGAAGATAATGTGGTATGGATAAATATGGATAGTGATACCGGTAAGGTAATGGGATTCATGGAGAAAAGACAGGACGCAGATATGGATATTGAAAGAAAGGCAAAAAAATATGTGGACTATCTGGGAGGAAATTATCTTGGGTTAGATAATTTTTATGCAGACGATAGCGAGTTTAAAAGACTGGCGTTTCAGATTGAAGGGCAGCTGATATATTATTTTATTATGCAGTATCCATATAAGCCTATATACTATAGATTTGGGATTGTGCCTGTTGTTATGGGATATTATGATGCCGACTATAGTAAGAGCGAAGATTAGGAAAGATGTTGACATAAAGGAGATGGTGCAAAATGTTAGAAATAAAAGGAAAATATAATACTGCAAAAGTCTTTACGGATATAATAGACCAGGATTCCATTGCACAGATTATACTGTTATGCAGTCAGGAGTTTGTAAAAGATGCTAAAATCTGTATGATGCCGGATGTGCATGCAGGCAGTGGATGTACCGTTGGAACGACTATGACCATTAAAGATAAAATAGTTCCGAATCTGGTTGGGGCAGATATTGGATGCGGAATGGAAACGGTAATGTTAAAGGAAAAAGAACTGAATCTTAAAGAATTGGATCGTTTGATTTATGAAAGAATTCCCTCAGGATTTGCCATTCGTGAAAAAAATCATCCATATCTGAAAAGATTGAAGTTAGGTGAGTTAAAATGTGCAGGTCATATTGATATGCTCCGTGCTGAGAAAAGTCTTGGTACACTTGGAGGCGGAAATCATTTTATTGAAGCTGATACTGACGGGCAGGGGAATATATATCTGGTTATCCACTCAGGCTCAAGGCATCTTGGTCTGGAAGTCGCCAAATTTTATCAGAATGCCGGATATCATAAGTTGAATGGAAGCAGCTATGAAGATGTGGAGAATCTGGTTGCAAGTTTAAAAAAGCAAAAAAGGGACAGAGAGATTGAAAGTGAGGTTAAAAAGCTTAAATCAACAAAGACCACATCTGTTCCAAAAGAACTGGCTTATGTGGAAGGTGATTTATTTGATGATTATATACATGATATGAAGATAGTTCAGGAATATGCCATGTTAAACAGAAAAGCCATGATGGATGAATTATTACAGGGAATGGGTTTACATAGTGCGGAAGAATTTACCACAGTTCATAATTATCTTGATACGGAGAAAAATATTTTAAGAAAAGGTGCTGTTTCTGCAGAGGAGGGAGAAAAGATTCTGATTCCAATTAATATGAGAGACGGCAGCCTTATTTGTATAGGAAAGGGGAACCCTGACTGGAATTATTCAGCACCTCATGGGGCTGGGCGGATTATGTCACGCTCTGAGGCAAAGGAGGCATTTTCTGTAGAGGAATATGAGAATGAGATGCAGGGGATTTACACCACATCAGTAAGCAGGAGTACTCTGGATGAGTGTCCTATGGCATATAAAAGTATTGATGATATAGTTAATAATATCGGTGATACGGCAGAGGTTGTTAATGTGATTAAGCCTGTTTATAATTTTAAGGCGGGGGTGGAGAGATAAAACTAAAGAATTGGCAGCGTACAATATTATTTTGATATACTGTACGCTGTTTTCATGTTGCTATTTTACCTCTGCTTTCTTATAACTACAATAAATCAATGGTACAACAACAAAGGAAAGTAACAAATAAACCGGAATCAATATAGCATACACACCAAATACCTTTCCTCCGATTTCGTAAACAGTCAAGTCATCTAAAAAAGCACACATCCTTAGCAGCATATCAGGAAAAAGATTCATAATATCTGTAAATAACGGAATACGTCCAAGAAACATCGGTGCACAGGATAACGCAAACGGAATAGTAATTGTAATTACTGTAGAGCGGCTTATTACAGATATAAACATGGCAAGCATCAGTATAAACAGATTTCCAATATATCCGCCGAACATTGTAAGCAACCAGCTTTGAAAGTAAGTAATATTGTATAAACTAGACCAGTTCTCTCCTGCCTGAATCATACATCCTGCCCCGTCAAAACCTAATACCCCAAGTATAATTGCAGAAAAGAGCAGCATAACAGACCAGTAAACAACAGTTATGATTAAAAAACCGGCTTTTATTTTAGCACTAATTGCTTTATTTCTTCCAAACTCTGTAGAAAAGAATATAGAGTCTGCTTTAAGATGAAACTCGTTTGAAAAAACACCGGATACTAAAAATCCTATAATTACTATTGTAATAATCATAAGTGTGGGCAGATATTGGGAATCCAAAAGAGCCTTCCAGCCTTCCATATATTCATAATAAAGAGGAGTCTTTAGTTTTTCATATTGGTGGACTAAAAAATCCGCAGTTTTCGTATCTCCAGAAGCTGATAATTCCTCTTTTAATTTTGAAATTCTTCTTTCATAAAGTCCGGCTGCTTTCCCTGAAGAAATATTGTCACATAAATAGTAATCATAATTTCCGGTTTCAGAAAAACCAAGGTTAATCAAATGTCTTATATCTTCAAATCCCTGACATAAGGCTAAAGCATTATCAGGTGAATCGGATGATAATTTTATAGTTTTATTTTCTTCAACTACACGCATTATGACTTCTTCGGTAATATAACCTTTCCATTGATTTTTCTCTTTTTTTAACTGACGGGCAGCAGACAAGCCTGATAGTGCAGAATGGTTTTCGCCTCTATAATACTTTACATCACGAATTGCCAGAAAGCTTCCAATCAGAATGATTACCGCCAGCACCATAAGTACAATTCTATTAACAGGTTTTAAAAAGATTTTTTTAATTTCATACTTCAGCATTTTGTTCACCAGCCTTTTCGCCAAAATAATATAAAAACACATCTTCAAGATTAGTTTCTTCTAAAACAGCATCCTGAATCGGTTTATTTTCTGATATAATTCTTAATTCAATTCCATTAGCTCCGGATTTTACATTAGAAACTTTATACTCTTTCATTAGCTGCGAAGCTTCTTTTTTTTGTACATGGCATTTCCATACATTTTCTGACATTGAGTCAGTAAGCTCCCATACTGTTCCTCTGTGTATCAGCATACCGTCTTTCATAAGTAAAATGTCATTAGCTATGTACTCCACATCCGACACAATATGCGTAGATAAAAGTACAAGACGTTCTTCAGCAAGTTCGCTGATTAAGTTACGGAAACGTACACGTTCGTTGGGGTCAAGACCGGCAGTGGGTTCATCAAGAACAAGAACTTTAGGATTATTCAGCATTGCCTGTGCAATCCCGGCACGACGTTTCATGCCTCCGGACAATTTTTTCATTTTTTTATTTGCAGCTTTTGAAAGACCGACCCTGTCAATAAGATCCTTCACTCTTTTTTTTGCAACTGCCGGACGGATTCCCTTTATGGCTGCAATATAAATCAGATAATCATGTACTGTGAATTCAGGATAGAACCCGAAATCCTGTGGCAGATATCCTAAAATTTTTCTATATTCTCCATCCATTTTGAAAATTTCTTTGCCGTTATAGGTAATTTCTCCGCCTGTAGGGCGAAGCAGAGTACAGAGCATTCTCATCAATGTGGTTTTTCCGGCACCATTTACCCCTAATAATCCGTATACACCATTTCCCATTGTTATATCCAGATGATTTACAGCGGTAAAATCTCCAAATTCCTTTGTTAAATCAGTTATTTTCAATTCCATTAAAATTTACCTCCAAACATTTACTACAATCTTGTAATGTCTTATAAATAGCAAAAGCTAAAAACAGAATAGCAATTCCGAATAGAAACAGCCATATAGGCAGTACGGCGGTTTCATATATATTTTCATTTATTGTAATAAGCAGCCAAATGGTGCTCCATATAATACAAAGCACTATGGATGTTATCTCGCTGCGGCAATATTTATTACATAATATTCCGAAACAGATACAGGCAGTTATTGTCATTGGAAATAGAAACTGCACCAGTATATCTGCAAATGTAAAATGCAGATTTCCATGAAGAATTCCACAAAATGCCGTAAGCAGAAATATGTCAACAATTCCAAACAGAAGAATTCGTGCTGCATAAATCTGTTTCAGCGAATAATAAGAGGAGGCTTCGATTTCCATAGAGTTATAGGTTTTGTTTTTCCATATTTCGGGAATTATAAGAACTACAAATAGTACTCCAGTGACTCCAATTCCCCTATTGATGTAATATTCAGATTGAGTGGATGGCAGAATAGTTACTGCGGCTGTCAAAAGAATGATTTGAAACAGCCACCATCTTTTCTGAATCATGCGGAATTGTGTTAATAAAAACTCAAAATAATTCAGCATTCTCTCCTGTTCTTTCTTATAAAAAGCTTCCTTGGATTTACGAATCGTATCTGTTATGTTTTCTTCTTTAGGCTGCACATTTATAAATTTCTTATAATTTTCCATCATTTTTTCCAGATTCATAAAGCTCCTCCTAGTATAATAATGATGTAGTCAATAAGACTACTTGATTAACAAGTTTCTATATTTCATTTCTTACTGATAACAGAAGAAGGTGTTCTTCCTTCATCAGATGTTATACTAATA